>NZ_JBIAVX010000011.1:81387-388558 GCF_042894725.1 Streptomyces sp. NPDC001480 | reverse complement strand
TACTACGGCGACGAGATCGGCATGGGCGACAACATCTGGCTCGGCGACCGCGACGCCGTGCGCACCCCCATGCAGTGGACCCCCGACCGCAACGCGGGCTTCTCCTCGTGTGACCCCGGTCGGCTGTTCCTGCCGACGATCATGGATCCCGTCCACGGTTACCAGGTCACCAACGTCGAGGCCTCCATGGCCTCGCCGTCCTCCCTGCTGCACTGGACCCGCCGCATGATCGAGATCCGCAAGCAGAATCCGGCCTTCGGACTGGGGTCCTACACCGAACTGCCCTCCTCCAACCCGGCCGTCCTCGCCTTCCTCAGGGAGTACGAGGACGATCTGGTCCTCTGCGTACACAACTTCTCCCGCTTCGCCCAGCCCACCGAGCTGGACCTCAGCCGGTTCAACGGACGGCACCCCGTCGAACTGTTCGGCGGTGTCCGCTTCCCGGCGATCGGTGAACTGCCGTATCTGCTGACCCTCGCGGGCCACGGTTTCTACTGGTTCCGCCTCCGTAAGGAAGGCTCATAGAAGCCCGGGTGGGGCGGTTTCCGCCGCCCCACCCGGGGCACGCAGAAGTAACCACCCCGACGACCCGACGACGGGGAAAGGACGTGACGCCATGGCGGAAACGGTCACCCCCTCCGGCACCACCACAAGTCCCGGCCAGATCCTCGCGTCGCTCGATCCACTGCTGCGCGAGTGGCTGCCGAGGCAGCGCTGGTTCGCGGGCAAGGGACGCCCGGTCACCGGTTTCACACCGGTCGCGGCCACCGAGCTGCTGCCCGGCGACGCCCGGCTCGGCCTGTACCACCTGCTGGTCCAGGCCCACCAGCCGGCCGCGCTGGGCTCCCCGCCCCGCCCCGGCGACTGCTACCAGCTCCTCATAGGCGTGCGCGAGGCGCTGCCGCCCCGGCTGGCGCCCGCGCTGATCGGACACGTGGCGGAGGGCCCGCTCGCCGGACGCACGGTGTACGACGCCCTGTACGACACCCGGCCCGCCGAGGTGCTCCTGGAGGCCCTGCGCTCCCAGGCCCGCATCGGCGGGCTGCGCTTCGACCGGGACCGGCGCCAGGAGATCCGCGAAGGACTCGTGGCCCGGCTGATGACCGCCGAGCAGTCCAACACCTCGGTGGTCTACGGAGATACGTTCATTCTCAAGCTGCTGCGCCGGGTGGTGCCCGGGGTCAACCCCGACCTGGAGATCCCCCTCGCGCTGGCCCGGGAGGGCTGCGCCCGGGTGCCCGCGCCGACGGCATGGCTGCACGCCGAGCTGGACGGCGACGCCGACTCCTATGTGCTGGGCGTGCTCCAGCCGTTCGTGCGGGGCGCGAGCGACGGCTGGGAGCTGGCGCTGCGCGAGCTCGCCAAGGGCGAGGACTTCACCGCCGAAGCGAGGGCGCTGGGCCGGGCCACCGCCGAGGTGCACACCGCGCTCGCCCGGGCCCTGCCCACCGTCACCCTGGGCCACAGCCAGCTGCGGGTCCTCGTCGACGGCATGGTGGCGCGGCTGACAGCCGCCGTGCAGGCGGTGCCCGCGCTCGGGCCGTACGAGACCGGGCTGCGCTCGGCCTTCGAGGCGCTGGCCGACCTGGCCGCCGAGGGCCGTACCTGGACCGCCCAGCGCATCCACGGCGACCTGCACCTCGGCCAGTGCCTGCGCTCGCCGTCCGGGCAGTGGTCGCTGATCGACTTCGAGGGCGAACCGGCCCGGCCGCTGGCCGAGCGGCGCATGCCGCAACCGTCCGTGCGGGACATCGCCGGAATGCTCCGCTCCTTCGACTACGCGGCTCATTCCGTCGGTCCTGCGGCTCCGGACTGGGCGACGGCCTGCCGGGCCGCCTACTGTTCCGGTTACACCGAGGTCGCGGGCACCGACCCGCGCACCGATCCCGTACTGCTGCGCGCCTACGAGACGGACAAGGCGATCTACGAGGTCGTCTACGAGGCCCGGCACCGACCCGACTGGCTCCCCGTACCCCTCTCGGCGGTCCACCGCCTCGCCACGTCCGACCTGACCTGACCTGCCCCTCGCCCAGGAGACGCGTCCGTGACGTCCAAGAAGTCAGCGTCCGAGAAGCACAAGTCCGCCAAGAACAAGTCCGGGCAGAGCAAGTCCGGCAAGCAGAAGGCGCCCGCGCAGGCCAGGCCGCCGGAGATCGAGACCGGGACCGCGCCCGCTCCCGTGCCGGCCCCCGCGCCCGCGCCCGCGCCCGAGGTGGAGGTCGCCGTCTCCCCCGCCGTCGACGCCGGTGACCGCGAACGGCTGCTGCACGGCACCCACCACGACCCGCACGCGGTGCTGGGCGCCCACCCGGTGCCCGGCGGGATCGCCTTCCGGGCCTTCCGCCCGTACGCGCGTGCGGTCACCGTCGTCTCCGGCGAGCTGCGGGCCGAACTGCACGACGACGGCGACGGCTTCTTCTCCGGGCTGCTCCCGCTGCGCGAGGTCCCGGCGTACCGGCTGCTGGTGTCGTACGAGGGGAACGTCCACGAGACGGCGGACGCCTACGGCTTCCTGCCCACGCTCGGCGACCTGGACCTGCATCTGATCGGGGAGGGCCGGCACGAGCAGCTGTGGCAGGCGCTCGGCGCGCACCCCACGACCCACCAGGGGGTGACGGGCACCCGGTTCGCGGTGTGGGCGCCGAACGCGCGGGGCGTGCGGGTGGCGGGGAGCTTCAACTTCTTCGACGGCACCGGCCATCCGATGCGCTCGCTCGGCTCCTCCGGGGTGTGGGAGCTGTTCGTGCCGGACCTCGGCGAGGGTGAGCTGTACAAGTTCGAGATCACCCGCCCGGACGGCTCGCGTACCCTGCGCGCCGACCCGATGGCCCGGCGCACCGAGGTGCCGCCCGCCACATCGTCCATCGTGACGGCCTCGCGCCACGAGTGGGGCGACGAGGAGTGGCTGGCCCGCCGTGCGGAAAGGCCGGTGCACGAGGCGCCGTTCTCGGTGTACGAGGTCCACCTGCCGTCGTGGCGGCCCGGTCTCACCTACCGGCAGCTCGCCGAACAGCTCCCCGCCTACGTCAAGGACCTGGGGTTCACCCATGTCGAGCTGATGCCGGTCGCCGAGCATCCCTTCGGCGGCTCCTGGGGCTACCAGGTCACCGGCTTCTACGCGCCCACGGCCCGGCTGGGCACCCCCGACGACTTCAAGTACCTGGTGGACAGGCTGCACCAGGCGGGGATCGGCGTGATCATGGACTGGGTGCCCGCGCACTTCCCGCGCGACGACTGGGCGCTGGCGGAGTTCGACGGCCGGCCGCTGTACGAGCACTCCGACCCGCTGCGTGCCGCGCATCCCGACTGGGGCACGCTGGAGTTCGACTTCGGCCGCCGCGAGGTGCGCAACTTCCTGGTCGCCAACGCCGTGTACTGGTGCGAGGAGTTCCACATCGACGGCCTGCGCGTGGACGCCGTCGCCTCCATGCTCTACCTCGACTACTCGCGCGAACCGGGCCAGTGGACGCCGAACGAGCACGGCGGCCGGGAGAACCTGGACGCGGTGGCCTTCCTCCAGGAGATGAACGCCACCGTGTACCGGCGCTGCCCGGGCGTGGTGACCGTCGCCGAGGAGTCGACCGCCTGGGACGGTGTCACGCGGCCCACGCACCTGGGGGGCCCGAGCGGCTTCGGCGGGCTCGGGTTCGGGCTGAAGTGGAACATGGGCTGGATGCACGACTCCCTGGAGTACATGAGCCACGAGCCGGTGCACCGCAAGTACCACCACCACGAGATGACCTTCTCGATGGTGTACGCCTACAGTGAGAACTACGTCCTGCCCATCTCCCACGACGAGGTGGTGCACGGCAAGCGGTCGCTGGTGTCGAAGATGCCGGGCGACTGGTGGCAGCAGCGCGCGGGCCACCGCTCCTACCTGGGCTTCATGTGGGCGCACCCGGGCAAGCAACTCCTCTTCATGGGCCAGGAGTTCGCCCAGGGCGCCGAGTGGTCCGAGGCGCACGGCCCCGACTGGTGGCTGCTCGACCCGGCCTACGGGGCCGAGTCCGACCACCGGGGCGTGCGTGACCTGGTCCGCGACCTCAACGCGGTGTACCGCCAGGCCCCCGCCCTGTGGCAGCTGGACACCGATCCGGCGGGCTTCCAGTGGGTCGTCGGGGACGCGGCCGACGACAACGTCGTGGCCTTCCTCCGGTACGACGCCGAGGGCACTCCGCTGCTGGCGGTGTCGCACTTCGCCCCCGTCGTCCGTCACGACTACCGCCTCGGCGTCCCCGACGACATCCCCGCCTGGCACGAGGTCCTCAACACCGACGCGGCCCGCTACGGCGGCGGTGACGTCACCAACCCCGATCCGGTCAAGCCGGAGGCGACCGCCTGGCACGGCCGCCCCACGAGCATCCGGCTGACCCTGCCACCGCTGGCTACGGTGTGGCTGCGGCCTGCTTGAGCCCCTCGGGCAGGTCGCCCGTGTGCAGCACCCCGAGTCGCTGGGTGGCCCGGGTGAGGGCGACGTAGAGGTCGCTGGTGCCGTAGCGGTTCGGCTCGACCACCAGGACGGAGTCGAATTCGAGGCCCTTCGCCTGGCGCGGGTCCAGCAGGACGACGGTCCGCGTCAGGTCGGGCTCCGCGCCCGCCGTGACGCCGTCGAGCCGTGCCGCGAGACGGCGGTGGAGGTCGTGGGGGGCGATCACCGCCAGCCGGCCCTCCGTGGGGGTCAGTTCCAGGACCGCCTTCTCCACGGCGGCGGGAAGGTCGTCCGTCACGTGCCGCACCCAGGGCCGTTCCCCGGTCGAGCGGACGGAGCTCGGCGGGGTGAAGTCCGGGTTCTCGGCGCGGACCACGGCCGCGGCCAGGTCCATGATCTCGGACGGGGTGCGGTAGTTGACGCCGAGGCGGGTGTGCTCCCAGCGGTCCTCGACGTACGGCTGGAGGATGTCGGCCCAGGAGCCGACGCCGGCCTCCTCCGCGGTCTGCGCCGGGTCGCCGACGAGCGTCATCGAGCGGGTCGGGCTGCGCCGCATCAGCAGCCGCCACGCCATCGGTGACAACTCCTGCGCCTCGTCGACGATGATGTGCCCGAACGCCCAGGTCCGGTCGGCCGCCGCGCGCTCGGCGGCGCTGCGGAAGTCCGTCTCCTCGTGCCGCTCGGCGAACCGCTCGGCGTCGATGATGTCGTGCGCGGACAGCACCTCCGAGGACTCCGGGTCGCTGTCCTCCTTGTCCTCGAACTCGTACGTCCGGGAGGCGTAGGAGACGTCCAGTACGCCCTGCGCGTAGGCGATCTGGGTCTCCCGCTCGCGCTCGGCGCGGGCCCTGGCCGTCCGGTCGTCCTCGCCGAGGAGTTCGGCCGCCTCGTCGAGAAGCGGTACGTCCGCCACCGTCCAGGCCCGGGTCACCGGGCGCCGGATGGCGTCGGCGTCGGCCTCGGACACGTATCCGTCGGGCTCGGCGAGGAAGTCGGCGACCAGCCGGCGCGGGGCCAGCCGCGGCCACAGCTGGTCGATGGCGGACCAGACCTCGGGGTTCTCGGCGAGCTCGTCGCGGATCTGGGTGATGTCGGAGGCGTCCAGCAGGCTGCTGCCGTCGTACGGGTCGGTGCCCACGCGCTCGGCGTACAGCTCGGTGAGCGCGTTGAGAATGTGCCCCTCGAAGTGCTCGCGGGCCGCGTTGTGCGGCAGCTTGGCGGCTCGGGTGCGTTCGCGGGCGACGTTCACCAGGCCGTCGTCGAGCATCAGCACCTCGCGGTCGTGCTCGATGGCGATCACCGGATCGGGCAGCGCCTGCCGGTCGCGTACGACGGCGGCGAGCACGTCGGCCATGTCGGCGCGGCCCTTCACGGCGGCCGCCTCGGGCGTGTCGGTCGCCGTCGCCTTCACACCGGGGAACAGTTCGCCGACCGTCGCCAGGAGTACGCCGGTCTCGCCGAGGGAGGGCAGCACCTCGCCGATGTAGCCGAGGAAGGCGGGGTTGGGGCCGACGATCAGGACGGCGCGCCGGGCCAGCAGCTCCCGGTACTCGTAGAGGAGGTAGGCGGCCCGGTGCAGGGCGACGGCCGTCTTGCCGGTGCCGGGGCCGCCCTCGACCACCAGCACCCCGCGGTGCGGGGCCCGGATGATCTCGTCCTGCTCGGCCTGGATGGTCTGCACGATGTCGCTCATGCGGCCGGTGCGGGCGGAGTTCAGCGCGGCCAGCAGCACGGCGTCGCCGGTCGGGTCCTCGTGCCCGGTCCTCTCCCGGTCCCCGAGGTCGAGGATCTCGTCGTGCAGGTGGGTGACGCGGCGCCCGTCGGTGGCGATGTGCCGGCGCCGGCGCAGACCCATCGGGGTGTGGCCGGTGGCCAGGTAGAACGGACGGGCGACGTCGGCCCGCCAGTCGATGAGGACGGGGGTGCGCTCGGCGTCGTCCCGGCGCAGCCCGATCCGGCCGATGTGGTGCTTGACCCCGGAGGTCAGGTCGATGCGGCCGAAGCAGAGCGAGCCGTCCACCGCGTTCAGCCCGGCGAGCAGCCCCGAGCGCTCGGCGACCAGGATGTCCCGCTCCAGCCGGGCCTGCATTGGCTTGTCACCCTGGGCGAGGGCGTCCGTGACGGAGTCCTCCGTGTCGCCGCGAAGGGCGTCCACGCGCGCGTACAGTCCGTCGATGAATTCCTGCTCATGACGCAATTCATCGTCCGGAAATTCGGTGTTTGACAATTCCACTCCCGCCCGGATATACTGTGCTCACTGAACTTCTCCGCGATCTCGTTCCACTGAAGTCGCGAACCATTGAATATACGCAGAGAAATCCCCCGAGCGCAATTGCTCGGGGGATTTCTTCGTGGGCCGGGCCGGGGTTACAGCACGTCGGACAGCTCGTCCAGGAGCCTGCGCTTCGGCCGCGCGCCCACCATCGACTTCACCGGCTCGCCGCCCCGGAAGACCATCAGGGTCGGTGTCGACAGCACGCCGTACGCGATCGTGGTCTGCGGATTCCGGTCGACGTCCAGCTGGACGACCCTCAGCCGGTCACCCTCCTCGAACGCGATGTCCTTCAGCACCGGCGCCAGCTGCCGGCACGGCCCGCACCAGTCGGCCGTGAACTGCACGAGCACGGGAAGTTCGGCGCCGATCACCTCCGCCTCGAAATCCGCGTCCGTCACCTCGTCCAGGCCGCTCACCTTGGTCACCGTATCCGCCCTCCCAGTTCGCACCCGGGTTCCGGACCCCCCGGAACCAGCGCCTCGGCGGCCAGCTCGCCCATGGCCTGCTCGGCCCGCCTCAGCTGCCCGGCGACCTTCGCCCGGACCGCTGTCAGCTCGCCGATGAGCTCGTCGAGCTCGGCCAGCTTGCGCCGGTAGACCGCCAGCGACGCCGGGCACGAGTCGCCCTCCGGGTGACCGGCCCTGAGGCACTCCACGAACGGGCGTGTCTCCTCCAGGTCGAACCCGAAGTCCTGGAGCGTCCGGATCTGCGTGAGCAGCCGCAGGTCGTGCTCGTCGTAGGTGCGGTGCCCGAGGTCGTCACGACGCGCGGGCAGCAGCCCGCGCGACTCGTAGTACCGCAGCGTGCGCGTGGTGGTCCCGGCCCGTGCGGCCAGTTCGCCGATTCGCATACCCGCGACCGTAGGCCTTGACGCCGACGTCAACGCAAGCCCCTCACTGGGGCGGCAGCAGCGGCTTGTGCCGCACCGGGGAGGACAGCACGATCGACGTCGTCGTGCGCCCGAGTGCCGAGGTCTGCGCGAGGATCTCCTCCAGGTGGACGGTGTCGGTGACGGCGACCTTGAGGATCCAGCAGTCCTCACCGACGACGTGGTGCGCCTCGGTGATCTCCGGCCGGTCGAGCAGTTCCACGGTGCGGGGATGCTTGAGGGTGTAGCCGCCGTGCGGGTTGACCCGGACGAAGGCCTGGATGCCGTAACCGAGGCGGGCGGCGGTGACCCGGGCGCCGTACCCGGCGACCACGCCCGCCGCCTCCAGCCGTCGCACCCGCTCGGCCACCGCCGCCGGGCTGAGGCTGACCCGCCGCCCCAGCTCACTCAGCTTGATCCGTCCGTCGGTCTGCAGGAGCTGGAGGACCTGCCGGTCCACCGCGTCGAAGACCACCGGCGTTTCGTGGGCGACAGCACGCAGATGCCGTTGTTCCTTCGGTGCGGTGCTGGGATCTCCCACGTCTTCCCCTTCAGAACTCACGTACGGGCCAGGAAAATTATGGTCCATGGAAGACGTCGGAGAGATACGGGACGTGCTGGTGATCGGCGGCAGCCGCTATTTCGGCAAGCGGCTGATCGCGCGGCTGCTGGCCGCCGGGGACCGGGTGACCGTCCTCAATCGCGGTTCCTCGGCGCCGCCGCCGGGCGCGGTGCACCTGTCCGCCGACCGGGACGACGAAGTGGCGCTGGCCGAGGTGCTCGGCGGGCGCACCTTCGACGTGGTGGTGGACCAGGTCTGCTACACCCCGCGGCAGGCGGCGATCGCCCGCCGGGTCTTCGCGGGGCGCACCCGCCGCTACGTGATGACGTCGACGGTCGAGGTGTACGAGCGGGAGGACTCCGCGACGCCGGTGCCGGAGACCGCGGTCGATCCGCGCACGGTGGCCGTCGACCTGGAACTGCCCTGGTCGGACCCGGAGTTCCTCGGCGCCCACTACGGCGAGGGCAAGCGGCAGGCGGAGGCGGTGTTCGCGGCCGGTGGTGACTTCCCGTACGTGTCCGTGCGGGTCGCCCACGTCCTGGGCGGGGACGACGACTTCACCGGGCGAACGGCGTACTACGCCGAGCGGATCCGCACCGGCGCCCCCGTTCCCGTACCGCCGGTCAGCCGGCCGGCCACGTACATCCACGTGGAGGAGATCGCCGACTTCCTGTTCTGGACGGTGGGCGAGGACTTCACCGGGCCGGTGAACGCGGCCTCGCACGGGCTGCTGAGCACCCAGGAGCTGTGCACGGCGGTGGCCGCGCACGTGCCCGGCGGCCGGACGGTCTTCCGTACCGCCGAGGCAGGCGGGGAGGTCTCCCCGCTCTCCTTCTCCCGCTCCTACGGCATGGACAACTCCCGGGCCACCCGGCTCGGTTTCACCTTCGGCGACGCCCGGGACTGGCTCCCGAAAGCCGTGGCCGAGACCCTCGGAAGGGATGCCTGACATGAAGTCGCGTCTTCTCGGCGCCGTGACCGTGAGCGCCATCGGCCTGGGCGCGATGCCGTTGTCCGTCGAGGGCCGTCCGGACGAGGCCCGCGCGCTCGCCACGGTGCACGCCGCGCTGGACGCGGGCGTGACGCTGCTGGACACGGCCGACTCCTACCACCTGCCCGGCGAGGACCCCGGCCACAACGAGCTCCTCCTCGCCCGCGCCCTCGCCACGTACGGCGGGGACACCGACGGCGTCCTGGTCACCACGAAGGGCGGCCGCGGCAGACCCGCCGACGGCAGCTGGACGGTGACCGGCGACCCGCGGCACCTGAAGGCGGCCGCCGAGGCCTCGCTGAAGCGGCTGGGCGTCGAGGCGATCGGCCTCTACCAGCTCCACAAGCCGGACCCGGCGGTGCCCTTCGAGGACTCGGTGGGCGCCCTGCGGGAGCTGCTCGACGAGGGCAAGATCCGCCTGGCCGGGATCTCGAACACGGATGTGCGGCAGATCCGCACGGCCCACGCGATCCTCGGTGACCGGCTGGTCTCGGTCCAGAACCGCTACTCCCCCGCCGTCCGGGACAGCGAGCCGGAACTCCGGCTCTGCTCCGAACTGGGCCTGGCGTTCCTCCCCTGGAGCCCGCTCGGCGGGATCTCCCGCAGTGTCCTGGACGGAGCGTCGGAGCCGGCGGCCACCGACCGCTTCGCCGCCTTCCACGCCGTGGCCCGGGAGCGCGGGGTGAGTCCCCAGCGGATCGCTCTGGCGTGGCTGCTGGCGAGGTCCCCGGTGATGCTGCCGATCCCGGGCGCGAGCCGCCCGGAGACGATCCGGGACTCGGCCGCCGCGGCCGACCTGGTCCTCAGCGGCGAGGAGCTGGCACGGCTGGACGGGGCCGAGGCGTTCTAGACCGCGAGGCCCGCCGACTCCTCCACCTCCATCAGCGAGGCGCTGTGCCGTTCCTCGTCGAATGCCTTCCGGCCGCCGCGGAGGCCGAACAGGCGCTTGGCGAGGGCGATGTAGAGGACGGCGAGGATGTTGAGGACCAGCGTGGCGATCTTCAGGTAGCTGACCTTCTCGGTGAGTTCGTAGATCTCCAGAGGGAGGAAGGCGGCCGTGGCGACCACCGTGAGGTACTCCGCCCAGCGCTTGGCGTACCAGAGGCCGACCGCCTCGACGAGTTCGATCAGGGCGTAGGCCAGCAGCAGGGCCGCGACCAGGAGCAGCGTGGAGTGCTTGTAGCCGAAGGCCTTCTGGATGGAGCCGACGACCGGGGAGTGGTCGAGGTCGTAGTGGAAGTGCCGGAAGACCGGGCGGAAGACGTTCAGGTTCTCGTTGAAGAGCCGGCGTACCGAGTCCTGGCTGTTGCTGAACTTCCACACCGCCACCGCGACCAGCACGATGAACACCCCGCGTACGGCCCGCTCGATCGCCAGGAAGCGGAGGATGAACAGGTCCCGCAGGACCTTTCCGCGCGGTACCAGCGGGGCGTCGGCGGCCGGTCCCGTGCCGTGCGGCTCGCCGAGCACGAAGTCGCCGCAGCGCAGGCAGCGCCAGACGTCCCCGAGCGCGGTCTGGGCGTGCAGCCGCACCCGCAGCCGCGGGTCGTCCGGCGCGTACGTCACATGGCCCTTGCGGGCGCAGGTCCGCCGGTCCCAGTCGATCTTCATTCCCCCGTGCCTCCATACGTACTTGCACTACCGGCGAACACACGAACGTGCCGCTCCGGTCGGTCCGGAAACGGCACGTTAGTGGATGCGGCCGACAGGCTGCCGGGAGGGTCCGGTCAGCGCGCCGCTTCGCCCACCAGCTCCTTCTCCCGCTCGGGTTCCTCCGTCACCGCCGGGGTCTGCCGGCGCGGCAGGAGCACCGCCACCAGCAGCGTGCCGACGCCCAGGATCACCGCGCCGACCAGGCTGGTGTGGGCGACTGCGTGGGAGAAGGAGGACCCGACCGCGTCGCTCATCTGCCGTGCGCCGGCGGCGAGCTGGGCGGCCTGCTGCTTGAGCTGGGCGGCCTGCTGCGGGTCGCCGGCCTGCGCGGCCTGTGCCGCGGCCTGCCGGGCCTTGTCCCCGATGCCCTGGGCGACCGCGTAGCCGGCGCCGACCGAGTCCCGGGCGGTGTCCAGGGCGCTCGCCGGGAGCCTGCTTCCGGCTGTGGCGTCGGTGAGGTGGTCGCCGTACGACGTGGACAGCAGCGAGCCGAGGATCGCGATGCCGAGCGAGCCGCCGAGTTCGAGCGAGGTGTCGTTCACCGCGCCGCCGACGCCCAGTTCCGACTCCGGGAAGGCACCCATGATCGCGTCGGTGCAGGGCGAGAGGGCGAGGCCGATGGCCAGGCCGAGGATGATCAGGGGTGCGACGAGGTCACCGTACGCCGAGGACGCGTCCACCTGCGTCAGCAGGGCCAGGGCGGTGGTGCCGCCGACCATGCCCGCGGTGACCGTCCACTTCATGCCGACGCGCGGGGTCAGCCAGCCGGTGAGCGCCGAGCCGGCGAACACGGCGCCGGCGAGCGGCAGCATGCGTACGCCGGTGCCGAGGGCGTCGTAGCCGAGGACGAACTGGAGGTGCTGGGTGAGGTAGTAGAAGGCGCCGAAGACGGCCAGGAAGAACAGGGCCACGGCGAGGTTGGAGCCCGCGAACCGGCGGTGCGCGAAGCGGCGTACGTCGAGGATCGGGCGGGGGTGGCGCAGCTCCCAGGCGACGAAGGCGAGCAGGCCCACGCCGGCGACCACCGCGGCCGTCACCGCCTTGACGCCCCAGCCGAAGTGCGGACCCTCGATGATCATGTAGATCAGCGAGCCGGTCCAGATCACCGACAGCAGTCCGCCGACGTAGTCGATCCGGTCGTGGTGGCCGGCCTTGGACGGCGGTACGAGGACGAGGGCGCCGACGATCGCGACGGCGGCGATGGGCACGTTGATCAGGAACGTGGAGGACCAGCCGTGGTCCTTCAGCAGCGCACCCGCGACCACCGGCCCGGCGGCGATGGCGAGCCCGGCCGTCGCGGTCCACAGGGTGATGGCCTTGGCCCGTTCGGCGCGCGGGAAGGTGGCGGCGAGCAGGGAGAGGGTGGCGGGCATGATCAGCGCGGCGCCGACGCCCATCACGGCACGGGCGGTGATGACGGCCGTGGCGCTGTCGGCGAGGTAGCCGGAGACGGCGCCGCCGCCGAACACGACGAGGCCGAGGAGGAGCGCGCCCCGGCGGCTGTACTTGTCGCCGATCGCGCCGAGCAGCAGCATCAGCGCGGCGTAGGGGACGGTGTAGCCGTCGATCACCCATTGCAGGTCGGCGCCGGACAGGCCGAGGTCGCTGGTCATGTCCGGTGCCGCGACCGTGAGGGCGGTGTTGGCCATCACGATGACCAGCAGGCTCAGGCAGAGCACGAGCAGTGCCCACCAGCGCCGGGCGTAGGGCCGGTCCATCCTTTCGACCGGTTCGGTCATGACGAGTCGCATGGGCAGGGGTCGCCTTCCTCGCAGCACGGGGATTGCACAGTGGCGTGCAATTGCACAACCATGTGCAATGTACGCCGTTGCACAACACTGTGCAACTCTGTTGAGGGAGGGCAGAATGGCTGCCATGACCACGGGTAACACCAGCCGCGCCGACGCCAACCGGCGCCGCATCCTCGACGTCGCCCTCGCCGAGCTGCTGCGCGACCCCGACGCCTCCATGGACCAGATCGCGCGCGCCGCGGGGGTCGTACGGCGGACGGTGTACGGGCACTTCCCGAGCCGCGAGGCGCTGATCGGCACGCTCGTCGACGGCGCGGTGGAGTCGCTGGCCGCCGCCCACGCGGCGGGCCGGGAGGGGGTCGACGACCCGGCGGAGGCGGTGGCCCGCTCCGTGCTCGCCGTCTGGGAGATCGCCGACCGCTACCGCCTGCTGGTCGCGCTGGCCCAGCGCACGGTCACCGTGCAGGGCATCCGCGACCGCCTCGCCCCGGTCCGCGAGTCCTGTGCCGAACTGCTCCAGCGCGGACTGGACGAGGGCACCTTCAGCTCACCGCTGCCCGCGGTGGCGCTGGCGTACGTGCACGAACAGATGCTGTTCGCGGTGACCGAGGCGGTCAACGACGGCCTGCTGACAGCACAGGAGGCGGGCCGCTCCGCCGCGGTCAGTGTCCTGAACGCGGCGGGCGTGCCCGCCTCCACCGCCACCGCGCTGGTGGCGAAGCTGAGCGAGTAGATCGCGAAGAATTCACAGAAAAAGGTCTCCGGGCGGCTGAGCTTACGGGGGAGTCTCAGCCGCCCGGAGACGGTTGGTCCAGGCGCCCGGCCCGGGTTCAGGCGGGGCCGGGCGCCCGGGGTACGGGGGCGGAGGCGCAGCCCCGCCAGGGGCGCGGGGCTGTGTCGACATGCGGCTCCGCCGCGCGGGCGCGACCAGCCACACCCGGCCTGGTGACGCCGCACGACACACGGCCCAACGGCGCTCCCGGCGAAACAGCTACGCCTTGGCGAGCTCCTTGTCATCACCCCGGCGCGGCTCAGGCACCTCCGCAGAACCAGCGGACGCGTTCTCGTCGAGCAGCGTGGTCTCGTCGAAGGGCAGCTCACCGGCGAGCACCCGCTGGACGCGGTCCCGGTCGATCTCCTTCGTCCAGGTGCCGATCAGCACGGTGGCGACGGCGTTGCCCGCGAAGTTCGTCAGGGCGCGGGCCTCGCTCATGAAGCGGTCGATGCCGACGATCAGGCCGACGCCGTCGACCAGCGCGGGCTTGTGCGACTGGAGACCGCCGGCCAGCGTGGCCAGACCGGCGCCGCTGACGCCAGCCGCGCCCTTGGAGGCGAGCAGCAGGAACAGCAGCAGCGGGATCTGCTCGCCGACGGACATCGGCGTGCCCAGGGCGTCCGCGATGTAGAGCGACGCCATGGTCATGTAGATCATCGTGCCGTCGAGGTTGAAGGAGTAGCCGGTCGGGACGGTGATGCCGACCACCGGCTTGCTGACGCCCAGGTGCTCCATCTTCGCGATCAGCCGCGGCAGCGCGGACTCGGAGGAGGAGGTGGACAGGATCAGCAGGAACTCCCGGCCCAGGTACTTGAACAGCGAGAAGATGTTCAGGCCGGTGATGACCCGCAGCAGCGCACCGAGCACGACGAAGACGAACAGGACACAGGTCACGTAGAAGCCGAGCATCAGCACGGCGAGGCTCTTCAGCGCGTCCACACCGGCCGAGCCGACCACCGCGGCGATGGCACCGAAGGCACCGATCGGGGCGGCCCACATCACCATGGCGAGGATGCGGAAGACGAGCCGCTGGATGTGCTCGATGCCGCGCAGCACCGGCTGCCCGACCGGGCCCATCGCCTGGAGCGCGAAACCGGCGAGCAGCGCGACCAGCAGGGTCTGGAGCACCTGGCCCTCGGTGAAGGCGGAGACGAAGGTCACCGGGATGATCGAGAGCACGAAGTCGACCGGCGGCAGCGCGTCGGGGGACACCTGGTCGTGCCCGGTCGCCTTGATGGCGTTGGTGATGTGCAGCCCGTCGCCCGGGTGCAGCACGTTGCCCACGACGAGACCGATGGCCAGCGCGACCAGCGACATCACCAGGAAGTAGCCGAGCGCGATACCGCCGACGGCGCCGACCTTGGCGGCCTTCCGGACCGAGCCGATCCCGAGCACGATGGTGCAGAAGATGATCGGCGAGATCATCATCTTGATCAGGTTCACGAAGCCCGTGCCCAGTGGCTTGAGTTCGACCCCCGCGTCGGGCCAGATCAGACCCACCGCGATGCCGAGCGCCACCGCGACGATCACGGCTATGTACAGGTAATGGGTGCGGTCCCGCTTCGCGGCGGGTGCGGCAGGTGCCGTATCGGGAGTGCTGGCGGCCACGGCTGCCCTCCTTGACGTCTTCGTCGGCTAACACCGGCGTGCGGCTCACGTCCGGGCGTTACAGGGGAATGCCAGTGACTATCTCCCGCCCTGTGAGGGCGGTCACCCTTCCGTTCATTTAGTTCACACTTGGCTCAGAGGCAGACTGACGACATGCGAGTTCCAGCCATCCCCAGGCCCCGCAGCCTGGCCGGCCAGCTGTTCGCCATGCAGGCCGTGCTCATAGCGGTGGTCGTGGCCGGATACGCGCTGTTCACCTACGTCAGCGACCAGCGGCAGGCCGAGGAGGCGGCGACCCGCCAGGCGACGGCCGTGGCCCGTTCGATCGCGGACGCCCCGTCCGTACGGGCCGCGATCCACACGCCGGACCCGTCGGCGCACCTCCAGCCGTACGCCCTCCAGGTCATGCGCGACGCCGGGGTCGACTTCGTCACGATCATGACCCCGGACGGGATCCGCTGGACTCACCCCGACCACAACCAGATCGGCAAGCGCTATCTCGGCCACATCGAGGACGCCCAGCACGGCCGCACCCACTCCGAGACCTACACCGGCACCCTGGGCGCCTCCGTCCGCACGGTGACGCCGATCGAGGAGAACAACCACGTCATCGGCCTGGTCAGCGCCGGCATCCGGGTCGAGGCGATCAGCCGCCGCGTCCAGGAACAGGTCACGGCCCTGTTCGGCGTGGCCGCCGGCGCCCTGCTGCTGGGCGCGGTCGGCACGTACGTCGTCAACGCCCGTCTGCGCCGTCACACCCACGGCATGAACGCGACGGAGCTCAGCCATGTGCACGACTACCACCAGGCCGCGCTGCACGCGGTGCGGGAGGGGCTGCTGATGCTGGACGGGCAGTACCGGGTGGCGCTGATCAACGACGGCGGCCGGGAGCTGCTCGGGGTGGGCCCGGAGGGCGAGGTGGTGGGCCGGTCGGTCGCCGACCTCGGGCTGCCCGCGCCGCTGACCGGCGCCCTGCTGGCGTCGGAGCCGCGGGTGGACGAGGTGCACCTGACGGCGGACCGGGTGCTGGTGGTGAACACCTCGCCGGTGTCGGGCGGGGAGCGCCGGGGCACCGTGGTCACCCTGCGTGACGTGACCGAGCTCCAGTCGCTGATGGGCGAGCTGGACTCCGAGCGCGGTTTCACGCAGGCGCTCCGCTCGCAGGCCCACGAGGCCGCGAACCGCCTCCACACGGTGGTCTCCCTGATCGAGCTGGGGCGCGCGGAGGAGGCGGTCGACTTCGCGACGGCGGAGCTGGAGCTCGCGCAGGCGCTGACCGACCAGGTGGTGGCGGCGGTGAGCGAGCCGGTACTGGCCGCGCTGCTGCTGGGCAAGACGGCACAGGCGAACGAGCGGGGCGTGGAGCTCCTGGTGTCGCCGGAGAGCCGACTGGACGACGGGGTGCTCCCGGACGACCTCTCGGCACGGGACCTGGTGACCATCCTCGGCAACCTGATCGACAACGCGGTGGACGCGGCGCTGGGCAGCGCCAAGGCCCGGGTGACGGTCACGGCGTCCACCGACGACACGGACGGCACGGGCGACACCGACGAGCCCTCGCGGACCCTGGTGCTGCGGGTCGCGGACACCGGGACCGGTGTGGATCCCGCCCTGGCCGACCTGGTATTCCAGCGGGGGTTCTCCACCAAGCCGGCGGGGCCGGGCGGGCGCGGGCTCGGCCTGGCGCTGGTGCGGCAGGCCGTGCACCGGCTGCACGGCACCCTGTCCGTGGCGGAGGCCGACGGCGGCGGGGCCCAGTTCGAGGTACGGCTGCCGTTGCGTACGGCGGTCGGGCCGTCCCCGGTGTCTGGAGGCGACGTATGACGAACGAGCAGCACATCCGCGTGCTGGTGGTGGAGGACGATCCCGTGGCGGCGGACGCGCACGTCATGTACGTCGGCCGGGTGCCGGGCTTCACGGCCGTCGGCAAGGCGCACACCGGGGCGGAGGCGCGGCGGGTGCTGGAGCGTACGCCGGTCGACCTGCTGTTGCTCGACCTGCACCTGCCGGATGTGCACGGGCTCCAGCTCGCCAGGTCGCTGCGGGCGGCCGGGCATCACGCGGACGTGATCGCGGTGACGTCGGCACGGGACCTGGCGGTGGTGCGGGAGGGGGTCTCGCTCGGGGTCGTCCAGTACGTCCTGAAGCCGTTCACCTTCGCCACACTGCGTGACCGGCTGGTCCGGTACGCCGAGTTCCACGCCGCGGTCGGCGAGGCCAGCGGCCAGGACGAGGTGGACCGGGCACTGGGGGCCCTGCGCGCCCCGGGCCCCGCGGCCCTCCCGAAGGGGCTGAGCGGGCCGACCCTGGAACGGGTGACCGGCACCCTGCGCGAGGCCCCCGAAGGGCTCACGGCGGCGGGCGTGGCGGAGGCCGTGGGGATCTCCCGGATCACCGCCCGGCGGTATCTGGAGCACCTGGTGGAGGGGGCTCGGGCGGAGCGGAAGCCGGTGTACGGGCAGGTGGGCAGACCGGAGTTGGTCTACCGGTGGGTGAGCGGGGTGGAGCAGCGCAGACCGTGAGCCCGCGCGACGGCACTCACCGCTGCCGGGACCATTGACCTGACTAGACCATTCCTCTTACCTTCACACGGCAGCAATCTCCGCGCCACAACGCAGTGCGTCCGCAGGAGGTCATGCCCGTGCGCCCCACCGCCGCCTTACCCCTCCTCCTCACCGCCGCCCTCGCCGCGACCGCCCTCACCGCCTGCGGCGGCGGCTCCGGCAGCGACCCCAACACGCTGAAGGTCTCCTTCAAACAGTCGACGGACAACTCCGTCAAGGTGATGGACACCTACCTCGTCGGCATCAAGAAGCAGTTCGAGAAGCGGTACCCCGGCAAGAAGGTCCAGCTCGTCCCCATCAAGGCCCCGGACTCGGAGTACTACACCAAGCTCCAGCAGATGCTCCGCTCCCCAAGGACCGCCCCGGACCTGGTCTACGAGGACACCTTCCTCATCAACTCGGACATCACGAGCGGGTACTTGAAGCCCCTGGACCCGTACCTCGCCAAGTGGAAGGACTGGGGCCAGTTCATCGACACGGCGAAGTCCGCGGCCAGGGGCGAGGACGGGAAGACGTACGGCGTCCCGGACGGCACCGACACCCGGGGGCTCTGGTTCGACAAGGGCATCTTCGCCAAGGCGGGTCTGCCCGCCGACTGGCAGCCGAGGACCTGGGACGACGTCCTCGCCGCCGCCCGCACCATCAAGCGGAAGGTCCCCGGCGTCACCCCGCTCAACGTCTACACCGGCAAACCCGCCGGCGAGGCCGCCACCATGCAGGGCTTCGAGATGCTGCTCTACGGCACGGGCGACGGCAGCACGGACCCGCTGTACGACAAGGCCACCAAGAAGTGGGTGGCCGGCAGCCAGGGGTTCAAGGACGCCCTCGCCTTCGTCGAGAGCGTCTACAAGGAGAAGCTCGGCCCCGACGTCTCCGACGCCCTCGACCCCAACTTCAGCACCGCGGTCCGCGGTGAACTCCTCCCCCAGGGCAAGCTCGGGATCGACCTGGACGGCTCCTGGCTCCCGCAGGACTGGCTCCCCGGCAGCGGGCACGCATGGCCCGACTGGTCGAAGCGGCTGGGCCTCGCCACCATGCCCACCCAGCACGGCCAGGCCCCGGGCAAGGTCAGCATGTCCGGCGGCTGGACCTGGTCGATCCCGGCCAAGGCGGCCCACCCCGGCCTGGCCTTCGACTTCATCAGGACGCTCCAGACGAAGGCCAACGCCCAGAAGTGGTACATCGCCAACTCCGGTATCGCGCTACGCAAGGACGTGGCGAGCGACCCCTCGTACGCCACCGCCCAGCCGGGTATCAAGTTCTTCACCGACCTGGTCGCCAGCACCCACTACCGGCCCGCCTACCCCGCCTACCCGAAGGTCTCCACCGCGATCCAGGAGGCGATGGAGAGCGTGACCACCGGTGACGCCTCCGTCGACAAGGCGGCGGCCGCGTACGACGACGAACTGAAGCAGGTCACCGACGGCCAAGTGGTCCAGAAGTGACGCCGGGACATTCCAGGAGGGCGCTGCTGCGCGCCCTCCCCCTCACCCCCGCCGTCGTCCTCCTGCTCCTCTTCCTCGCCGGACCCATCGCCTACTGCGTCTACATCGCCTTCACCGACCTCCAGCTCACCGGCCAGGCCCACTCCTCCTTCGTGGGCTTCGACAACTTCCGTACGGCCTTCCAGGACGCGGCCTTCCGCAACGCGGTGTGGCTGACGCTCGTCTTCACGGTCCTGTCGTCCCTCGTCGGGCAGAACACCCTGGGCCTGGCGCTGGCCGGGATGATGCGGCGGGCGTCGAAGCCCGTCCGTACGCTCACCGGCGGGGTCGTGATCACGGCGTGGGTGCTGCCGGAGGTGGTCGCGGGTTTCCTGCTCTACGCCTTCTTCCGGCGGGAGGGCACCCTGAACGCCATCCTGGACGGGCTCCATCTGCCGCGCCAGAACTGGCTGTTCACGCTGCCGATCCTGGCGGTGTCGTTCGCGAACGTGTGGCGCGGCACCGCCTTCTCGATGCTCGTGTACTCCGCCGCGCTCGACGAGATACCGGCGGAGATCGAGGAGGCCGCCGAGGTGGACGGGGCGGGCGGCTGGCGCCGGACGTGGCACATCACCCTCCCGATGATCCGCCGCTCGATCGCCACGAACCTGATGCTCAACACCTTGCAGACCCTGTCGGTCTTCGGGCTGATCTGGGTGATGACGAGAGGCGGGCCCGGTGACAGGAGTCAGACTCTTCCCCTCTTCATGTACGAGCAGGCGTTCCAGAAGAGCATGATCGGCTACGGCACGGCGGTGGCGCTTCTGCTGCTCGTGGTCGGCTCCCTGTTCTCCGTCGTGTACCTGCGTCTGCTGCGGGCGGAGACCTGAGATGGCGCGTCGTCTGCGTACGTCCCGCCGCCTGGCCGCGGACGCGGGGCTGCTGCTCGTCGCCTCCGCCTTCGCGCTCCCCCTGGCGTGGGTGGTCCTGTCCTCGCTGGACGCCCACGCGGACCTCCGGGTGAAAGCCCCGGACGGCGTGACCCTGGACAACTTCGACGCCGTGCTGAAGCCGGACATCACGTTCACGCCCCTGCTCAACAGCCTGATCCTGTGCGGTGGCGGAACACTGCTGACCGTGGTGTGCGCGGCGCTGGCGGCGTATCCGCTGTCGCGGTTCCGGTCGCGGCTGAACCGGCCCTTCCTGCTCACCATCCTCTTCGCGACGAGCCTGCCGATCACCGCGATCATGGTTCCGGTGTACGCGCTGTTCGTGCGAGTGGACCTGATCGACACGATGCGGGGGACGGTGCTGTTCTTCGCGGCGTCCCAACTTCCGTTCGCCATCTGGCTCATGAAGAACTTCATGGACGGTGTGCCCAAGGAGTTGGAGGAGGCCGCCTGGACGGACGGGGCGGGGACCCTCCAGTCGCTGGTGCGGATCGTGCTGCCGCTGATGGGCCCCGGCGTCGCGGTGGTGACCGTCTTCTCCTTCGTGATGATGTGGGGGAACTTCTTCGTCCCGTTCATGCTGCTGCTGACGCCCGACCAGATGCCCGCCTCGGTGAGCATCAACGAGTTCTTCGGCAATCGCGGGATGGTGGTGTACGGACAGCTGGCCGCGTTCTCCGTCGTCTACTCGACGCCGGTGATCGTGCTGTACGTGTCGGTGGCCCGGCGGCTGGGCGGGGGATTCGCGCTGGGCGGAGCGGTCAAGGGGTGAGCCAGCGTACGGATCGAGCCGCCGTTTTCCCCTCCCCGGACCGCTCCCGCGCCCCCGCCTCGCCCCGCTCACCTCGCCGTCCGGCCCGCGCCCCTCATCCGCATATGCCGCTCCACCTTGCCATTCCGGCCACCCACCCCCGGAAGGCACGGTTCCGGCCACCCCGTCAGCGGCCGGAACCACACCTTCCTACACTCCGTGATCCTGGCCGAACAATCCGTAGTCACGCCCTGCCCCCGCCGCCTAGTTTGGGCGCGTGCGCCGACCGCCCTCCGTTCGACCGGACCAGCCAGGACCGCCCTTCGACGCCCCCGCCGCCCGACGACTCCGTACCGCCCTCGGCATGGGACCCGAGCACGTCGCCTACGGCATGCGCGCCTCGTACGGGCTGCCGTACGTCTCCCCCGACCTCGTCGTCGCCTGGGAGCGCGGGCTCACCTCGCCCAGCGACACCGAGCTCACCGCGCTCGCGGCGGTGCTGTGGTGTTCGCCGGGCGAGCTCATCGGCAGGCCGCGGACGCTGCGGGAGCACCGGATCGCCCGGGGGCTGGCCGCCGAGGACGTGGCCCTCGCCGTCAACCTCGAGTTCCTCGCGTACCTACGCATGGAGGAGAACGACGAGTGGCGCGGCACGGACCGGCAGTCGGCCGTCCTCGCCGACCTGCTGGAACTGTCGCTGCCCGACTTCGTCACCGTGACGGGACGCGACCCCAGGCTGGCCGAACTGCTCCGCAACGCCGTCACCACCCGCTGGCAGGCCTACGTCCGGCCGGTGGCCCGCCTGGTGCCGCTGGACCGGCGGCTGCTGGAGGTGGCGCTGAAGGAGCTGCACCGCGGGTACCAGGGGCTGATGGCGGCCGCGCGCGACTGGGGCGGCGCCGACGCGGGCGCCGGCGACAGCGGGCAGGACTTCGTGGAGCGGATCGTCGAGCACTTCTGGACGGCGGTCCGGCGGCAGACCGCCTGAGCGCTCCGCTGGATGTGCCGTGCTGTGCCGTCGTCCGACTGCGGCGCCGTCGTGGCTGGTCGCGCAGTGACCCCTGGAAGCCCGACCCCCTAGAAGACCGACTCCGCCTCGTCCATGCGGTCCTTCGGCACCGTCTTCAGCTCCGTCACCGCCTCCGCGAGCGGCACCATCACGATGTCGGTGCCGCGCAGCGCGGTCATCTTGCCGAACTCGCCGCGGTGCGCGGCCTCCACCGCGTGCCAGCCGAAGCGGGTGGCGAGGACACGGTCGTACGCGGTCGGGACGCCGCCGCGCTGGATGTGGCCGAGGATGACCGGCTTGGCCTCCTTGCCGAGCCGGCGCTCCAGCTCGTACGCCAGGGCGGTGCCGATGCCCTGGAAGCGCTCGTGGCCGAACTGGTCGATCTCGCCCTTGCTGTAGTCCATGGAGCCCTCGGCGGGGTGGGCGCCCTCGGCGACGCAGACGACCGCGAACTTCTTGCCGCGGGCGAACCGCTCCTCGACCATCTTGACCAGGTCGGCGGGGTCGAAGGGGCGCTCGGGCAGGCAGATGCCGTGGGCGCCGGCGGCCATGCCGGACTCCAGGGCGATCCAGCCGGCGTGCCGGCCCATGACCTCCACCACCATCACCCGCTGGTGGGACTCGGCGGTGGTCTTCAGCCGGTCCATCGCCTCGGTGGCGACGCCGACCGCCGTGTCGAAGCCGAAGGTGCGGTCCGTCGACGAGATGTCGTTGTCGATCGTCTTCGGGACGCCGACGACCGGCAGCCCCGCGTCGGACAGCATGCGCGCCGCGGTCAGCGTGCCCTCGCCGCCGATCGGGATCAGCGCGTCGATGCCGAACTCCTCGACCATGTCGGCGGCGCCGTCGCAGGCCTCGCGCAGCCGGTCGCGTTCGAGGCGGGAGGAGCCGAGGATGGTGCCGCCGCGGGCCAGGATGCCGCTGACGGCGTCCAGGTCGAGGGTGCGGTAGTGGCGGTCGAGCAGGCCCCGGTAGCCGTCTTCGAAACCGATGACCTCGTCGCCGTACTGCGCGACCGCTCGGTGCACGACCGACCGGATCACGGCGTTCAGGCCGGGGCAGTCGCCGCCTGCGGTGAGAACTCCGATGCGCATCGTGCTGTGTCTCCTGCTCGCTGTGGGTACCGGTGAGCCAGTCCGATTGTTTCATGTCCCCACAGGCACTGCCGCTCCCGTCCCGGCCCGCCTGCGACATGGCACTGACGGGCGCCTTATCCAGCTTCAGGGGTACTGTCAAGAGGGTTCTGGCTCACCTCGGTGGGCGATTTTTCTGGCCCCGCGACGGACGCCGGGACTGACGCCGGGACCAACGCCGGGACGGACCACGAGACGGAGAGGGAGTGCGCACGTGACGCGCAGCGTGTACGTGACCGGGATCGACCGCGGCGACGGCCGCCAGGTCGTCGAGCTGGGGGTCATGGAGCTCCTGACCCGGCAGGTCGACCGGGTCGGGGTGTTCCGTCCCCTCGTCCACGACGGGCCCGACCGCCTGTTCGAGCTGCTGCGCGCACGCTACCGGCTGGCGCAGGACCCGGCGACCGTCTACGGCATGGACTACCACGAGGCCTCCGCGCTCCAGGCCGAGCAGGGCACGGACGAGCTGGTGTCCGCCCTCGTGGACCGCTTCCACCTGGTCGCCCGGGACTACGACGTCGTCCTCGTCCTCGGCACCGACTACGCCGACACCCAGCTCCCGGACGAGCTGTCCTTGAACGCCCGGCTGGCGAACGAGTTCGGCGCGTCCGTGATCCCGGTGGTGGGCGGGCGCAGGCAGACGGCCGAGTCCGTGCTCGCGGAGACCCGGAACGCCTACCGGGCGTACGAGGGGCTGGGCTGCGACGTGCTGGCCATGGTCGCCAACCGGGTGGCCCGGGAGGACCGGGACGAGATCGCCCAGCGGCTCGACTCCCGGCTGCCGGTGCCCTGCTACGTGGTGCCGGACGAGCCCGCGCTGTCCGCCCCCACGGTCTCCCAGATCGGCCAGGCCCTCGGCGCCAAGGTGCTGCTCGGGGACGACTCGGGGCTGGCCCGGGACGCGCTGGGCTTCGTCTTCGGCGGCGCGATGCTGCCGAACTTCCTCGGCGCCCTGACCCCGGGCTGTCTGGTGGTCACCCCGGGCGACCGGGCCGATCTGGTCGTCGGCTCGCTGGCCGCGCACAGCGCCGGCACCCCTCCGATAGCCGGGATGCTGCTCACCCTCGACGAGGTGCCGAGCGACGAGATCCTCACGCTGGCCGCCCGCCTCGCCCCCGGCACCCCGGTGCTGTCCGTGGCCGGCAACAGCTTCCCCACCGCGGAGCAGCTGTTCTCGCTGGAGGGCAAGCTGAACGCGGCCACCCCGCGCAAGGCGGAGACCGCGCTCGGCCTGTTCGAGCGGTACGCCGACACCGCCGAGCTGGCCAGGCGGGTCTCCGCACCGAGCAGCGACCGGCTCACCCCGATGATGTTCGAGCACAAGCTCCTCGAACGGGCCCGTTCCGAGAAGCGGCGGGTCGTCCTCCCGGAGGGCACCGAGGAGCGCGTGCTGCACGCGGCCGAGGTGCTGCTGCGCCGGGGCGTGTGCGACCTGACGCTGCTCGGGCCCGTCGAGCAGATCCGCAAGAAGGCCGCCGATCTCGGCATGGACCTGGGCGACGCCCAGCTGATCGACCCGGCCACCTCCGAGCTGCGGGACGCCTTCGCCGAGAAGTACGCCCAGCTGCGCGCCCACAAGGGCGTGACGGTGGAGCTGGCGTACGACGTCGTCTCCGACGTCAACTACTTCGGCACGCTGATGGTCGAGGAGGGGCTCGCCGACGGCATGGTGTCGGGGTCCGTGCACTCGACCGCCGCGACCATCCGGCCCGCCTTCGAGATCATCAAGACGAAGCCGGAGTCGTCGATCGTCTCGTCCGTGTTCTTCATGTGCCTCGCGGACAAGGTGCTGGTCTACGGGGACTGCGCGGTCAACCCGGACCCCAACGCCGAGCAGCTGGCCGACATCGCCATCCAGTCGGCGGCCACCGCCCAGCAGTTCGGCGTGGAGCCGCGGATCGCGATGCTGTCGTACTCGACGGGTACGTCCGGTTCGGGCGCCGACGTCGACAAGGTGCGCGAGGCGACCGAGCTGGCCCGCACGCGCCGGACCGATCTGAAGATCGAGGGGCCGATCCAGTACGACGCCGCCGTGGAGCCGTCGGTCGCGGCCACCAAGCTGCCGGGCTCCGAGGTCGCGGGGCAGGCCAGCGTGCTGATCTTCCCCGACCTCAACACCGGCAACAACACCTACAAGGCCGTGCAGCGCTCGGCCGGCGCGATCGCCGTCGGCCCGGTCCTCCAGGGGCTGCGCAAGCCGGTCAACGACCTGTCCCGGGGCGCGCTCGTCCAGGACATCGTCAACACCGTCGCCATCACGGCGATCCAGGCCCAGCACCCCAGCGAGAAGGCGTCCGAGCTGTGAGCAGTCCCACCCACGTCAGCCCCACCCGTGTCCTCGTCCTCAACTCCGGCTCCTCGTCGCTGAAGTACCAGCTGCTGGACATGCGGGACAGCGGCCGGCTGGCGGTGGGGCTGGTCGAGCGCATCGGCGAGCAGACCTCGCGGCTCAAGCACACCTGCGTCACCACCGGCGACACCCGGGAGCAGAACGGCCCGATCGCCGACCACGACGCCGCCCTCAAGGCGGTCGCCGAGGAGCTGGCCAGGGACGGCCTGGGCCTGGACTCGCCCGAACTGGCCGCGATCGGGCACCGGGTGGTGCACGGCGGCATGTTCTTCACCGAGCCCACGGTGATCGACGACACGGTGCTCACCGAGATCGAGCGGCTGATCCCGGTCGCGCCGCTGCACAACCCGGCCAACCTCACCGGTATCCGTACCGCGCAGGCACTGCGTCCCGACCTGCCGCAGGTCGCCGTCTTCGACACGGCGTTCCACACCACCATGCCGGAGTCCGCGGCACGCTACGCGATCGACCCGAAGATCGCCGACCGGCACCGGATCCGGCGGTACGGCTTCCACGGCACCTCGCACGCGTACGTCTCCCGGGCGACCGCGCGGCTGCTGGGCAAGGATCCCTCCGAGGTCAACGTCATCGTGCTGCACCTGGGCAACGGCGCCTCGGCCTCTGCGGTCGAGAAGGGCCGGTGCGTGGACACCTCCATGGGGCTGACGCCTTTGGAGGGACTCGTGATGGGGACCCGGTCGGGCGACCTGGACCCGGCGGTCATCTTCCATTTGGCGCGTGTTGGCGGAATGTCCATGGACGAGATCGACACTCTTCTCAACAAGAGGAGCGGTCTGTTCGGTCTGTGCGGGGACAACGACATGCGGGAGATCCGCCGACGGATCGACGAGGGCGACGAAGAGGCACGACTTGCCTTCGACATCTACATTCACCGCCTGAAGAAGTACATCGGCGCCTATTACGCGGTGCTGGGACGGGTCGACGCGGTCGCCTTCACAGCGGGAGTCGGGGAAAACGCGAGCCCGGTGCGGGAGGCTGCCGTCGCGGGCCTGGAGGAGCTGGGCCTGGCGGTGGACGGCGAGCTGAACGCCGTACGGGACGACCGGCCGCGGCTGGTCTCGCCCGCGCACGCGCGGGTGGCCGTCGCCGTGGTGCCGACCGACGAGGAACTGGAGATCGCCACACAGACCTACGCACTGGTGGGACACAACCGCTGAGCAATTACACGGGAGTAACACGGCTGAGCGCATAGCCGCCCATTTGTATTTTCCGCCAGACGGAATATTCCGTAGCGAAACAAACCGATAGGATCGCCCCATGCGCCGTTCGAAAATCGTCTGTACTCTCGGCCCCGCGGTCGACTCCCACGAGATGCTCGTCTCCATGATCGAGGCCGGCATGAACGTGGCCCGGTTCAACTTCAGCCACGGCTCGCACGCCGAGCACCAGGGGCGGTACGACCGTGTCCGGGCCGCCTCCAAGGAGACCGGCCGGGCCATCGGTGTCCTCGCCGACCTCCAGGGCCCGAAGATCCGCCTGGAGACCTTCGCCGAGGGCCCGGTCGAACTCGAACGCGGTGACGAGTTCGTCATCACCACCGAGGACGTCCCGGGCGACAAGCAGATCTGCGGGACCACCTACAAGGGCCTCCCGGGCGACGTCGACCGCGGTGACCAGATCCTGATCAACGACGGCAACGTCGAACTGAAGGTCATCGACGTCGAGGGCCCCCGGGTGCGGACGATCGTCATCGAGGGCGGTGTGGTCTCCGACCACAAGGGCATCAACCTGCCCGGCGCGGCCGTGAACGTGCCCGCGCTGAGCGAGAAGGACATCGAGGACCTGCGGTTCGCGCTGCGCATGGGCTGCGACCTGGTCGCACTGTCCTTCGTCCGCGACGCCAAGGACGTCCAGGACGTCCACAAGGTGATGGACGAGGAGGGCCGCCGCGTCCCCGTCATCGCCAAGGTGGAGAAGCCGCAGGCGGTCGAGAACATGGAGGACGTCGTGATGGCGTTCGACGGCGTGATGGTCGCCCGTGGTGACCTCGCCGTCGAGTACCCGCTCGAGAAGGTCCCCATGGTGCAGAAGCGCCTGATCGAGCTGTGCCGGCGCAACGCCAAGCCGGTGATCGTGGCGACCCAGATGATGGAGTCGATGATCACCAACTCCCGGCCGACCCGCGCCGAGGCCTCCGACGTGGCCAACGCGATCCTGGACGGCGCCGACGCGGTCATGCTGTCCGCCGAGTCGAGCGTGGGCGCGTACCCGATCGAGACCGTGAAGACGATGTCGAAGATCGTCTCCGCGGCCGAGCAGGAGCTGTTCTCCAAGGGCCTCCAGCCCCTGGTCCCGGGCAAGAAGCCCAAGACGCAGGGTGGTTCGGTGGCCCGCGCGGCCTGCGAGATCGCCGACTTCCTCGGCGGCCGGGGCCTGGTGGCCTTCACCCAGTCCGGCGACACCGCCCGCCGCCTCTCGCGCTACCGCGCGGCCCAGCCGATCATCGCCTTCACCACCGACGAGGGCACCCGCAACCAGCTGGCCCTCAGCTGGGGCGTCGAGTCCCACGTCGTGCCCTTCGTGAACAGCACCGACGAGATGGTCGACCTGGTGGACCAGGAGATCACCAAGACCGGCCGCTTCAACCCGGGCGAAATCGTCATCATCACGGCGGGCTCGCCGCCTGGTGTGCCGGGTACGACGAACATGCTGCGGGTGCATCACTTGGGCGGCGGCAACTGACGGCTCCGCCGGGAGGCTTGTACGGCGCTGAGGGCGCCCCCTGTCGTCGCAGGGGGCGCCCTCAGTTTCTTTCGTCGAGTCAGCCGACGGTGCCCGACTCCACGGGGAAGTCCGGGGGCCAGGGCAGCGATGAGTCGTACAGGGCCTCCCGGTCGCCCATCAGCTCGTACTCGGCCTCGCGCCAGCTCGGCTGCCCGCCGATGATGAAGCTGCCACCGCCATCAGGCTCCAGCATCCAGGTGTACTGGGCGTCGCTCGGTTCCAACTCGTGCCGATCCTTCAGTACGGCGAACTCCGCAGCTGACGCCCGCCGGATGTGAAGTCCGTTGCGGTAATAGGGCTTGAGGAGCATCAGCCTCACATGACCCACGTAGACCTCGATGCGCGTCGTCGTCCGCTGCTCCGGCAACGCGTCGCTGGACAAGAACAGCTGCCGGTGGGAGGGGTTGTACCCGATGACCCGGAACAGTCGCCCCTCGCGGATGAAATCTGTCATGTGTCTATCCTCCCTCCTAGTCGGGCACCGGCTCACCGTTGGCGTATTTGAATCGCTCCGGGAACACCCTCTCGACCACACCATCGCCGTTGGTCCTGTACCACTTGATCGATGACCAGCTCCGGTCACCCAACCGGACGGACTTGCGCAGCTGGGTCATCTCCCAGGCGGTCCCGTAACCGTTCTTGCGTACGGTCTCCCAGTCCCCCGGGGTGATCGTCTCTCCTCGCTGCAAGAGTTTCGTAAGTGCCTCGTCCGCGGTCTTGGCACCCTGGACGCCGTCCAGTGACACCGACAGATCGACGGCGGGGTTCGACACGGCCCTTTCCACACCGACCGTCCATATGGGGCGTTTACCCATGCCCAGCGCCTCGGGCAGCTCGGTGGCGAAAGCGTCGCCGTTGAACGTGGTTCCACCCAGACTTTTCGCGAGGTCATCGACCCAGGGGGCGATCCCGAGGAAGATGCGGTCCCCGTCCTTCGCGAGGTCCTTGAGGAGGTCCTTGATGCAGTCGTTGTGCACCAGGACCGGCGTCGAACCCGCGTACACGTAGTACGTGTGGTTTCGGGCGACCTCGAAGTTGTAGACCCCGACGGACCCCTTGACGACCGTGGTGCCAAGAACCTGTGTGGAGCCGCCGTCCCGCGTCTCAAGGGTGTCTCCGGCGCGCAGTTCGTCGGCCTCGACCCAGCCCCGTTCACGTACCCAGAAGCGGTGCGAGTCGGTCGCTTCGACCTGGCCGTCGTCGGTTCTGATTCGGACCAGGGAGTCGACGGTGCGGTGGAACAGGTGCAACACCGGCTGGAGGGACTTCTTGCCCGTGACCGGGTCCTGCGACCAGACCCGGTCGCCGATCTCTATGTCCTCGATGCGCTTGGGACCGTCTGCCGTCGCGACCTTGGTGCCCGCCGGGAAGCACTTGGTCAGCAAGAGCTTTGAGACGATTCCTGAGATGGCGGCTTCGCTGAGGCCGGCGGTACGCAGGGACTTCCACGCGTCTTCTATGGCGATGCCGGTTTTCAAGGCGGCATCGAGGGCCGTCACGCCGTCCTTGATGGCCTTGATGGCGACATTGCCGAAGACGAGGCTGGCGATGTCGAAGACTGCCCATCCGCAGTTGCCCAGCGTTCCGCCGCTACCTGTGATCCTGTCCCAGCAGCCGGTGAAGTCCTCGGTGAGGGCCTTGATGAATCCCTTGGCGACGGCGTCGTTGAACTCCTGCGGCGTGATCGTGTAGGTGACCTTTTCGGTCTGGGGCTTCAGCTCGACGGTGTGGATGAACAGGGTGTCGGAAGCGGGGCATCCGGACTGGACATCCGGGATGTCCGTAGCCGTACACAGGTAGATCTCGACGAACGTCTTGGAGGTGATGTTCGCGGTGATGATGCAGTCACCGACGTGGACGATGACGTTGCAGTTTTTCTTGTCCAGGATTTCCGGGTCGCCGACGGGTTCGGCCCGCGTCTTGAAGAAGACGCCGCCGACGCCGCCAGCCCCGGTCTCGATCTGATCGTTGCGGCTCTTGGTCTCTGTTTGCTGGGCTGCTTCCTGGGCGTCCTTGGCGTACTTGTCGGCGTCCTTGGCGGCCTGTTCGGCCTCGGTGGCGGCGGCGTCGGCGCGGTCGGCGGCGGCGCGGGCGTCCTTGGCGTCCTGTTCGGCCTGGGCCGCTGCGGAGCGGGCGGCGGCGGCGTCGAGTTCGGCGGCGTCGGCGGAGTCGCGGGCGTCCTTGGCGTAGCCCTCGGCGTTGCCGGCTGCCGTGTCGGCGGCTGCGGCGTCCTCGGTGGCTTGTTTGTCGTACTCGATGGTGCGGGCCAGGGAGGACTGGGCCGCTGACGCGGCCTTGGCGGCGTCGGCGGCGTAGCCGAGGGCCTCCTTGGAGTAGGTGCGGGCGTCGGACGCGTACTGGGCGGCGTTGGCCGCGTGCTGGTACGCCTCCTTCGCATCGCCCTTCGCCTGGTCGGCGAGGTTCTTGGCCGCCTGCGCCTCGGCTGCCGCGTTCTTGGCGTGCGCGTCGGCGACGGCCTGCTGCTGGTCGGCGATGGACTTCGACGCCTGCCCGGTCAGCACGACCAGGCCGGCGGCCGAGTCGGTGTCGACGTAGGCGGAGCCGAGCTGTATGGCGTCGTTGGCCGGGTTGGCGACCTGCTTGGCCGCTTCTCCGGCGTCCACGGCCGCTTGCGCAGTGACGTGGGCGAACCCGGCCGCCTTGGCCGCGGCCGCGAGGGCCTTGGCGGCCTCCGCGTTGGCGGCGTTGGCCTGCGCCTTGGAGTCCTTGGCGTGCTGCTCGGCCTCGTCGGCGAGCTTGACGGCCGTCTTGGCCTCGGCTGAGGCGTCCTGGGACGCCTTGATGGCGTCCGCGGCGGCACTGGTGGCGGTCTTCACCGCCGCGTCGGCCTTCAACTTGTCGGCCTGGGCGGCGTCTGCGTCGGAGCGGGCCCGCTTGGCCGCGGCTTCGGCGCGGGTCGCTGCCGCGTCGGCGTCGGCTGCCGCCTTGGTCGCGGCGTCGGCCTCGGAGCGGGCCTTTGTTGCGGCCGCCTCGGCGTCGTCGGCGGCCTTGTCCGCGTCGTTCGCAGCGGCGCGGGCGGCGTCCGCCGCGTCCCCCGAGTCGAGAGAGTCGGCGTAGGCGTCCTTGGCGTCGGCCTTGGCGCGGGCCGCGTCCGCCTTCTGTTTGGCGTCCCAGGCGTCGTCGCGCATGGCCTTGGCGTGGTCCTTGGCCGTGACCGCGTCGTCACGCTTGCCTTCGGCGGTCTTCTCCGCCGCCTCGGCCTTGTCCTTGGCGTCCTTCGCCTTCGTCGCCTCGGACTCGGCGTTCTTCTTGTGCTCGGCGGCCTCGGCCTGCTTGGCCGCGGCGGTCTCCTTCTCCGCCTTGGCCGTCTTCTCCTCGGCCTCGGCGGCGAGCCGCTTGGCGTGCGCGTCGGCGGCGGCCGCCTTCGCGTCGCCCTCGGCCTTGAGGGTGTCGGCGAGCTTGGCCTCCGCGGTCTCCTTGTCCTTCTTGGCGTTGTCGCGGTGGACCTTGGCCGCATCGGCTGCGGCCTTCGCCTGCAACTCCGCGGTCTGGGCGGCCTTCTTGCGGAACTCCGCCTTCGACTGCGCGGCCTGGGCGAGCGCGCGCTGCGCGATGGTGGCGCTGTCCCCGGCGGAGGCGCGGGTCGCGGCCTCGGCCGTCTCACCGGCCTTTTCCAACGCCGTCAGCGCGGCAGTGGCGCCCTTGGTGACCTGGTCCTTCTGTAGACCCACCAGCAGGCCCCGGCCCCGGGGAGCACCGTTCGTGTCGGCGATGCCGTAGGCGGCCTGAACAGCCGTGTCCGAGGTGGTGGCGGCCTTCTGCGCGGCGGCCAGCTGCGTCTTGAGCACGGCGAGCTGCGCCTTCGCCCCAGCTTGCGCGGCGGTGACGCCGGACTTGGCCTTGGTGAACTGGGCCTTGTCCGGGTAGCCGAGCTTGTCGTCCCCGTTGTGGTCCTTGGGTACGACCCGCAGCTTCTGCGCGTTGGAGTCGTTGCACGTGTAGAGCTGGGCGTCCTTGCCGTTGTCGAACGTCGCCAGGTTCACACACTTGCCCGTGGCGGCGTTGCGCAGCCCGGCCGCGGCCCGGACGTCGAACGTCCACTGCTGCGTCGTGCTGTCGCTGCAGCTCCCGATCTGAATCTTGGTGCCGTTGGCGTTGGCGCCCTTCGGCACCTCCAGGCACTTGCCCGAATTGACGTTGCGCAGGCTGTAGCCGCCGTCGTAGGAGCCATACAGCTGCCACCTCTGGGCGCTGCTGTTGTTGCAGGTGTAGATCTGGACCGGGGTCCCGTTGGCCGTCCCGGATCCCTGCACGTCCAGGCACTTGCCCTGGGCCGCCGGCACCTGGATCTCCAGCTGGCCGTCACCGATCCAGCCGATGCCACCAGCGCTCCAGTAGTCCTGCCAGCGGGCGAGGTGATCGGCGATCCAGGACTGGCCGAGCAACTCGGCCATCGTCTCGGCGCCCTTGGTGAGGGCGGTGGTGGCGTCCCGGTTCGCGTTGAGGATCTGGTTGCGCTGGGTGGACTGGGAGACGATCTCCTGCTGCCATTCCTGCGCGGCGACGTCCTCCGCCTGGCGGAGCGTCTTGTTCGGGTCGATCGGGTCACGCCAGGCGCAGGTGGCGAAGCGGGTCTTCAGGTCCTCGACAGCGATCCGGTACTCCGCGCTGCCCGGCTCCGGTGCGGTGCGGGGCCAGCCGCCCGAGGCGAGGAAGATGCGGGCGTTGTCGGCGCCGGCACGCTCCGTGGCGAAGCCGTGCAGCCACTCGAACGCGTCATGCTCGTTCCACGCGCGGTCCCACTGGTCGGTGGGCTGGCCCGGGGCGGGGTATTCGGGCTCCTTGGCGTAGAGGGGACTGCCCAGGTCGTCGACGGCCTTGAGCGTCTTCTCGTCGGCCTTGGGGGTCGGATCGTAGAAGTCGAACTTCTCGACCCAGTCGGGACCGCCGGCCCACTTGCCGAGGCCGGTCTGGTCGTAGAAGTCGCCTCCCTCATGGACGCCGGGCACCCAGTGGAACCCGGTCTCGGAGAAGCCGCCCGGAGCCGTCAGACCGTCCAGCGGCTTCTCCCACGCCGCCTCACGAGCGTGCAGCCGTTCCCAGTTCGCGTTGGTGGCGGCCTTGTCCTTGTTGTAGGCGTCATGCAGTGGGCCGTTGAACGCCCCGTCGAGAGTGGCCAGTTCGCGCAGCTTCTCAGGGGTCTCGTTGAGTGCGTTCTGGGCGAAGGTGTACATGCCCGGGCCGCCGAGGCGCAGCGCGTCGCCCATCAGACACTGGTCGAGACGGAGTTGCTCGTCGCCGGTGGTCTCGAACCAGTCATCCGGCCGGTCGCTGGAGTGGGCACCGGCCAGACTCGGGGCGAGATCAGGCTGGACTGCGAGGCCAGCGAGCAGGGCCAGCGTGGCGACGGAGGTGATGGCGGTGGTGAGCTTTCCCGCTCTACCGGGCCTCCGTGGCCCGGGCAGGCGGAACCATGGTCTGGGGTGCAAGGAGCCCTCCCTTTCTCTGTTCCAAGGGGGTGCGGGCCGTGGGGGCGGCCGAAGAGCAGGGAGCAGCGATGCCTACTTGAAGGTGTCTCAGAAACGCATCGTTTCGGCCTGCTCAGCGTGTACGGACGCCAGGCACGACAGCATGGCGAAGCAGCCCCTCCCCGTGAGCGACGGCGTTCCCCCGGTCGCTGAGTGACGTGCGCGAACGCGGAATGGTCAGGTCCCGCCGGTGCGCGGCCACACTTTAAGCACACATAGAAAGATCCGTACAGGTGTTTACTTCTGCTTGGCGAGCGGATGGCGTGAAGCTTTTGGCAGGTCAGCCTGCGGACAGAGGCACTCATCCGCAGGAGGAGCTGCGTCATCTTGTGAAGTTTCTGTGCGCACGGGCGGCTGGCGGGGCGCGATGGGCGATCACAGATGACCGGTTTTCGATCCCGATAACCTTCGTCTTCGTGATGCGCCCTTGGATCTTGCCGATGCTGTTCGTGCTCTGTGGCTCAGTCATTGCGAGCGCGCTGGTCCTGAAAGGGAGCCCCGGCTCTGCCGTAGTGCTCCTGCTGGTGTTCGCGCTGCTCGCGGGCCTGAACTCGCCCCTCGTCTTCCCAAGGTCGATCGGAGCCGCGGAAGCGCAGCGCCTCAGCGCGGCCGACGGCCGGCCTGTCGTCTACTGGCGGCCGGGTTGCCCTTACTGTCTGCGCCTGCGTATGCGGTTGGGCCGTCGTGCCCGCCGGTTGCACTGGGTCGACATCTGGAGTGATCCGGCCGGAGCCGCAGCGGTAAGGGCGGTCAACGAGGGCAACGAGACCGTGCCGACCGTTGTCGTGGACGGTCGGCCTCACGTCAATCCCGAGCCGGCTTGGGTGCGCGAGCAGCTCTCTCGTTCTGCGTGACCGGTTGCCGCCCCGGTTGGGCCAGCTCGCACCAGACCGTCTTGCGGTCCGCTCCCTGCTCCACGCCCCAGCGTTGGGCGAGTACGTCGACCAGCGTCAGGCCGCGGCCGGACTCGGCCGTTTCGTCGGCGGCCAGGAGGGTGGGCAGCGCGCGTGGGTCCGGATCGGTGACCTCGATACGGGTGTGACCGAGGTCCGTGCCGGTGACGCGGACGGTCACCGGGGTGCCCTCGCCGAGGTGGTCGATCACGTTGGTAAGTAACTCCGTCATGCACAGGCGGACTTCGAAGTCGAGTGCGCGAAGGTGGTGGCGGAGTTCGGGTACGGATTTGGGGGTCGCGAGCAGGCTGAGTTCGAACGTCATCGCTCACCCGCCGACTTTTGGAGGGCGGTGGCGAGCGCGTGAGCCGTGGCGGTGTTGCAGTTCCCGAGCGCGACGAGACCGGTGGGGCGTGCGTTCGCGAAGCTAGCCAGGTCCGCCCGGAGGGATGGCAGTGTGCCGTGCAGCGCGAGGGCGGCGCGGAGATTCTCGACGCAGAGGGTGACGTCGTAGGCGGTGGGGGGCTGGTCGGGCATGAGGCGTTTCAGCCTTCTGTGCGGTGTGTGACGAACACCTCACAGAGTGTCGCCTGACTCGCTAGCGTGGAAGACGGTTCGCGTCCGCGACGTGAATGGCGGAAACGGGACAGTGAGTTACGGCGGTGAGCACGTGGTCCGACGCAAGGACATCGACGGTTCGATCAGCGTCCCCGACTTCTACGGCAAGGAGTTGCGGTGGAAGCGGGAAGCGGCGGGACTGTCGTTGGAGGCGTTTCTCGAAGGCAGCTTCTATGGCAAGACCTACCTCAGCGACATCGAGCGCGGGGAACGGCGGATGCCGGTCGATCTGGCCCGGCACGCGGATCGGGTGCTGGGCACGGACGGGTTCTTCGAGCGGCACTGTGAGGACGTGCGGAGGGCCAGACGGGGGCCGCATGCCGCGTACTTCGAGAAGGCTCTGGAAGCGGAGAAGCACGCCGAGTCGATCGAGTTGTGGTCTCCGAGCATCTTGCCAGGGCTGCTTCAGGCTGCTCCATACGCACGGGCGCTTGTCCAATCCGCCCACCCGTCGGCCCCGGACGATTGGGTCGAGGAGAAGGTGCAGGCGCGGCTCGACCGCGCCCGTCTCCTGGAGGGCGACAACCCAGTGCCGGAGTACTGGGCCATCCTGCACGAGTCGTTGCTCGCGGACCCCATCGTGTCGCCACAGGACATGACGACGCAGCTCGACCGCATTGCGGAGCTGGCGGACCGACGCCGGATCACTCCGCAGATCGTTCCGCGGAGCTGCGGCGCGTATCCCCTGATGGCCGCCTCCATCATGATCATGACCTTCTCGGATGCCCCTCCGTTGATCTACACCGAGGCGTCCTACAGCGGGGACACCATCGATGATCCAGCCCTCGTGAAGCAGTACCGCAAGGCATACGATCGGCTCAGGGCCGTCGCTCTGTCACCAGATACGTCCCTCGCCATGATCAAGGCCGCCGCAGAGGATTACCGAAATGGCAAGCAACCGGATCGACTTGAGTGACGCGCTCTGGCTGAAGAGCAGCTACAGCAACGGGGACGGCGGGGAGTGTGTCGAGGTAGCCAGCGACTTCCCCGGCGCCGCCCTCTGGCGCAAGTCCAGCTACAGCAACGGGGACGGCGGCAACTGCCTCGAAGTCGCCGCCAACGTCCCCGGCCTGGTCCCTGTCCGTGACTCCAAGGTGCCCGACGGCCCCGCCGTGCTCCTCAGCGCCGCCGCCTGGGCCTCCTTCGTCGCCTCGCTCAAGGGGTGACGAAGGGGGCGCCCCGAAGCCGCGAAGGACTGTGCCCCGCCGGGTCGAAACCCGGCGGGGCACAGTCCTTCGCGGCTCCCGGAAAGGTCCGTTGAGGAGGTACGACTACGCTCAGCCGTCGATGTACTGCCGCATCCCGGGGATGGACAGGTTGCCGCCGAACTGGGCCGCCTGAACCACCTTGACATTGGTCATGTAGATCAACGGGATGTTCAGCGGCGGCGGGCTGTCGGGGCTGAACGTCACCGGGACCAGGCCCAGCAGGTTGCCCGAGATGCTCTCGGTGTACATCGTGGTCTTGCCGCCAGTGATCTCCGACTTGGATCCCTTGGCCGCCTGCACGTGGTAGGTCTTGCCCGACTGCTTGTCCTTCACCGTCTGGTGCAGGTCGCCGATTTCAGTGCCGTTGGATATGACGTACTTGAGCACCTTCTTCGTGGCCCCACTGGCCGTCCTCACCTCGACGACGCCCTGGTAGTCGGCGCCCTTTAGCGTCAGCGAGCTGGCGTTCAGGTACCAGGGGTCGTCCGCGACGAGAACCTGGTTGTCGACGCCGCTGACCTTGTCGGTGGCCGCCGGGCAGTCGTCCGGGGACGTGCTGGAACTGGCGGACGGGCTGGGCGTGGCCGACGCGGTCGCGTCCTTGGCCGCCTGGGTGGCGTCCTCGGCCGTCTTGGTCGCCTTGTCGGTGGTGTCCTTCACGGTGTCCGTGACCGTCTTGGCCGCCTTGGAGGCGGTGTCCTTGACGGTGTCGGTGGCGCTGCCCTTGTCGGCGGAGCCGGACGAGGAGGACGTACCCGAGGACGTCGAGGTGGCCGGCGAGGACGACTCGGACGCCGAGGGCGTCGGGCTCGCGGACGTGCCGGAGTCCTTCGTGCCGCCGCTGAGGACGTCTCCGATCGTGTCACCGATGGTGTCCAGCAGGCCGCCACCGCTGCTCTGGGAGGCCGACGGGGTGGGGGTGGGCGTGGCGGCCGTGTCGCCGCTGCCGGAGCCCGAGTCGGAGGAGCCGGAGGTCGCGGTCGGCTTGGGTGTGGCCTTGTCGTCGTTACCTGAATCCGACGAAGAGGTCTTGCCCGAGTCCTTGCCGGTGCCCTTGGTGCTGTCCTTGCCGGCGTCGGCGGAAGCCGAGGGAGACGGGGTCGCCGTGCCGGTGGACTCGCTCGCCGACGGCGACGGCGAGGCCGAGGTGTCCTTGGAGTCGTCGAGCGCCTTGACGCAGTCCTTGTACTCCGCGGCCTTCTGGCTGTTGGACGTGCCGGCGCTGTCCGCGATGGCGAGCGAGGACGTCACGCCCAAGCCCATGAGCACCGCGGTCGGCATCGCCACGGTGGCTATCGCCTTGCCGGCCGGCATGTGGAACCTGGTGAACAGCGGCTTCCTGGGTGCCGCGTGGCGGGGCCCGGTTCTCGCGCGGGACCCGTCCACTTCGGTCCCGTGGGTCACCTCGTCAGCCGGCACTGTGCCTCCCGTTCGCCCCGTTGGCGGGGCTCGTTCCCGACAGGTCGTTCAACTCGCCCGCGCCGCCCAGGTCCTTGTCGAGCAGCGGTGCGGCCTCGGGGGCACCGCCCTCGGCCGGTGCTGCCTCCGCCGGCGGCTCCGGCTGCGGCTCCGCGCCCGGTGCCCAGGCGACGGCGAGCGCGCCACCGATCAGGGCGAAGAGGAAGCCCACGACGAAGCCGCCGAAGTTGGACACGGGGATGGACACCAGCGCCAGCAGGATCGCCGCCACACCTGCGAAGACACGTACGTGCTTCTGGAACCAGAGGCTGATCCCCAGGACGACGAGCAGCACACCGATGATCAGCGACCCGGCTCCCGCGGTGGTGGACATCGCGAGTGTCAGGTTGCCGAGCTTGAGGTGGGCGTACGGGAAGTACATGATCGGAAAGCCGCCGAGCAAGACGAACAGACCGGCCCAGAACGGCCGGGTGCCCCGCCAGGCGCGGAACTGCTGCCTCCGCTGGGCGAACTGGCCGGGTGCAGCAGAAGTCTCGGCGCTCATGGAAAACAGCTCCCTGGTGCGGCGTTGCTGTACTGAAGGTGGTGGTGCGATGGAGATGTGAGGGGATGTGAAGACGAGGGTGGAGCGGTAACGGGCGGGGGACCTTGCCGGCTCCCCCGCCCGTCACTGAGTGCCTAGTAGCACTCGATGCCTTCGCCGCTGCCCCAGCTCAGCCCCATGTGCAGGTTGGAGAGCTTGAAGGTGCCGGCCGTGGTGGCCCACGCCGTCTGCTGCACATTGGTCAGCGTGGCCTTGTCGGCCTGCTGAGCGAACCCGAACGGGTTCGTCTTCTCGCCGTCCTTGGGCTTCATCTTGGCGCTGCCGGCGGCGACGCCGATGTCGATGTGGTCGAACTCGGCCATGGTCGAGTCGAGGTTGGCGACATCGATGTAGAGCTGGTCGGCCTGGACGTCCGTGCCCTTGTCACCCGCGGTCAGCTTGAGCGTGACCTGCTTGTTCAGGAACGGGATCGGGGTGACCACGGACTGGCACATGTTGGTGATGCTGGCGTGGTCGAACGCCGAAACCGCAACCGGGTGCGCCTCGTCCTTGCCCTCAAGGCTCTTGCCTGAGTCGATCGCGCCGTACTGGCTGAAGCCGGTGCCGACGAGCTTGCCGGCCTTCACCTTGAAGTCCTGCCCCGACACACTGAACGACGCAGCGAGAGCGCCCTGCGCAAGGGCGACACCTATCGCGGCCGTAGCGGCGACGCTGGGCACCATGACCACAGCGAACCGCTTCCATCTGGTCCCGCCACGCACCTGGGACTCCATATTTCCTCCTTCTCGGACGTACATCTCCTGGCCCTCGCTCGCCACCGCTTCGGCGGCTCAGCCGGGCAGGGATGGGAGAAGTGCTACGTCCTCGGGAAGGGGAGCGCCCGTACTCGGTGGCGCGAACCGCGACCGAATCACCGGCGATCACCCCCGAGCGACAACCACTGGTCGCGCCTGACACGCATCACGCACAACCTTGCTGGACAGGCTTCGCCGTGCGGCGAAGACCCCCCTGTCCTAGAGCCGGCGCCACTGCCGCCGACTCTGCTCGGTGGGGACCCAGATTGCCCCGTTGACCCGACCGGCTGTCGGGGGTACGGGAATGGACCGAGCGTGGCCGATCGTGGTGCATTCTCGCCGCCCGCACAAGGGGCTTCGTTACTGACTAGTAACGGCCGGATAACCGAAGAACGACCCGGCGGTCTCGGAGTGCGACGCTCAGTGGCGTTCAAGGGCAGAACAAAACTATTGATCCCTGGACGGAACCAGACAGATCCACGCCCTGGTTTTACTGCGAGTAACAGCGGCCGCGATTACCAAGTTTTGGTAAAGCGCGGCCGCCCCGACGCCGCACCGGCGAATCTTTCACCCCGGCATCACAAGCCCGGAAGGTTTAGCGACTGGTCAACAGCCGCTCAGAACAGGGCGCGAGCCAGTGCCCGGCGCGCCCCCACGACCCGCGGGTCCTCCGAGCCGACCACCTCGAAGAGCTCGAGCAGCCGACGCCGGACGGCGTCCCGGTCGTCACCCACCGTGCGCCGCACGGTCTCGATCAGCCGCCCGAACGCGTCCTCGACGTGCCCGCCCACCAGGTCGAGGTCGGCGGCCGCGATCTGCGCCTCGACGTCGCCCGGCTTGTCGGCCGCGTCCCGGCGCACCTGCTGCGGGTCCAGACCCTGCACCCGCTGGAGCAACTCGGCCTGCGCCAGGCCCAGCTTGGCCTCGGAGTTACCCGGGTCGTCGTTCAGTACGTTCTTGTAGGCCTGGACGGCGCCGCCCAGGTCCCCGGCGTCCAGGGCCTGTACGGCGGCCTCCAGCAGGGCGTCGTACGGCCCCGCCGGGATTCCGGCCTCCGCCGGCACACCCCCGCCGGGCTCGGCGTCCGGGTCGACGGTCAGGCCGGTCAGGCCGAAGCGCTGCTCGGCGACCTGCACCAGCTGGTCGAGGGTCTCCCGGATCTGCGCCTCGCCGGCGGCACCCTGGAAGAGCGGCAGCGCCTGTCCCGCGACGACCGCGAAGACGGCCGGGATGCCCTGCACCCCGAACTGCTGCATCAGCATCTGGTTGGCGTCGACGTCGATCTTCGCGAGCAGGACGCGACCGTTGTACTCGACGGCCAGCCGCTCGAGGACGGGGCTCAACTGCTTGCAGGGCTGACACCACTCGGCCCAGAAGTCGATGACGACCGGGACCTCGGCGGAGCGCTGGAGGACGTCGCGTTCGAAGGTGGCCTCGTCGACATCGATGACGAGATCGGCCGGCGAGACGGCACCGGTGCCGCCGCCCTGCCGGGCGGCCTCGGCGCGCGCCTGCTCCGCCTTGGCCTTGGCCTCCTGGGCCGCCTTCACCGCGGCGAGGTCGACGACGCCGCTCATGGACATGTTCCGTGGCTGCATGCGTCTATCCTCCCCCGTTCCCGCGCGTGTGTGAAAAAGCGTCGTGCTGCCGGTCTGCTGCGTGGCTGCGGCGCCGGGTCCCCACCCCACGCCATGTGGTCGTCGCCCGCGTGGTCCCCACGAGCTTTCGCTACGAGTCGTAGCGTAATGCCATCGCGGGTACGGGCGACACCCCGCCCCGGTGATCTCCCTCACGACCTCACAGGAACCGCCGGTTATGGTCGGGACATGCAGAGCCACACCCCCGCCGGCCGCCCCGGCCGCCCACGCAGCGCCGCCGCGGACACCGCGATCCTGGCCGCGACCCGGGAGGCGCTGGTGGAACTGGGCTGGTCCAAGCTCACCTTGGGAGACGTGGCCACGCGGGCCGGGGTTGCGAAAACGACGCTCTATCGCCGCTGGGCGGGCAAGAACGAACTCGTCGTCGACGCGGTGGCCGAACTCTTCGACGAACTCGAACTCCCCGACCGCGGCAGCCTCGCCGCCGACGTCGAGGGCGTGGTCCTCCAGTTCGCGGCGATCCTGGCCCGCCCCGAGGCCAAGAGCGGCCTGATGGCGGCGGTCGCGGAATCCACCCGCGACGACGCCCTGCGCGAACGCATCCGCGCCTCGATCGTGGACCGCCAGAAACGCCTCGTCCTGGAGGGCCGCGCCCGCGCCCAGGCCCGCGGCGAACTTCCCCCGGAACCCGACCCCGACGAAGCCGCCCGCACCGCCGACCTCATCTTCGACGTGGTCGCCGGTGCGGTGGTCCACCGCACCCTGGTGAGCGGCAAGCCGGCGGACGAGGAATGGGTACGAAGCTTCACCCGCCTGCTACTGCACGGGCTGACCTCCCCCACCACGAGCGAAGACCTCGCGACGTAGCCCCGGGTGGCGGGGGAAGGAAAAGGGCCGGGTCAGAAGCCCGCCGGCTCCGTGTACACCCCCCACTCGTCCCGCAGCACCCCGCAGATCTCCCCCAGCGTCGCCTCCGCGCGTACCGCGTCCAGCATGGGCTCGATCATGTTGGTCCCGGAGCGGGCGGCGGTCAGCATGGCGTCCAGGGCCGCGCGCACGCGTGCCTCGTCCCGCGCCGTCCTGCGCGCACCGAGCACCCGGACCTGCTCGCGCTCGACCTCGTGGCTGACCCGCAGGATCTCCAGGTCCCCGGTGACCGAGCCGGTGTGGACGTTGACGCCCACCACCCTCTTGTCACCCTTCTCCAGCGCCTGCTGGTAGCGGAAGGCGGACTCGGCGATCTCGCCGGTGAACCAGCCGTCCTCGATGCCCCGCAGGATGCCGGAGGTGATCGGCCCGATCGGGTGCTGCCCGTCGGGGTGCGCCCGCAGGCCCCGCTCCTTGATCTGGTCGAAGATCCTCTCGGCGTCGGCCTCGATCCGGTCCGTCAGCTGCTCGACGTACCAGGAACCGCCCAGCGGGTCGGCCACGTTGCCGACGCCGGTCTCCTCCATCAGCACCTGCTGCGTCCGCAGCGCGATCTCCGCGGCCTGCTCGGAGGGCAGGGCGAGGGTCTCGTCCAGGGCGTTGGTGTGCAGCGAGTTGGTCCCGCCGAGCACCGCCGCCAGCGCCTCCACGGCCGTACGCACCACGTTGTTGTACGGCTGCTGGGCCGTCAGCGACACCCCGGCGGTCTGCGTGTGGAATCGCAGCCACTGCGCCTTCTCGCTCTTCGCCCCGTACACGTCGCGCATCCACCGCGCCCAGATCCGCCGCGCGGCCCGGAACTTGGCGATCTCCTCGAAGAAGTCGACGTGCGCGTCGAAGAAGAAGGAGAGACCGGGGGCGAAGACGTCCACGTCCAGGCCCCGCGACAGCCCCAGTTCGACGTAGCCGAACCCGTCCGCGAGCGTGTACGCCAGCTCCTGCGCGGCCGTCGCACCGGCCTCCCGGATGTGGTAACCGGAGACGGACAGCGGCTTGTACGCGGGGATGCCGGCCGCGCAGTGCTCCATCAGGTCACCGATCAGCCGCAGATGCGGCTCGGGCTGGAAGAGCCACTCCTTCTGGGCGATGTACTCCTTGAAGATGTCGGTCTGGAGCGTGCCGTTGAGGACCGACGGGTCGACGCCCTGCCGCTCGGCGGCGACCAGGTACATGCAGAAGACGGGCACGGCCGGGCCGCTGATGGTCATCGACGTCGTCACGTCGCCCAGCGGGATGTCCTTGAACAGGACCTCCATGTCCGCCGCCGAGTCGATGGCCACCCCACAGTGGCCGACCTCGCCGAGCGAGCGCGGGTCGTCGGAGTCGCGGCCCATCAGCGTCGGCATGTCGAAGGCGACGGACAGCCCGCCACCGCCGGCGGCCAGGATCATCTTGTAGCGCTCGTTGGTCTGCTCGGCGTTGCCGAACCCGGCGAACTGCCGGATCGTCCACGTACGCCCGCGGTAGCCGGTCGGATACAGGCCGCGCGTGAAGGGGTACTCCCCCGGCCAGCCGATCCGCTCGAAGCCGTCGTACGTGTCCCCCGGCCGGGGTCCGTACACCGGCTCCACGGGATCGCCGGAGAGCGTGGTGAAGTCTGCGTCGCGCTTGCGCGCGGCGTCGTAGCGAGCCTGCCAGCGACGGCGGCCTTCCTCGATGGCGTCAGCGTCCATGCCTTCAAATTTACTAGGACGTCCTAGTAAATGTCGACGGCTGACCACCGCGCGGCGCTCGCGCGGCGGTGGAGGCTCATGACCTGCCCGGTGGACCTGCCCGGCGGACCCTACGCCTTGGCGACGGCCGGAGCCTGGTCCGCGACCGTGGACTCCAGCTCGTGGCTGATCTTCCGCTCGACGAAGAACGCGGCGGTCGGGATCGTCCCCGCGAGCAGCACCCACAGCTGCTTGCCGACCGGCCACTTGGCCTTGGAGCCCAGGTCGAAGGCGAAGACCAGGTAGATGACGTACAGCCAGCCGTGGGCGATGGCGACGACCCGGGTGAAGTCGGCGGCGCCGTCGATGTGAAGCCCGTACTTCGCGATCATGCTCAGGCACAGCAGCACCAGCAGCACACCGGTGGTGTAGGCCATGACGCGGTAGCGGGTCAGCACGCTCTTTTTCATGCCGTCGAGCGTAACCGCCCGTTCCGGGAGATCTTGTCCCGGGTCGCTCTCGGGTCGCCCCCGGGCGGCTCCCGGCTCAGTCCTCGTCGAAGTCGTGCGCCGCGATCCTGAGCGGGCGCAGCATCGCGAAGAGCTCCGCGCACTCCTCGGCGTCGTACACCCCGAGGCCGAAGTCCATCGCCATCAGGTCCCGGGTGGCCGCGTCGACCACCTCCCGGCCCTTGTCGGTGATGCTGGCGAGGGTGCCGCGCCCGTCGTTCGGATTGGGCCGCTTGGCCACGAGGCCGGACTTCACCAGCCGGTCGACGGTGTTCGTCACGGAGGTGGGGTGCACCATGAGCCGCTCACCGATCTTGGACATCGCCAGTTCCCCGGCCTTGGAGAAGGTGAGCAGCACCAGCGCCTCGTACCGCGCGAAGGTCAGTCCGTACGGCTTGACCACCGCGTCGACCTCGGCCAGCAGGATCTGGTGCGCCCGCATGATCGAGGTGATCGCCGCCATCGACGGCACGTTTCCCCACCGCTGCTTCCAGAGCTCGTCGGCGCGGGCGATGGGGTCGAAGGGAAGGCTGAGAGGCTTCGGCACGTCACCAGACCCTACCCGCCGGTCACATTCCGGTCAGCTCCGTCTCGGCTTTCGGTCGCCTACGCCTTCCGGGCCGTCCGGCGCAGATGGTGGCGGACCGCCCGCTGGGCGACGGGCCCGAGGTCCTCCAGGGCGGCCACGAGCGCGCCGAGCTGTTCCAGGGCGTCGAGGGCGGCGTGGGCGCCCGCCTCGTCCACGCCCTCGTACAGCTCGATGCCGACGAAGGACGCGGCGACCGCGCGGGCCAGGTCGGCGGGGTCGGTGAACTCACCGAACGGGGTCGCCGCGAGCACCCGCCTGAGGACCCGTTCTATCTCCGCGATCCACAGGTCGAGGCCCGCCGCCGTGGCCGGGCGCAGGGCCTCGTGCGTCTGCGCGCCGGCCAGCAGCTGACCGAGCAGGGCGACGTGGCCGCCGGCCCGTTCCTCTTCGTGGATCTCCCGGCCGACGGCGAGGAGCTCGGAGAGGGAGGACACGGACGCGAGCCGGGTACGGTGCCGGGCCACCGCGTTCTCCGCGCCGTACCGGCAGGCCGCCGCGAGGAGTTCGTCCACCGAGCCGAAGTGGTAGAAGACCAGCGCCTGATTGACCCCGGCCGCCGCCGCGACCGTACGGGCGGACGTCTTGGCGATCCCCTGTTCGGTGAGGACACGCAGGGCGCCCTCCAGGAGCTTGGTCCTGGTCTCCTGGGCCTTGCCCTGCGGTTTGGACTGGGCCTTGCCCTGTGGCTTGGGCTGTGGCTTCTGGGGCTTCGCCTGCTCCGGGCTCACGACCGGTTCCCCAGGGTGCGCAGGACGCACGGGCTGCCGACGGGCGGGGGCGGGGTGCGCCGGCAGCGGCGGGCGGCCGGGGTGCAGGACAGGGGCGCCTTGAAGAGGGCGAGGAAGACACCGACGACGAGGAGCAGCGGGCACAGGAAGGACACGGCGGCGCCGAGCGGACCGAAGAGGGGACTGGCGGGGCCGAGGCTCAGACCGGTGGCGCAGACGGTGAGCACCAGCGCGCGGACCACGAGCTCGGCCAGCCAGTTCCGGCGGGCCCGCTCCGGGGTGACGCCGAGCTCGGCCCACAGCCTCAGCCGGTCCAGGGACCAGGCCGTCGCCCACCCGCCGAGCGGGCGCGGCAGCAGCCGGTGGTCGTGGCCGACGAGGAAGCGGACGCCGTCGGCGTCGGGGACACAGCGCCAGTCGTCGACGAAGGCGAAGCGGGACGCCCAGCGTCGCCGCTGCGACGGTTCCTGGGTGCGTTCCCGGAGCTCGTCGAGATCGGCCCGTATGCGCGTCTCGATGTGGAGCGCTCGCAGCGCCATCGTCGTGTCCCCCTGTCGTCGGCAGGACCGGCCGTTTGAGCGACCGCTCAACCACCTGCCCAACGGAAGCTACACCTCTTTGAGCAGTCGCTCAAAGAGGTCGGTCAAAGAGGTGTGCGTGCGGGCGGACATGAGAAACCCCCGGCACGGGGCCGGGGGTTGGGCGGGCGGAGCTAGCCGGCCAGGTGCCGCTCGACCGTCTCGACCTTGGAGGTGAGGCCGTCGGTCACACCGGGACGGATGTCGGCCTTGAGTACCAGCGACACACGCGGGGCGCGTGCCTCGACGGCGGCGACGGCACGCTTGACGACGTCCATGACCTCGTCCCACTCGCCCTCGACGGAGGTGAACATCGCGTCGGTTCGGTTGGGCAGGCCCGACTCGCGGACCACGCGGACGGCGTCGGCGACGTACTCCCCCACGTCCTCGCCGACGCCGAGGGGCGTCACGGAGAAGGCGACGATCATGCGTTCACGACCCCTTCCTTGCGGGCGCGGGCGGCGATGACCGCGTCCTCGGCCTCACGGCGGAGCCTGCGCTCGGCGACGAAGCCACCGCCGGGGATGATCGAGTAGGCGAAGTACATGGCCCCCGTCCCCTTGGCCCACTTGGTGCGGTTCCAGGCGTCGAGCCAGAAGAGCACGTAGAGGATGAACAGCACGCCGTGGATCGGGCCCAGCACGGGGGCGACGTCGAAGCCGGAGGCGACCGTGTACTTGATCACCGTGCAGGACGCGAGCACGATCCAGGAGATGCCCTCCGGCACGGAGACCAGGCGCAGGCGGCGGATGGCGGAGGCTGTCTTGAGGTCCACGGGTCACCTTCGGTGGGAGAGTCGCTGACGACGCGGTCGCCTTGTGAACGGAAGCACAAGCTTCGCCCCATTGTGACAAACGACCGCCCGGCCTCCGCGAGAGGGGTGGCGAACTGCTGCTGCTTGACTGTGCTTGGGCGCGTTCTGGTGTGTATGAGTGAGCGCCTCGGGCACATCGTGCGCGCGCCTGGGTGTGGAACGCGAGTTCCTGCATCGAATGTGTGACCTTTGCGCGAGGTGTTCGTTGAGCGTCGTGACGGGTTCTTCGGCACGGGACGGGAATGGCGGTGGACAGGTTGCGTGTGGTGGCAGCTTCGTTCGTGGTGCCCGGCCCGTCCGGGGTGGCGATCCGCGACAGCCTCAAGGGCCTGACCGCACAGGATGATAAGATCCTGCGCCTGGTCGGTGACCTGCTCGGGTCCCTGGCCTCCCGCGACCTGAAGGCCCGCTGCGCCGCGGCCCTGGATCACGACAGTGATCAGTGGGCGGAGCGCAAACGTGTTCTGACCGGCGAGTCCTCCTCCCGCTGGGCGGGCAGCATCACCAAGGCCACGCACGACCAGTGGGCGCTGGCCAGGCGCGGTCAGCTCGCCCACGTCCACAACCTCCAGGCAGGCGTGGACACGACCACGCACCGGCTCTCGCTGCCGGTCGGGGCAAAGGGCTCCAAGGGCCGACCGGGCGGCTACCGCTCGAAGCAGGAGTGGTTCGCCAAGTCCCGACGCCTGCGCCTGCTCGAAGACCGGCTGGAACAGGAACGCGCCCAGTGCCAGGCCGGGCGCGTGCGGGTGGTGCGCGGCGGGCGGAAGCTGCTGCGCGCCCGGCACAACCTTCAGGCCGCGCACATGAGCGAGGCCGGATGGCGCCTGCGTTGGGGGGCGAAGCGCTGGTTCTGCCAGGCCGACGGCGAGTCCGGCAAGCGGTACGGCAACGAGACGATCCGGGTCAGTCCGGACGGTGAGGTGAGCATCAAACTGCCCGCGCCGCTGGCCCACCTGGCGAACGCGCCGCACGGCCGGTACGTGCTCGCCTGCCGGGTCGGCTTCCGGCACCGGGGCGAGCAGTGGGCCGACCGCGTGACCGCCAACCGTGCCGTGGCCTACCGCCTCCACCACGACATCGGCCGTGGCCGCTGGTACCTGACTGCCTCCTGGCAGAAGCCGCCGGTGACGATGGTGCCGTTGGAGGCCGTCCGCACCTCGGGGCTGGCCGGTGTGGACATGAACGCCGACCACCTGGCCGCCTGGCGCCTGGACACACATGGCAACCCGGTCGGTGAGCCCCGCAGGTTCGACTACGACCTGTCCGGCAGCGCACCGCACCGCGACGCCCAAATCCGGCACGCCCTGATCCGCCTGCTGCACTGGGCCAAGCGGCACGGCCTGGCACTCGCGATCGAGGACCTGGACTTCCAGGCGGAGAAGTCCCGGGAGAAGCACGGGCAGCGCAAGCAGTTCCGCCGGCTGATCTCCGGTATGCCCACAGCCAGGCTGCGGAGCAGGCTGGTGACCATGGCCGCGGAACTCGGCATCCCGCTGGTTGCCGTCGACCCGGCCTACACCAGCCGCTGGGGCGCCCAGCACTGGCAACGGCCCCTGACCACCACGACCCGCACCACCACACGCCACGAGGCCGCCGCCGTGGCGATCGGACGACGCGCCCTGGGACACCCGATCCGGCGACGGACGGCACCGCCCCCACCACACCGGAGTGATGCGGTGGGGCATCGGACCGTCCAGGCCGCATCAGGCGTCCCGGGGCGTGAGGGAACCCGCCCCCGCGTTCCCGGACCACGGACACGATCCGTCGGCGCCGGACGCGGAGCGAAAGCGGGCGACCAGCGTGCCCACAACCGCTCGGGGCACGCGGCTGAGCACGAGTCCTGGCACCAGGACTCACTCCCGCTCAGTCCCTAGTTCCAGGAACGGTCTGTCCGTCCCCTCTGTCCACCGCTACCTTCACTCCGTGGCGATGTTCCGACTTCAAGGAAGCAAGGTGCTCGCCGTCGACATGACCGGTGATGCCGTGAAGGCGAAGAACGGCTCCATGGTCGCGTACGACGGCCAGATGGCCTTCAAGAAGCTGAGCGGGGGCGGTGAGGGTCTGCGGGGGATGGTGACCCGGCGGCTCACCGGTGAGCAGATGACCGTGATGGAGGTGAAGGGCCACGGGACGTGCTGGTTCGCCGACCGGGCCTCGGAGATCAACCTCGTCGCCCTCCAGGGGGACAAGCTGTACGTGGAGTCGAGCAACCTGCTCGCGACCGACGCCGGGCTGCGCACCGGGACGACCTTCACGGGGCTGCGCGGCGCCTCCCAGGGCAACGGGCTGTTCACGACGACCGTCGAGGGGCACGGACAGGCGGCGATCACGTCCGACGGGCCGGCGGTCGTGCTCCGGGTCAGCTCCCAGTACCCGCTGATCGTCGACCCGGGCGCCTACATCGCCCATCAGGGGAACGTCCGGCAGTCCTTCCAGTCGGGTGTGAGCTTCCGCACCTTCCTGGGAGAGGGCGGCGGCGAGGCCTTCCAGATCCGGTTCGAGGGGGACGGGCTGGTGTACGTACAGCCGAGCGAGCGGAACACGATCGCGGGGGACGTGTGAGATGACGCTCCGCGAGATCAACTCCAAGATGGTGGAGGCCACAGTCGTGCCCGGGCAGCGGCTGTTCAGCCAGCGCGGCGCGATGCTCGCCTACAAGGGCGACGTCTCCTTCACGCCCAACATCCAGGGCGGGCAGGGCGGGATCATGTCGATGCTCGGGCGGCGCGTCGCCGGCGAGGCCACGCCCCTCATGACCGTGGAGGGCAGCGGCACCGTCTTCTTCGGGCACGGCGGCCACCACGTCCACGTCATCAACCTCTCCGGCGACACCCTCTACGTGGAGGCGGACCGGCTGCTGGCCTTCGAGGGCACCCTGCGGCAGGGGACGATGTTCATGGGCTCGCAGGGCGGGGTCATGGGCATGGTCCGGGGGCAGGTCACCGGGCAGGGCCTGTTCACCACGACCCTCCAGGGACAGGGGGCGGTGGCGGTGATGGCGCACGGCGGGGTCTTCGAGGTCCCGATCACACCGCAGCGGCCCGTCCACGTCGACCCGCAGGCGTACGTCGCCCATCACGGCGACGTACGCAACAAGCTGTCCACGGCTCTGGGCTGGCGCGACATGGTGGGGCGCGGCTCCGGCGAGGCGTTCCAGCTGGAGCTCAGCGGCAACGGCACGGTGTTCGTCCAGGCCTCGGAGGAGAAGCTGTGAGCGGGTACGGAACCCCCGGCGGGCCCGGCGGCCCCGTGGTGTACGACCCCATGACGCTGCCCGTCGACGACAACGTCAACAAGTACACGTTCTGCGTGGAGCTCAAGAGCGCCGAGTGGTTCCTCCAGAAGGGGAAGATGATCGCCTACTACGGGGCGATCGAGTTCAACGGGATCGGGCACGGGCGACTCGACCGACTTGTCCGTACGTCGTTCCATTCGCCTCTGCACGCGAGCGACTGGGTCGTGGCGTCGGGGTCGGGCAAGATGCTGCTCGCCGACCGGGCGTTCGACGTCAATTCATACGACCTGGACGACGGCAACCTGACCATTCGCTCGGGCAACCTGCTCGCTTTTCAGCCAAGTCTTGCTCTCAAGCAGTCGATCGTGCCGGGTTTTCTGACACTCATCGGAACCGGAAAGTTCGTGGCCGCATCTAACGGTCCGGTGGTGTTCATGGAACCCCCCATCCGGGTGGACCCGCAGGCGCTCGTCGGCTGGGCCGACTGCCCGTCGCCGTGCCACCACTACGACCACGGGTACCTCACGGGCGTAATGGGCGGTCTACGTGCGATGACAGGGCTCGGCGGGGCCTCCGGGGAGGAGCATCAGTTCGAGTTCGTGGGGGCCGGGACGGTGCTGCTCCAGTCGACCGAGACGCTGATGGCGGAGCAGGCGACGGGGGCGGTTCCGCAGCAGCCGGGCGTGCCCGGAGGTGGCGCGGGGGCACCGGATGGACACGGAGCGCAACCGTCGGCGGCACCGCGCCTTCCCGGACAGCTGGGGGACCTCCAGCGTCGCTTCGGGCTGTGAGCGGTAGTCTGCGGAGTGTGACATCGAACGCGTGCGCACAGTCACACCACCCTCACTAGTTCGCATTTCAACATTTTAGGTAGACTTCATTCATGGAGACCGAGACGGCCACGCGCTGGCTGACCGATGCGGAGCAGTGCGCCTGGCGCACCCACCTGGAGGTCAACAGGCTGTTGACGTACCAGCTCGAAAAGGACTTGCAGCCGTTCGGCCTGACGATGAACGACTACGAGATCCTGGTGAATCTGTCCGAGTCGGACGACGTACGGATGCGGATGAGCGACCTCGCGTCCGCGACCCTTCAGTCGAAGAGCCGGCTCTCGCACCAGATCACCCGTATGGAGAACGCGAACCTGGTCCGCCGCGAGAACTGCGAGTCGGACCGCCGCGGGCTCTATGCCGTCCTGACCGAGCACGGCATGGAGACGATGAAGAAGGTCGCCCCACATCATGTGGCGTCCGTCAGGAAGCACTTCATCGACCTGCTGTCGCCGGAGGCCCTGACGGAACTGGACAAGGCCCTGAAGCCCATCGCCGACCACCTGCGAGGCCAACGGGGACGCCCCTGACCTGACCGGGGGCGGTGCCAAGCGGCAGGCGGGTGTTCAGGTCTCGCCTGCCGCTTCGCTGCGCGGCACCAGCACCGGGGTGAGGAAGGCCCGGGCAAGGGCCCGGCGCCCGAGACGGGGCACGGGCTGAGCCCGGCCAGAAGCCAGGCGCAGCACCAGACGGAGCACAGCCGCGGCGCAGCCCGTGCAGGGGGCACCCCGCCAGGGCACCGGCGCCTGCCCCCGACCGGGACGCCGACGCAGGCCGACACGTGACCCAAGCCCCCGCCAGGGGACAGGCAACCGCGCCACAGGGAGTCCCTGCGCCCCGAGACGGGGCGCAGGGGCGCAGCCCCGCCAGGACGCAGAAACACAAAGCCCCGAACGGGGTGCAGGGGCGCGGCCCCACCAGAGTGCAGGGAGCAAAGCCCCGCCAGGGTGCAGGGAGCAAAGCCCCGCCAGAACCGGTAAGCACACCCCCCGGCTGTCCTGGGGCGCAGCCCTGCCAGGTGCAGGGGGCACAGCCCCACCGGGCTGCAGGGGCGCAGCCCTGCAGCGGCGTCAGGAGGCTAAGCCTCCGGGCGGGCGCAGAGGCGCAGCCCCCACCAGGGTCCAGGGGCGCAGCCCCGCCAGGGGGCAGGAGGCAAAAGCCCAGCCAGAACCGGTGAGCACACCCCCCGGCTGTCCAGGGGCGCAGCCCCGCCAGGGTGCAGGGGCGGAGCCCTCGGTGGGGTTGGAGGGGCGGAGCCCCTGGGATGGGGATGGGTAGGGGCGGCGGGGGCGAGGAACCGGTGGCGGTCAGCTCTCCGTCAGGCCCGCCACCAGCTCGTCCGCTGCCCGGTACGGGTCCAGCTCGCCGGCGACGATCCGCTCCGCGAGTGCGCCGAGGCGGCGGTCGCCGTGGAGGTCGGCGATGCGTTCGCGCAGGGCGGTGACGGCGATGGTCTCGACCTCGCGGGCGGCGCGGGCGCGGCGGCGCTCGGCGAGGACTCCGCGCTCCTCCATCCAGGCCCGGTGCTTCTCCAGGGCCTCGACGACCTCGTCGACGCCCTCCGCACGGGCGGCGACCGTCTTGACGATGGGCGGGCGCCAGTCGCCGGGGCCCCGGGACTCGCCGAGCCCCAGCATGTGGTTCAGCTCTCGAGCCGTCGCGTCCGCGCCGTCACGGTCGGCCTTGTTGACGACGTACACGTCACCGATCTCCAGGATGCCCGCCTTGGCGGCCTGGATGCCGTCGCCCATGCCCGGGGCCAGGAGGACCACCGAGGTGTCCGCCTGGGAGGCGATCTCCACCTCCGACTGGCCGACGCCCACCGTCTCGACCAGGACCACGTCGCAGCCCGCCGCGTCCAGCACACGGATCGCCTGCGGGGCCGCCCAGGCCAGACCGCCCAGATGGCCGCGCGTGGCCATGGAGCGGATGTAGACGCCGGGGTCGGAGGCGTGGTCCGACATGCGGACCCGGTCGCCGAGCAGCGCGCCGCCCGAGAAGGGCGAGGAGGGGTCCACCGCGAGGACCCCCACCCGTTTGCCCTGTTTGCGGTACGCGGTCACCAGCGCCGACGTGGACGTCGACTTGCCGACGCCCGGGGAGCCGGTGAGACCGACCACGTACGCGTTCCCGGTCAGCGGCGCCAGGGCCGCCATAACCTCCCTGAGCTGCGGAGACGCCCCCTCCACCAGGGAGATCAGCCGGGCCACGGCCCGCGGCCGGCCTTCCCTGGCCTGGGCCACCAGAGAGGAGACGTCCTGCATCACAGCTCCGTTCGCGAAAGGGACCTACAGAGAACGCGCTCAGGCCTTGGGCACGCGCACGATCAGCGCGTCACCCTGACCGCCGCCGCCGCACAGCGCCGCCGCGCCGACCCCGCCGCCCCGGCGCTTCAGCTCCAGGGCGAGGTGCAGGACCAGACGGGCACCGGACATGCCGATCGGGTGGCCGAGGGCGATGGCGCCGCCGTTGACGTTCACCTTTTCCGTTGACACCCCGAGGTCCTTCATTGACTGCACCGCGACGGCGGCGAAGGCCTCGTTGATCTCGATGAGGTCGAGGTCGGAGACCTCCAGGCCCTCCTTCTTCAGCGCGTGCAGGATCGCGTTGGACGGCTGCGACTGCAGGGAGTTGTCCGGGCCCGCCACATTGCCGTGCGCGCCGATCTCGGCGATCCAGTCCAGGCCCAGCTCCTGCGCCTTGGCCTTGCTCATGACGACCACGGCCGCGGCGCCGTCGGAGATCTGCGAGGCGGAGCCGGCGGTGATGGTGCCGTCCTTGGCGAAGGCGGGGCGCAGCTTGCCCAGGGACTCCGCCGTGGTGTCGCCGCGGATGCCCTCGTCCTTGCTGAAGACGACGGGCTCGCCCTTGCGCTGCGGGATCTCGACCGGGGTGATCTCGGCCTCGAAGACGCCGTTCTTCTGCGCGGCGGCGGCCCGCTGGTGGGACAGGGCGGCGATCTCGTCCTGCTCGGGGCGCTTGATGCCGAGCCGCGTGTTGTGCTTCTCCGTGGACTCGCCCATGGCGACGCCCTCGAAGGAGTCGGTCAGGCCGTCGTACGCCATGGCGTCGAGCATCTCGACGGCGCCGTACTTGAAGCCCTCCCGGGACTTGGGCAGCAGATGGGGGGCGTTGGTCATGGACTCCTGGCCGCCGGCGACGACGATGTCGAACTCACCGGCGCGGATCAGCTGGTCCGCGAGGGCGATGGCGTCGAGGCCGGACAGACACACCTTGTTGACGGTGAGCGCCGGGACGCTCATCGGGATGCCCGCCTTGACCGCGGCCTGCCGCGCCGGGATCTGGCCCGCTCCGGCCTGGAGCACCTGGCCCATGATCACGTACTGCACCTGGTCGCCACCGATCCCCGCACGGTCGAGGGCGGCCTTGATCGCGAAGCCGCCCAGATCGGCCCCGGAGAATGACTTGAGCGAGCCGAGCAGCCGCCCCATCGGGGTACGGGCACCCGCGACGATGACGGAGGTCGTGCCGTTCGATGCTGACATGAGGTGGAATCCCCTTCCAGCTGCACAAAGCTGAGGAGTGAACGAGGGTTTACTTCGAATGTACTGACCGGTACTGCACCCCGTCACCCGGCCGTCGGTGTGATCGCGCGCACGTTGCGTAACCATCCCAGGAGCGCTCCACTAACACCATGCTGACGCGAATCGACCACATCGGGATCGCCTGCCACGACCTCGACGCGACCGTCGAGTTCTACCGGGCCACGTACGGCTTCGAGGTGTTCCACACCGAAGTCAACGAGGAGCAGGGCGTGCGCGAGGCCATGCTCAAGATCAACGAGACGTCCGACGGCGGCGCCTCGTACCTCCAGCTGCTCGAACCGACCCGCGAGGACTCGGCGGTCGGCAAGTGGCTGGCGAAGAACGGCGAGGGCGTCCACCACATCGCGTTCGGTACGGCCGATGTCGACGCCGACGCCGCGGACATCCGGGGGAAGGGCGTACGCGTTCTGTACGAGGAGCCACGACGTGGCTCCATGGGGTCGCGGATCACCTTCCTGCACCCCAAGGACTGCCATGGGGTACTGACAGAACTCGTCACATCCGCGCCTGTTGAGTCACCTGAGCACTGACCCTCGTACATGGAGGCCGGTAGGGTTGGGGGCGGTCGTCCCGGAAACGGAGACGACCGCATGCCGGGGTCCGGGTTTCGGGGGACGAGCGTCGGGGCAGTAGCCCATGCTCCGCCGTTGATCTGACACCATTCCCCGGGGGCCCCGTTCGGCGGATGGACGGAGCTCGTTTGATCAGGCACGCGACCAGGGGACGGATGGGACCGCGCAGTGCGGGGCTACGAGAGCCAGGAGCGAGAGCCGGCGGCTGACGTCGACCACCTCTCTCGGTTCGAGGCCGAGATGAAGCGGCTGAAGACCGAGCGGGAAAAGGCGATCCAGCATGCCGAGGACCTCGGCTACCAGGTCGAGGTGCTGCGCGCCAAGTTGCACGAGGCGCGGCGCACCATCATGTCCCGGCCCGATTTCGCCGGCGGCGACCTCGGCTATCAGGCCGAGCAGTTGCTGCGCAACGCCCAGATCCAGGCCGACCAGCTGCGCCAGGACGCCGAACGGGAGCTGAGCCAGGCCCGCGCCCAGACCCAGCGCATCCTCCAGGAGCACGCCGAGCAGGCGGCCCGGCTCCAGGCCGAGCTGCACGCGGAGGCCGTGGCCCGGCGCCAGCAGCTGGACCAGGAGCTCGCCGAGCGGCGCCAGACGGTCGAGTCGCACGTCAACGAGAACGTGGCGTGGGCGGAGCAGTTGCGGGCGCGTACGGAGGCCCAGGCCCGCCGGCTCCTCGAGGAGTCCCGCGCCGAGGCCGAGCAGGCCATGGCCGCCGCCCGCGCCGAGGCCGAACGGCTGACCGCGGAGGCCCGGCAGCGGCTCCAGAGCGACGCCGAGGCGGCCCGCGCGGAGGCCGAGCAACTCCTGCGCCGCGCCCGCACGGACGCCGAGCGGCTGCTGAACGCCGCCTCCACCCAGGCGCAGGAGGCCACCGACCACGCCGAGCAGCTGCGCAGCTCCACCGCGACGGAGTCCGACGCGGCCCGCCGCCAGGCCGGTGAGCTGAGCCGGGCCGCCGAGCAGCGCATGGCCGAGGCGGAGGACGCCCTGCGCAAGGCGCAGACCGAGGCCGAGAAGCTGGTCACGGAGGCCAAGGAGGCCGCGGCCAAGGCGCTCTCCAGCGCCGAGAGCACCAACGAGCAGCGCACTCGCACGGCCAAGGAGCAGGTCGCCCGGCTGGTCGAGGAGGCCACCAAGGAGGCCGAGAACACCAGGACCGAGGCCGAGCAGCTGGTCGCGGACGCCCGCGCGGAGGCCGAGAAGATCGTCGCGGAGGCCGCCGAGAAGGCCCGCTCGCTCACCGCCGAGGAGAGCGCGACCCAGCTGTCCAAGGCGGCGAAGACCGCCGAGGACGTGCTGAACAAGGCGGCCGAGGAGGCCCGGAACACCACCAAGGCCGCGGCCGAGGAGGCCGAGCGGATCCGCCGCGAGGCCGAGACCGAGGCGGACCGGCTGCGCGGCGAGGCGCACGACATCGCCGAGCAGCTCAAGGGTGCGGCGAAGGACGACACCAAGGAGTACCGCGCCAAGACGGTCGAGCTCCAGGAGGAGGCCCGTCGGCTGCGCGGAGAGGCCGAGCAGCTGCGTTCCGACGCGGTCGCCGAGGGCGAGCGCATCCGCGCCGAGGCCCGGCGTGAGGCCGTGGTGCAGATCGAGGAGGCGGCCAAGTCCGCCGAGGAGCTGCTGGCCAAGGCGAAGGCGGACGCGGACGAGCTGAGGCAGAAGGCCACGACGGACAGCGAGAAGGTCCGTACGGAGGCCATCGAGCGGGCGACGACGCTGCGCCGGCAGGCCGAGGAGACCCTGGAGCGTACCCGCGCGGAGGCCGAGCGCTCCCGCGAGGAGGCGGTGGAGCTCGCCGAGACCATCACCTCGAACGCCGAGCAGGCCGCGCGCGAGCTGCGCGAGGAGGCCGAGCGGGCGGCCGAGGCCCGGCAGGCGGAGGCCGCCGACGAGCTGAGCCGGCTGCACCAGGAGGCGGAGGCGCGGCTCGCGTCCGCCGAGCAGGCCCTGACGGACGCCCGTGAGGAGGCCGCGCGGATCCGCCGGGAGACCGGCGAGGAGACCGACCGGTTGCGCGCGGAGGCCGCCGAGCGGATCCGTACGCTCCAGCAGCAGGCGGAGACGGAGGCCGAGCGGCTGCGGGACGAGGCCGCGTCCGACGCGTCCGCGTCCCGGGCCGAGGGCGAGGCCATCGCCGTACGCCTGCGGTCGGACGCCGCAGCCGAGGCCGAGCGGCTGAAGTCGGAGGCCCAGGACACCGCCGACCGGGTGCGGGCCGAGGCGCAGGCCGCCGCCGAGCGGCTGGCCACGGAGGCGTCCGAGACGCTGGCCGCCGCCCAGGAGGAGGCCGCCCGCCGTCGCCGCGAGGCCGAGGAACTGCTCGGTTCCGCGCGCGCGGAGGCCGACCAGGAGCGTGAGCGGGCCCGCGAGCAGAGCGAGGAACTGCTGGCCTCCGCGCGCCGGCGCGTGGAGGACGCGCAGGCCGAGGCGGTCCGGCTGGTGGAGGAGGCCGACCGGCGCGCCACCGAGATGGTGTCGGCGGCCGAGCTCCACGCCCAGCAGGTACGGGACTCCGTCGCCGGGCTGCACGAGCAGGCGCAGGAGGAGATCACCGGTCTGCGCTCCGCCGCCGAGCACGCGGCGGACCGTACCCGGCGGGAGGCCGAGGAGGAGGCGGACCGGGTCCGCGCCGACGCGTACGCCGAGCGGGAGCGGGCGAGCGAGGACGCGGGCCGGCTGCGCCGCGAGGCGCAGAACGAGTCGGAGGCCGCCAAGGCGCTGGCCGAGCGGATGACGGCGGAGGCGATCGCCGAGGCGGAGCGGCTGCGTACGGAAGCGGCGGCGCACGCCCAGCGGGTGCGGACGGAGGCGTCGGACGCGCTGGCCGAGGCCGACCAGTCCGCGGCGCGCGCCCGTGCGGAGGCCCGGGAGGACGCCAACCGGATCCGTTCGGACGCCGCGACGCAGGCGGACACGCTCATCACCGAGGCGCGCAACGAGGCCGAGCGGCTCCAGACGGAGACGATCGCCGAGGCGGAGCGGCTCCAGTCGGAGACGGCCGCCGAGGCCGACCGGGTGCGGGCCGAGGCGGTGGCCAAGGCCGAGAAGCTGATCGCGGACGCCTCCGGTGACGCGGAGCGGCTGCGGGCCGAGGCGGCCGAGACGGTCGGGTCCGCGCAGGCGCACGCGGAGCGGATCCGCAGCGAGTCGCAGCGGGTGAAGGCGGACGCGGAGGAGCAGGCCGAGCGGATGCTGTCGGCCGCCCGCGAGGAGGCCGAGCGGACCCTGGACGAGGCCCGCAAGGACGCCAACAAGCGGCGTTCGGAGGCGGCCGAGCAGGTCGACACGCTGATCACGGAGACCACGGCCGAGGCCGACAAGCTGCTGACCGAGGCGCAGCAGCAGGCGCAGAAGACCACCGCGGAAGCCGAGGCGCAGGCCGACACGATGGTGGGCGTGGCCCGCCAGGAGGCCGAGCGCGTGGTGTCCGAGGCGCGGGTCGAGGGCAACGCGACGGTGGAGAAGGCCCGTACGGACGCGGACGAGCTGCTCGTCGGCGCCCGCCGGGACGCCACCGCGATCAGGGAGCGCGCGGAGGAGCTGCGCGACCGGATCACGGCCGAGATCGAGGGGCTGCACGAGCGGGCCCGCCGCGAGGCCGCCGAGACGATGAAGTCGACCGGCGACCGCTGCGACGCGCTCATCAAGTCCGCCGAGGAGCAGCACGCCAAGGCGCAGGCCAAGGCCAAGGAGATCGTCTCGGAGGCCAACTCCGAGGCGGGCAAGGTGCGTATCGCCGCGGTGAAGAAGGCGGAGGGGCTGCTCAAGGAGGCCGAGCAGAAGAAGGCCTCGCTCGTCCGGGAGGCCGAGGAGCTCAAGGCCGAGGCGATCCGCGAGGCGCGGCGGACGGTCGAGGAGGGCAAGCGCGAGCTGGAGGTCCTGGTGCGCCGGCGCGAGGACATCAACGCCGAGATCTCCCGTGTCCAGGACGTGTTGGAGGCGTTGGAGTCCTTTGAGGCCCCGTCGTCCGGGAAGGACGGCGGAGTCAAGGCGGGTGCCACCGTGGGGCCGCCTCGATCGGGTGGCAAGTCGTCAGACAGCTAGCGGACAGGGTGGGTTCTGATGCCTTCTGGGTACTTTGATCCCGTACCCGGCTTGATCATTTGCAAGTCGTCCGGGCGTCAGCCACTCAAAAGAGGTGTCATTCTCCAGATCAAACACGTATCCGCTCGATGACACACCGCTTCGGCCCCTAGGATTCGACCTATCACCTCACCGGTCTCATTCGACAGGAACCCCATGAGCGACACTTCCCCCTACGGCTTCGAGCTTGTGCGGCGTGGGTACGACCGCGCTCAGGTGGACGAACGGATCTCCAAGCTCGTCTCCGACCGTGACAGCGCTCTCGCCCGCATCACCGCTCTGGAAAAGCGCATCGAGGAGCTCCATCTCGAAACCCAGAACGCCCAGGCCCAGATCACCGACGCCGAGCCGTCGTACGCGGGTCTCGGCGCGCGGGTCGAGAAGATCCTCCGCCTCGCCGAGGAGGAGGCCAAGGATCTGCGTGAGGAGGCCCGGCGCGCGGCCGAGCAGCACCGCGAGCTCGCGGAGTCGTCGGCCCAGCAGGTGCGCAACGACGCGGAGTCGTTCGCCGCGGAGCGCAAGGCGAAGGCCGAGGACGAGGGCGTCCGGATCGTCGAGAAGGCCAAGAGTGACGCCTCGCAGCTGCGGGCCGAGGCGCAGAAGGACGCGCAGTCCAAGCGTGAGGAGGCGGACGCCCTCTTCGAGGAGACCCGCGCCAAGGCCGCGCAGGCCGCCGCCGACTTCGAGACGAACCTGGCCAAGCGCCGCGAGCAGTCCGAGCGCGACCTGGCCTCGCGTCAGCAGAAGGCGGAGAAGCGTCTCGCGGAGATCGAGCACCGCGCCGAGCAGCTGCGCCTGGAGGCGGAGAAGCTGCGCACCGACGCCGAGCGCCGTGCCCGCCAGACCGTCGAGACGGCGCAGCGCCAGGCCGAGGACATCGTGGCCGACGCCAACGCCAAGGCCGACCGCATCCGCTCGGAATCCGAGCGCGAGCTCGCGGCGCTCACCAACCGCCGCGACAGCATCAACGCCCAGCTGACGAACGTCCGCGAGATGCTCGCCACGCTCACGGGCGCCGCGGTGGCCGCGGCCGGTTCGCCGGCCGAGGACGAGCCGATCTCCCGCGGGGTCCCGGCCCAGCAGTCCCGGTAACACCCGTCCTCTCGGCGACCGAGCGCGGTCGAAGCCCCCTGCCACTCCCCCGGTGGCAGGGGGCTTCGTCCCGTTCTAGCGTGGCCGCATGATCGAGCTGGACGGGCTGACCAAGCGGTACGGCGAGACGCTGGCGGTCGACGGCCTGAGCTTCGCCGTACGGCCGGGCATCGTCACGGGCTTCCTCGGGCCGAACGGGGCCGGGAAGACCACGACCATGCGGATGGTCCTGGGGCTCGACCATCCAACCGCCGGGGACGTCCGCATCGACGGCCGGCACTACGACCAGCTGAAGGACCCGCTGACGTACATCGGGGCGCTGCTGGACGCCAAGGCCGTGCACGGCGGCCGCAGCGCGTACAACCATCTGCTGTGCCTGGCACAGAGCAACGGGATCCCGAAGAGCCGGGTGCGTGAGGTGCTGGACACCGTCGGGCTGACCTCGGTGGCGCGGAAGAAGGCCAAGGGGTTCTCGCTGGGGATGGGGCAGCGGCTCGGGATCGCGGGGGCGCTGCTCGGCGACCCGCGGATCCTGATGTTCGACGAGCCGGTCAACGGGCTCGACCCGGAGGGCATCCACTGGATCCGCACCCTGATGAAATCGCTGGCCGCGCAGGGGCGGACGGTGTTCGTCTCCTCGCACCTGATGAGCGAGATGGCGCTGACCGCCGACCACCTGGTGGTGATCGGGCAGGGGCGGCTGCTGGCGGACACCTCCATGTCCGAGTTCATCCGGCGGAACTCGCGGGCGTACGTCCGGGTCCGCAGTCCCGAGCAGGAGCGGCTGCTGGACGTGCTGCACGGGGCCGGGATCACGGTCGTGGAGGCGGGCGGCGGGGCGCTGGAGGTGGACGGCGGGAAGGCCGAGCTCATCGGCGAGCTGGCCGCCGAGCACCGGATCGCGCTGCATGAGCTGAGTCCGCAGCAGGCCTCGCTGGAGGAGGCTTTCATGCGGCTGACGGCGGAGTCGGTGGAGTACCACGCGCACAGCGACACCGCGCCCGTGCCGAAGGGCTGGGGCGCCGACCGGAAGAGGGGCGTGTGACGTCATGGCCGCCGTCGATGTCGTCCGGTCCGAATGGACCAAGATCCGGTCCGTCGCGTCCACGGTGTGGACGCTGTCCCTCGCCGTGGTCGTCACCGTCGCCGTCGGCATGCTGATCTCGGCGTTGTCGAGGAGCCAGTACGACAGGATGCCCGTCCGGGAGCGGCTCTCCTACGACCCCACCCTGGTCAGCTTCGCGGGCATGACCCTCGGGCAGCTCGCGCTGATCGTGTTCGGCGTGCTGGTCGTGTCCAACGAGTACAGCACCGGCATGATCCGCACCTCGCTCGCGGCCGTACCGCAGCGCGGCACCTTCCTGTTCAGCAAGATCGCGGTGGCCGCCGGGCTCGCGCTGGTCGTGGCCTTCGCCACCAGCTTCGCCGCGTTCTTCCTCGGCCAGGCCGTGCTCGGCCCCCACCGGGCGCGGCTGGGCGACCCCGGGGTGCTGCGGGCGGTGATCGGCGGCGGGCTGTACATGACCCTCATCGCCGTGTTCTCCATGGGCGTCGCCGCGATGCTGCGCTCGCCGATGCTGTCCCTCGGCATCCTGATGCCGTTCTTCTTCCTCATCTCCAACATCCTCGGCAACGTCGACGCCACGAAGAAGATCGGCCGCTACCTCCCCGACCAGGCCGGCAGCCGCATCATGCAGGTGGTCCCCCGCCTCGGCGACGACACCCCGTACGGGCCGTGGGGCGGGCTGGGCATCATGGTGCTGTGGGTCGTCGCGGCGGTCGCCGGCGGCTACGTCCTGCTGCGGAAGCGGGACGCCTGACGGCCGCACACCCGGCACAGAAGTCCGACCGACACCCACCCGACCAGGCCCACCGCCGCATCGTGCGGGCAGTCCCCCGCCTCGGCGACGACACCCGTACGGGCCCCGGGATGGGCTGGGCATCATGGTGCTGTGGGTCGTGAACGTCGGGCCGAGCCCTGACGGGGTCGAAGGGGCGGAGCCCCTGGGGACGGGAATGGGTAGGGGCGGCGGGGCGTAGATCCCACCGGCCCACGCCCTGTCGGCGGTCAGGGTGCTTTCGGGGGGCGGGCGGCCATGTGCTGCTCGGTGAGCGGAGCGCTTCGGCTTTACTCGCCCTTGGGCGGAACCGTCAGCGCCCGGATATCCTCCTAACCCTTACGGGGGCGTGTGCCCTGCTGTCCTGATCCTTTCGATGGGTGCGGAGCATGATCGAGGCTGTCGGCCTGACCAAGCGCTACGGCGACAAGACCGCCGTGTACAACCTTTCCTTCCAGGTGCGACCGGGCGCCGTGACCGGCTTCCTCGGGCCCAACGGCTCGGGCAAGTCGACCACCATGCGGATGATCCTCGGCCTGGACAACCCGACCGCGGGCACGGTGACGATCGGCGGCTATCCGTACCGCAAGCTGCCCAACGCACCCCGCCAGGTCGGCGCGCTGCTCGACGCCAAGGCCGTGCACGGTGGCCGGCACGCCCGCAACCACCTGCTGTGCCTGGCCCAGCTGTCGGGCATCCCGGCCCGCCGGGTGGACGAGGTGCTCGGGGTCGTCGGCCTCCAGGACGTGGCGAAGAAGCGCTCGAAGGGCTTCTCCCTCGGTATGGGCCAGCGGCTCGGCATCGCGGCCGCGCTGCTCGGCGACCCGCAGGTGCTGCTGTTCGACGAGCCGGTCAACGGCCTCGACCCCGAGGGCATCCTCTGGGTGCGCAACCTGATGAAGGCGCTGGCGGCGGAGGGGCGGACCGTGTTCGTCTCCAGCCACCTGATGAGCGAGATGGCGCTCACCGCCGACCACCTCATCGTCATCGGCCGCGGCCAGCTGCTCGCCGACATGAGCGTGAGGGACTTCATCTCGGCCAACTCGGCCGACTTCGCGCGGGTCCGCACCCCGGACACCGAGCCGCAGCTGCGGGAGAAGCTGACCTCCGCGCTCACCGAGGCCGGCGGACACGTGCTGCCGGAGCAGGACGGCGCGCTGCGGGTCACCGGGCTGCCGCTGCCCCGCATCAGCGACCTCGCGCACGAGGCGGACGTACGGCTCTGGGAGCTGTCCCCGCATCAGGCCTCGCTGGAAGAGGCGTACATGCGGATGACGCAGGGCGCCGTGGACTACCGCTCGACCATCGACCAGAAGGCCGGCCTCCACCAGCCGCTGCCGCCCGGCGCCCAGCCGCCCATGCCGGTCCCGGGCCAGGGCCAGCCGGGCTGGTACGCCCCGCCGCCGCCCCAGCAGGGCGGGGCGCCCGCCGGGCCGTACGGCGGCCCCGGAGCACCCGCGGGGGCGTACGGCGCTCCCGGTGCCGGTCAGCCGAATCCTTACGCCCAGCCGCCGGCGCAGGCACCCGCCGCCCCGGCGACCCCGCCCGCGCCGCAGCAGCAGCCCCCGGCCCCTGCCCCGGCCGCAGAATCACCCAAGCCCACCGCCGCCGCTGACTCCGCCCCCGCCGACCTGACCAAGCCCGAGGACGCCCGATGAGCACCCACCAGCCCCCGATGCCGCAGGCACCAGCGGCCGCGCCCGAGTGGCAGGCGGCGCCCGGAGTCCCGTATCCCGGATACACCTCGCCGATCCCGGTGGTGCGCACGCACCTCGGGCACGCGATCGCCTCCGAGTGGACGAAGATCAAGTCGGTGCGCTCGACGATATGGACGCTGGGCGTGTTCGTGCTGCTCGTGATCGGCATCGGGCTGGCCGCCGGCGCACTGGTGTCGAACTCCTCCTCCGACCTGGAGGGCGAGAGCCCGCTCGGCCTGGGCTTCTTCGGGCTGCTGCTGGGCAGCATGTGCATCATCACGCTCGGCGTGCTGACCACGGCCTCGGAGTACGGCACCGGCATGATCCGTACCACGATGGTGGCCTGCCCGAGCCGGGGGCGGGTGCTCGCGGCGAAGGCGATCGTGTTCTTCGTCGTCGCGTTCGTGGTCACCCTGGCGTCGGCGTCCTTCGTCGCCATGACCCAGGTGTCCATGCTCGACGGCAACGGCGCCAAGGACCCCTCCGGCGGGGAGTGGCTGAAGGCCACGGTCGGCGTCAGCCTCTACATCGCCCTGCTCGGGCTGCTGTCGCTCGTGATCGGCTCGATCATCCGGCACTCGGCGGGCGCCATCACCATCATGATCGGTGCGCTGCTCGCCCCGCTGGTGATCGCGCTCTTCATGTTCTCCGAGTCGCTGTCCAGCCTGCGCGAGAAACTGGTCGAGTACTCGGTCCCCAACCAGTTGAGCGTCTTCTACTCCAACTCCCTGAGCCAGTCCGGCCCGACCGGCTGGGACCCGCTGTGGATCATGCTGGGTGTGACGGCCGTCGCGTTCGCCGGGGCGTACGCGCTGCTGCAGAAGCGGGACGTGTGATCCGGAACTCCTAGAACCTCGGCGCGTTACGGGACCGCTGCACCGGCGTGGTGCGGCGGTCCTTCGCGTTCCAGCACGCCTTGTGCCAGTGGCGGCGGTCGTCGACGCCCGAGTGCTCCGGCCAGGCGACGACGTGCGGGACGCCGGAGGGGATCAACTGGTCGCAGCCCGGGCAGCGGTAGGTCTTGCCCTCCGCGCTGGCTCCGGCCACGTGCCGCACGCTCCACTCCTCGCCCCGCCAGTTCTCGGTGGACTGCCAGCCGCCGTACCGGCCCGCGCGGTCGTCCTCGGCGCTCCGGCCGGACGCGGCGGTGTCCTTGGGGCCCTTGGGACGGTTGCGACGCGGGGACACGGGACACCTCACGGGGCTATACAGGGAGCACGGGCTGCGTCCAGCCTACGCGTCACCGACGGGGGTAGGCGTAGGGAACCAACCCCCACAAGTCCCCCAGCGGACCACGTCATTCTGCAGACAATCCGCAAATCCCTTCGCCAGGCCGTGTCCTCGGCACGTGTCGCACGGTTATGCCGGGTGGGGGAGCTCCGGGTCGGAGCCAAGGAAGCAGGAAATGCGATGCGCGTAGGAAGTTTTGTGCTGGCCGCCCAGTTCCCGGGCCAGGGCCAGGGGGAGGCGCTGCACCGGGCGGTCCGCTCGGCGCAGGTCTCCGAGGAGGCGGGTCTCGACGCGGTCTGGCTGGCCGAACACCACTTCGTGCCGTACGGCACGTGCCCGTCCGCGATCACCTTGGCCGCCCTGCTGCTGGGCCGCACCCACCGCATCCGGGTCGGCACGGCGGTCAGCGTGCTGCCCACCGTGCACCCGGTGGCCCTCGGCGAACAGACCGCGCTGCTGCACGTCACCAGCGGCGGCCGCTTCACGCTCGGCGTCGGGCGCGGTGGCCCGTGGGTGGACCTGGAGGTCTTCGGCGCGGGCCTCGCGGCCTACGAGCGCGGATTCCCGGAATCACTCGATCTGCTGGTGCGCTGGCTGCGCGAACCGGCGGTGGCGGCCTCGGGCGAGCGGTTCTCCTTCCGTGAGGTCCCCGTCGTACCGCGCCCGTCGGAGGCGCTGACGGACCTGCCCGGCCCCGAGGTCGTCGTCGCCTGCACCTCCCCGTCGAGCGTGCGGCTGGCGGCCGAGCGCGGGCTGCCGATGCTGCTCGGGATGCACGTCGGGGACGAGGAGAAGGCCGAGATGATCGGCCTGTGGCGGCGGCACGCGCGGGCGGCCGGACGACCGGGCGAGGAGATCGCCCACGCGGCCCATGTGTCGGCCGGCGTCTGCCAGATCGCGGACACGCGCACCGACGCGGCGGAGACCCTGCTGAAGGCGATGCCGGGCTGGCTGAAACAGGGCCTGGACGCCCATGTGACGGTGGACGGCCGGGCGCGGGCGATGCGCGATCCGGTGGCCTACACCGAACTGCTCTGCGGACTGCACCCGGTCGGCACCCCCCGCCTGTGCGCCGACCGCCTCGCGGCGACCTCGGAACGCACCGGCATCTCCCGTTTCGCCCTGCTCGTGGAGGGCTCCGGGGACCTTGCGGCGACGGAGGAGAACGTACGACGGCTGGGTGCCGAGGTACTGCCTCACCTGCGCTGACCGGGCAACTCCCCTTCCCGGTGTGGGGCTTGCCGCTCCAGTACTGATTGCACCTCCCGCGGGTGGAGCGGCAAGCAGCGGCTCACTGCGTCAGCAGTCGGCGGGCTCCGCGTCAGCAGTCCCTGAGGTCCGGGGACTGGTTCAGCAGTTGACTGCGCACCGAGGTGAAACGGGCCAGACGCGCATCGGCCGAGGCATCCAACGGGAACACCGCCACCCGGTGGCAGTTCTGGAACGCCAGCCGCACACCGAAGTGCCGCTGGAGCGCGCCGCGTATCGCGTCACTGGCGAGCGCGCGCAGCAGCTGACCGCGTGCCTGCTCGTCCGGCGGGGGCGTCTGGTTGTCGGCGAAGTCTCCGCCGTCCACCTTCAGCTGGGCCACCAGGGAGCTGATCATCTCCCATGCGTAGGGCAGGGAGGTCCGGACGCAGTCGACGAAGGCAGCTTCGTCGACCTCGCCTCGCTCGGCCTGTTCGAGTAGGGCCGGTGAGACGTCGAGCGACATGGGTACTCCTCTCGCACCCCCGAACAGCAGGGGTTGCCGGACAGATAAGGGAGTTCGCGATATCGAACACGCTGAGTACACACACGGCGACCTCCCGTTTACTACGGTAGGCAGCGGACGGTGACGGCACCAGCAGAATGCGTACATGTGCCGATCCCTTTAGGCCCACAATCGGCCAGGTGTGAACTCGTGTCTCCAGGGCGAATCGCGTGGGCGGCGGGGCGTCGAGTAGCGTTGCCGACCATGCGTCTCGTCATTGCCCGGTGCTCGGTCGACTACGCCGGCCGGCTCACCGCCCACCTCCCCACGGCCCCCCGCCTGATCCTGGTCAAGGCGGACGGCAGCGTCTCGATCCACGCGGACGACCGGGCGTACAAGCCCCTCAACTGGATGTCGCCGCCCTGCACGCTGAAGGAGGAGCCGGGCGACTCCGAGGAGACGGCGGGCGTCTGGACCGTCGTCAACAAGGCGGGCGAGAAACTGATCATCACGATGGAGGAGATCCTCCATGACTCCTCGCACGAGCTCGGCGTGGACCCCGGCCTGATCAAGGACGGCGTGGAAGCGCACCTCCAGGAACTGCTCGCCGACCGCATCGAAACGCTCGGCGACGGCTACACCCTGATCAGGCGCGAGTACATGACCGCGATCGGCCCGGTCGACATCCTGTGCCGGGACGCCGACGGCCAGACCGTCGCCGTGGAGATCAAGCGGCGCGGCGAGATCGACGGGGTGGAGCAACTCACCCGCTATCTGGAGCTGTTGAACCGCGATCCGCATCTCGCCCCGGTCCGCGGCATCTTCGCCGCCCAGGAGATCAAGCCGCAGGCACGCGTCCTGGCCACGGACCGCGGCATCGGCTGCCAGGTGCTGGACTACGACGCGCTGCGCGGCATCGAGGACGACAAGCTGCGGCTGTTCTGAGCGGCGTCGCCGTACGTACACCGGTGAGGCCGGGCCCCTGCCGGGCCCGGCCTCACCCGCGTGGGATCACCGGGTCACATCACCGAGCCCGTACCGCTGCTCTGCGGGGCGCTGGCCGAACCGCTCGCCGAACCGCTCGTGGCCGTCGGGGCGCTGGAGGCGGGGCCGCTGGCCGAGTCCGACGTCGACGGAGTGGACGGCGTCGTGCCCGTGGGGCTGGTCGTCGGCGTCTCGGTCGGCGTCGGCGTGGCGGACTTGGTCGGCGTCGAGGACGGAGTCGACCTGGTCGGCGTCGAGGACGGCGTCGACGGCTTGGACGACGTCGGCTTCGACGGCGTGCTCGGCGAACCGCCGCCGCCCGTCCCCTTCGTACCGCTCGGGTCGTCCGAGGGCCGGGTCGGGTCCGGGGTCGGCGTGGGGTCGTCCGCCGTGCCGTACGTGCCGTCGGGGCCGGGATCCGTCGGGCGGCTGACCACTCTGCCGGTGTCGCCGTTGCCGCCGCTGTCCTTCTTGGGGGTGTCCGCGCCCAGGTCGCCCTCGTCGGTGCCCTCACTGGCGGACGGGTGGACGCTGACGTTGTTCGCCGGTTTGTCCGCGTTGTCGTTCGAGGTCATGCCGAGGGTCACGATGGTGCCGAGCACGGCGGCGAGCACCGCGCCCGAACCGGCCGCGACGAGGTTGCGCCGGGCCAGCCGCCGGACGCCGCCGCCCTGGACCCTGGGCAGCGGCGCGGTGGCTGCGGCCCGGTGGGTGACCACCGTGTCGTCGGTGGGCAGTTGGAGCTGCGGGAACGGGGACAGGACCCCGCCCGGGGGCGAGGCCGACTCCTCGTAGCGTGCGTCGGGCACCTCCTCGCCCGCCGTCGCTCCGAATCCGGGCACGTCGCCCGCGAGGTCGGCGACCAGGGCGAGGGCGCGGCGGCCGGCGACGGTGCCGCGCTTGTCGGCGAGGGCGCCGCGCAGCCCGATGGACGCCTCGAGTTCGGCGCGGGCCCGTTCGAGCTGGCCGCCGCAGAGCGCGAGGATGCCCAGTTCGTGGTGGAAGTAGGCCTGTTCGGTCACCTCTCCGGAGAGCCGGGAGGCCTCGGCGCCGGCGCGCAGCGCCCGCTCCCAGGCGCTCCAGTGGAGTCCGGCGGCGAAGGCGGGCCCGGCGGTGCGGGCGAGTCCGACGGCGGTGCTCTCCTCGCCCTCGGCGGGCGGTGTCGTCTGCGGCCCCAGGACGGTCAGCGCGGCGAGCACCGCGTCGGCCTCGGCGCACACCCGCTCGGGTGTGACGGAGGGGTGTCCGGCCCACCAGGTGTAGTGCCGGGCGGCGGCGCGGGCGGCGTCCGTGACGTCGTCGGCGTACCCGGCGGCCTCCAGCTGGGTCCGCACGCCCGCCGCGAGGCGGTAGCGGGAGCCGACCGGGGTGACCAGTCCGCAGGAGGCGAGTTCGCCGAGGGCGGCGTCCGCGTGGGTGTCGCCGACCAGCGCGGGCAGGTGCGCCTGGTGCGGGACCTCGCCGCCGAGGGCGACGGCGAAGCGCAGGGTGGCGCGGGCGGAGGCGCTCAGCCGGGAGGCGAGCAGCCGTGCGGGCGCGGCGGCCTCGCCGAGCGACGGCAGGGGTATGTCCCCGCCGTTGTCGGCGTCCGTGTCGAGCGGGGTGTCGAAGGGGGCGTCGACCGGGTGCCGTACGTCCTCGAAGACGCCGAGGTCTTCCACGGCGCCCGCGCTGGCCCGCAGTTGGTCGCGCTGCCGGAGCAGGGCACCGGCCTGGACGAACCGCAGGGGCAGGCCCTCGGACTCGAACCAGAGGTCGCCGGCCCAGTTGGCCTCCTCCTCGGTGAGGACGCGGCCGACGGCGCGCTCCAGGATCTCCACTCCCCCGGCGCGGTCCAGCCCGCTGAGGAAGACCTCCTCGACGGCCGACTCAGCGGACGGGGCGGGCACGTCCGGGGTCGCCGTGACGAGGAAGGCGCATTCCGGGGTGGCGTCGAGGAGTTCGTCGAGGGCGGCGCCGCCGAACTCGATGTCGTCCAGGACGACGACCGCGCCGATGTCGCGGACCAGGTCGAGCAACTCGTCCGGGCCGGGACGGTGCAGGGGTGCGTCGTAGACGGCGTGGCAGAGCTCGTGGAGCAGGTCGGCCGTCGTGCGGTGGAAGCCGGTGAGGCGGACCACGCCGTCGGGGGCGAGATCCGCGCAGTCCTCGGCGACCAGGTCGAGCAGGGCGGTGCGGCCGGAGCCCGACGGCCCGGTGAGGCGTACGGAGCGGCCGCGGGCGAGCAGGCGCACCAGGCGCTCGCGTTCGTCCTGGCGTTCCAGGAGCGGCAGCGCGGGCTGGGTGGGCCCGGGCGGTACGGGTGCCCGGGCCGCGCGGTCGGCTGCGGCGCGCTCGGCGGCGGTGAGCTTGGCGGGCCTGCTGGGCTGTTCTCCCGGCGGGCAGGGCTCTATCTCGCTGCCGTCGACCGGGTTGACGGTGAGCAGGAAGTCGCCGGTGACGAGCTGCACCGTGCGGGCGAGTGCCGGCGCGCTCTGGCCGAAGTCGTTGGTGAGGGATTCCCTGGGCGCGCGCTGACGCGGCGCGGAGCCTCCCCCACTCTCGAATGCGCTCGAGCGGGAGGGACCCCCAGCGTCATGGCCGTGGTCCTCGGGTCCCCGGTTGTTCGGGTCCATAGGTTGTAGCCCCCCAAAAGCGTCGTGTGCCCGTGTCCGGCCCCTCCCGGCCTGCTGCACACCGCGCTGTCGCTTCTGGTCCGGGCCCGCTCGAGGGTTGCGAGGCAGCGGGCGACCGAACCCTAAACCTTCGCACAGTATCTACGACAGTCCGGAGCGGCGCGCGGTGCGCGACGTCACAGTCTCGTGAGGATTGCGTGTGACGTGCGGTTCCGCAGGACCGACCGGGTCTCCCGCGTCGCCCGTTTCACACCCGGTCACGGCGTCCCGCGCGGGCGCCCGTCCGGGCGTCATATCCGGGCGTCACACCCGGGGCAGCGACTCCACGCCGATGCCGCCCTCGATCGCCAGGATCCGGTGCAGCCGGGTGGCCACCAACAGGCGCTGCATCTGCGGCGGTACGCCGCGCAGCACCAGGCGCCGGCCGCAGCGGCCGGCCCGCCGGTGGGCACCCATGATCACCCCGAGTCCGGTGGCGTCCCAGGAGTCGAGCTCGGACAGGTCGAGCACCAGGTCGCCGACTCCGTCGTCGACGGCCGAGTGGAGGACCGTACGGGCGTCCGCCGCGCTGCGGACGTCGAGGCGCCCCCCGACGACCAGCTCGGCGTGGTCGCCCCTGATGTACATATGCGCTCCCCGTGAGTGCGTCTCGTGCTCGGTGATGTCTGGTGATGCAACCTCTGACGGCGTTGAGCGGTCAGAGGTTGCCGTCTGTGAGCGAACCGATACCGAATTCACCCGCGGGGGTGAAGCCCCCCGGTAGAGCTCAGTACTTGTAGAAGCCCTGCCCGCTCTTGCGCCCGATGTCACCGGCGTCCACCATCCGGCGCATCAGCTCCGGCGGGGCGAACTTCTCGTCCTGCGACTCGGTGTAGATGTTGCCGGTGGCGTGCAGCAGGATGTCGACGCCCGTCAGGTCGGCCGTGGCGAGCGGACCCATGGCGTGGCCGAAGCCCAGCTTGCATGCGATGTCGATGTCCTCGGCGCTGGCGACGCCCGATTCGTACAGCTTCGTCGCCTCGACGACGAGGGCGGAGATGAGCCGGGTGGTGACGAAGCCGGCCACGTCCCGGTTGACGACGATGCAGGTCTTGCCGACGGACTCGGCGAACTCCCGTGCGGTGGCGAGGGTTTCGTCGCTGGTCTTGTAGCCGCGCACCAGCTCGCACAGCTGCATCATCGGGACCGGGGAGAAGAAGTGGACGCCGACCACGCGCTCCGGGCGTTCCGTCGCCGCCGCGATCTTGGTGATCGGGATGGCGGAGGTGTTGGAGGCGAGGACGGTGTCGTCACGCACGATCTTGTCCAGGGCGCGGAAGATCTCGTGCTTGACTTCGAGCTTCTCGAAGACGGCCTCGACGACGACGTCCGCGTCGGCGACCGCGTCGAGGTCGGTGGTCGACGTGATGCGGGCCAGGGCGGCGTCGGCGTCGTGCGCCTCCAGCTTGCCCTTGCTGACGAACTTGTCGTACGAGGCCTTGATGCCGTCGGTGCCGCGCTTGAGTGCCTCGTCGGTGACGTCCCGCAGGACGACCTCCCAGCCCGCCTGAGCGGAGACCTGGGCGATGCCGGACCCCATGAGACCGGCCCCGATGACGGCGAGCTTCCGTGCCACTCCGACTCCCCTTACACGCTGTTTACGGTTGCCTCTTCGGCGGACCATAGCGCTCGTGAGGGGCCGTGTGACCGGTAAGTAATGCGCGTCACGTCTCAATTGACGGACATCACACCGACAGGGGTCAGGCCTCGCCTCGGACGGCGTAGTTGAGCACCTTCTCTCCCAACAACTCCTCTATGTCGTCGAGGAGGTCCAGTACCTCTCGTGACACTTCGCGTGGATCGCGCCCCTTGACCATCTCGCGCCCGATGACCGCCATGACCGCACTGTTGATCCATCCGATCTGACCGGCCATCAGATACGGCTCGTCGTCGCCGTCCGCCGCGCCGGTCTCCTCCCGCAGCGCCTGCTCCAGGTTCGCCTGGGCCTCCTGCATGACGCCCCACAGCCGGGAGCGGAGCGCGGGCGCCTCCTCGATGACCCGAATGAAGCGGGCATATCCGGGGATCAACCCCACTCGGGGTGAAACCGCCTCGACCTCCTCGCGCAGTTCACGCAGGACGGCCCCGGCGGCCGACTCACCCGTGCCGCGACCGCGCACCCAGCGGGCGAGCCGGTCGACCATGCCGGCGGAGCGGTCGAGGAAGAGGTCCTCCTTGGCCGGGAAGTAGTTGTAGACGGTGTTGACGGAGACGTCGGCGGCGTCGGCGATCTCCGCGACCGTCACCGCGTCGAACCCGCGCTCGACGAACAGTCCCGTGGCGACATCCGAGATGTACTGCCGGGTCTGCCGCTTCTTCCGCTCCCTGAGTCCCTCGGCCATGCCCTCATCCTAGCTTCGCTGGGCTTTCTGAATTTTTGGTGGCATTGCAAAATTTCAATGACTCTGTTTTTCTGTTCGGCATGACAGCAGTCATCAGCGCGGCCGGACTGGCCCGCACCTTCCAGACCAAGGGCGGCCCGGTGGAGGCCGTGCGCGGCATCGACCTCACCGTCCGCGAGGGCGAGATCCTGGGCTTCCTCGGCCCCAACGGCGCCGGCAAGACGACCACCCTGCGGATGCTCACCACCCTGCTCGCCCCCACCGGCGGCACGGCCACGATCGCGGGCCACGACCTGGCGACCGATCCGGGCGGGGTGCGCAGGGCGTGCGGGTACGTGGCCCAGTCCGGCGGCGTCGACCCGCAGATCTCGGTTCGCGAGGAACTGGTCACCCAGGGCCGCCTCTACCGTCTGACAAGACGACAATCAGTCGATCGTGCCGAGGAGTTGGCGCGAGACCTCGACCTGACCGAACTGCTCGACCGCAAGGCGGGCGCCCTCTCCGGCGGCCAGCGGCGCCGCCTGGACATCGCGATGGGCCTCACGCACCGCCCGAAGGTCCTCTTCCTCGACGAGCCGACCACCGGCCTCGACCCCGGCAGCCGCGCCGACCTCTGGGACCTGATCCGCCGCCTGCGCGACGAGCACCGCACGACCGTCTTCCTCACCACCCACTACCTCGACGAGGCGGACGCCCTCGCCGACCGGCTGGTCGTCGTCGACCGGGGTGTGGTCGTGGCCGAGGGCACGCCGAGCGCGCTCAAGCTCCAGTACGGCGGCTCGATCGACGCCTCGCTCCAGGACACCTTCCTCGCCATCACCGGCCGGGGGCCCGCCCCGGCCGACACCGCTCCCGTAGCCGTATAGGACCGCCAGGATGCTTCTCCACGACACCGCGCTGATCTACGGCCGCTACCTCCGCCTGTCCCTGCGCTCCCGCTTCGCGCTGCTCTTCGGCGTCCTGATGCCGCTCCTGTACCTGCTCTTCTTCGGGCCGCTCCTGACGGGCCTGCCGCTCGGCACGCGGGGCAGCTCCTGGCAGGTGCTGGTGCCCGGGCTGCTGCTCCAACTCGGCCTGTTCGGCGCGGCCTTCGCGGGCTTCACGATCATCATGGAGAACGCGCAGGGGGTGGTGGAGCGGATGCGGGTGACGCCGGTCAGCCGGCTCGCGCTGCTCCTCGGCCGCGTGCTCCGCGACGCCACGGTCTTCGTCTTCCAGGCCGTGCTGCTGGTGCTCGCCGCCGTGGTCATGGGCCTGCGTGCGCCGCTGCCCGGCGTCCTCATCGGCTTCGCGTTCGTCGCGCTGCTGACGGTCTCGCTGGCGTCGCTGTCGTACGCGCTGGCGACGAAGGTGCGTACCCCGCAGGAGTTCGGGCCCGTGATCAACGCCCTGACCATGCCGTCCATGCTGCTGTCCGGCCTGATGCTGCCCATGACCCTGGCACCGGGATGGCTGGACGTGCTCTCGCACTTCGTCCCGTTCCGCTATCTGGTGGACGCGGTACGGGACGCGTACGTGGGCTCCTACGCGTCCGCCCACATGCTGTACGGCGCCCTGGTGGCCGTCGGATTCACCGCGCTGGCCGTGACGGTGGGCACACGGGTGTTCCGGACCGCCGGCCCGTAATTACGCTGGTGACATGGTCAATCTGACGCGCATCTACACCAGGACCGGCGACCAGGGCAGCACCGCCCTCGGGGACATGAGCCGGGTCGCCAAGACCGACCTCAGGATCTCGGCGTACGCGGACGCCAACGAGGCGAACGCGGTGATCGGCACGGCCATCGCGCTGGGCAACCTGGAGGCGGAGATCGTCAAGGTCCTCACCCGCGTCCAGAACGACCTGTTCGACGTGGGTGCGGACCTGTCGACGCCGGTGGTGGAGAACCCTGAGTTCCCGCCCCTCAGGATCGAGCAGTTCTACATCGACAAGCTGGAGGCGGACTGCGACCACTTCAACGAGCAGCTGGAGAAGCTGCGGTCGTTCATCCTGCCCGGCGGCACCCCCGGCGCGGCCCTGCTGCACCAGGCGTGCACGGTCGTACGCAGGGCCGAGCGGTCGACGTGGGCCGCCCTGGAGGTGCACGGCGAGGCGATGAACCCCCTCACCGCCACCTACCTCAACCGCCTCTCGGACCTGCTGTTCATCCTGGCGCGGACGGCGAACAAGGAGACGGGGGACGTGCTGTGGGTCCCGGGCGGGGAACGCTAGCGCTCGCGCTTGGGGAACAGCGTGTAGCTGCCGGCGATGATCACGTTGATGCCGATCAGCCACAGCATGCGCTGCTGCCACTCCCGCAGTGAGCCGGTCCCGCCGGCACCGCCGACGTACCAGGCCGCGCACTGCAACAGGCCGATGGCGACCAGCGCCGCGAGGATCCAGCGGCCCGCGACCTTCCATTCGTGGACGGCGCGGGCCGTGCCGTACTTCGGGGGCCGGGCGGGCGGCGGGCCGCCCGCGAAACGGTGGGCGATCCGGGCGTCCGCCCACTTGATCGTGGAGTGACCGAGGCCGACGGTGAAGCCGATGTACACGGCGGCGAGGCCGTGCCGCCAGTCGGGCTCGGCGCCGTTCCTCAGGTCGATCGCCGTGACGACGAACAGGACGATCTCCAGCAGCGGCTCGCACAGCAGCAGTGCCAGGCCCACGCGGGGCATCCGGAAGACGTACCGGAACACCAGCCCGGCGGCCAGCAGCACCCAGAAGGCCACCTCACAGGCGACGACCAGTCCGACGATCACGGCTCGCTCCCTTCGCTCACCCCACCAGGCTCGCCCGGATGCCTGCGCGGGTCGTCGTCGCCGGTGACGAACCCGCGGTAAGCGAAAGATGCAGCCCGAGACCCTTCCGGAGGAGCACGCGGGCGGCGCCGGCCCCGTGTTGGATGGGGCCATGCCCGGACGTCTCCCCCGCCCGCACCGCGACGACGTGCTCATCGCCGTGGGCGGGCTGCTCGGGGGACTGCTGCTGTGGACGCTGGGCATCGCTCCCCGCGTGCCCTCGGACGACCTGGTGCTGTGGCCCCAGCGCTGGGCCGCCCTGGTGCCGCTGGCCGTGACCGCCGCGTGCGAGCCGCTGCGCCGCACCCGGCCCCGGGCCGGTCTGCTGGTCGGCACGGCGGCGCTGGTGGTGGACACGGTGACGCTGGGCAGCATCGTCACGATCGTGCTGTACACGGACCTGATGTACGCGGCCGTCCTGTACGGCAGCCCTGCCGCCGCCCGCCGCATCCCGTGGATCACCGGCCTGCTCACGGTGATCGGTGGGGTGGTGCCGGCCGCGCTGTGGCGCGATCCGCAGGGACTGCTGATCGGCGTCGGCATCGGGGTCGTGGCGCTCGCCCCCGCCGCGACCGGCTGGGTCGTGCGCGATCACCGCGACGCCGCCGAGGCCGCCCGGCTGCGTGCCGAGCAGACCGCGCTGCTCGCCGAGATGGACCGGGTCCAGGCGGTCACCGCCGAGCGGGCGCGGATGGCGCGGGAACTGCACGACCTGGTCGCGGGCCATCTGTCGGCGATCGCCATCCACTCCACGGCCGCGCTGTCCCTCGACGAACCCGGCACCTCGAAGCGGGCCCTGTCCGTCATCCGGGAGAACAGCGTGGACGGTCTCGCCGAGATGCGGCGGCTGATCGGCATCCTCCGCGAGACGGACGACGCGCCGGCCGCGACCCCGACCCTCGACGGTCTCGCCGCGCTGGTCGACGGCGCCCGCGCGAACGGCCTCGACGTCCGGCTCGACGCCGACCCCGGCCGGGTGCCCGTCCCGGTCGGTCTCGCCGCCTACCGGATCGTGCAGGAGTCGCTGACCAACGCCCTCAAGCATGCCGCGCGCGGTCGCGTCCACGTGGTGCTGAGGCAGGCCGACGGCGCCCTGCGGGTCCGGGTGAGCAGCCCGTACGCCGACGCCGACGAACCCCGTGCCCCCGGCTCCGGCGCCGGTCTCACCGGCATGCGGGAGCGTGCCGCGCTGCTGGGCGGCAGCTTCGACGCCGGGCCCGACGGCGCGCTGTGGACCGTCCGGGCCGCCCTCCCCGTCACCGAAGGAGACCCCGAGTGATCCGTGTCCTGGTCGCCGAGGACCAGTCGGCCGTCCGCTCCGGACTGGTGCTCATCCTGGGCAGCGCGCCCGACATCGAGGTGGTCGGGGAGGCGGCCGACGGCCGGCAGGCGGTGGCGCTGGCCCGGGAGCTCAGGCCGGATCTGGTGCTGATGGACGTGCAGATGCCCCGGCTGGACGGGGTTTCGGCGACCCGTGAGGTGGTCGGGGCGGGGCTCGCGGACGTGCTCGTACTCACCACGTTCGACCTCGACGAGTACGTCTTCGGGGCCCTGCGGGCCGGGGCGGCCGGATTCCTGCTGAAGAACGCGGAGGCGAAGGACCTGCTGGAGGCCGTGCGGACGGTGGCGCGTGGAGAGGGGATCGTGGCCCCGGCGGTCACGCGGCGGCTGATCGCCGAGTTCGCCGCCCGGCCGGTGCGGGAGCCGTCCGTCGATCCGGCGGCGCTGGAGGCGTTGACGCGCCGCGAGCGCGAGGTGCTGGCGTGCGTCGGCGAGGGGCTGTCGAACGCCCAGATCGCGGCGCGGCTGGAGATGGCCGAGGGGACGGTGAAGACCCACGTCAGCCGGCTGCTGGGGAAGCTGGAGCTGCGCAGCCGGGTGCAAGCGGCGGTACTGGCTCAGGAGTTGGGGATCTAGCGCCGCACGAGGACAAGTGGTCCAGACCTATTGACCGGTGGTCCAGACCTTTCTATTCTCGCGGCACCGTGGGCATGAAGGCTCAGTCATGCCCCTGACATCCCCACAGAGGAGGCGCAGCATGCGCTTCGTACACAGAGCCGCGGCAGGGTTCGCGACCCTGTTGCTCCCCGTGGCCGGGCTGGTCGGCCTGGCGGGTCCCGCCCAGGCCGCCACGACCGCCACCGCCGCCTACACCAAGGCGTCGGACTGGGGCACCGGCTTCGAGGGCAGGTGGACGGTGAAGAACACCGGCACCACGGCCATCAGCTCCTGGACCGTCGAGTGGGACTTCCCCTCCGGCACGTCGGTCACCTCCGCCTGGGACGCGGACGTCACGTCCTCCGGCACCCACTGGACCGCCAAGAACAAGTCGTACAACGGCAGCCTCGCCCCCGGCGCCTCCGTCTCCTTCGGCTTCAACGGCGCGGGCTCCGGCTCGCCGTCCAACTGCAAGCTGAACGGCGACAGCTGCGACGGCACGACGGTCCCCGGCGACGCGGCGCCCTCCGCGCCCGGCACACCGACCGCCTCGGGCATCACCGACACCTCGGTGAAGCTCAGCTGGAGCGCGGCCACCGACGACAAGGGCGTCAAGAACTACGACGTCCTGCGGGACGGGGCGAAGGTCGCCACCGTGACCACCACCTCCTACACCGACACCGGCCTGAGCGCCGGCACCGACTACTCCTACACCGTGCAGGCCCGCGACACCGCCGACCAGACCGGCCCGGCCAGCGGCGCGGCCGCCGTGCACACCACCGGGGGCACCACCACTCCCCCGACCACCGGCAACAAGGTCAAGCTCGGCTACTTCACCGAGTGGGGCATCTACGGCCGCAACTACAACGTCAAGAACCTGGTGACCTCCGGGTCGGCGTCCAAGATCACGCACATCAACTACGCCTTCGGCAACGTCACCGGCGGCAAGTGCGCGATCGGCGACTCCTACGCCGACTACGACAAGGCCTTCACCGCCGACCAGTCCGTCAGCGGCGTCGCCGACACCTGGGACCAGCCGCTGCGCGGCAACTTCAACCAGCTGCGCGAGCTGAAGGCCAAGTACCCGAACATCAAGGTGCTGTGGTCCTTCGGCGGCTGGACCTGGTCCGGCGGCTTCGGTGAGGCGGCCAAGGACCCGGCGGCCTTCGCGCAGTCCTGTTACGACCTGGTCGAGGACCCCCGCTGGGCCGACGTGTTCGACGGCATCGACATCGACTGGGAGTACCCGAACGCCTGCGGGCTGAGCTGCGACACCAGCGGTGCCGCCGCCTACAAGAACGTGATGGCCGCGCTGCGCGCCAAGTTCGGCTCGAAGAACCTGGTCACCGCGGCGGTCACGGCCGACGGCTCCTCCGGCGGCAAGATCGACGCGGCCGACTACGCCGGCGCCGCGAGCTCCGTCGACTGGTACAACGTGATGACGTACGACTTCTTCGGCGCCTGGGACGCGCAGGGCCCCACCGCCCCGCACTCCCCGCTCACCTCGTACAGCGGCATCCCGAAGGCCGGCTTCACCACGGCCGACGCGATCGCCAAGTACAAGGCCAAGGGCGTGCCCGCGAGCAAGCTGCTGATCGGCATCGGCTTCTACGGCCGCGGCTGGACCGGCGTCACCCAGGACGCCCCGGGCGGCACGGCCACCGGCCCGGCGGCCGGCACGTACGAGCAGGGCATCGAGGACTACAAGGTGCTCAAGACGTCCTGCCCGGCCACCGGCACCGTCGCGGGCACGGCGTACGCCCACTGCGGCAGCAACTGGTGGTCCTACGACACCCCCGCCACCATCGGCACCAAGATGTCGTGGGCCAAGAACCAGGGGCTGGGCGGCGCGTTCTTCTGGGAGTTCAGCGGTGACACCGCGAGCGGCGAGCTGGTGAGCGCGATCAACAGCGGACTGTCGTAAGCCGCAGCTCAGGCAACATTGACGCGCTGACCGGGCGGGGCTGCCTCCAGCCACGCGAGGAAACCGGTCAGCGCGTCCTCGCTCATGGCGAGTTCCAGGCGCGTGCCCCGGTGCGTACAGGCGAGGACGACGGCGTCGGAGAGCAGGGCCAGCTCCTCCTCGCCCTCGGGAAGACGGCGGCCGGCCACCTCGATCTGCGCCCGCTCCAGGACGCGGCGCGGGCGGGGGGCGTAGGAGAAGACGCGGTACCACTCGATGCGGTCGCCGTTGTAGCGGGCGACGCCGTAGCTCCAGCCCTTGCCGCCGGTGTCGGGGTTCTCCGGCACGTCCCAGCGCAGGGAACAGTCGAACGTACCGCCGGAGCGCTGGATCAGTCTGCGGCGCAGGCCGAACAGGAACAGTCCCACCACCACGAGTACGACCACGATCCCGCACACAGTCAGAGCGAGGACCATCGGCACCGACCTCCTCGTCTCCTAGGTAACGGAACGTAAAAAAGACCCTGATTCACCTCAGCCGCGGCCGGCACCGGATCGCTCCGGTGCCGGCCGCGGCTGAGGTGCGTCATCACGCGCTCTCCCAGAGCCTAAAGGGCCTGGGAGGGGCCTCCAGTTCAGCGCGCCGTCGCGGCGCGCAGGCGGACGTCCGCCCGACGCTCGGCGGTGGCGTCGCCTTCGGCCTTCGCGCGCTCGAGCTCGCGCTCCACGCGCTGGACATCGATCTCGTCCGACAGCTCGGCGATCTCGGCCAGCAGCGACAGCTTGTCGTCCGCGAACGAGATGAAACCGCCGTGCACCGCGGCGACGACCGTTCCACCATCACTCGTACGGATGGTCACCGGGCCCGACTCCAGCACACCGAGCAGCGGCTGGTGACCGGGCATGACGCCGATGTCGCCGGACGTGGTGCGCGCGACGACCAGGGTGGCCTCGCCGGACCAGACCTGGCGGTCGGCGGCGACCAGCTCGACGTGCAGCTCAGCAGCCAAGGGTGGCTCCTCGGGTCACCACCCGGCGGTAGTGCCGGGTGTGGGGTCAATTCTAGTAGGCGTGGCGAGAGGGGCAGGACGCACCCCACAAGGGGGTACGCCCCCGCCCCTCTCACGGGCGAGCCGGAGGCTCAGGAGACGCCCAGCTCCTTCGCGTTGGCCTTGAGGTCCTCGATGCCACCGCACAGGAAGAACGCCTGCTCCGGGAAGTGGTCGTACTCGCCGTCGATGATCGCGTTGAACGCGGCGATCGACTCGTCCAGCGGGACGTCCGAACCGTCGACGCCGGTGAACTGCTTGGCGACGTGGGTGTTCTGGGACAGGAAGCGCTCCACGCGACGGGCACGGTGGACGACGAGCTTGTCCTCCTCGCCGAGCTCGTCGATACCGAGGATCGCGATGATGTCCTGGAGGTCCTTGTACTTCTGGAGGACCGTCTTCACGCGCATGGCGGTGGTGTAGTGGTCCGCCGCGATGTAGCGCGGGTCCAGGATCCGGGACGTGGAGTCCAGCGGGTCCACGGCCGGGTAGATGCCCTTCTCCGAGATCGGACGGGACAGAACCGTCGTCGCGTCGAGGTGGGCGAAGGTGGTGGCCGGGGCCGGGTCGGTCAGGTCGTCCGCGGGGACGTAGATCGCCTGCATCGAGGTGATCGAGTGACCACGGGTCGAGGTGATGCGCTCCTGGAGGAGACCCATCTCGTCGGCCAGGTTCGGCTGGTAACCCACCGCGGACGGCATACGGCCGAGCAGCGTGGAGACCTCGGAGCCGGCCTGCGTGAAGCGGAAGATGTTGTCGATGAAGAACAGCACGTCCTGCTTCTGGACGTCACGGAAGTACTCGGCCATGGTGAGGCCGGCCAGCGCGACGCGCAGACGGGTGCCCGGGGGCTCGTCCATCTGGCCGAAGACCAGGGCGGTCTTGTCGATGACGCCCGAGTCCGCCATCTCCTCGATGAGGTCGTTGCCCTCACGCGTGCGCTCGCCGACACCGGCGAACACGGAGACACCGTCGTGGTTGTTGGCGACGCGGTAGATCATCTCCTGGATGAGCACCGTCTTGCCGACACCGGCACCACCGAACAGACCGATCTTTCCACCCTTGACGTACGGGGTGAGAAGGTCGATGACCTTGACGCCGGTCTCGAACATCTCGGTCTTCGACTCGAGCTCGTCGAAGTTGGGGGCCTTGCGGTGGATGGACCAGCGCTCGCCCGTGTACTTCTCGTCGACGTTCAGCACGTCACCGAGGGTGTTGAACACCTTGCCCTTGGTGAAGTCGCCGACCGGGACGGTGATGCCGTCGCCGGTGTCGACGACCGGGGCCTGGCGGACCAGACCGTCGGTGGGCTGCATGGAGATCGTGCGGACCAGGCCGTCACCCAGGTGCTGGGCGACCTCCAGGGTCAGCGTCTTCTTCTCGCCGGCGTTGGCCGGGTCGGCCACCTCGACGTGAAGGGCGTTGTAGATGTCCGGCATCGCGTCGACGGGGAACTCCACGTCGACGACCGGGCCGATGACCCGGGCGACGCGGCCCGTGGCCGTCGCGGTCTCAACAGTGGTGGTCATTAGCGGTCACTCCCCGCGGTCGCGTCGGCCAGGGCGCTGGCGCCACCGACGATCTCGCTGATTTCCTGGGTGATTTCGGCCTGGCGGGCCGCATTGGCAAGACGGGAGAGCGTGTTGATCAGCTCGCCCGCGTTGTCGGTGGCCGACTTCATCGCGCGCCGCGTGGCGGCGTGCTTCGAAGCCGCCGACTGGAGAAGCGCGTTGTAGATCCGGCTCTCCACGTAGCGCGGCAGCAGGGCGTCGAGGACGTCCTCCGCCGAGGGCTCGAAGTCGTACAGCGGGAGGATCTCGCCCTGGGGCTTCTCCTCGGCCACCTCTTCGAGGCGCAGCGGCAGCAGCCGGGCGTCGAGCGCCGTCTGCGTCATCATCGACACGAACTCGGTGTAGACGATGTGGAGCTCATCCACGCCGCCGTCTGCCGTCTCCGTCTCGATGGCCTCGATCAGCGGCGCCGCGACCTTCTTGGCGTCCGCGTACGAGGGCTCGTCGGTGAAGCCCGACCACGACTCCACGACCTTGCGCTCGCGGAAGTTGTAGTGGGACAGACCGCGGCGGCCGACGATGTAGGTGTCGACCTCCTTGCCCTCAGCCTCAAGACGCGCCGTCAGCTGCTCGGCGGCCTTGATGGCGTTGGAGTTGAAGGCACCGGCCAGACCGCGGTCGCTCGTGAGGAGCAGCACCGCGGAACGGGTCGGCGTCTGAGCCTCGGTGGTCAGCGCGTGCTTGGTGTTCGACCCGGAACCGACCGCCGTGACCGCGCGGGTGAGCTCGGTCGCGTACGGCGCGGAGGCCCGCACCTTGCGCTGCGCCTTGACGACACGCGAAGCGGCGATCATCTCCATCGCCTTGGTGATCTTCTTGGTCGCGGTGACGGATCGGATGCGACGCTTGTAGACCCGGAGCTGGGCTCCCATGAGTCAGGTCCCTTCCTTACGTCACTTGGCCGCGGCCGGGGTGTCCTCGCCGAGAAGCTTGCCGTCCGAGGTCTCGAACTGCTTCTTGAAGTCGGCGATGGCGTCGGCAACAGCGGTGAGGGTGTCGTCCGACATCTTGGCGCCCTCCTTGATGGAGGTCATGAGGCCCTGCTCCTTGCGGTGCAGGTACTCGAGCAGCTCCTTCTCGAAGCGGCGGATGTCGGAGACCGGGACGTCGTCCATCTTGCCGGTGGTGCCGGCCCACACGGAGACGACCTGGTCCTCGGTCGGCATCGGCTGGTACTGAGCCTGCTTGAGCAGCTCGACCAGTCGCTGACCGCGCTCCAGCTGCGACTTCGACGCGGCGTCCAGGTCGGAACCGAAGGCGGCGAACGCCTCCAGCTCACGGTACTGGGCGAGGTCCAGACGGAGACGGCCGGAGACCTGCCGCATCGCCTTGTGCTGGGCGGAACCGCCGACTCGGGAGACGGAGATACCGACGTTCAGCGCGGGGCGCTGACCGGCGTTGAAGAGGTCCGACTCCAGGAAGCACTGGCCGTCGGTGATGGAGATGACGTTGGTCGGGATGAACGCCGAGACGTCGTTGGCCTTGGTCTCGACGATCGGCAGACCGGTCATCGAGCCGGCACCCATGTCGTCGGAGAGCTTGGCGCAGCGCTCCAGGAGACGGGAGTGCAGGTAGAAGACGTCACCCGGGTAGGCCTCACGGCCCGGCGGGCGGCGCAGCAGCAGGGAGACGGCGCGGTAGGCGTCGGCCTGCTTCGAGAGGTCGTCGAAGATGATGAGGACGTGCTTGCCGTCGTACATCCACTGCTGGCCGATGGCCGAACCGGTGTACGGCGCCAGGTACTTGAAGCCGGCCGGGTCGGACGCCGGGGCGGCGACGATGGTCGTGTACTCCAGCGCGCCGGCCTCTTCCAGGGCGCCACGCACGGAGGCGATGGTCGAGCCCTTCTGGCCGATGGCGACGTAGACGCAGCGGACCTGCTTCTTCGGGTCGCCCGAGCGCCAGTTGTCGCGCTGGTTGATGATCGTGTCGACGGCCAGGGCGGTCTTGCCGGTCTGGCGGTCACCGATGATCAGCTGGCGCTGGCCGCGGCCGATCGGGGTCATCGCGTCGACGGCCTTGTAGCCGGTCTCCATCGGCTCGTGCACCGACTTACGGGCCATGACGCCCGGAGCCTGGAGCTCCAGGGCACGGCGGCCGGTCGTCTCGATCTCGCCGAGGCCGTCGATCGGGTTGCCGAGCGGGTCGACGACGCGGCCGAGGTAGCCCTCGCCGACCGCGACGGAGAGGACCTCGCCGGTGCGCTGCACCGACTGACCCTCCTCGATGCCGCTGAACTCGCCCAGGACGATGGCGCCGATCTCGCGCTCTTCCAGGTTCAGCGCGAGGCCGAGGGTGCCGTCCTCGAACTTCAGCAGTTCGTTGGCCATGGCCGAGGGAAGACCCTCGACCTTCGCGATGCCGTCGCCGGCAAGGGTGACCGTACCGACCTCCTCGCGCGAGGCCGCGTCCGGCTCGTACGACTGGACGAAGTTCTCCAGCGCGTCCCGGATCTCCTCCGGCCGGATCGTGAGCTCCGCCATCTGGGTTCCCTGCTCTCCTTGTTGGGCCCGAAGTTTCACTTGGGGGGTTGGGGGACTCCCCCCAATAAGAGGTGAATCCTCTGCACGGCCCAACCAGGGCCGTCGTGTACGTCTTGCGTGTTGAGTTGCGGCTAGCTCGCCATGCGGCGGGCGGCGTCCTCGAGCCGGTCCGCGAGGGAGCCGTTGATGACCTCGTCACCGACCTGCACCCGGATCCCGCCGACGACCTCGGGGTCGACGTCCAGGTTGAGGTGCATGCGGCGGCCGTAGAGCTTCGCGAGAGCGGCGCCCAGGCGCTGCTTCTGCGTGTCGCTCAGCGGCACCGCCGAGGTGACGACGGCGACCGCCCGGTCCCGCCGCTCGGCGGCGAGCCCGGACAGGGACTCGAGTCCCGCCTCCAGGCTACGTCCCCGCGGCGCGGTCACAAGGCGCGTCACCAGACGCTCGGTGGCCACCTTGGCCCGGCCGCCGAGCAGCCGGTGCAGCAGCTCGACCTTGGCGGAGACGGTGGCCTTGCGGTCGGTCAGCGCGGCGCGCAGCTCGGTGTTCGAGGAGACGATCCGGCCGAACCGGAACAGCTCGTCCTCGACGTCGTCGAGCGTGCCCGCCTGCTGCGCGGCGGTGAGGTCGGCGATGTTCGCCAGCTCCTCCAGCGCGTCCACCAGGTCGCGGGGCTGCGACCAGCGGGAGCGCGCCATGCCGGACACCAGGTCGGCGGTGGCACCGCTGACCTGGCCGCCGACCAGGCGCTGGACGAGCGTGGCCTTGGCCTCGCCGGGCTGCGCCGGATCGGTGAGGACCCGACGCAGCGACACCTCGCGGTCGAGCAGCGCGGTGACGGCCGCCAGCTCGTCGGCGAGCTGCGTCGCGTCCACGGACGTGGCGTCCGTCAGCGCGTCGAGCCGCTCACGTGCGGCTGCCAGTGCCTCGCGGCTCGCTCCGTTCATCGCGTGGCCTCGGCCTTCTCCTCGAGCTCGTCGAGGAAGCGGTCGATCACACGGCTCTGGCGGGCGTGGTCCTCGAGGGACTCGCCGACGAGCTTGCCGGCCAGTTCGGTGGCGAGCTTGCCGACGTCCTGGCGGAGCGCGGACGCGGCGGCCTTGCGGTCGGCCTCGATCTGCGCGTGACCGGCGGTGATGATTTCCTCACGCTGCCGCTGGCCTTCCGCGCGCATCTCGGCGATGAGCGTGGCGCCCTGCTCCTGAGCCTCCTGGCGCAGGCGCGCGGCCTCGTGCCGGGCCTCGGCGAGCTGGGCCTTGTACTGCTCGAGGACGCTGTGGGCCTCGGTCTGCGCGGCCTCGGCCTTCTCGATACCGCCCTCGATGGCCTCACGACGCTCTTCCAGGACCTTGTTGATGGTCGGGAGGAGCTTCTTCGCGAGGAAGCCGAAGACGATGACGAAGGCGATCAGGCCGATGACGAGCTCCGGCCACGGCGGAACGAGAGGGTTCTCCTTCTCGGCCGCGAGCTGAACCAGTGCGTGGTTCACATCAGTGCCTTTCGTCGAATGGGGCTGTCGCTGTCGTCCGTCTTAGTAGACGAACGGCATGACGAGGCCGATGAGGGCCAGCGCCTCACAGAACGCGAAGCCGAGGATCTGGTTGGCGCGGATCAGACCGGCCGCCTCGGGCTGGCGGGCGAGGGCCTGGGTGCCGTTACCGAAGATGATGCCGACGCCGACGCCCGGGCCGATCGCGGCGAGGCCGTAACCGATGGAACCGAGGTTGCCGGAGACAGCGGCGAGGGTCTGGGACATGCCAGTTCTTCCTTCTCTTTACGGACCGGTGGAGGTTGGCCACCGGACGACTGGGGGTTCGAGAGCGGGGGCGCTCAGTGGTGTTCGGCGAGCGCGCCCTGGATGTACGTGCAGGTCAGCAGCACGAACACATACGCCTGGACGGCCTGGATGAAGAGCTCGAACAGCGTCATCACAATGGTCATCGAGAACGACACGGCGGAGTAGGCGATGCCGATGCCGTTGAGCATGTACCAGCTGGCGACGGTGAAGAGCACCAGCAGGGTGTGCCCGGCGAACATGTTCGCGAACAGTCGGACGGCGTGCGTGAACGGGCGGACCAGCAGGTTCGAGAAGAACTCGATGGTCATCGACAGCGGCAGTACCGCGCCCAGCTCCTTGTCGTAGCCGGTCACGTTCTTGAAGAAGCCGACGAAGCCCTGACGCTTGAACGTCAGCACGACCCAGGTGATGTACACGATCGCGGCGAGCACGATCGGGTACGCGATGATCGCCGTCACCGGGAAAGAAGCGACCGGGATGATCGACCAGAGGTTCATCATCCACACGAAGAAGAAGAGCGAGACAGCCAGCGGGACGTACTTCTCGCCCTCGCGCTTGCCCAGCGTCTGGTAGACGATGCCGGTGCGGACGAAGTCGTAGCCGGCCTCGGCGACCATCTGGAGCTTGCCCGGGACGACCTTGGGCTTGGCGAAGGCGGCCCAGAAGAAGCCCACCACGATGATGGAGCCCAGCAGGGCCAGCAGCATCGGCTTGTTGAAGTAGAAGCCGTGGCCGTCCGCGTTGCCCAAGAGCGGCTCGAACATGAACGAGTGCAGGCCCGGTGCGACCTTGTCGAAACCACACCCGTCGAACAGGTGGCAGCTCGAGTCGAAAGCGAGCGTCTGCGTCGGGTCAGCACTCACCGCGGGCTCCTTCAGCGTGGCGCATAGGTACGGCAACCTCGTTGTGTCGGCGCGGCGTGCGGCCGCGGTTCGGCACGGGACTGGTGTTACGGATGTGGGGGCGGCTGTGGGGCATCTCGCCTCGCGATTGAGCAGGCGTCAGCTCGGATGCCCGCGCCCGCGATGCCGCAGTTGGCACCGGACGATAGCAGGATCTCTCTTGTGCCTTTATCCCGGGCCTACCTCTCACGACGAATGCCCTGACTTCTCGGGCTTGTCGCCCTTCGAAGAGGCGGTCGAGTCGGGCTCGACATAGAGAATCTTGGCGTTCATGTGGGCACGCGTCTGCGCGGCGATCCAGGTCAGGGTGCCGGCGACGAGAGTGAGCGCGAAGGCCTTGGGGTTGAACAGCGTCGTGTTCTTGAACGCTGCCACGAAGACGAAGAGCAACAGCAGCTGCGCGGCGTAGAGCATGAGGCCCATGGCCTGGAACAGATGCGGAAGCGATTTGGCGGTGCGCTGGAGCACGTAGAGACCGATTCCCATGAAGAGGATCACGATCACCGTCGCCACGGCCGCCCCGATCGCACCCTTGCCGCCCGCGACCACGCCGCTCACGACGGCGGCGATCACGCCGACGGCGGCCGTGGGTACGGCGGCCTGGGCAAGCATCCGGGCGTCATTGGACGGCATGGCGGCAACTCCGCTTTCACAGGGGGCAGGGTGTCGTCATGGACGAGCGTAGTCCCGGTCCGAGGGTTGGAGACCTCACGCCAAGGGACCGTCGCATCGCGGTCCTTCGGCTCTGTCCGGGGTTCTCGTGAACCGTATCACAAACTATTTGATGAGGTCTTTACCTCTAGGGTGTGCTTGCTGTCACACATGAGAGTGACAGTGCGCGTCTGTGCAGAAACCGGGGTGTCTTGTCTGGTATTTGGGGGCTTTGCTCCCCCACGACTTGGCAATGCTCTAGTCAGATTCTTACCTTGAGCCGCCGCCGACACCGGACCGCGAACGGGCCCCGACGGCCGTCGATCCGTTGACCCGGGCCACCGCGGAGGCGCCCGGAGCGGGATGCGCCGCGGCCTCCTCCTCGCCGTGTCCGACGGCCTGCGCGTGCTGCTCGTACGCCGCGGCCGCGCGCCGGCGCCGGTACCGCGGCGGCACGAAGTGCTCGGCCCAGCGCGGGGTGCGCGGGGTGAACCGCGGCAGCAGGAGCAGCACCAGGCCGATCGCGCTGAGGAAGACCACCCCGAGCACGATCCACATCGACGCGGAGTTCACCGAGTAGGCCAGCGCGCCGAAGCCGATCAGCGCCGACCAGAAGTACATGATCAGCACGGCCCGGCTGTGCGAGTGGCCGATCTCCAGCAGCCGGTGGTGCAGGTGCCCGCGGTCGGCGGCGAACGGCGACTGGCCGCGCCAGGTACGGCGCACGATGGCCAGGACCAGGTCGGCGGCCGGCACGGCGATGATCGTCAGCGGCAGCAGCAACGGGATGTAGACCGGCACCGTCTGGTGCACGGCCGCCTTCTCGGAGCCCGCGTACAGGTTCAGCGCGTCCGGGTCGACCTGCCCGGTGATGGAGATCGCGCCCGCCGCCAGCACCAGGCCGATCAGCATCGAGCCGGAGTCGCCCATGAAGATCCGCGCCGGGTGCATGTTGTGCGGCAGGAAGCCCAGGCACATGCCCATCAGGATCGCCGAGAACAGCGTGCCCGGGGCGGCGGCCTCGATGCCGTACGAGTACCAGATCCGGTAGGCGTACAGGAAGAACGCGGCGGCGGCGATGCACACCATGCCGGCGGCCAGGCCGTCGAGGCCGTCGACGAAGTTGACCGCATTGATCGTGATGACGACCAGCGCCACCGTCAGCAGCGTGCCCTGCCACTGGGTGAGCGCCACGTTGCCGACGCTCGGGATGGGCAGCCACAGGATCGTCAGACCCTGCATGACCATCACACCGGCAGCGATCATCTGACCGCCCAGCTTGATCAGGGCGTCGATCTCGAACTTGTCGTCCAGGACACCGATCAGCCAGATCAGGGCCGCCCCGGAGAGCAGGGCGCGCGGTTCGTTGGACTTGGTGAACGCCTCACTGAGGTTCGTGAGATGGTCCGCGACCAGCAGGCCCGCGCACAGGCCGAAGAACATGGCGATACCGCCGAGCCGCGGAGTGGGTTCCCGGTGCACGTCACGGGCCCTGATCTCCGGCATCGCCCCGGCCACGATCGCGAACTTCCGTACCGGCCCTGTCAGCAGATACGTCACCGCGGCCGTGATGCAGAGCGTCAGCAGGTATTCACGCACGGGCTTCCCCACAGGTCTCGCTGGCCATCTCAGCCCCACACCCTAGCGACGTACGCATATCTGTGGGGACTGCCGGGTAGCGACGATGGTTGCACGTAAGGCTGTGTGCTCGGGCGCACGTCGGCTCTTATGACGGTGCGGCTACCCGCCCTCAGCGGGAATACGGCCCGGATACGGCGGGAATCCGCGGGTCAGTTCCCGCACCTCGTCCCGAGCCGCCGTGAGCTGTGTCGCACCGCGCAGCACACCGGCGAGCAGCTCCGCGATCCGCGCCATCTCCCGCTCCCCCATGCCCTGCGTGGTCACCGCGGCGGTGCCCAGGCGAAGGCCGCGGGCGTCGCCGTGCGGCAGCGCGCAGCAGTCCAGGACGATCCCGGCGGCGGCGAGCCGACCCCGCGCGCCGCGCCCGTCGACGCCGAGCGGGGCCGGGTCGGCGGTGATCAGGTGGGTGTCGGTGCCGCCGGTGGTGACGACGAGGCCCTCGGCGGCGAGCCCGGCAGCGAGGCTGCGCGCGTTGGCGACCACCTGATGGGCATAGGCGCTGAACTCCGGCGTCGCCGCCTCGCCGAACGCCACGGCCTTCGCGGCGATGGTGTGCATCTGCGCGCCGCCCTGAGTGAAGGGAAAGACAGCCCGGTCGACGCGCTCGGCCAACTCGCCGCCGCACAGGATCATCCCGCCGCGGGGACCGCGCAGCACCTTGTGGGTGGTGGCGCACACGATGTCGGCGTACGGCACCGGACTGGGCGCCGCCCGTCCGGCGACCAGCCCTATCGGATGCGCGGCATCGGCGATCAAGTACGCCCCTGCCTCGTCGGCGACCTCGCGGAAGAAGGCGTAGTCGATGTGGCGCGGGTAGGCGATCGACCCGCACACGATCGCCTTGGGCCGGTGCGCACGGGCCAGCGCCCGCACCTGGTCGTGGTCGATGAGCCCGGTCTCCGCGTCCACGCCGTACCCGACGAAGTCGAACCAGCGGCCGGAGAAGTTCGCGGGCGAGCCGTGGGTGAGGTGGCCGCCGTGGGTCAGCCCGAGGGCGAGGACGGTGTCGCCGGGCCGCAGCAGGGCGGCGTAGGCGGCGAGCACGGCCGACGATCCCGAGTGCGCCTGCACGTTGGCGTGCGAGGCCCCGAACAGCCCCTTCGCCCGCTCCACCGCGAGCCGCTCCGCCACATCGACGATCTCGCAGCCCCCGTGATGCCGGGCCCCCGGATACCCCTCCGCGTACTTGTTCGCCAACGGCGAGCCGAGCGCGGCCAGCACCGCCGGTGACGTGAAGTTCTCCGCCGCGATCAACTGCAACGTCGTCGACTGCCGCTCCACCTCACCCAGCAGCACCCCGGCCACCTCCGGGTCCTGCCGCCGCAGAACATCGGCCTCAAGGGCATGAGCGACCGACATGACACCCTCCGGGCGATCGACGGTGACGTAGACCCAATGTAGGCCCACCCCGCCCACCCCGCCCGCCACCGAGCCCAGGCCCCTGTGGACAGCTGTCGACGGGGGCCTGGTGAGGGGCGGGGCCGGAGCTCGGTAGTCCCCCAAGGGCGACAGTCCCGGGCAGGGGCGCCGGGCAAGCTCCTGGGGCTCCAGCCCCGGGCGGGGTGCGTGGGCGGGGCGCGGGGGGCGAAGCCCCGCGGGGTCCCGGGGCGCCAGCCCCCAGGGGGTCAAGGGACGGTTCCCGCAAGGGGCCCGGAGATGCAGGGGCAAAGCCCCGCAGAGGTCCAGGGGCGGCAGCCCCCGACGGGGTGCAGGGGCGGAGCCCCAGGGCAAAGCCCCGCAGAAGTCCAGGGGGCGGCAGCCCCCGACGGGGGACAGGGGCAAAGCCCCGCAGAAGTCCAGGGGGCGGCAGCCCCCGACGGGGGACAGGGGCAAAGCTCCGCAGGGGTTCAGGGGGCGGCAGCCCCCTGGCGGGGTTGAAGGGGCGGAGCCCCTGGGGACGGGAATGGGTAGGGGCGGCGGGGGCGAATTCAGGCGGCCGGCTACATCCGCGCAGGGACGCCGGTCAGCGCCGTCACCACCGGGTCCAGCGCCTGGTGTATCTCGTCGCCGATCGAGCGGAAGAACGGCAGCGGCGCACCGTACGGGTCGTACACCTCGTCCGCCTCCGCGGTAGGCGCCAGCAGCCACCCCCGTAGCGCGGCCGCCGCCCGGACCAGCGCACGCGCACGCGCGACCAGCCCGTACTCCAGCCCAGGCAGCGTCGCCGGGTCGATGGCCCGCACCAGCCGGGTGAACTCCTTCAGGGTGAAGGTGCGCAGGCCGGCCGAGTGCCCCATGGAGATCACCTGCGCCCGGTGGTCCCGCGTGGCGGTCAGCACCAGGTCCGCCATGATCACGTGCTCGTCCAGCAGTTCGCGCCCGACGAAGCCGGAGGCATCCGCGCCGAACTCGGCGAGGACCGCCTCCGCGTTGGCCTCCATGGGCGCGCCCTCATGACCCCAGGTGCCCGCGCTCTCCACGATCAGCCCGCCGCCCAGTACGCCGAGCCGCTCCGCCACGAAATGGCGGGTCAGCCGCTCGGTGATCGGCGAGCGGCACACGTTGCCGGTGCTGACGTGGAGGATGCGGAAGCTGTCGCGCGGAAACCCGAACGTCGTCGTCTCTTCCGCGTTGTATCCACCGCCGCCTATGCCACGCCCCGCGTCAGGGGCCGTCAATTCGCCACCTCGAGGTCGGGTACGACCTTCCGCAGCTCGTCCGGTGAGATCGCGCCCTCCCGAAGCAGCAGCGGCACCTCGCCGGTGACGTCGACGATGGACGACGGCACGTTGCCGGGGGTGGGGCCGCCGTCGAGGTAGACGGAGACGGAGTCGCCCAGCATCTCCTGCGCGGCGTCGCAGGTCTCCGGCGCCGGGTGCCCGGTGAGGTTGGCCGAGGACACGGCCATCGGGCCGACGTCCGTCAGCAGCTCGATCGCGACCGGGTGCAGCGGCATGCGCACGGCAACCGTGCCATGGGTGTCCCCCAGGTCCCACTGGAGCGACGGCTGGTGCCTGGCGACCAGCGTGAGGGCCCCCGGCCAGAACGCGTCGACCAGCTCCCAGGCCAGCTCGGAGAAGTCGGTGACGAGACCGTGAAGCGTGTTCGGGGAGCCGATCAGCACAGGGGTGGGCATGTTGCGGCCCCGGCCCTTGGCGTCGAGCAGGTCGGCCACCGCCTGCGAGGAGAACGCGTCGGCGCCGATGCCGTACACGGTGTCGGTGGGCAGCACCACGAGTTCACCCCGGCGGACGGCGGACGCGGCCTCGCGCAGACCGGTCGCGCGGTCGGTCGCGTCATTGGTGTCGTATCGCCGTGCCATGTCTAGCGGGCCTCCTCGTACACGAAGTACACGAACTGCTGGTGGGGATGGATCGTGGCGGTCACGGCAGCGCCTTGCGCGCGGTCGCGAACCGGGGGCGGTTGTTGAGGTCCGGGTGGTCGGCCGCGTCGGCCCAGCCCCGCTCCTCGGTGAAGATCCACGGCACCTGTCCGCCCTGCGTGTCGGCGTGCTCGATGACGACGACGCCGCCGGGCCGCAGCAGCCGGTGCGCGGTGCGTTCCAGACCGCGGATGAGGTCGAGGCCGTCCTCCCCGGAGAACAACGCCAGTTCGGGGTCGTAGTCGCGGGCCTCGGGGGCGACGTACTCCCATTCGGTGAGCGGGATGTACGGCGGGTTGGAGATCACCAGGTCGACCTGGCCGTCGAGGTCGTGGAAGGCGTCCAGGGCGTTGCCCTGGCGCAGGTCGACCCTGGACCCCTCCATGTTCTTGCGGGTCCACTGGAGGGCCTCCTCGGACAGCTCCACGGCGTGCACCCGGGAGCGCGGGACCTCCTGGGCGAGGGCGAGCGCGATGGCACCGGATCCGGTGCACAGGTCGACGATGCTCGGCTCGACCACGTCCATGGCGCGTACCGCGTCTATGGCCCAGCCGACCACGGACTCGGTCTCGGGCCGGGGCACGAACACGCCCGGCCCGACCTGGAGTTCCAGGTACCGGAAGTAGGCCCGCCCGGTGATGTGCTGGAGCGGCTCGCGCTGCTCGCGCCGGGCGATGACCTCCCAGTAGCGGGCGTCGAAGTCGGAGTCCTTCACCGAGTGCAGCTGGCTCCTCTTCACGCCGTGCACGAACGCGGCGAGTTCCTCCGCGTCGTTGCGCGGCGAGGGCACGCCGGCGTCGGCCAGCCGCTGGGTGGCCTGCGCCACCTCCGCGAGCAGCACGCTGCGGGGGCTTGGGGGCCGCCCCCCAAATTCTTGCTGCACGCTCGTCCTCCGGTGCTCAGTACTTCGTCACGTGCGTGAACTGCGTCGTGACCTGCGTGACGTGCCTTACGCGGCCGCGAGTTTCGCCGCCGAGTCCGCGTCGACGCAGGCCTGGATCACCGCGTCGAGGTCGCCGTCCAGGACCTGGTCCAGGTTGTACGCCTTGAAACCGACACGGTGGTCCGAGATGCGGTTCTCCGGGAAGTTGTACGTGCGGATCTTCTCGGAGCGGTCGACGGTGCGGACCTGGCTGCGACGGGCGTCGGCGGCCTCCCTCTCCGCCTCCTCCTGCGCCGCGGCGAGCAGCCTGGAGCGCAGGATACGCAGTGCCTGCTCCTTGTTCTGGAGCTGGCTCTTCTCGTTCTGGCAGGAGGCGACGACCCCGGTCGGGAGGTGGGTGATGCGCACCGCGGAGTCGGTGGTGTTCACGGACTGGCCGCCCGGTCCGGAGGAGCGGTAGACGTCGATGCGGAGGTCGTTGGGGTTGATCTCCACGTCCACCTCCTCGGCCTCGGGGGTGACGAGGACACCGGCGGCGGAGGTGTGGATACGGCCCTGGGACTCGGTCGCGGGCACCCGCTGCACGCGGTGCACGCCGCCCTCGTACTTCAGCCGGGCCCACACGCCCTGACCGGGCTCGGTGGCACCCTGGCCGCCCTTGGTCTTCACCGCGACCTGGACGTCCTTGTAGCCGCCGAGCTCGGACTCGGTGGCGTCGATGATCTCGGTCTTCCAGCCGACGCGCTCGGCGTAGCGCAGGTACATGCGCAGCAGGTCGCCGGCGAACAGGGCGGACTCGTCGCCGCCGGCGCCCGCCTTGATCTCCAGGATGACGTCCTTGTCGTCACTCGGGTCGCGCGGGACGAGCAGCAGGCGCAGCTTCTCGGTGAGTTCCTCGCGCTGCTTCTCCAGCTCCTTGACCTCGGCCGCGAAGTCCGGGTCGTCGGCGGCCAGTTCGCGCGCGGTGTCGATGTCGTCGCCCGTCTGCTTCCAGGAGCGGTACGTGGCGACGATCGGGGTGAGCTCGGCGTAGCGCTTGTTGAGCTTGCGCGCGTTCGCCTGGTCGGCGAAGACCGACGGGTCGGCGAGCTTCTTCTCCAGGTCGGCGTGCTCGGCGACGAGTTCCTCGACGGCCTCGAACATCTTGGGCTCCTGATACTGCGGGGTGATGGCTGGCGGGCGACCAAAAACGCCGGTCCCGGCGCGGCGCCCTCCGGGGAGGGGCCGCGGCCGTGGACCGGCGGATCGGTGCTCGCTACTTCTTGGAGCCGGCGGCAGCCTTGCCGAAGCGGGCCTCGAAGCGGGCCACACGGCCACCGGTGTCGAGGATCTTCTGCTTGCCCGTGTAGAACGGGTGGCACTCGGAGCAGACCTCGGCCCGGATGGTGCCGGACTCGATGGTGCTGCGGGTGGTGAACGACGCGCCGCAGGTGCAGCTGACCTGCGTCTCGACGTACTCGGGGTGGATGTCGCGCTTCAAGGTGTCTCCTAGGTTTCGGGAGGGCACCGGGTCGCTTCCGCGGGGTGCGGCGGCGTGAACCGGGGCCGACGTACCAGTCTGCCAGGACTGGGGCCATCCCCCAAAACCGGGGGTTCGCGTTTTCTATTCCCTGTGGGCCGGGGGTGGGTCTGCGCAGGACGGGGTGCCACTTCTTCGCCGTCGGCGGCTGCGGGTTCGTCGTGGTTGATCGCGCCCACGCGGCGGAGCCGCATATCGATACAGCCCGCGCCCCTTCGGGGCACGTACAGCCAGCCCCTATGAAGAAGTCACGACGCCCTTGGCCTCGCCCGTCGCCGTGCCCTTGACGGCGCTCGCCGGGACGGGCCGGTCGTTCTTGAGGGCCGTCCAGACCTGCTTGGCCTTGGTCTGCTGGACGATGACGCGGTTGGGGTTCGCGGGGTCGTACTGGACCGGCATCGTGACCATGCGCATGTGCGAGGAGCTGATGCCCTTCAGGCCGTCGGCGAAGCCCGTGAGGGAGTTCACCGAGCCCAGGTCGGAGTCGGTGGTGACGGTCTTGGTGGCGGTGTCGGCGAGGTCGAGCAGCTTCTTCGGGTTGGTGAAGACGCCGATGTGCTTGACCTGGTTGACCAGTGCCTTGACGAAGGCCTGCTGGAGCTGGATGCGGCCGAGGTCGGAGCCGTCGCCGACGCCGTGCCGGGTGCGGACCAGGCCGAGGGCCTGCCGGCCGGTGAGCTGGTGCGTGCCGGCCTTGAGGTCCAGGTGGCTCTGCGGGTCCTTGATGCTCTTGGTGGTGGTCACCGGGACGCCGCCGAGCTCGTCGATGAGCTTCTGGAAGCCGGCGAAGTCGACCTCGAGGTAGTGGTCCATGCGCAGGCCGGTGAGGGTCTCCACCGTCTTCACGGTGCAGGCGGCACCGCCGGTGGAGTACGACTCGTTGAACATGACCCCCCGGGCCGCGGGGTGGGTGGTGCCCTTGGTGTCGGTGCACTCGGGGCGGTCGATGAGGGTGTCACGGGGCATGGAGACCACGGTGGCCTTCTTGTGGCCCTCGTAGACGTGCACGATCATCGCCGTGTCGGAGCGGGCGCTGCCGTCGTCGGTGCCGCCGCCGAGCTTCTTGTTGGAGCCGGAGCGGGTGTCCGAGCCGAGGACCAGGATGTTCTCGGAGCCGTTGTCGGCCTTGGCCGGCCGGTCCGTGCCGAGCGCCTGGTTGATGTCGACGCTCTTGATGTTGCCGTTGAGCTTGAAGTACACGTACCCGATGCCGGTGCCGCCCAGCACCAGTACACCGCCGGCGGTCCAGGCGGTGATCACCAGGGCCCTGTGGCGCCCGCTGGGGGCCTTGCGGCGGCGCCCCTTGGATCGGCGGCCCTTCGTGCCGGGCTCGGTTATCGCGGGCTCCGGCGTGCTCTCGGCAGACATGTGCTCCTCGAATTCTCGTCCGGTCGGTTACCCCCTGCTTTCAGGGACAGGCCTGGTCTCGCGACCCTTACCGCACCATCGTCACTCCCCCGGGTCAGACGGGGAAACTCGGCAAAGGGTTGCACAACGGACCGTGCCCACCGCGTACGGCGGTGGGCACGGTGCGTAGCCGGACGGGCAGGGTCATCACCCGCTCACCTGCGGGTTCAGCCGAAGATGTCGTACTTGTCGAAACCGGTACCGACCGACACACGTGTGGCAAAGATCTCGCTGGTCGCCTTGCCGGTGCCCTTGTACAGGTAGAGCGTGCCGCCGGGGGTGCGGGCCAGGAAGTCGGCCCTGCCGTCGCCGTTCACGTCACCGACCGCGTCGAAGGCGTTGTACGTCGTGCTGCTCCACGTGCGCACCTTGACCCGGGTGGAGAACGCCCCGGTGCCCGACTTGCCGGTGCCCTTGTACAGGTAGACGTCGCCCGTGCTGCTCCTGCGTGCCAGCAGGTCGGCCTTGCCGTCGCCGTTGAGGTCGCCGTGGCCGCGTACCGAGTTGTACTGGTTCCAGCCCGTGCCGACCTCCACGCGGGCGGCGAAGCCGCCGTTGCCCTTGCCCGGGTAGAGCCACATCGTGCCTCCGGAGTCGACGGACAGCAGGTCGGGCAGGTAGTCGCCGGTGAGGTCGCCGGGGGCGATGATGCGGGTGCGGGTCTTCCAGTTGTCGAAGATCTGCTGCGTGCTCCAGGATCCGCTCGACGTCACGTAGTGGCTCCAGAAGACGGCACCGGAGGCGCTGTCGCGCACGACCAGGTCCTGGTAGCCGTCACGGTCGAGGTCGGTCTGGAGGACGACGTTGACGCCGCTCCAGCCGCCCCAGGACTGGCGGGCGCCGAACGCGCTGCCCGTGGAGTCCTTCTCGTAGCCGGTCTTGGTGGCGGACTCGCGCACCCACAGGTCGGCCTTGTGGTCGCCGCTCAGATTGGTGTCGTCGATGCGCGGGTAAGCGGCGCCGACGTAGGTGCTGACCTTGGTGAAGACGCTGTAGGAGCCCTTCGCCACGCAGTCCTTCACGCCCCAGGAGACCACGCCCACGATCCGGTTGCCGACGATCAGCGGGCCGCCGGAGTCGCCGTTGCAGGAGGCGGTGGTGCCGGTGTCGCTGCCGGAGGCGGGCTTGCCCGCGCACACCATGTGGCCCTTGATGAAGTCGGTGCCGTAGGCGCCGGCGCAGGTGCTGTCCGACTGGATGGGCAGCGTGGCCGTCTTCAGCGTGTCGGAGATGTCCTGGCTGGTGGAGCTGGTGCGGCCCCAGCCGTACAGCTTGGCGCTGGTGCCCGCGGCGTACGAGGCGGTGTCGCCGGACGTCGTCATCCGGATCGGCGTGGCCTTGATCGCGACCGGCAGGGTGAGCACCGCCAGGTCGTTGTCGATGGTGTTCGCGCTGTACGCCGGGTGGTTCCACTGCCGCCAGACGCCGGTGGCGGTCCCGCCGTGCAGGTCGGTGTTGCCCGAGTCGTCGGTGGTGGCCAGCTGGGAGGTGCCCGTGATGACGGCGCCGTTGGCGTGCCAGTCGTAGCCCTTGACGCAGTGCGCGGCGGTGAGGATCTTCGTCGGCGCGACGACGGCGCCGCCGCAGAAGAAGCCGAGGTCGTCGCTCGTGTCGGTGGTGCCCTTGTCGTCGTAGTACCAGAGCTGGGCCATCCACGGGGCCGACGTGATGGTGGTGTCGGTGCCACCGATGATCTTCGGGTCGGCGGTGGCGGTGTTCGTGCTCGCGCTCAGGGACGACTTCTGGGTCGTCTGCCCCGCGGTGTCGTCACCGGCGAGGGCGCCCGCGACCCGCTTCTTCAGTTCACCGAGCGACGGCGAGCTGATGGCGGCCGGCTTGACCGTCGGCGTCGGCGGTGTGGTGGCCGCGCCGGCGGAGGAAGTCATCACCGCGGCGGCGACGGCCGCGGCCACACCGGCGGCGGCGAGGGGAAGTGCGATGCGTATCCGGCGTCTGTGCCGGCCACTGCCGGACGTGGTTGTGCTCAAGGGGGTCCCCAGGGAGGCAAGAGGTGGAAGGGACGCATGGTGCGTCCGTCCTACTCAGCGCCAAAAGGCCGCCCCCCGTCACTGGTGTGACGGGGGGCGGCCCGGAAAACGCCTGGCGAGGCCCTGAGCGAGGCCCTGCCTCAATCTCCGTTGCCGGGGGTCGGCGTCGTCTTCTGGATCTGCATCAGGAACTCGACGTTCGACTTCGTCTGCTTCATCTTGTCGAGCAGCAGCTCGATCGCCTGCTGCTGGTCGAGCGCGTGCAGCACCCGGCGCAGCTTCCAGACGACGGCGAGCTCCTCGTTGCCGAGCAGGATCTCTTCCTTGCGGGTACCGGACGCGTCGACGTCCACCGCCGGGAAGATGCGCTTGTCGGCGAGCTTGCGGTCGAGCTTGAGCTCCATGTTGCCGGTGCCCTTGAACTCCTCGAAGATCACCTCGTCCATGCGGGACCCGGTGTCCACCAGGGCGGTGGCGAGGATGGTCAGCGAGCCGCCGTCCTCGATGTTGCGGGCCGCACCGAAGAAGCGCTTCGGCGGGTACAGGGCGGTCGAGTCGACACCACCGGACAGGATGCGGCCGGAAGCCGGCGCGGCCAGGTTGTACGCACGGCCCAGACGCGTGATCGAGTCGAGCAGCACGACAACGTCGTGACCCAGCTCCACCAGACGCTTGGCGCGCTCGATGGCGAGCTCGGCGACCGTGGTGTGGTCCTCGGCCGGGCGGTCGAAGGTCGAGGAGATGACCTCGCCCTTGACCGACCGCTGCATGTCGGTGACCTCTTCCGGACGCTCGTCGACGAGGACGACCATCAGGTGGCACTCGGGGTTGTTGTGCGTGATCGCGTTGGCGATGGCCTGCATGATCATGGTCTTGCCGGTCTTCGGCGGGGCCACGATCAGACCGCGCTGGCCCTTACCGATCGGCGACACGAGGTCGATGATGCGGGTCGTCAGCACGCCCGGGTCCGTCTCCAGGCGGAGGCGGTCCTGCGGGTAGAGCGGGGTCAGCTTGTTGAACTCCGGGCGGCCGCGGCCGTGTTCGGGCGCCATGCCGTTGACGGAGTCCAGGCGGACCAGCGCGTTGAACTTCTCGCGCCGCTCGCCTTCCTTGGGCTGACGGACCGCGCCGGTGACGTGGTCGCCCTTGCGCAGGCCGTTCTTGCGGACCTGGGCGAGGGAGACGTACACGTCGTTCGGACCCGGCAGGTAGCCCGACGTACGGATGAAGGCGTAGTTGTCGAGGATGTCCAGGATGCCCGCGACGGGGATCAGGACGTCGTCCTCGGCCACCTGCGGCTCGGCGATCTCGTCGCGGCCACGACGGCCACGGCGGTCGCGGTAGCGGCCGCGACGGCCACGGCGGCCGCCGTCGAAGTCGTCGTCGTCCTGCGGACCGGTGTTGCGGTCCTGACGGCCGCCGCCCTGCTGCTGACCCTGCTGACGGTCCTGTCGGTCCTGACGACCGCCGCCCTGACCCTGCTGCTGGTCGTCACCCTTGCCGCCACGGCGGTCGCCACGGTCACCGCGGTCACCGCGGTCGCGGTCCCGGCCGCGCTCGCGGCGGTCGCGACGCCCACGGCCCTCGCCGTCACCGGCGTCACCCTTGGCGGCGTCACCCTGCGGCTGAGCCTGCTGGGCGGGCGTCTCGGCCTTGGGCTCGCTCTTCGCCTCGGCGGCGATCGTCTCGGTACCGCTGCCCGCCGGGGCACCCGCCTCGGCGGTGGCACGGCGACGGCGGCGCTCGGTCGGGGCGTCGTCGCCGGCGGCCGGCTGGCCGGGAATCTCGATCTGCTGCTGGGCCACGGCCTTCTCGGCGGGCGCCGCGGCCTTGTCGGCCTTCTTCTCGGCGGCCTCCTCGCCCGTACGGGCCTTGGAGGTGGCACGGCGCTTCGGCTTGGTCTCGGCGGGGGCGTCGGCCTTGGCGGCCGGGGCGGCGCCGCCTCCCGCCTGCGCCTCCTTGATGACCTCGATCAGCTGGCTCTTGCGCATACGCGCGGTGCCCCTGATGCCGAGGCCGGATGCGACCTGTTGCAGCTCGGCCAGCACCATGCCCTCGAGGCCGGTACCGCGGCGCCGCCGGGAGCCGGCACCGGTGGCAGGCGCGGAGGCGTCCGTGGCGGGCGCGGCAGCGGTCTCCTCGACACGTGCGCCCATCAGATCGGTGGTGTCGCTCACGAAGGGTCCTTCCCTGGAGCGGACGTCGGCCTGTCTGGCTCGGCGACCGTTTGTGCTGTCCGGCTTCGGTTCTGTCTCTGTGAACCAAGCCGGGGCGGTGGTCCGCCAAAGTGGCGGAGGGAATATCTGGTGATGGCGCTTCCACGAGCCGTGACACCCAGTGTCACGTGGCGTGGTAGCACCGATTCCGGAGCGTGCCCAGCGGCCCGCTCAGTGCCCGCGTACGAGGTGCTGCCCAGGTACGACGCACGGAACACGGAGTGGCTTGGGAGACTCCCGGAAGAATGTCTGTCCCGGACGGGGACACGAAGCACCTCGCCATGGTGGGGTCGGGTGCAGACTTGAGATTAACACTACCGGATCCAACAAACATTCCCCCTCTCCAAATCCGGCAACCGAACGCTTTTAGATATCCCCGGGGGCCGCGAGCGGCAGGACGCTCGCTCCCTGGGCATCCAGGCTCAGCCGGTTGGCGGCCCAGCCGGCCCCCGCCAGCCGTTCCACCTTGTCGGCGGTGCCCGCGTCGGCCAGCGCCATGACGGTGGGCCCGGCGCCGGAGATCACCGCGGGGATCCCGTCCGCCCGCAGCCGCTCCACCAGCGCGGCGCTCTCCGGCATCGCCGGGGCGCGGTACTCCTGGTGGAGACGGTCCTCGGTGGCGGGCAGCAGCAGCTCGGGGCGCCGGGTCAGGGCCTCGACGAGCAGGGCGGCGCGGCCCGCGTTGACGGCGGCGTCGACGTGCGGCACGGTGCGCGGCAGCAGTCCGCGCGCCGTCTCGGTCAGTACCGGCTTTCCGGGCACGAAAACCACCGGAACGATGGAATCCTTGGGCTCCATCCTGATCGCCCGCGCGGCGCCGCCCTCCATCCAGGAGAGCGTGAAGCCGCCGAGCAGACAGGCCGCCACGTTGTCGGGGTGCCCCTCGATCTCGGTGGCCAGTTCGAGCAGGGCGGTGTCGTCGAGCTTGGCCTCGCCGCCTATGGTCACCGCCCGGGCGGCGACGATGCCCGCGCAGATGGCGGCGGAGGAGGAGCCCAGGCCGCGGCCGTGCGGAATGCGGTTCGCGCACACGATCTCGAGGCCGCGCGGCTGGCCGCCGAGCAGGTCGAAGGCGGTGCGCAGGGAGCGTGCGAGCAGGTGGCTCTCGTCACGCGGCAGCGTCTCGCTGCCCTCCCCCGCGATGTCGATGTGCAGCCCGGAGTCGGCCACCCGGACGACCACGTCGTCGTACAGCCCCAGCGCGAGGCCGAGGGCGTCGAAGCCCGGGCCGAGGTTGGCGCTGGTGGCGGGGACGCGCACCCGGACGGCGGCGGCGCGGAACGCTGGACCGGCCATCGCTCGATGACTCTCCTTGAGCTGCGTGATGGTCGAATGACATTCGATACGTACGTGAGGCCCTCCGGCCGCGCAGACGGCGCGGCACCCTGCCATATGCGGGGCATATGCAGTAGGCGGGTTCAGTACAGCCTATCGAAGGAAGGTTCTGTGGCGACATAGGGCGCACAGGAGGCGCACGATGCGTGTCGTGGGCCCCTTGTGCCCCCTCCCTAGGGCGTCCCCAGGTTCAGACGCCGCGGGGAGCCGCCGGGTTGCCCGGTGCGGGCGGGTTCTCCGGCGGTTCCGCGGAATCTCGGGTGGGTCTACGGGCGGCCTGCGGTGGGCCTCCGCCGGCCCTGCGGCAGATCTCAGGCGAGGCCGAGGCGCTCGGCCGCCGTCGCCGCGTCGACCGGGACGGTGACCGGCTGCGGGGCGCCCGCGACGGCCCAGTCGGGGTCCTTCAGGCCGTTGCCGGTGACCGTGCACACGATCCGCTGCCCCGGGTCGACCTTGCCCTGCTCGGCCGCCTTCAGCAGACCGGCCACGGACGCGGCGGACGCGGGCTCCACGAAGACGCCCTCCTGCGCGGCCAACAGCCGGTAGGCGCGCAGGATTTCACGGTCCGTCACCTCGTCGATGGAGCCGCCCGACTCGTCCCGCGCCGCCAGGGCGTACTGCCAGGAGGCGGGGTTGCCGATGCGGATCGCGGTGGCGATGGTCGACGGGTCCTTCACGACCTCGCCGCGCACGATCGGAGCACTGCCGGAAGCCTGGAAGCCCCACATGCGAGGAGTCTTCGCGGCGACACCGTCCGCGGCGTACTCCTTGTACCCCTTCCAGTACGCGGTGATGTTGCCCGCGTTGCCGACCGGGAGGACGTGGATGTCGGGGGCGTCGCCCAGCATGTCCACGATCTCGAAGGCGGCCGTCTTCTGCCCCTCGATACGCACCGGGTTGACCGAATTGACCAGCGCCACCGGGTAGTTCTCACTCAGGGCGCGGGCGAGCGTGAGGCAGTCGTCGAAGTTGCCGTCGACCTGGAGGATCTTCGCGCCGTGCACGAGGGCCTGGCCCATCTTGCCGAGCGCGATCTTGCCCTGCGGCACGAGCACCGCGGAGACCATCCCGGCGCGCACCCCGTACGCGGCGGCGGAGGCGGAGGTGTTGCCCGTGGAGGCACAGATGACGGCCTTCGCCCCCTCCTCCTTGGCCTTGCTGATGGCCATGGTCATGCCGCGGTCCTTGAAGGACCCGGTGGGGTTCGCGCCCTCCACCTTCAGGTGGACCTCGCAGCCCGTGCGCTCGGAGAGCACCTGCGCGGGCACGAGCGGCGTGCCGCCCTCGCGGAGCGTCACGACCGGCGTGGTGTCGGATACCGGCAGCCGGTCCCGGTACTCCTCGATGATTCCGCGCCACTGGTGGGTCATTGCTGGTTACTCTCCTTCAACCCGCATGATGCTGGCGACACCCCGCACGGTGTCGAGCTTGCGCAGCGCCTCGACGGTCCCGGTCAGGGAGGCGTCGGACGCACGATGGGTGACGACGACGAGGGAGGCCTCGCCGTCCTTGCCCTGCTGCCGAACCGTATCGATCGACACCCCGTGCTCGGCGAACACGGTCGCCACCTGGGCGAGAACACCCGGTTTGTCGGCGACGTCGAGGCTGATGTGGTAGCGCGTGACGACATCACCCATGGGCGACACCGGCAGCGCGGCGTACGCCGACTCGCCGGGCCCGGTGGACCCGCTGAGCCGGTTGCGGCAGACGGCGACGAGGTCGCCGAGCACGGCGGAGGCGGTGGGCGCGCCGCCGGCGCCGGGACCGTAGAACATCAGCTGCCCGGAGGCGTCCGACTCGACGAACACGGCGTTGTAGGCACCGCGCACGGAGGCGAGCGGATGGCTCAGCGGGATCATCGCGGGATGCACGCGTGCGGTGACGGAGGCCCCGTCCTTCGAGCGCTCACAGATGGCGAGCAGCTTGATGGTGCAGCCCATCTCCTTGGCGGAGGCGAAGTCGGCCGCCGTCACCTCGGTCATGCCCTCGCGGTAGACGTCGTCGAGGCGCACCCGGGTGTGGAAGGCGATGCCGGCGAGGATGGCGGCCTTGGCGGCGGCGTCGAAGCCCTCGACGTCGGCGGTCGGATCGGCCTCCGCGTATCCGAGCGCGGTGGCCTCGTCGAGCGCCTCCTGGTACCCGGCCCCCGTGGAATCCATCTTGTCGAGGATGAAGTTGGTGGTCCCGTTGACGATCCCGAGCACCCGGTTGACCTTGTCACCGGCGAGGGACTCGCGCAGCGGCCGGATCAGCGGAATGGCACCGGCGACGGCGGCCTCGTAGTACAGATCCTTGCCGTTCGCCTCGGCCACCGCGTGCAGGGCGGCGCCGTCCTGGGCGAGGAGGGCCTTGTTGGCGGAGACGACGGAGGCGCCGTGCTCGAAGGCGGTGGTGATGAGCGTACGGGCGGGCTCGATCCCACCGATGACCTCGATGACGACATCGAGGTCACCGCGTTTGACGAGGGCGGTGGCGTCGGTGGTGACGAGCGCCGGGTCGATGCCCTCACGCACCTTGGAGGGCCGCCGCACCGCCACGCCCGCGAGCTCCACGGGGGCACCGATGCGGGCGGCGAGATCAGCGGCGTGCGTCGTCATGATGCGCGCCACCTCTGAGCCGACAACCCCACAGCCCAGCAGCGCCACCTTCAGCGGACGCGTACGCATCATCCGACCTCGTTTCCTCATACCGTCTACGGTTGGACCAGTCTCACTCACCGGACGGGACTTTCTATGCCATGTCCGGATCGTGAGACATCTATTTCATTTCGGGGCACGGAAGAGACCGAAGATCTTCCGGCGGCCGCCACTCATGCGCGCGCTCACGCGGTCACTCCGCACTTTTCCCGCCCTCATCGTCAGCCGACATCGAGACGCAGCAGGTCCTCCTCCGTCTCACGACGGACGATCACCCGGGCCTCGCCGTCGCGCACGGCGACGACGGGCGGCCGGAGGACGTGGTTGTAGTTGCTGGCCATGGACCGGCAGTAAGCGCCCGTCGCCGGGACCGCGATCAGGTCACCCGGTGCCAGGTCGGCGGGCAGGAACGCGTCCTTGACCACGATGTCCCCGCTCTCGCAGTGCTTGCCGACCACGCGCGCGAGCATCGGGGCGGCGTCGGAGGTGCGGGAGACGAGGGCGACGCTGTACTCGGCGTCGTACAGCGCGGTGCGGATGTTGTCGGACATGCCGCCGTCGACGGAGACGTACGTCCGCAGCCCGTCGAGGGGCTTGATGGTGCCGACCTCGTACAGCGTGAAGGCGGTCGGCCCGACGATGGCGCGCCCGGGCTCGACGGAGATACGAGGCGTCCGCAGCCGTGCGGCCTCGCACTCACGGGTGACGATCTCGGTCAGCGCCTTGGCGATCTCGTGCGGCTCACGGGGATCGTCGTCACTCGTGTACGCGATCCCGAGCCCACCCCCCAGGTCGATCTCGGGCAGTTCCACCCCGTGCTCGTCACGGATGTCCTTGAGCAGCCCGACCACCCGGTGCGCGGCGACCTCGAACCCGGACATGTCGAAGATCTGCGACCCGATGTGGGAGTGGATCCCGATGAGCTCGAGCCCGTCGAGCTGAAGCGCACGGCGAACGGCTTCCGCCGCCTGCCCGCCCGCGAGCGGAATCCCGAACTTCTGGTCCTCGTGGGCGGTGGCGATGAACTCGTGGGTGTGCGCCTCGACGCCCACGGTGATACGGATCTGCACCCGCTGCCGCTTGCCGAGGGACTGGGCGATGTGGGCGACGCGGACGATCTCCTGGAAGGAGTCGAGCACGATGCGCCCCACCCCCGCCTCGATGGCCCGCCGGATCTCGCTCTCGGACTTGTTGTTGCCATGGAAGGCGATGCGGTCGGCGGGCATCCCGGCGGACAGGGCGGTGGCCAGCTCCCCACCGGAGCAGACGTCGAGGTTGAGCCCTTCCTCGTGCAGCCACCGCACGACGGCACGCGACAGGAACGCCTTGCCGGCGTAGAAGACGTCTGCGTCGGGCCCGAAGGCGGTACGCCAGGCACGCGCGCGGGCACGGAAGTCGGACTCGTCGAGGATGTACGCAGGTGTGCCGTACTCCTCCGCAAGGGCCTTGACGTTTGTGCCACCGACGGACACGACCCCGTCGGCGTCCCGGGTGACGGTCTGGGCCCACACCTTGGGGTCGAGGGCGTTGAGGTCGGTGGGGGGCGCGGAGTAGTGCCCCTCGGGGAGGATGTCGGCGTGGCGGGGCCCGGCAGGGTGTGCGGAACGACTCATCTTGGGCGTGCTCTTTCAGAGGTGGTCGGGTGCGTCGATGCCGAGCAGGGACAGGCCACCGGCCAGCACCGTCCCGGCGGCTTCGGCGAGGGCGAGCCGGGCACAGTGGGCGGCCGAGGGTTTCTCCTCGCCGCGCGGGAGCACGGTCAGCAGGAAGGGCAGCGCGGCATCGGCGACGGTGACGAGGTGCCGGGCGAGCCGGTCCGGGGCACGGTGGGTGGCGGCCGCGGCGAGGATGCGGGGGTGGTCGGCGAGGGCGGTGACGAGGGCGCCGGCCTCTGTGCTGGTGGGGTCACCGGGTTCGGCGGTGAAGCCGAGGCGGGCGGCGTTGCGGGTGAGGGCCCGGGTACGGGCGTGGGCGTACCGGACGCGGAAAAGGGGATTGCCCTCGCGTTGGACCAAATGATCGGCGGTGATCCGGGGCCGGTCGTGCGGGGCGGGATGGAGCAGGGCCCACTGGGCGGCGTCGAGCCCGAGCGGGGCGGGGTCCTCCGGGGCGGGCACGGGCCGCAGATTGACGGGCTCACCGTGCTCCACCTCGACGCGCCCCCCTTGGGTGGCAACGATCCGCACGAGCGCATCCGCGATGACCTCGGCCCGAACGTCGTACGGCACACGGAGAACGACGACCTGCCCGGCAAGAACATCACTGTGCCCGTAAGCAGACCCTCGCTCGCGCACCTCCCGCACGAGCCCAGCGGCGGGGTCGGCCTCTGTCTGTAGGCAGATATTGAGGAACCCCGGCCCGGTGACGACGACATCGCCGACACCCTCGGAGTCGATGAGATGCGGCCGCAGTATCTCGGCGACCCGCAGGGGAGGCTGCCCGGCCGGGCGGGCGAGCTGAAGCGCGATGTTGGTGGCGTAGTCCCCGCACCCTCCCGGCCCGGGAGGCGTGACCACGACCCGCTCCGGAACGGTGACACTCAGCTCCCCTACATCGACGGCACGACGCACCGCGTGCAACACGGTGCGGGAGAGCTCGACGGGGGTCACGGGACAAGGGTAGGGGAGGAGGGGGGTGGGTAGGCGAGCCGGTTTGGGCGGGTGTCCCGCGATACGGACACGGTCACTGCCACTGCCTTACCGCTCCTGATATCCCTGCCGCTCGTGATGCTGATGCCGATCACCGGGCTCGGCCGTGTGCGGCGCTTCCCCACCCACGACCACCGTATCGGCCCTCCCCCGGTCGATCAGCCGCCGGACGAGCTGCACGAGCTCCGCGGGCTCGAAGGGCTTGGCGAGGAAGGCGTCGACCCCGGCATCGAGGCCGGCCTCGACCTCGTGCTGCGTACACGCGCTGACGATGGCCAGCGGAAGATCACGCGTCCGCGGATCGGCCCGCAACCGCTCGGCGGTCCGCAGCCCGTCCAGACGGGGCATGACGACGTCCAGCGTCACGACATCGGGCCGCACCTGATGAACGACATCCAGACACTCGGCACCATCAGCCGCGGTCACGACCTCGAGACCCTCCAGCTCGAGATTGACCCTGATCAGCTGCCGGATGACCTTGTTGTCGTCCACAACAAGCACCCGCCCCGACGCGCCTGGCACAACTCGAGAGTAGGTCCGGACCGGCCACCGCGTCCGGGTTTTCCCCACTTCCACCCCGTCCGAGCGACGCGCCCGTTCCCCCGCCCCCGGAAACCCGTTCATGAACACCCCATCAGAGCTGGTAGTGTTTCACCCGTCGCCAGGAGCGAACAGCTCCCGACCGACACGCCCCCGTAGCTCAGGGGATAGAGCAACGGCCTCCGGAGCCGTGTGCGCAGGTTCGAATCCTGCCGGGGGCACCCTTCATGAGGTGCCCAAAGACCCCGTCACCAGCGGAAACGCTGAGGCCGGGGTCTTCGCGTATGTGCAGGCGTATGCAGCGCTGAGCGGCCCTATGTCGGGGTCTGTGGACTATTCGTGGACAGGATCTTGAGGCGTCTGCCCTGGTCAGCTGCACAATCCGAGCAGCCGCCCACATGTCCACAGGCCGCGTACCAGACGTCAACGACAGGGAGGTCGCCGGCAACGCCACACAGCGGCTCCCTCCTCGGCGATGCCAGGGATTGCACCGAGCCAGGCAGGCGGGTTGGCTACCGTCTGATCGTCAGGGGAAGTCAGTAAGTCCCAGGGGGTGGGGATGTCGAGCGGGACCTTCTCTGTGATCGTTGCGAGCGTTGGTGTATTCGGCACGCTGGCCTCAGCAGTGATCACTCAAGTGCTCGCGCAGCGTGCCGAATCGGCAAGATCGGAGAGGGAGAAGCAGGTCCGTATCGCGGAACAGCGAGCTTCTGAAGATCAGCGGAAGATCGATCAACTCCGAAACTGCTACGTTCAACTGAACGCCAACGATCGCTACTACAGAGATGCGATGCTGGCGTACGCCTACGCGCTCAAGTCGGGATCAGCCGACGCGGAAGCAGCGGAAGTGAATACTGCGCGGCGCGCCCAACGGGACACCCGCGCTGAAGCTCAGCTGGTGGCAAGCGATGCAGTACTAAAGATCGAGAGCCGCGTGAACGCCCAGCTCACGACCGCCTACAGGGACCTGATGGACGCAGCGGGCGAGTCGGACTCATCCGCTCGTCAGGCGAAACTCAGCCGCGTCATCCCTCGCCTGAACTCACTCACCGCGCAACAAGGACACGTGCGAGCACTCATGCGCGTTGAGGTGCGTGCCACTGAAGAACTCCCAGACTGGTACGACCCCGAGATCGGGCCAGCAGCGCATTGGCAACACAGCCACTGATCATCTACAGCCGACGTTACGGAAGGCGCAGGCCCCCCGGAGAACCCGAGGGGCCCACGCCTGGCACAGCAGTGATCACTCGTACTCGCGCAACAGCTCCTCGATCTTGCGGTTAGCGATCTCTCGCCGACCGTCGATGCACTTCGCGTAACGGCTCAGCAAGACCTCGACACTGTTACCAGCACGCTCGGCAACCTCGGTCGGGTCGACGCCGGAGTTCAGCCACGTCGACAGCGCCGAGTGCCGCAGGTCGTACGGACGTGCGGCAAGTGGCGAGGCGACAGCAGCCGGCGGCAGCGCCAGCGCCCGCGCCTCCTGCCACACGCGGTAGTACGTCGAGGAGCCAACCACTCCCCCGCGTTCGTTGGTGAACAACCGCCCGTCCGTCGCGCTGCCGAACGTTTCGAGGTGCTGACGAAGGATGGTGACGAGCTGGGGCGGGATCGGTACGAGCCGGACCTCCTCCGCCGGCCGGTTCTTCAGACCCCGGTGGTCGTGGGTCTCGCCAGAATCCGTCCACTGCTTCCCGACACTGGGGCGCGTCCGGTTCAGCAGGGCTGTTCCCCAGCCGATCTCTGGCAGCTTCAGGTCCGCTTTGGCGAGTCCTACAGCCTCAGCGGGGCGGAAGGCCCCGTAGTACATGCAGGCGAAAAGGCCGACGAGCCGACGACCACGGGCCCGGCCATAGCCACCGACATACGAGACAGCAGTCAGCAGGGCCCGAGCCTGCTCCGGATTGGCCACCACTCGGGGATCGACTTCCCCGGCCACCTTCGGCTTCTTCCAACGGATACCGGTGATCGGGTTTTCGCTGAATTCTCCAAGGTCGACCGCATAGTGCAGCGCGTTGACCAGGGTCCGACGCTTACGCCGAACGGTTTCCGCAGCTGCCGCCGTACCGTCGAGCTTCAGTTTGAGCGAGTCCAGGACTGCCCTACCGATCGCAGCGTCACCGAGGTCGGAGAGAGGACGCGATGCCTTGGCCACCCAATGCAGCGTGTTCGCGATTTCGGTCGGCAATTCGCGATCACTAGGACCCGGCAAGACGAAAGCCCAATTCCGTAGTGCCTTCCTGAGCAGATCGTCAGACGGCCGCCCCGGACGATCGTCGAGAAGTAACACGGTGACGGCCGTCAGCGACTCGTTGATCCCGTTGCGCGTGTTCGGCGCAGCGTGGGGCCACTTCATGGCGAGGTACCTCAGAGCGAATGCGTACCAAGTCATCGAAGGAGCCTTCTCGATCATCGAGTCAGGCAGCCCGGTGACCGTGTCGAACTCTTCACCATCGCGCGCGGCACGGAGAAGCTTGGACCGGTAATGGTCCGCAAGCCCCTTCGTACGGAACTGTTCGGAGAACACATTGCCGGCAACGGTCCACCTGATGTCATACGACGACTTCTTGGTGCTTCTCTTGCGAACGCCCCAAACCTTCACGTCGAGGGACTTCATGCGGTGACCCTCTCGCGGGCATTGAGCCATGCGTTGAAGTCACTGCGCCAGACGCGCAACTCGCCGTTGGGCAACTTGAAGGCCTGCGGCGCCTCCCCCAGCTCGCGCCAGCGGTAGAAGGTCCGGCGTGATATGCCCTTGAGTTCGGTGCAGACATCCCGCACTGTCATCAACTCGTCTTTCACGTCAGCTCCCCTTCTTCCGTGATTTGGTCGCGTAGGGCTTCGCGGGCGGTTTCGCGGTTGATCTGGAGGTCCCGGGCGATCGACGCGGCGAGGGCGGATTCACCGGGGGTGTGGCCGTGGCCGGCGTACTGCCAGTCGGCGAGGACCAGGACGGTGTCGGGCGCGGTGTCGTCGAGGCCGAGGGATTGGCGTTCCTGGGTGGCGCGGTAGTCGGCGCGTGCTTGGCGGAGGGCTCCGAGGGTGGTGGAGTAGCGGCGAGACTTGGAGCTGAAGTGCCCGCGGAAGCCGAGCATGTGTGCCCAGGCCCACAGTCGGCGGTCGGGATAGACCTCATCGAGGTCACGGCATGCGGTGATCAGGCGGCGGGCGTGGTCGGGGACGCCGTGTCGGTCGAGTTCGGACAGTTCACCGATCCGGCGGTCGAGGGTGCCGGTGTTCTCCGCGGCTTTGGTGGCGTACTTGGCGACGTAGGAGGCGACGGCCTGTTCGGTGAGGTCCGTGCCGTCGCCGAAGGCCTTCACGGGCCGGACGTCGAGCTGCTTGCCCCAGCGCAGGCGCCAGCCGTTGAGGTAGCCCGCTTCCTCGTTGGGCGGCACCGTGATCGTGGTGTACGGGTGCACGGCGGCGGCGCGGATGGCGTCGGTGAGCAGCTGTGTGCTGGCCCAGGAAGGCGGCGCGGAGTCCGGCCCGTCAGGTCCGTCGAGACGGATCACGGCATGGAAGTGGATGGCGCCCCGTTTCTGGAATTCGGCGACCTTGCCGTAGGAGACGCGGCAGGTGTCGGCGAGTTCGCGCTGTGTCAGCCCGGCACGCTTGGCGATCTCCCGGCGGAGCCGGTTGGTGAAGCGCATCCACAGCTCGCCGGCGTGGTTGTTGAAGAGCACGGTGCCTGCGTAGTCGTACGACCACGGATCGAGCGGGGTGCCGAGGGCGGGATCGTCTTCCCTGTGGTGGGTGCCGCAGCGGCAGGCGCCACGGTCGGGCCGGTTGTGGACCGGGCCGAACGAGGGCGCGGTGAAGGTGGCGAAGACCCTCGGGTGATCTCGGACGGTGGCCGGGATGTCCTTGTCCGCGTCCCCGGCGAGGCCGGCGCGGATGAGGTGGTAGGTGTCTCCGGCGTAGGTCCAGGCGCAGGCCGGGCAGCGGGAGGCACGGCGGTTGCCGCAGGCTACGCGGAGGCGTCCGCCGGGCTCACCTTCGGTGGTGTAGTGGTGCAGGGTCTCGCCGGTGGTCTTGTCTTTGTGCAGGACCCAGCCGCGCAGGTGGATGGGGTCGGCGCAGCCGCCGGTGCGGCGGATCTGGTCCTGCCAGCGGTCGAAGCCGGGAAGCCCGGCCACCCTGAGCGCGTCGGCGAGGGTGACCGGGTCCAGGCCCGCCATGGTGGCGGTGTGTGTCACGCAGCCACCCCCAGGAGGGAGGCGTGCATGGCGTTGCCGATCCACTGGGTGTAGGCGGGCGGGATGCACTCGCGGATGCCGTCGCGGCTCATCCAGGACACGTCCATGTCGTCACGGGCTTCCTGGACGCCGGAGAAGTTTCCGACGTAGTGGGCGAAGTGCCCGGCAGCGCGGGGGCGGCCCATCTTCGTCAGGGGCGCGGTGTGCCGAGGGTGGCGGGGCGGCGTGAAGGTGAAGCCGCCGCCGGTCTCGAACAGCCGGTGCCGGTAGGTGTGCATCCCGAACACGGCCGCACACATGGTGACCGGGGCGCGCAGCTCGGGGGCAGCCTCCTCCACGTTCTCGATCACCCAGGGCCGGCCGGTGGCTTCCAGGGCTGCGCGGGTCGGGGCGATCAGGTCGGGGTGGTCGCGGCGCTGGATGCGCTGGGCGAGCGTGTAGCGCTGGCAGGGCGGTGAGGCGTGGATGAAGTCGAACTCTGCGCCGTGCTCGCGGACGAAGTCGATGGCGTCGGCCTGGATGAACCGGAGCGGGTAGCGGGGCTGCGGGACGATGTCGACGCCGGTGACGTCGAACCCGGCGAGGCGGTAGCCCATGGAAGCGCCGCCTTGGCAGCAGAACAGGTCCAGCACCCGCAGGCCGTTGGGGAGAGCAGTGTTCATGACCGGCGCCCCCGGTTGTGCGCGGGGCCGTGGTTGGTCTTGTAGTCGTCGATCAGGCCGGCAGCGTCGTTGCCCGTGGCGGATTCGGACTTGCCGCAGCCGCCGCAGTGGTAGGAGGCCTTCGGGGCCGTAGCGGTGCTCTGCCACCAGCGACCGGGGTCGTCGTGGCGGCGGTAGATCGGTTCGGCGGAGATGTGCAGGCCGGGCGTCTTTTCGTTCGGCGTCAGGTCGGACACAGCGGTCACCTCCCTGCCACGGCGGTCGGGCGCTGGCCGACGGGCACGGTTCCGGTGCCGTGGCAGGCCGGGCAGTCGACGGGGAGGGTGGTCAGGTGGCCGTGGTCGTCGCGGTCGCCGAGGGAAATAGCGGCAGTGGCGAAGCCGTCGCAGTTCGGGCAAATCCGCGTGGTCGTGGACGTGGCCGGGCTGGTGCCGGGCATGATGGAGGTTCCTTCCGGTTCTGTGGATCGGACAGGGAAGGCGCCCGGAGCGGCGGAAGTTTGGCGACCGAGGCCGCTCCGGGGGCCGGTCAGCGTCGCTTGGCGTCGGTGGTCACCAGGGAGCGGATGACCAGGGCGCAGATGGCGACCGAGACGCCGGTGATGGCGACCGCGAGCAGCATCGAGACCAGGACCGCGCCGACGACGAGGACCACGGCAGTGCCGCCGCCGATAAGGGCGAGCGTGCTCCCCGGGGTGAGCTGGATCGTCGGCCGGGACGAGGCCGGGGCCGGGGGCGCGTACGGGGCAGCCGACGGGGCCGCGGGGGCGGGGGCGATCGTGGTCGGCTGTACCGCAGTGGGCGGTGTGACTGCGCCGGTCGGAGTCGGGTTGGTCGGGATCTTCGGGTGCAACATCGAGCTGTTCTCCCTTCCGGGTCGGGTTACTTGACTGCGGTGCCGATGGCAGGGGCGAGAGAGCTGGAGGCGAGGAGGTAGCCGCCGAGGAGGAGCACGGCGATCAGCCACCAGGGCGGGCGGATGAGCTTGATGCCGACCAGGCCCAGACAGGTGATGAAGAACCACAGCGGGACGGACATCGCGGGACCGTCGCCTTCAGCGGACGGGGCAGCGGTGGCCGCGGGCGGCGACCATGGCGGCCTCGTAGGTGTCGTAGCCGCTGGACCAGCCGCACTCTTCGGCCTCGCAGGCGGCGACGTACTTCATCTCGCCGGTGCGCTTGTCGACGCCGCCGCCGACGTGGGTGGTGCCGATGCGGTGCAGGTCCTGCCAGAGCTGGAACAGACCCATGGGTAAATCTCCCTTCCGGGATTCAGGTGAGTTGGGCAGCGATCGCGTTCGCTAGCGGGGCGGGGACACCGAGGCGAGCGCGCAGGGTGTCGGGGTCGATCCGGGTGCCGGTACGGGTGTGGTGGTCGTCGGCAACCTTGCGAGCGTGCGCGACCAGTGCGGCCGGAACTGGCACAGCCGGAGCATCAAGGGGCTCCACCGGTTCGGCGGCGGGCAGAGCTGGCGCGTCGTCGACGGCCACCGGAACCGGCTCGGGGTCGGGCTCTGCGGTGGGCGCAGAGGCCGCGACGCTGGGCGCCGACGAAGCTGGCGTCCGGTCCTCGGCCGGGGTGGGGGTGTGGGTGAGCAGGGTGCCGCCGAGGAAGGCCAGGGCGGGCCACCCGGCGATGCCGAAGCGGAGCCAGGCGGGCGGGTGGGCCAGGTCGAGGAAGCCGGCGGTGGCGACGTTGGCGCCGAGTGAGGCGACCAGGGCGATGAGGAACCAGCACCAGGCCAGCCGGGAGCGGTGGGCGCGCAGCCGTCGCCAGGCGGCGACCAGGAGCAGGTCGACGCTGATGGGGTAGGCCCAGGCTTTCCAGCCGGATTGTCCGGCAGCGGCGGCGAGGTCGTGCAGGTGGGCGAAGGACAATGCTCCGGCGATCACGGCCTGTACGAGGACCGCGTCCGGGCGAAGGCGACCGGTGGGCCGGGTCATGCCTGCCTCCGAGGAGCCCGGCCCAGTGCGCGAGCCACGGTCTCACAGTCAGCCGTGGTGAAGGCGGTGCGAACTCCCGAGATGGACAGTCCGGCCGCTTCAGCCAGCGAGGCCAGGGTGTACGGGCGAGGGCTGGTGAACTCCCGGGCGTAGGCCAGGTGGGCGCGGATGTGCCGGTCGATCTGCTCCCGCTGTTCTCGCAGGGCAGCGAGCTGACGCAGGAAGTCGTCTGAGGTCAGGTCGTCCAGGGCAGTCAGTGGCTGAGGCATGACGGGGTGTCTCCTTCCTGGCGGTCGTGCCGGGGCGGGGCGGGGATTGAGGTCCGGTCGCCCAGCCCCGGCGGGTTTTCAGTCGGCGGTCGCTTCGCCGGAGCCCCAGCAGGTCAGGCACACGGCGGACTGTCGGGCGTCGGTGGCACGGCCCTTGCGGGGGCCGACGCGGACGGTTTCGGTGATCTCGCCGTTGCCGTCGCAGTCCGGGCACTTCGCGGGCTCAGGCTTGGCGGCCTTGCGGCGGGTGGCGGGCCTCTTGGCGGTGGTCATGGTCACCACCCCTGGCCGGGGTATTCGGGACCCTCGTTCGGGTCGTAGTCGGGCGGGAACAAACCGGGCGGCGGCTCGGGCAGCGACGCGGCCAGGCACGGGCCGACGGAGTCGATGAAGTCCTGGTCGGAGCCGAACATGTCGGCGTACAGGGCCAGTTGGCCGAGCAGCAGAACGGTGCGCTGGAAGTCCTCACAGTGAGGGCACATAGCGCTCACCCACCTGAGGGCGACCGTTGGCTGTGGCGATGGCCGTCAGGACGCGGGCAAGGTTGGTGGAGTCCAGGTGGCTGAGCATGTCGCCGAGGCGGATCGAGACGCCGGCGTCGGCGAGCGAGGCCGCGAGGGTGAGGATGCCCAGTTCGCTGCCGGAGCCGACCAGTTCCGCCCGGTCCGGGTCGGCGAGCGTGGGCCAGTCGAGGTCGTAGACCTCACCGGTCTCGCCGTCGGCGACCATCAGGTCCTCACGCTGGGCGAGACGCGGGAGCCAGACGCCGTGCGCGGCGAGCAGCTCGATGGCGGCGGTGCGGTGGGGGCTACCGTCAGCGGTCTGTCGCAGGACGTCTTCCAGCTCCTTGGCCGTCCAGTCGTTGTCGGTCGCGTACCGGGGGCAGTCGCGTTCGTCGTGATCGGTTCCGGTTTCCTGGCCGTCGGTGTCGCCGCAGTGTTCGCAGAACATCGCGGGTCTCCTTCCGGTTTTCGGCATGGCTGGGGTAGGGACGTGACGCGAAGGCGGTCACGCCGGCCGTGGAGCGAGGGGAGCTAGTGACCTGGCCTTGAGTTCACGTTTCGCCACGTGAGTCGTCGTTCGTTTCAGATTGCGGTGTGGGTGGTGACGGCGGCTGCCGGCTGCGGTCTGCTGGGGGTGTGGGCGACAGCAGGCTGCAGCCGCTGGTGTTATCCGAGGACGAGCGGCTGGTGTTGCAGGGGTGGGCCAAACGCCGGACAACCGCGCAGGGGCTGGCCAGACGGGCCCGGATCGTGCTCGCCTGCGCAGACGGGCTGAACAACACCGCAGTGGCCGCACGGCTGGGGACCGATCGCGCGACCGTGCGCCGGTGGCGGACCAGATTTCTCCGGTGCCGGCTCGACGGGCTGTCCGACGAGCCACGTCCCGGTGTGCCCCGCACCATCACAGACGCCCAGGTGGAAGAGGTGGTGGTGCGCACTCTCGAAGAGGTGCCCGAGGGTGCCACCCACTGGTCGAAGCGGGAGCTGGCGAAGCGGGTGGGGATCTCCCCGACGAGCGTGCTGCGGATCTGGCGGGCGTTCGGGCTGCAGCCCTGGCGGACGGAGGACTTCAAGATCTCCCCGGACCCGCTGCTGATCGACAAGATCCGAGACGTGGTCGGGCTGTATCTCGCTCCGCCGGCGAACGCGGCAGTTTTCGCGGTGGACGAGAAGCCGCAGATCCAGGCCCTTGAGCGGACCGCTGCGGTGCTGCCGATGGTGCCCGGCACCCCTGAGCGGCGCAGTTTCGACTACCTCCGGCACGGCACCGTGGACCTGTTCGCCGCCCTGAACACCGCCACCGGCAAGGTCATCGGGAAGCTGTCCGCGCAGCATCGGGCGGTGGACTTCCGCGACTTTCTCGATGAGATCGACCGCCAGACCGATCCCGGCCTGGCGGTCCACGTGATCTGCGACAACCTCTCCGCCCACAAGGCGCCGGTCGTGCACAAGTGGCTTCTGACCCATCCTCGGTTCGAGCTGCACTTCACCCCGACCTACTCGTCCTGGATCAACCAGATCGAGCGGTGGTTCGCCGAACTACAGCGGCGATGTCTGGAGCGCGGCGTGTTCTGCTCACTCGACGACTTGAAGACCGCGCTCGAGGACTGGATCAAGACCTGGAACGAGCAGGCTCGGCCCTTCAGATGGACCAAGACCGCGGACCAGATCATCGACCGCATCTGCCGCTACTGCGACAGGATCTCCGGACCGGGACACTAGGCGGCTTGGGCCACCGGGGACGCCTCCAGGGGCGCGATGCCGACGAGCGGGCGGAAGCGGGCCAGCTCCGGCAGGTCGGGGGTGCGGTGGGCATGGCGGTTGCAGGCGGCGACGGCCTGCCGCATCGAGGTGTGCGGGCCACGGACCCGCATCCACTCGCCCGTCGAGTAGCCGACCACGGCCATCCCGCGCCGGGCGTTGGGGATCTGGGTGGCGGCGAACACCGCGTGCGGGGAGATGTCGCCGAACGCCATCTTCGCCGTCGAGACGTCGTTGACGCGGTGGACCATCCGGCCGGTGAGCTGGGCGCGGAGCATGGTGATGCCGTCACCGAGTTCGGAGCCGAAGCGCTGTCCGTAGATGTCGAGGAAGACGCCGGCCGCACGTCCGAGCTGGGCGAGGCGGACCAGGGCGTTGACGATCCGGTCGCGGCGCGGGTCGTTCTTCTTCGTGCTCAGGGTGAGTTCGGCGATCTCGTCGATCGTGACCACGACCGGCACCGGGCGAAGTTCCTCGGGCAGGTCCCAGATATTGGCGGCGATCTCCGCATCCGGGGTGTCGACGCTGATCTGCTGCTCTGCCCGGATCACGTCGTAGATGCCCAGCATCCGATCCACCAACGCTTCCAGCAGGTCAGCGGCGTCATCGGGGTTGTCGACCAGGGCTGAGAAGCGTCGGGCGAAGGGGCCCAGTTCGACCTTCTTGCAGTCGATCCCGACCAGCGCCACCGGCTGGGCCGCGAGCTCCTTTATGACGGTGCGCTGGGTGACGGACTTGCCCGACTGGGTGGCGCCGACCGTGACCGCGTGCGGGACCTCGCGGTAGTCGCGGTAATGGACCGTGCCGTCCTCCACCATCGCGATCGGGATCTTCAGCAAGCCCCGGTCGCCGCGGGCGGGCATCTGCACCCGCTTGAGAACGTCGTAGCCGGTCAGCGTGACCTCGATGACCCCGGGTTTGATCTCCCGTGAGGTGACCTGGTGGACGCCGAAGGAGTGGCGCAGTCGGTCGGCGGCGGCGGCGAACTCAAAGGCATCCTGTCCTGGCAGCAGCCGGAGCCGCAGCCGAAGCCCGGTCCGTGTGGGCTTCAGCCACAGCAGACGCGGCACCCGCTGCTGCGGGACCGGCCTGTCCATCCAGCGGGCCAGCGTGCGCCGCATCCGGGAGGCCGGAGCGGTCAGCCGGCAGGCTTCCATGACGCTGGCGTAGCGGTAGCTCACCCAGATCATCCGGAAGAAGACCCCGAGGGTGAGCCAGTACCAGACGGGGCGGCGCCACTTCAGCAGCAGCGCCAGCCCGGCCAGGACCGCCAGGGCGATCACTAAGCCCGTCATGGTCAGGCCGCCTTAGGCTTCGCCGGGGCCTGCGCCAGCGAGGTGGCCGCGACCGCGCGGAAGCTGATCCCGTGGCGCTTCTGGCCGTTGAACTCGTTCTCCCACGGCACGGCCACCAGGCCGGTCAGCGCGATCGGGGTGCCCATGGCCAGCTCACCGGAGATGTCCGGCTCGGCCACCGTCACCGTGATGACCTCCGCGTTGCCGTTCATCACGAACAGCACGTCGACCGTCATGAGCGTGTGACCGGTGTCCCGGTCCGTCGCGATCACGCCGTTGCGCTTGTCCTTCATCTTCGTCTGCGGGACCTGGGCGACCATCAACGTGGCGCCGTTGGTGTCGACGGGAATCTGACGCATGCTTGAACTCCCTTTCAGGGGGGCGGGAGCGGCGTACTTGCTTGGCGGTGGGTCGCCGCTCCTGTGCGTTGACCGAAGCCGCAGCACGCCGCGGGCACTTGCGCTTCCAACTGGTGCGCACCAGTAGATTGCATCTGGTGCGCACCAGATGTCAAGCAGTGCCGATGGCCTGGCGCTTCAACTCGCCTTGCTGCGACGGTTCTAGAGAACCGTTTCCGCCAACGGACCGGTAGCCAACAGGGGTTAACACCTGGCGCGTTAACCCCTCCCGACCTGCGCTGACGTTAAGGCATGCTGCAATTGGGGCTTGCAACCTAGGCAGGGCGGCGCGAGGTGGCGAACGGGCTGAAGTCAGCGAGGAGTGCGCGCGAGTGGTCGCAGGAGCGGCTAGTTCGCGAGATCGAACGCTATGCGCGACAGCACGTGCTCACAGTGGCCTCAACGGCAAGCCTGCGTGTGTACGTCTCGGAGTGGGAGAACGGCCGGCGCCCGATCTCAGCCCGGTACGCGAAGATCCTGCGCGCACTGCTCGGCGTCACCGACGAGGAACTGAGCGGCACAGCAGTCACCTTGGCGGCGCCGGCTGCGGCAGACGGGTACGACGAGCTCATAGGCCGGATCGATGCGGCTCGCAGCGTCAGTCTGACCATGGTGAAGACCTTCATGGACCAGACCGAGCTGTTCAGGACCATGGACCGCCAGATGGGGGCCCCGAGTCTCGTCGACCAGATGACCGCCCACCTCGGAACACTTGAGGACGCTCTGACCTTCGCCGTACTGCCTGATACTCGACGCCCAGTCGCCCGCGCGTTGGCAGGGGCGGCGACTCTCGCAGCGTGGCAGGCCCTCGACGTTGGGGCAGTCGAGCGCGCCTGGCGCCACTATGAGTTGGGCAAGCGAGCAGCCCAGGAGGCGGACGAGCCGATGTACCTCGCGCACGCCACGGCAGAGCAGGCCTACGTGCTCTGTGACGCGGGACGAGCCCACATGGCAGTCCAGTTGATACGCGACGCGCAGCGACTCGGCGGGAAGGCGATGTCCCCGCGCCTCACTGCCTGGCTGTACGCAGCCGAAGCCGAGATATGCGCTCGAGCTGGCATGCCCGACGAGTGCCGGCGGGCGCTCGAGAATGCCACGCGATGCCTGCCACCGGGAGAAGACGCCCGCGACCCGGACATGCTCAGCATCTTCCTGAACGAAGGGCACCTCACGAGGTGGCGGGGCAACGCGCTTGCGTTGATCGGTGACGACGAAGCCGTGGGCAACCTCTACGCGGCACTCGATACCGCCGATCCCACGTTCATACGAGCATCCGCAGGACTGCACTGCGATCTCACGCAGGCGCACTTGGCCCGCGGCGAGTACGACCAGGCGCACGAGCACCTACGCCAAGCTCGTCTAATCGCGAACCGTACGGGATCAGTACGTCAGCGACGCCGGATCGAGCAGCTCACGCAGCGTTTGTAGGCGAGGCGCCAGCACCCCGCGAGGCGAGCACATGCAGCAGGGCCACCAGCGTGCCGGAGCCCATCAGCTCACCACGCGCCATTAGCCCCGGAATGTCTGAGAGCGGCACCCAAGCGATGCGCCCGGCTTCTTCGAGATCTGTCGGCTCGCCAACGAGCTTGGCGCCGCGACCCACGAAGATTTCGTGTGGCGAGTCGACCATGCCCACCATGGGCTGGTACGTCACCACGTGCTCAAGAGCGTTCGGCCGCCAGCCGGTCTCTTCTTCGACCTCGCGCAATGCCGCCTGCGCGGGCTCTTCGCCCTCGTCGACGATCCCGCCGGGCAACTCCCAGCCGAACGACTGCGGGACGAAGCGGTAGCGCCACATCATCAGGACCCGGTCCTGATCGTCGATGACGGCAGCGATGGCGACGTGGTGTAGGCGCACCACGTGATGCTCGAAGCGGTCGACACCGGGAGGCTCGACATCTACGAGGCTGAGTTTTACCCAGCGGTTGTCATACACGGTTCGCTCACCGTGGATCTGCCAGGGCTCGACATCCGTCGGGGCCTCCGTGGTCACTGAGCGATCCGCCACCCGGTAGGAGCTGCGACCGTGGACCTCGATGATGCCCTCAGCAACGAGCCTGGCTAGCACCTGGCGCAGTGCTGTGCGGCCGATGGCCAGCTCTTCCGATAGCGTTCGCTCAGAGGGGATCTTGGAGCCTGGCGAGTACTTGCCCGTCGAGATCCACTCTCGAATGGCGCGGTAGACCCGCTCCGACTTCGGTCCCATCCGGTGAGCACACTCCTTGATTCATGTTGCGGTGACCGGACAAGCGTAGCGACCACATACCAAAGTCAGTAGGCCGTTCGCCGCCCTGATGATCGCCACGGGCGCGGTAGAACTTTCCCTACTTCATCAAGGCGGCTCGCTCCGCTCACCGCGCGCGGCCCGGCCCCCGGCCGGGCCTGCGCTCCTGCCTTCGTCCCGCTCCAGCCCGGCCGGCGCCCGTGCCGCGCTCATGACAATCAGTCGCCTGATGCCAGAGAAAGGGTGCGTCGTGGCTGGGGCGGTCGGCTCCACGGCTTTACGGAGCCACTTTGGCGCGAGCCTCGAAGATCATGGCCCCAACGTCGTGCTTTACCGGGCAGGTCCACAGACTGCCCGACGCGCCGGAAGCTTACGGGGCCATGATCACTCGCGCCAAAGCAGCGCCACCCCAAAGCCGCTCCACCGCCCGCGATGCCCCGCTCAGGTCTGGGCTCGCACCTGAGCCGAAATGGGCACAGGAAGTACCGAGAGAACAGGGAACTCCGCCTGAGCCAGCTGGTAGACCGGTACGCCAGAAAGGGACGTTACGGTAACAAGTAGCGTGAAGTCCACCGGTGCCGCGCCGCGAGTGAGGACGCCACCGGCTCGCGTCAAATACTCAATATCCAGCCTGGGAAGCCAGAGGCTATTCGCCCGGAGACGATCCTGCCCCTGCATGACCGTCTCCCACTTCCCCCCGCGACGTCTCCTGGCCTCGGATTCTTTTGGCCCCTTCCCCTGAGACCGAGATATTGGATTTTTGCTGCGGACCCAGCCCTCCTCCTCCAGTTCCGCCACCCGCTCTGATTCGTCACGAATATTGACCTTCACGACATGCGACGAGTCTTCCGGGTCACGAAAGGAGTAAATTGCCGCATGCGGCCTTAGCGTGAACTCAAGGCCGGATTCCGTATATTCAACCGCCTCAGTCGGATCCGTGGGCGATGCATAGGCGAGCGTCCACCTCACCTTCACCAGCCCTCGATCAAGACCTTCCGGCACTGGAAGTTGGAATCCCAGAACCTGATCACGCTCAACAGAAGCCTGGTACATGACAGTGACTTCATCACTGTCACACCAAAGGGCGGAAGCATGGTCACTGATAAGCCGTCCATGCCCAGTGCTTATGTCCGGGTCAGCATGCGATTCTGCAAAATGGACCGCAAATGCCTTCAGTGCCGAAGCACTTGCTCGGTCCCCAAGCTCACCAGACAACACGGCCAGCTCGTGGGAAACAAGGGGCGCTGCGTAACTTGTCCCGCAGTCGTACGAGATCCTGCCGTCGGCCCTTAGTCTAGCGAATGGCAGCTGGTCATCGCCCCCGAACGCCACGACCGTCGGCTGTATTAGGGCACCAGGCCGCCCGGGACCAACGCAGCTATAGGGTGCGCGTGTCCACAATGCCTCGGGGTAGGGGCGATCACACGCTCCGACGCTGAGCCCGTTAACCATATCCGCCGGAACCATTATCCGGCTGTCGTTGGTTTCACCGTTGTTTCCAACTGCGGTAACGAAAAGAATGTCCCTTTCGTAGGCCAGGCTATCAAGAACAGCCGTCCAGCGGTGCGGCTCTCCATCGTCTACGGAGACTTCCGGTCCAAGGCTGAGATTGACAATCATTGCATCCTTTTCCGTTACTGTTTTCTGGATTTGATCCAGAAGCCAGTAAAGTTCCGTGCCATCCTCGGCTGGCCCCGGAATGCACCTGTAATGGGTGGCCTTGACCGGTGGCTTCGACAACTTCTCCCCCGGTTGCACATTCCCGTAAAGGACGGCTCCCGTAACAGCGCTCCCGTGCTCAATACAGCCGTATTCGGGATGTTCATTTGTCAGATGCACTTGTTGAGCAGAGCCTGCGAAGTAGTCGCCGCCATCAATTCCGGCATCAAAGATAAGAACCTCGGGCGCAATCGCGTCAGCTGCTGGAGGTGCCGGCCGCGCTACCCGCGGCGCCGACCGGAGCGGCGACGTAGGAACGGGACGAATCCGCGGCATACGCCGAATCGACCGCAGGGGATTGAAGGCAGCAGCCTGCTCTGCCTGCTCCTCAGGCAGCAACACAGGGACGAACGTCAACCCGCCAACTACATCGCGACGCGTAGCCGCTACTTCCCCACCCAGGCTCGCAATGTACTCTTCGAATTTATGGAAGAGTCGATTATTCATCGGCTGACGGCCCGATCCAGGGTTATCTGGATCAGGGTGTAGGACTGCCTCATAGACCACACGATCACGGCCAGAAGCACCAGTATCTACCCGAGGATCCCGTAAAACTTCTTCCCGACGTGGCAAGTTGATTTGTGAGAACTGACGCAGTTCTTCTGCGGCTGCCTTTTCGGCGCGGTTTAGTTCGCCCCCTTCAAGCATGTTAGCCAAGCGGCTTAGGCTCGCATCATTGCCAGCGACGATCAGCGATTTGGTGGGCACATCCGGTGTGGTGCCACTCCGAAGTGTTAAGTTCCCCGTGGCCGGACGAGATCCGAGCGGAGTGAGATCCAGCAGCTTGACTAGGCGATCTGGGAAGTAACTGTTGGCAAGAAAATTGGGCAACAGAGTAGCCTCGAAGACTACATGATCGGCACGCAGTGATGAATCAATCTGTACTGCAGAGTCACGGAGTGATCGTGCTTGGGGGCCAAGGATCTCCCTGGTCTCCTCCATAGAGTACGGGTAGAACTTGTTTCCTCCTCCTAAAGCTCGATCAATCATTTCGGACATCTGCTCGCCTCCAACGAGGATTCGTCCACCCGTCTTTTGGTTCATTTATTCCCCCCCAGGAAATTAGCTACGGTTCCGTCATTTTTCTTGTGAAGCCAGAACTCGACTCACTGTCGGATGGCTTACACCGAGGATGCCTGCGATCTTTCGTTGCGAGTAGCCAAGTGATTGATAGGCAAGACAGATTATTTGAGATCGAGTTTCTGAGTCCGACTTCGAATGTTCGCGAAGCGTAACCATGGCGTACTCAGCAATACGCTCCGAAAATTTTTCCAAATTGCCATCTTGAATTATTACTTCTCTCGCGAGGCCACTCACAAGCTTAACGATATCGGAATGCGATTTCCCTTCAGTTGCGAGCGCCAGCAAAGAGATGCAGTCTGCGCCGATACTCGCACCTGCGATAACGGGAACCTGAGATAGAAGGTTTTTCCGCTGCTCGCATTCGGGCATAGGCATTTCGATTTTTACATCGAAGCGCCTTGCGATAGCCGGATCAACTAGGTCTAGGTGATTGGTAGCGGCGACCAAGAAGCTTCCAGCGGGCCAGCGGTCGAGTTCCAACAGCAAAACGTTGACCAACCGCTTTAGTTCGCCGACGTCAGTATTATCGTCTCGCCGTTTCGCTAGAGCGTCGAACTCGTCTACAAAAAGGACGCACTCCGTTTGTGACGCATAATCGAGTACCGCCCTCAAATTGCGCCCGGTCCGCCCCAAGTAACTCGACATTACGGATGCCAGATCCACGATGAGGAGCGGCTGCTTCATTTGCTCAGCGATGTACGCAGCGGTCATGGACTTACCTACCCCTGGGGGACCGCTCAAGAGAACGCTGCGAGACGGCTGCAGGCCAACTTCAAGGAGACGCTCACGTAGAGGGCGCTCAGCGACAACCCTGTCAACTTGGGCCATGCAAGCCTCATCAAGCACGGGACCTGAACTTGCAGGCGGCTCACCCAAGCGAAGCAACGTTTGGTTGGTTTCCGGGTCTCTAGGCAAGTCGACGGTGGCCGGCGGCCTCCAGTCAGTGCTAGGTGCCGCGCCACCTCGAAGAGGAGAGCGTCCAGGCAGAGCCGTGAGCAAGGCTCTCAGCTCTGCCCGGAGAGCAACTGCATGACCTGACACTGTGGGAGGCTTGCGCATCCACCGTCGGCATAGTTCCTTCGCGGCTTCCTCGTCCGCCTTCAGCGCAGCCGACATCAGCTCAAGCAGCGCGTGTTCTGTGTCGCTCAGGCCCGACCAGCTGCCATCCTCCGGCTTACTCATGCCGCGTAGGTTACCAACTAGTTTTCCCCCCTGACCAGGTCGCATACGTCAACTGGTACATGACGTTCACTCTCGGCGCGTACATGTACCACAGAGACAGCGCTGGTCAGCGAGTCCAGCGTGCTCTGACCTCGAAGGTCGAGTCAGCCTTGACTTTGCCCACCAGGGGAACGCCTCCCTCACCGCTGAGGGATACCCCGAACTTGACCTCCAACTCGTTCGGCGCAGCTTCGGCAAAGCGTTCACGAATCGCGGCTGACACGTCTTCGCAGGTTTGGACGATGGCATCTCCCACCTGACGCAGGCTGGTCAAGGCCTGCTCTGGCGCTCCGCGCCCCCTCAGAATCTTTGACTGGTCGACGCTCTCAACAGCGAGGGGAATGACCTCAACGAGGAACTCCGAATCGCTACCATCGATCTTGACCGCTTTGTACACATCCGCCCCCATGTGGCTGATCAATTGCAGCCCGATGATCTCGCACGAAGGGTCTCCCGCGGAGGGGTTGGTACGAATCATCGCGCAGGTTTGGCTGGTTACCGCACTTTGACCTAAAAGCGTTGCTGCCACCAGCACTTATGTCCTAGCGTCGGCTCCCAGGAGCACCAGAACAGCGAGCCATATGCCCCGGTCAGATAGGGAGGTTCAGCGTTCCGGCACCCGGGCCCTCTGCGGGATGCCGCCGGCACGGCTGATCCCCATGAGTTGGGCCACGCCGGTCGCTCTCAAAGCTGAGGCTGACATCCACCGCTGACATCAACGACGCCAAACAGACGCGTACCCCCTGGGCATCTGACCGGCTGTCGTACCAGTCAGCGGAAGCGTCCGGAGCAGGCTCGAATCGAACTCCTAAAGCGAGTGTCGACCGCTTGGCTATGCCGGAACACTGCGCTGGTCCGGTCGTCGGCGCACGGCATCAGCTATTCGGCACAGCAAGGCGCTCCGGCTGCCGGTCGCGCCTGATCTGCGGCATGATGTCCACCTGCGACCCAAGGGGGGACCGTGGCAACGGAGAGAGAGCGCGCTGCCCTCATCGGCTACCTGATCTTCGCAATACCTGTCGCGGCCATAGGCTTCTGGATCGCCAACACAGGTCCCACAACTGCGCCGCCTGACTACACGACCCCCAGCGAACCGGCGCTCGTGGGGACGCCGTCACCTGCGGAGAGCATCCCAGAAACGCTGGAACCTGCTGAGCAAGACTGCGGGGACGGCACTCGCGGCACCTTCGCCGAATGCTGGGCGCGCGGGATAGAGGAAGCCCTCCAAGACCTCAAAGCGTCACGGTCTGCTGCTGCCAGACGCTGGACCACCTCGACCGCTTTGCCCACCCCCATAGCCAGCTTCAGCTACCAGCCGCCGACCGTGACAGTCTGTTCGGACGGCTCCATATCTCACTCCACCGGCCGCGGAACCTGCTCCTGGCACGGCGGCATTTCGCACTGACACGAAGACCATAGTCGGCCGGGCGCCACTACTCGATGCATGCCGCCGTTCAAGCCGAGCACGGCAGCCCCAGCCGACCGAATGTCTGGCACCTTAACGGGAGTCACAGTCCGGTGAGCCGTCCACGCTGGGCCGTCCCTGGGCCGTCCGAGGCCGCTCAACAGTGGCCAACGACGACCGGCGACGACCGCTAAGCGTGCGAGCCCACCGTCCCTGACCAGCAAAAACCCAGCTCACCAAGATCCCCGGCAAGACACAGGGCAAGAAATCAGGTCATCCCTCAGCCATGGAGACTCCGCCGACCGTGCTGTTGTCCCCGCCTATTGAGCTCGTCGCGCCCGCGCCCATGCTCCCTCATAGGCGCGCGGACCCCGCAGGGGGTGCAGATTCACTGGAGTCTGCGAAGCCGCAACGCTGCCTCGCATCACCTCTGCTGCATCTTCCCCAGCTCCGCTCAGCTTGATGCGAGGCAGATTGAACGACAGGAAGATGTCGCGGCTGAGAGGCTGCGGTGTGTCCGCTCGCAGGATGGTCAGTCGGGGCTCACTCCCGTTGAGCGCCAGCAGTACGGACGCGGTCAAGCTGCAGCCGGCCCACGTCGTCACCCCGTCCAAGAGGATCACTCCGGTGAGTTGCCATGTAACGACAGCGGCGCACCACTCCTGTTGGCCGAAGCGGTAAGAGTGCATCGACTGGATCTCAGAGACCGATACACGGCCCCCGCTTAGCCAGCCGTGAGCAGCGACGATCAGCGGCTCAGAGCCTGGGACACCGCTGATTGTGCACTCGAACGAGCCGTCCATCGGAAGCCAGCCGTACCGGGTCGCAGCATCCACCAACTGAGACCCTGTCGAAGGCTGTTCCAGGAGGGCCCGCACCGCTGCTTCGTCGGTCGTCGTCTCGGTGGCGAACTCAGCCACGACATCGGCCATAGAGGGCAGGAGCCGGAACCGGTCAGTCATGCCAGCGACGTCCTTGTCCATCGGGGCGGGATACGACGTGCCGTCACCGAAGTCCTTGTTGTTGCCGCTGACGAAGTAGACACGCTCCTCCGGATGTGCTTGCGCGTACTCCACAGCAGTAAGCCAAATCGCCGCATCTCGGCTGCCGATCTTTAGCCCCTTCACCACCCTGCAGGGCCGAAGCTGGTTCGCTTCACGGAACGCTGCCTCTTGGAAGGCCTGCGGGCTGGTCGGGATCACTTCCACGACTGTGCCCCACTGCCGCCGCCAGTGCTTGCGCACCTCTTCGGGTTCGCATGGGCCGAGCGGCACGTCGAGACCCCAAGGCGTTACCTCGCGCAGTGCCTTGACTGCTTCTGCGGCCCGCGTGTGCTGCTCCTGGTACTTGAGCGCTTGTTGGGCCGCGAGTTCTTCCATGACCATCCACGGCACCGCAACACGTTCGCCGCTCACAGCCCGGATAGCACGCAGCAGATCGGTGCTGCCGCCCTCGGGAGTGAGGCTCCACAAAATATTCGTGTCAAGGATGATCAACTCGCTGCTCCTGTCGCCCATCGAGGTGATCTCCCAGGGTTTCAGGCAGGGCCCGCGGGCGCACACGAATTGGCCGGAACAACCGGTATCGGGCCGGGGCCGACACACTGGTTCGCGTGAAGATGTCTTGTCGTCGGCCCCAGCCGTGGCGGACTGTCGTCGGCTGAGGTTCGTGCCACAACCGTGCCAGATGCAGGGGTCAGCCACGGTCAACCCCGATGCTCTGCGGTGGAGTAGCCGCCCGCTTCCCCGGCCGGCGAAGCCGCAGATCAGGTCCGAGTTCACCCAGCCTCTCTCCTAATGCGGTGACACCAACAAGCGCTGCCCTGGGCCGACCTCGGGCCGTGGAAGGGCGCTCAATGGTGAGCAACGTCGACAGGTGCCGACAGCTCGGCAGCAGGTCAGAGCGCCTGTCGCTGAGGCGGCCGCAGGTCACGTCCGTCAGCGATCAGTTGTGGCTGTAGAGAAGGGTCGCAGCGGTCACACGTCCGCGGACTCCATCGGTGTCCGGGGGCCTGGCAAACCGGGTTCTCCTTCGTTAGCTTGCTCCAGCACTAGGAGGCGAAGTTCCGCCGGGGTGGGCCACGGCGCGCTGCGGTGGATCATGCGGTGGCAGTTCGAGCAGATCAGTGCCAGGTCCGCCAGCCTTGTGGTGCCCTCTCCAGCCACGTGGAGCGGCACTACGTGGTGACACTCGATGTAACCTTCACCGCGCTTGCCGTACACCTTGGCGAAGTCGAATCCGCAGGCCTCGCAAGACAGGGTGCCACCCCTCTTGAGTACCGATTCGATCTTCTTCCTGCGGAGACCCTTATTGCGTTCGCGCGTGCGATGGCGCCGGTAGAGAGCGCGTCCCTCGGGTGCGCTGACGTCGTCATCGAAGCCCCCATCACCAGACTGCGCTACAGGTTGCAGATCACCGGACCGCAGTCCCTCACGAAGTAGTTCAGCGGCACGCGCCATCTCGGCCGGTCGGTCCAAGAAGTCACGGAGTACCTCGCGGTCCAGCTGTCCGCCGTTGGTCGGATCACCCTCGTAGTCGGGGTGGAAGCTGGCGATGTTGACGGTCTTGAGCGCCGCGCCGTTGCGGTTGCGGTACTCGGCCGCCCGCTGCTCCGGGGGGTAAGCAGCCAGGAGCTGAAGGAGGTCGGACAGTTCCGCGATCTGTGGGTCCGAGGACGGGAGCGCTCGCCACCCGTTCTTGGCGACGACATCGCACGCGAGGATCAGCTCGTCCCTGGTCCACTTGGGGCTACGAGATACTCCCACCTGAAAGCCTTCACGCTTGAGCCAGTCAACTGCGTGGCCGACACCGCCGCTCAGCTCGTCCCAGGCCAAGGGCCTTCCCTGAGAGTGCTTGTGGGCCACCCCTGCCACGGCCTTTGAGTCGTACTCCTTGCCATCGTGCAGGATCAGGAACTTTTGGGCCGGCCTGAATCCGTAGAGGTCAAGGAACGCCTCCGCCCCCAGTTCGTCGTACTCCTGCAGAGTCTTCAGGATGTCGTCACGCGAGATGGCCCCTTTTTCCATGGGCGGAGCTTAAAGGGCAGGTGTGACAACAGACATCGCAGTCACCGCCTCCATGCCAACCGAGCGCAGTGCAGGGACTGTGCGAACGTCAGCCTCGCGTCAGATCCGGGCACACACGCGGGTGCGCCCTCCGCACTCCCAGAAGGCATCTACGGCTCCTACGTCATCCAAGCGGAGCTCGCGACGAGCAACCGATGACACCAGCGGGAGTGTTGTTGCATTTGCGCAACATGCAACCCCCTTGAGACTCTCGGAGCGCGAGTGACATTGTTCATTGTGTGACCGGATCAAGGGACGGCCTGCTCGGGGCAGCGTTGCGAGAAGCACGCAAACGTGGGCGCATCACTCAACGTGACGCGGTCAAGGGGTGTGGGATCTCGTATTCGACGCTCTCCCGGATCGAGAACGGTGTGCTACCAGTACCGTCACTCCAAGTTGCATTGGCTGTCGCCCGCAACGTTGGGCTGGGCGAGGGCGATGTTCTGCGTCTGGCTGGACCGCTAGCGTCGGCCGGCTCAGCCGAGCTCGCTGATCCCAGTATCCGCCGTGTCCTGCAAGACGGCCGGCTGAACCCAGATGCGTTGTCGGCCCTCCGCCTGACACACCTGAGGCTGCTCTCCTCAGAATTCTCAGCAGATTTGGGAAGCGCGCGGCCCGTAGACGTGCGGCTCGCTGCCAAGAAGGCAGACCTCACCCTCGTTCCGAACAACGGTACGGAGGCCCGCTTCGCCCGCCAAGGCCAGTGCTACGAGTTCCCCCGGGGCAATGACAGTGCCCCAATGGGACAGCGGCTCTGGGGTGCGCACGGCATCGCCCATCGGCTGATCGCCGCCGAGAGCGGGACCATACCGGAGTGCCATGTGAGAGAAGTCGGATCGGTGGCTGAGAGGGAGGCGACCTATGTGGCGTCCCGCATCCTCGTGCCGCAGGCCCTGCTGGCCGCTGACTTGCGGCAAAGGCCACTGCCGCAGGATCCCACCGACTTCACAGCCTCCTTGGAGCGGGTCGCCTCCCGGTTCCGGGTCCCCACCCAGTGGGCCTCAGCACGTGTGGCCGAAGACAAGATCGGAGAACTTCACTGGTGACAGGTAATCAGGCACGTCCGTGGGGAGACGACTCCCCCAGCCCGCTGGCGGCTATCCGCCAGATGCGCGCCGATGCCCAAGGCGCCGTGGTAGCTCTCGGCAGCCAGACTGATTCGCAGGCAGCAGCTTACGTCCCCAGCGCAGTCGACGACGCGATCACTGAACTGGCCTCTCAAACCGTTCCGCCGCACGCCATCTTCATCACTGGTAGCGCAGGGGGAGGCAAAAGCGGAGCGGCGGAGTTCCAACGGCAGGCTCACGCCGAAAACTTCAGCGTGATAGTGGAGGACGCCACGCATGCCGATAGCCCCGGCGAGGACCAGGCCGACAGCCTTGCGCGCAGACTCGCCGACCTTGCCGACGATGCAGACCAACGCCCCAGCGCGCCGATCCTTGTCGCAGCAAACATCGGGATGCTCATCCAGCTGGCCCCGCTGTGGAAAGAACGCGGGTTCCAGTTCACCGCTCTCGTCCATGCGCTGTTCACGCGCCTGGGCCTGCCAGTGGAAGACACGGCCGGACAACCGCTGCTCCCCTTGCAGGTCGAGGTGCTGAACCTGGACCACCGCCCTACCGCAGGAGAGGGGACCCTGCTGCCGGAGATGCTCAAGCGGCTGGCACCGGGCGACGGCACGGCTCTGTTCGATGCCAGGAGATGCGGCACCTGTCCGGCCATCTCACACTGTCCCGCCCACACGAATGCGGTCCTGCTGTCGACGGTAGCCGTCAACGCGTTCGACACGGTGGCACGTCGCGCGGCCGTCGAACGCGGGCGGAGCGACACCCCTCGGGCGCTATGGGATCTGGTAAGCAGGACCGTCCTGCGACCGGAGCTGTACGACAGTTTCGTCGACCCCTGCGAGGCAAGTCTGCAGGCTCACCAGAAGGACGATGCCACTTTCGTGCTTAGAGGCCTGCTCCCGGTGACCACGTTCACTGGTGGAGGCGAGGTAGGGCCCCGTATCGCCGCACAGTCGCCGGCACTGGCTCCGACACGCGAGGCATACGAGGCTTTCGCAGACTCCGGTTTGCTCCCGATCCAGGATGCGCGGCCGGTAGAGCGCCTGGTGGAGGCCGTAGAGGGAGCTGGGATCGACGCACCGGCCCTGCGGACCGCAGCCGAGGCGCTCAAGGCGGGGTTCACCAGTCCGGACGCAACCCAGGAACGCGCCTGGCGTGACCTGGTGGCGGCCACAGTCATCGGATCGCGCTACTTCCTGGACGAGCTTCCGGATCCTCAGTTCGATGAGGAGGAGCGGTTTCTCCGTGCGCTCAGTGCCTACGAGCGCTGGCAGGCAGCAAAGCGTGACAATCATGGGGATAGAGCGCTGGAAGAGGACGTCGAACAGCACGTCAGCGCCATGGTTGACGAGCTCGCCGACGGCTTCGCTGCCCTGTTCGGCGCTCAGGCCTCAGGGGGCACCTACCTGCCCGTCCACATCTACGACGCCCGGGAGCCAACGCGGGTTTTCGTGCAGTTCAGACTCACTCTGGCCGAAGCGGTGCCTGTCCTCGACAAGCCATCGTCGACAAACCCGACCGGAACGCGCCACGTCGGCTACAGACCGATGGCTGTATCCCTTCGCATTGAACAAGGGCGAGACGGCCGACCGGACGCCCAGCTGGCTGTCGACCTCCCCACCTACCGGATCCTCAGCGCTGCCACCCGGGGAGTGGCCAGCAGTGGGGACGCCGAACGTGTCTACGCCCTGCGGAGGGCGGCAGCAACGCTCGCACGGCTCGCAGAAGACCGAGAGTACGTGCCCATGCTTGTGGACGACCCGGCATCCGGATGCCGCTTCGTCATCGAGCCCCGGACGGGCTTCAGCGGAAAGCTAACTCTTAACGCCAGGATGGTGAACGAATGACCGGCCCTGCCGCGAGCCTGCAGTACACGCTGAACGCAGTCGCGGCCTCACGGAACGCAACGATCAGCCTGCTGGCTGACGGCCGGACGCTGCGGGCAACGTACGCTGGTCGGCAGTCCGAGCTCGCGCTTCCGATCGACGGAACCGACCTCGACCGCCTTGCCCACATGCCCAGCGCTCTTCCCTCCCGTGCGCGCGGTGACGTAAGGGAGAAGACCCTCTACAACATCCTGCAGGACATGTCCGACAACTCGGGCAACCGCGTAAACGACGAGATTCTCCGCGAGAAGCTCGCCGACCTCCTGCAGGTCGACCAGGGCCACCGGCAGGTCTTGGCCGCCGTCACCGAGAGGCAGTACTGGATCCACCCCACCTCAGCCTCGAATAGCCCGCGCAGCTTCCTCGCGCCGTTCCACAGCGAGCTCCCCACCGCCTTCGACTATGCGGGCCGCTACAAATCGTTTCGCGGCAATCTGCTGCTTTTTCTGTGCTGGGACGGCAACGGCTTCGACACCGCGCTGGCCGACGAGATCGCCAAGTTCCTGGGAAGCGAAGACGGCCTCAGCCCACTGGACCGGGTCTTCCTGAACGCCGCCCGCACGGCGGCTAGCTCACAGGAGCTCGCACCTGTGTCCTCGAGGCGACTCCTCGAACGGTACGGTGAAGCGCTGCGGAACGACCTCGCGCCCGGCGCATTCGATCAAGAGAGCCTGGACCGCATCCGCCGGGACCTGCTGGCAGTAGTCAAGCTCCAACTGCCCCGCCATGACAAGGCACACGCGCTGATCGCAGTGTTCAGCCTCCACATCGCCCTCTACTACTACCGGCTCGCATTCCGCCTGGGGACGGGGCTGGACTGCGCGGCAGCGGTCCTCGACGGCAAGGAGCTGCCTGAGCGCCCTAGATTTGAAGGGCGAATCCTTTTCCGCGTCGGTAGCGCAGGTGACCGGCCGGTTCGGGCCTCCGACGCCTGCGCCCAAGCCTGGCGGCACCTCGATGAGCATCACCTATTGGCCCTACCAGCCAACATGGTCTCCGCAAATCTGGTTCACCAGGTAGCGCAGGTCAGCGGATCAGACTGTGGCCCCGTACCCGACCCGTACGCCTGCGCACAGGCTCTGGCCGGCGATCCGGTTGGCCGGGTCTTGGCCGACCTGCTGTGTGCTGCCGCAGCCGTGATGCTCCGTAGAGACAGCACGGAAGTTGTCCCATCGGATCCGGGCATCGGGGTGTACGCCCTTCGAGAGGCCGTCCTGGCCTCATTCCGGAGCCGGGGCAATGCCTTGAAGCAGCGGGGCCGCGACATCGTGAACACGTTCGTCGGCGGCTTCAGCGGCGAGTTGAAACGCAACCGCGGCCGAGTGCGTTTCTTCGAGCTGGACGAGCAGGTCATCTTCCTCCTCGTCAAGCTGCTGCTCGATAACTCCGGCCGGAACCAGCTGGCTTTCCGCCAGGAATTCCTACCGGCTCTCCGCGAGTACGGCCTTGCGCCTCAGGACGCGGCGGAGGAAGAACTTCTCTCCCAGGCCCTGGGCCGTCTGGGGCTGCTCGAACGCTACAGCGATGCCGGGGAGGCACTGTATGTCCGCCACATCCTCTGACTCAGAGCGTCGGCACTACACCACACTTGTGGTAGCCGCCCTCAAGCAGGCGGCAGCACAGCCCCAGCGTGCAGGCCGCCGCCTGATGCTGCGCGGTCTGCACGGCTTGGCCCCCGCTGACCTCCTGCCCGTACTCCTGGCCTCCGAGACCGTTACCGTGACGGTCTACCCTGAAGGCCTCAGCGGGCAGCCCCGCGATATCACCGCGACCAGGCTGGCCAACGGCACTCTGCTCATCCCGTACCTGGTCAACTCAGACGCCTCGACGCCGACGGGACCCAACACCGGAGGCGAAGGCTTCGCCGCCGCTTTGCGCACCCATTTCCTCGCTGGAGCAACCGAGCCCCGCGTCCTGCTCATCCTCGACCACCAACCCCCTGAGACAGTCCTGTCCACGACTGAGGACGCCGCCCTGCTCCCCGAACTGGAGTGGACCCAGCTTGCCCGGCAGGCCGCGGTGCAGGGGACACCGTCCCTGTCTGCATTCGTTGCAGCCGTCGTCGAGGACTACCTCGACCGGTGCGTCACGAGCGCCCAGATCAACTGGCAGGATGCTGAGCGGCTCCGGGGTTGGGTGACGGACAACAAGGACAAGCCCGAAACACACGCAGGCCTGGCACTCCCACTGCTCGGTTTCTACATCGCCGACAGCAAACCCACCCCGCGGCGCCTGGCCAAATGCGCTGACTGGCGGCGCGACCTTGACGACTGGATCGCATCCCCTTCCGAGGACCTGGCGCGCCGGCTCCTCCTGAAGCGAATCCCGGCCGAAGGAGCCGCCAAGGTCCTGCAGTCACGCAGCCTCCGCGGCATGGACTACACGGGATTCACGCTGGACGACCTCGCCCGCAGCGCCACTGGCGCCGCACTGGACCTGGACGCTGTCCACCCAGTCACAGGGCCGCGGCTTGTCCTGAAGGGCCAACAGGGTCTGGCCATCTGGATGCCTGCCAGCGGTGGGACACTGCAGTTCAACCTCATCCGGCTCCTCGGGCGAGGAGAGAGCGTGCGCGTGCGGTGGCAGCACGACAGCTACGCCACCCTTAAGACTCAGGGCCGCGGCGCGCTCCTCAACGTGGCGCCGCCAAGCGCTGCCCAATGGCGCTTCGGCGCCGTTGAACTGAACTCGCCCGATGGCCCGGTTCAAAGCTTCCGTCTGGCACTGTTCTTCAGTGACGCAGACATCGCAGGGTTTGAGCGCGGGCTCGACATCGACCCTGACGTCGGGGGGTTCATCTGCGCGGACCAGCCGCAGCTCGGCGTCTGGCGCGCTGACGGCAAGGAACTCGGCACGGCCAAGATCATCACCCCTCCTACGGACAACAGCGACAACGATGGTCCGCAACTGGTCACAGGCCTACTGCAAGGATCACCCGTCGGGCCCGTCCCGGTGGTGCCTCGCAGCGCCGCAGAACCTGACGAGGAGGAAGACGCCTCTGGCCCCGGTTCCGACTTCCTCGACGCCAAGGGAAGCGGCGCCGACAACTACGAGGCTGACCACGAGGACCTGCACGACGACGAAGATACCGGGCCAGAACCGGACCCTCTGCTGAATCGGCTTGCCCTCGGCAGGGGCGAATCCCTGCCCACCAACGGACAGCAGCTCACGCTCGCCCACGCCATGCTCGCTTTCCGCCAATCCGACTGGCCGGCGAACGCCAACATCCCCGAGACAACCGGATCCGGACAACAGAAGAAGATCACCGCCAGATACGGTGCACAGCGTGTCGAGGTGCAGCCCAGGATCGGCAAGACCAGCCTCCTCGGACCCGAGAGTCTGATCCTTCAGCACCCTGAGGGGGCTGCCTTCCGCGTCAGCAGCACGGGTGCCGAAGTCCTCCAGCAGCTGCCGCAGCCCGAAGCCTCGTGGGCAGAGGAGCTCAAGGCATTCGCCGATGCCAGACGTCGGTTCTTCGAAATTGCCGCCGCCGTCGGCAGCGTCTTCGCTCTGGACCCGCGATCCCCTGAGGCATCTGCCTACACCAGCACCTACCGCGCCCTGCTCGAAGCGTTGCCCCGCAGCGGGGCCTCCCGCACTGAGTACGAGCGGCTCCTGCTCATCGACACCACTGAAGTCATCGGGACCCCGGACTTGTTCGTGGCGCCCACCAATCCGCTGAGCATTGCCTTCTACGCGGGCCTCACCACGCGCTTCGCCGAACTCGTTGGTGCAGGTGCGGAAGACTTGGACAAGGCCGACCTCAGCGCGTTTTCGCCGCAGCACCTGCTGCCCCTGATCATGGCGGACGGCAGCTGGCACGAAGCCGTGCCCTGCCCCAATGCCTTCTTGTGGAGACGCTACCGACCGCTGGACGGGAGCACGCCGGGAGCGCTTGAACGCAACAGCTCGTTCATTGCCGGCCGCATCGCCTTCTTCCTGGATGTTCACCCGGGCATGAGCAATCCCGACGCCACTGTTGCCGTCACCTTCGCCAACCCTGGCATCGAACCAGTCCTGGACGCGATGCGCGAGTTCTACCGCAAGGACCTGACACGCCAGGCGTATACGCGCCCCAAGCTCCGCGTGACCCTTGACGGGGACGCAGACGGGATCCGGCACGGCGTCTCATCGCTGGTCGCCTCGGCCGCCTCCGATCCTCTGGACCGACTGGTATGCACTCGCTCGGTCATCCGCCACCGCCCCGCTGACGAGCAGGACTTCTCCCACCTGTCCTTCCTATTCCGGAGCCCCGGCGAACGCAAGGTACGGCCGGTCGGCCTGCAACGGAGAGCGGGTACCACCTTCGCCCGTGCGCTCGCATGTGCACCCGGACGAGTTCTGATTCCCGACGCCGATCCGGTTTTCGCCACCGGAGTCTTCGCTCCTCAGCCGGACCAAGGCTCATCCGATCTGGAAGCCATCCAGTATCGATGCCTGGAGCTGGTCGGCGGCCAGGGTGGGGAAAATCTCGCCGCTGACCAGACCCGCATGGTCACTGTCCGAACCTCCGACAAGGCCCTGTCGGAGTGGTACGGCAAGTCGGCGTGGGTAATACACCTGGACCGGTTGGTTGGCCTCGAAGCATTCACTCTCGCAAGTGCACGGCGCCGCACCGTCCTGGAATACGAGGAACGGGCAGATCCCGACTCATCCGGCTACGACGGCATCACGGGCACGGAGTACGTCGGCCCGTACGTCGCAGCACTCAACCGAGCCCTCGACGGAATTGCTGCGCCTGATCCACAGCAGGCCCAGTCGCTGATGGCACTGCTGGAAAGCGTCTCTGGCAGGTGGGCCCTGCAGATCGTCCAGCGCCCCCAGAACAAGGTACTCGAGCGCGCCGGAACAGCGTGTGCCATCCGCTACGCCGAGGGAGTGGAGGGCGCACTCGACCCTGCACCCGGGCTGCGGGCCATCGTCTCACTTGAAGAACTCGTCCCCTCTTTTCCACAGGCCGGAGTCCCACGCAGGCTGGCTGCGACCCGCAAAAAGCACGGCGCGATGTGTGACGACCTGCTCCTGGTCAGCGTGCTTCCCCGTGATAACAGGCCGCCGCTGGTACAGATGAGCGTCGCTGAGATCAAGTTCTGGAGCGAAGCGCCCAACTACAGTGACGCCGCCGGGCAGGTCGAAGAGAGCATCAAGTGGCTGGCCGACCGGTTCCAAACCCCCGGCCCGCTGAAGGACCTCCGGGGCCGGGAACTTGCCGAGCTCATCCGCTCCGCTACTGCCCGCAATACCGCCTTCGGACTCACCGAAGCAACACGGGAAGACGCTGAAGACCTTCTACAGCAAGTAGCACAAGGCAACTATGAACTGGCCTTCGGCCACTGGCGCAGCGGCTCCTATCGACGGGGCATGGTGGTGTCCGTCGAACGGAACGTCCCCGGCACCGTTGAACTGCACCAGCTCAACGGCCCGGAAGGACCGGTCGACGTAGTCAGCATGCGCGGTACGGCTGTGCGAAGCGCACTGCGTGGAGACCCGGTTGCGGCCCCTGCGAGCTGGCACCGACTCACACCGGTTCCCCCACAGGACACTGGCACGCCAGCCGGCTTCGATCCGAAACCGGTAGCGCCCTCCGGCCTGGATCTACTGCCGAACGGGCATGACAGCCAGGCCAAGCCTGGGAAGAAAGCAGATCCAACCGTGACCGAGGAGGACAGGGAAGAAGTAATGTCCGTGGCTCAGCGTTTGGACAGCGCATTCGCTAAATACGGGCTGGCTGTCGAACCGTTCGATCCGGAACTCGCCCACCAAGGCCCGAGCGTGATTCGCTTCCGTACCCGCACCCTGGGCAAACTGTCCATCAGCGACATCGAACGGCGTGCCAGGGACATCAGCCGCGAGGTCGCCACCACAGGTGAGATCGCCGTCGGCCATGAACCGGGCTACGTAACGATCGACGTCCCACGACAGCACCGCCAGCCAGTACTTCTGGGGGAGGTGCTTCACGAACTCGACAAGCCCGCAAAGCCCGGAGCTCTGTCCTTCATCGCCGGCATCGCCCCGAGCGGAACCGCGCACATTGCCGATCTGTCCCGGCTTCCCCACCTGCTCGTCGCCGGCGCCACTGGCTCGGGCAAATCAGTATTCCTCAGAGGATTGCTGGTTGAGCTACTCCGGTCACGTACCCCGGAACAGCTCGAGCTGATCATCATCGACCCCAAGAGGCTCGACTTCGCACCGTTCGCCAAGGCCCCGCATTTGCGCAACTCCCAGATCATCAGCGATGCCGACATCGCTCTGGAAACACTGCGGAACGTCTTGGAAAGCGAACTCGAGCGCCGGCAGCCCATCCTTGAGGAAGCGGGCGTCAGCTCAGCATCTGAGTTCTACGAATCCGGAGGAACGCTAGAAGAGCTGCCCCAGCTAGTGATCCTCGTCGACGAGTTCGCGGATCTCATCCTGTCCGGCAGCGACCGCAAGGCTTTCAGCGAGCTCATCCAGCGCTATGCCCAGCTCACGCGTGCATACGGGATCTTCCTTGTGCTCGCCACCCAGCGGCCCAGCGTCGACGTCATTACCGGAAGCATCAAGGCGAACCTCAGCGCGCGGATGGCCTTCTCTCTGCCCAGCCATCGCGACTCAATGACCGTCCTGGATCAGGGCGGAGCAGAAAATCTCCTCGGAGATGGCGACCTGCTCTTCTATCGCAACGGAAAGGTGGAGCGACTTCAGGCTCCGTTCGCAAAGCCAGCAGATGTGAGGGCAGTCCTGGACTAAACCGTCGTTGCCTATGCGCGTTCCGGCCCCTGGGTCGGCACGCGCCAGACCACCTGGTGATCAGACAGCCGATGGTCACTGGCTCGACCTCGCCCTGCGGGATCAAGGCCCGCCCCAACAATGCACATGATGACGCGCAGCCAAGCGCGGCGGACAGCTCTGGAGCCGGCCAGAAGAGCAAAATCCCTCGTCTACCGGAAGGTGCTCAGAGGACATATCGCTGCTGCGCGCAGGGCGAAGAAGCGGGCGCGAAGGCTGTCACGGCCACGGCTGCGCAGGCCGACCGTCCTGGTTGCCCGTGATGATGCTGAGTAAATCAAGCGGGCGATAGCACAGGCCGAGAGCGCGGCTGTCGACCGCGGGCATCAGGGGTGGCAGTTTGAGCAGATCAGCGCTAGGTCAGATAGCTTCGTTGTGCTCTCGCCAGCCTCGTGCAGCGGACCTATGTGATGACACTCGATGTAGCCCTTGCCACGGTGCCCGTAGACCGCCTCGAAGTCGAACCCGCGCGCCTCGCATGCAAGGGTGCCGCCTGCCTTTTGCACGGCAGCGATCTTCTTCATTCGCAGAGCCTTGTTGCGCTCCCGCGCCCGGTGGCGGCGGTACAGGATCCTGCCTTCGGGTGCGCTCGCCTCATCTTCGGCGTCGTCCTCTGAGTCGTCCGCGGCCACTGTCTCCGGAGTGCCGTTCCTGAGGCCCTCCCGGAGAAGTTCCGCTGCCTGCGCCATCTCCGCGGGCCGGTCCATGAAACTCACCCGCGACTTCCCGGTCCAACTGCCCTCCGTTAGTGCGCTTGCCCTCGTAGCCGCGGCGGTTCGTAACGATGTCAGCCGTCTTGCGTGCGCAGCCATTGTGGTTGCGGTAGGTCGAAGCTCGGTCTTCGACCGGGTACGCGCGTAGCAGCTGCAGGTAGTCAGAATAGCTCGGCAATGCGGGGGGCTTCCGCATCGAGTTCCTTCCAGCCGTTCCGCGCGCGACGACGTCGCACGCCAGGACAAGTTCGTCACGGGTCCACCTGGCGTTGCCGGGCTACGACAACTAGGCGGTGCAGTCTGCCCGTTGCCCGGGCCGAGTATCGGCCGCCAAGACCTAGGGCAATCGCTGTCGGGCTACTGACCGGTTAGTTCATTGATTATTTCGTCAGCGAGGGCAGCCATAACCTCCGTGCGATCAGCCGGGGCGAGGCGTGACCATGCGTAGAAGAGCTCTTCAGTCTCGCTGGTCGTGCGCTGTCCGGCCTTCATCCAGGAGTAGAGCAGCTGCTTGTCTGCGAAGGGCCTTTGGGAGGCTCGGTCCAGTACTTGGCGGGTGCTGGGGGGAGCGGGGGCCGGGTCGTTTGAGGGACTGCTGCAGCGCTGGCATTCGGTGCGGAGGTTGTCGTCGGTGTTCTGCCCGCCTTGGCTTACCGGCACGATGTGGCTGATGGTCAGTACTGCGGTGCGGCCGGGAGCGTCGGGGAACTCCTGGCCGGCGCGCACCCCACATGCCTGGCAGGTGTGACCGTCGCGCTCCAGGATACGCCGCCGTTTGGGGCCGGTGATGTTCTTCCGCTCAAGCTTTGGCGCACGCTCGCCGAGATCGACGCGGGTTCCCAGCTTCCGCACGAGGTACTCGTCGGGCCGGAGGTTGGGGTTGAGCTTGTAGTTGTCGATCTGCCAGCCCATCTGACGCAGGTCCCGCATGCGGCGGTCAGCCTGTGATACGTCCGGCACGGCTTCGAAGAGCTCAAGCTTGCTGAACGTGCCGCCCGGCCCCTTTGCCGCGAGGAATTCGGCGACCTTGGCTAGGGACGACTTCCGCACTCCGGATTCTCCGGTCATCAGGGTTCCCTTCTCCGCACCATGCTCCAGGGCGGAGCGCCAGCTCCACTATTGCTAGTGAGGAATCCGCTGTCAAAGCTGGCGCATCCTGCGGCAGCGTTCGGCGCAGCGGCCTACGGCAGTAGCACCTGCCCGTAGGCCGCTGCCGGTGTCAGAGCTCCTTCCCGACCTGACTCGCGAGCGCCGCCGTGACGTTCAGGCGGTCGGTGGGGGAGAGCCGCGACCACTCCAGGAACAGCTTCTCGGTGTCGCAGGGCATGCGGCGCCCGGCCTGCATCCAGGAGTAGAGGAGCCGCTTGCCCTTCAGGCTGCCCTGGGACACATGGGCAAGCACCTGCTCATAGGAGGGCGGGTCAACCGTGACATCGCGGGACTCGTCGCCGCAGCGCTGGCACTCAGCCCGCAGGTTGGCGTCAGTGTTCTGGCCACCGCGATTCACCGGCACAAGGTGACCGATGGTCATCACTGCGGTGCGGCCGGGAGCGTCGGGGAACTCCTGGCCGGCGCGCACCCCGCATACCTGGCAGGTGTGGCCGTCGCGCTCCAGGATGCGCCGCCGCTTGGGGCCGGTGATGTTCATCCGCGTGTTCTTAGGCCTCGGTTCGCCCAGGTCAACGCGGGTTCCCAGCTTCCGCACGAGGTACTCGTCGGGCCGGAGGTTCGGGTTGACCTTGTAGTTGTCGATCTGCCAGCCCATCTGACGCAGGTCCCGCATGCGGCGGTCAGCCTGCGACACCTCCGGCACAGCCTCGAAGAGCTCGAGCTTGCCGAACTTGCCGCCCTCTCCCTTGCCCGCCACGAACTCGGCGACCTGGACCAGAGACGACTTGCGCACAACAGCCACGGGCTTCCCCTCCCTCTGCGGCGCTCCCCTGCGGACCGCCTGCGCAGCAATTTCTACACTCGGCGGCACTCTCGCTGCAAGTCGGCGCATCGTCCGGCGACGTTCGGCGCATCAGTCACGGCACCTGGCATGGACCGGCCCTGTGCGTTGCGCAAGATGGGACGAGCAGGGAGCCCCTGGGTGGGGCCGCCGCGCTTCCACGGGCCCCCGCGCCTCTGCAGGGGCAGGACGGCCGCACGAGTCGAGGAATCCGGATGAACTCGAGGCTGCGTCTGCATCCGGAGGCGGGTAAAGACGTCGCCGATGGGGTCGGAGAACAGTGCCAACCAGCAAGACTGAACGTCTGGCGGGTCGCAGGTTGTGCTGTGAAGCGGAACGTGGACCATCCGTGGACTGGTGGCCCGAGCCCGAGCAAGTGCAGGGGTGTGAGCTGCACATATGTGAGGTACGTCAGCGGCCTCCGGAGCCGTGTGCGCAGGTTCGAATCCTGCCGGGGGCACCTAGCATGAGGTGCCCAAAGACCCCGTCACCAGCGGAAACGCTGAGGCCGGGGTCTTCGTGCATGTGCGGCCGTATGCAGCGCTGGGCGGCCCTAGGACGGGACCTGTGGACTGTTCATGGAAAGGATCTCAGGCTCCGATCCGCGCCTCAGCTCGGATGATCAGGCGTCCGACGTTCCTGGCTCTGGCCCTGGGCCTTCGGCATGAGCATCGCCACGTCAGGCCCATTTGCCCTCGTCCAGGAACAGCCCCGGACGCGGTCACAGACCGGCGTGCCAGTTCCGCTCCAGATCGCCTGTGCCGATTACGCTGCGAAGACGTCCAATCCGGCGTCCGCGGTAACGCGTAGGCACAAGGGAATGCCGCCCGTCGGCGGCTCTTCACGTCGGCCCGGACGCGCAGCTTCCGGATGCAGGAAGGGGTGTGGCATGAGGTCCCCAGGCGTGCACCTACGGGAGATCACCGACGACAACCGGGATGCAGTTCGTGCCCTCCACGTCCGACATGACCAGAAACAGTTCGTCGCCTCCGTGTCCAGGTCACTCAAGGAGGCGGCAAAGAAACCGGAGGCCAATCCCTGGTACCGCGCGGTGTACCGCGACGACGAGCCAGTGGGCTTCGTGATGCTGTCGTGGAAACCGCCGGCTGGTCCTTACAAAGGGCGGCACTTCATCTGGCGCCTCCTCGTCGACAAGCGGTACCAGGGGCGAGGGATCGGCCGAGAGGCGCTCACGCAAATCGCCGCCCTGGTTCGCGCGGACGGTGCCACCGAACTGCTGACCAGCTACGAGCCCGGCGACGGCGAACCATGGCCCTTCTACCAGAAGTTCGGGTTCGAGCCCACCGGGGAGGTCGACGACGGCGAGATCGTTCTGCGACTCACCTTCCCCGCTCGGTGAGCTCATGCGAGAGGCGCCGCGGACGGTCATGACCTCCGGTGGTCGGATGATGAAGAAGCTGGTGGGCACCTGGAAGTCGATGGCCCCACCTTCATGTCCGCCTCAAGTGACCGTTACCCGGCATCCGGCCACTCCCCCGGCGGCTCTGACTGCTCCGTAGCCGCTTGCCTCTCCGCTCGCCGCGCGTTCTCGACTCGCAGTGTCGTCAACCACGGCCAAAGATCCGGCAGCGGTTGCGCCGAGCAGGCCAGCCGATGCTCGACGCGGCTCCTGTTCGAGAACTCCCACACCGTGAGAGTCGACAGCTCAGCCGCATATGCATAGACCGCGAACCGGACGGGACGCCTGCGGCGGCTGTTCGTCGGTGAAGCTGGACGCGACGCGGCAGGCGCAACTAGCAGCCAGCGGCCGCCGGCACGCGGCTCAGACATGCCGAAACCCCGGCCGATCGGGCTCGGGGCCAACGGCGTAAGTGCATGACCGCTCGTGTTCGCGCAACAACGTACATCGCGAACACAACATCGCCGGTCAGCGACTCCACCAACGTCGCGAGCCGGGCGAACGAGTCGTCCAACACCTTGCCTCCTCAGTACCCCGCGAACACTTTCGATACTTGGTGGATTGATCAGTATCGAATCTCGATGAGGCGCCCTTCCGCATCCCGCTCGGGCACCTCAGGAACCCGGTTCGCTGTCCCGAGTGCGATGCGGTGTGCCGACCAGGCCGCGACAGCCGCGTCGAGCACGTCGTCCACGGGAATGCGGTCCGCCTCACCAAGCTCGTCCGGGAGCACGAGGCCGGCCTCGGCCAGCAGGGAGCGGCGCAGGTTCTGGCCGCGCCAGGTCTTCTTGGCGTAAGCCAGCGGCACTCCGTCGGCCAAGGCGTTGAAGGACACCTCGGGGTGCACCTCGTGGATCCGCTCATCGGTGAGCCAACAGGTCCGCGCCTCAAGCAGCTTCGGCCTCAGCGCCCACGCCTGCTGGCTCAGCCGATTACCGGTGAGCTCCTGGCATCGGGCGGCGGCCGCCCTATAGTCCTGTTCCTGCCACGCCATCCTCGGCGCTATGGGGAAAACGCTGCTGCGCCGCACCCCGAGCAGCGCCCTGGCCGCGAGATCCGCGGCACGCCAGCCCTTCTCGGCCAGACCCAACGGCATGTCCACCGCGATCGTATTCACCTCGGCGGCGCGCTCGATCAGTCTCTCGAGCCGGGGATCCACCAGGCTGCCCGCGTAGGCGCCGCCCGTGAGCCTGATCCCGACCCATCCCTGCTTACCGCAGGCGTCGACCCCGAGGACGTCCATCCCACACCGCCCCTCGCACACCAGCCGAGCCACAACGTAGCAGCACCCACGGTCCCAGAAACTGACGCCCTCCGCCGTTCCCATCTGTCCGTGCCCTGCCGGGGACTCGCACCTTCGACCTCTGCCCACTCTCTACCGGTTCAGCCGGACGACGGCCTGGATCACCAGCAGCCCGCCCCCGACCGCCGGTTCTTCCTGTCGCCGTGCCCCGCGTCCCTCGCCGGAGCACCATTTATGAGGCGCCCAAAGACCCCGATCACAAGTACTACGTAGTACGCAGTATCGTATAACGTAGTAGCCGCAAGGGAAGAAGGAGGTGTCTGATGCCGCGTCAACGGGACCGTGTCGGATGGGCCGAACCCGCGCTGTTGATCCTGGCCAGTCTGGCCGGCGGGCCCAAGCACGGCTACGCGATCACCAAGGACGTCGAGGAACAGACATCCATCAAGTTGGGGCCGGGCACGCTGTATGCCGCCATCGCGCGGCTGGAGGAGCGTGGTCTGGTCGCGCCGTTGGACGAGGACGAGCGGCGGCGGCCCTACTGCCTCACGGCGGAAGGTCAGACCGTGCTCGACGACAAGCTCCGGGCGATGGCCCGGTTCGCACGCACCGGGTTGACCCGGTTGGGGGTGGCAAGCGCGTGATCAACATGGCGGGCCGGTTGGCCTTGCGGGCATATCCTCCCTCGTTCCGGGAGCGCTACGGTGGCGAACTCGAGGCACTCGTCGAGGACACCGGCGCCGGTCCGAGCGTCGTCGCAGACCTCTTTGTCGGCGCGCTGAAGGCGTGGCTTCGCCCGGTGATGCCCGATGAGTCTGCCGAACGGCGCCGTCGCCGCATGCAGGCGAGCGTCGCCACCACCTGGGTCACCTGGTGCGCCGCGCTGTACACCCTGCCGGTACTGCACTTCATCCTGTCCGAGGAGCCCTGGCCGACTCCGGGCCTGGTGGGTGGACTGGTCGACGTTGCGCAGTACGCCATGTACGGCGCTGGGCTCGTCCTGCTGGTCGGCGTCCTCGCGCTCCTCGCGGACACCTCCCGGACCGGCAGCTGGGACGCTTGGCGCCCGCTGGTGGTTCTCATCCCGACGCTGCCCACATGGGTGATCGCGCCGTTGCTGCTGATGTTCGCCTCCATCGACCCCTTCTCCTATTGGGTCGGGGCCCTGGCCGTCCTTGGGCCGGCAGCTTCCCTTGTTACCGTGGCGGTGACGCCCGCCGTTGTCGTTACGCGGTGCCAATCATCTGCCAAGGTCCTGCGGCTTCTTGCCCTGTCCGGGGTGGCCGTGGCGCTCGCCGTGACGATGACCGGCGTCGCCTGCGTCGCGGTCGTCTCGGGGGTGGTCATGAATACCGGTGACGCAGCCCAGCTGGTCACTATGCCCATGCTCGCCGTGACCGTTGCCGTTTCCGCGGCAGCCCTGGTCAGTTCCAGTCGTGGGGCCAGGGCAGCGCTCCACAGGGAGGATCCGGTGGAGCTTGGCGTTGACGTGTGAGTGGCGCGGCAAGGCGACGCGACGCTGTAACGACCGGTGCGGGGGCTGCTCGTCTATGAGTCCAAGTCCCTGCTTGGTTACGGGAGTTCGTGAAGGTCCAGTGATCGGGCTGAGCCAGCGCTGCTGCGGTTTTGGCTTGATCCAGTTCACCGCGTCGCCTACCGTGTAGACGCAGCCTGGCTCTGCTGCGGGAAGGCAAGTTGGGCGCCGCTCGGCTCCTTGGAGTCCCGCATATGCGGAACCGTCTACTCCCCTGGGGCGGGGGCACGCGGGCGTCATGATGCTGGCTCGCTCCTTACCCGACGATGCCACCGGGTGGTGGATCTACCTGGGCACGTTCGTTCTCTATGCACTCGGGCGGTTGTTCTTCGCCTGGATGCAGGCGCGGCGCGAGGGCGACAGGCACCCCGTGCGGGCCGCGTTCGCCGAGGAGGATGATCCTGATGCGTCGAGTGCGGCGCTGCGGGGTGGCTTCCGGTCCTACCGGCAGTTCTTCGGCTTCGTCGGCAGCGCCGTCGCTGTTGTTCTGGTCGCCGCCCTGACAGGTGGGCGACTGCGCGTCGTACTGCTTTGGATCATCATCCCGCTGCTGGTCATCGCGCTGTCGTACCTCGACTTCTTCCAGGCCCGGAAGGCGCGCTCACGAGCTGTGTAGGGAGCGCCGGTGCTACGCGCTGCGCTTGCGGGAGGCGGTCTTCTTGGCTGGGGTTTTCTTGGCCGCGGTCTTTTTTTCGGCCGTCGTCGACTTCGCCGTGGACTTCGTCGTGGATTTCGCTGTCGACTTGCGTGCGGGCTCCGTCGTCTTCTTCGCAGCGGTCTTTTTGGCGGTGGATGTCGACTTCTTGCCGCCCGTTTCCTTGGGCTGGGCGCGGCCGGCCCGTCCCACTTCCTCGCCTCTGGACTCCTTGGCGGCGCGGACGCTGTTCTCCAGGGCGGCCATCAGGTCGAGTACCTTGCCGCCCGTCGGCGCGGAGGGGGCTTCCGGTGGGGTCTCGCCTGCCGCCTTGGCCGCGATCACCTCTTCCAGGGCCTCGCGGTACTCGTCGTGGAGGTCCTGGAGATCCACCTCGCCCAGGGTGTCCATGAGGGCGTCTGCCAGGTCGAGTTCCTTGTCGCGGACCTTGACGTCCACGTCGGGGGCTACGCCCTCGGGGGCGCGGACCTCGTCCGGCCAGAGGAGGCCGTGCATGGCGATGGCCTCGCCCACTACGCGCAGCATGCCCAGGCGCTCGCGGCCGCGCAGGGCGTACTTGGCGATGGCTACCTTGTTGCTGCGCTTGAGGGCCTCACGGAGGAGGGTGTACGGCTTGGCCGCCGGGGCGCCGCTCGCGGCGAGGTAGTACGCGGCGTCCATCTGGAGCGGGTCGATGTTCTCGGCCGGGACGAAGGCGACGATCTCGATCGTCTTCGCGGTCGGGATGGGCAGGTGGGAGAGGTCCTCGTCGCTGATCGGGATGATCGTGCCGTCCGCGTCCTCGTAGCCCTTGCCGATCTCGGCCTGGCTGACCTCACGCTCCTCCAGCTCGCACACCTTGCGGTAGCGGATGCGGCCGCCGTCCTCGGTGTGGATCTGGCGGAAGGAGATGGAGTGGCTCTCGGTGGCGTTCACCAGCTTGATCGGGATGCTGACGAGACCGAAGGAGATGGCGCCGTTCCAGATGGATCGCACGTGCAGCACCTTTCCGCCGTTTCGCCATGGCTTGGACCGTTGTGCGTGAGATTGTCATCTTATGACGCCTATCACGGAGGTGGAGGGGCGGAGAGTCGCGCTCAGCAACCTGGAGAAGGTGCTGTATCCGGCGGTCGGCTTCACCAAGGCCGAACTGCTGCACTACTACGCGACCGCGGCCGAGGTGCTGCTGCCTCATCTCCGTGACCGGCCGGTCTCCTTCCTGCGCTATCCGGACGGGCCGGACGGGCAGGTCTTCTTCACCAAGAACGTGCCGCCGGGTACGCCCGACTGGGTCACGACCGGTGAAGTGCCGCGGTCGGAGGGGCCTGCGCGGATGGTGCTGGTGCAGGATCTGGCCTCGCTGATGTGGGCGGCGAACCTCGTCGCGGAGTTCCACACCCATCAGTGGCTGATTCAGGATCCGGGTGAAGCCGATCGGCTGGTTTTCGATCTCGATCCTGGGCCGCCCGCGGGGGTGGTGCAGTGCTGCGAGGTCGCGCTTTGGCTGCGGGAGCGGCTGGCGGTTGATGGGGTCGAGGTGTTCGTGAAGACCTCCGGGTCGAAGGGGCTGCACTTGCTGGCCGCTGTGCGGGGGGCCTCGTCGGAGCGGGTGTCGGAGTATGCCAAGGGGCTGGCGGTGGAGGCCGAGCGGGCCATGCCTCGGCTGGTGGTGCACCGGATGACTCGGAGTCTGCGGCCGGGGAAGGTGTTCGTGGACTGGAGTCAGAACGCGGCGCGGAAGACGACCGCCACGCCTTATACCGTGCGGGCGAAGGTGGAGCCGTTCGTTTCGGCGCCGGTTACTTGGGAGGAGGTCGGGGCGTGTCGGGTTGCCGAGCAGCTCGTGTTTCGGGCCGGGGATATTGCGCCGCGGGTGCAGGATTTCGGGGATCTGCTGGCGCCGCTGCTTGAGCCCGGGCGGGCGGGTGTGCTGCCGCTGCCGTGACGGGGGGCTGGGGGCCCTGGAGGCCTTGGGGGTTTTCGCCCCCGCCGCCCCTTCCCATTCCCGACCCCTGGGGGCTGCCGCCCCCAGACCCCCGCTTCGGCCCTGAAGGGGCCTCGTCCTCAAGCGCCGGACGGGCTGAGTACAGCCGGCCGGCGCTTACGAAGGCTCACGCCTTCCCCCACGTCCCCCGATCCCGCGCCATCGCGTGCAGCGCCTCCACATCCGCCGGCTTCAGCACGCCACCCAGCCGGGCCAGCTCCTCGATCTCCGTCTCCCCCCGCAGCACACGGACCTCGCGCGGCGGCACCGGTATCGATACCTCCGTCGGCTCGACGAGCGCCAGGACGGGGCGGACCTCCGCGGTGAGGGCGTGGGACGCGCGGTCGGCGTCCGCGCGGAGCCGGCGTAGCAGCGGCTGGGGCTCGCGGCGGCCGAGGGTGACCAGCGGGTCGGTCACGGTGACCCGGTGCCGGCGGGCGTACAGGCTGTGCACTGCGAAGAGGCCGCCGGGGCCGATGGCCAGGTGGTGGATGCGGTCGCCGCCGGGGAGCGGTACGGAGTGCAGGGTGTGCCAGCCCGCGCCGTCCAGCCGGTCCAGGGCCTCGCCTACGGCCTGCTCGGCGGTGAGGGCCCGGCGGCGCGGGTCGGGGCGGAGGCGGTGGGGTGGGGACGGTTCGCGTTCGAGGGCTACGAGGAGGGCCTCGCCGGGGCGGTTGGGGGCCAGGTCGTCGTCCGGGTGGAGGGCGAGGCGGACCAGTTCGGCGGGGGTGGGGACGGGGGGCGGGCCCACCGTCACCGGGCCGGTGAGGAAGGGGCCGAGGGCTTGGAGCACGTCCTCCCTGCGGTCCTCGCTCAGCAGGTTGACCCGGGCCGACTCACGGTCGTACCAGGCGACGTTGCCGCCGTCCCTTCCGCAGACGTACAGCCGCTCCTGACCGTGCCGCCAGGTCGGCACGACGCGCAGTCCGCTCATGCGCCATCACCCCTCGACCATGGGAACAGGGAGGGTGGTCCAGGGGCAAGCGCTCCGTGGTCTTCGAGGTGGTCTTCGACGGCGGTGGGGCGGCGGTGGGTGGCGAGGGAATTGGCCGAAGGGCGGGGGTCCGGGGGTGGCGGGCCGAGTGGCGGAGTGATCGTTTCTCCGGGCGAATAGGGTGTACTGCGCCGCCGCGCGGTCGTACCACCGATTGATTTCAGCCACCGAACGTACTCCCTGCCAGTGAAGCCCACACAAGCGAACGAACCCAGCCACAGGAGCATCGTGCCCCGCACCCGCCCGACCCGCAGCGTCCTCGTCGCCGGGGCCGTCGTCCTCGTGGCGGTGACGGCGGCCGGGTGCGGTGACACGGGCGGTCTGCGTGGGGCCGGGTCGACGCCGACCGCGATCAGCCCCGCCAAGCTCTGGCCCGACCTGCGCCCGGCGTCCAGCCCGGCCTGGCCGTACGACGAGGCGAGTACGGAGACCGTGAAGGGCGTCAACGTGCCCGGCGACGACATCCACGAGGCGGATCCGGTCGCCGTCGTCCGCGCGGAGATAGCGACGCACCCGGACGACTACGGCGGCAAGGGCGCGTACCACGCCACCGTGGCCCGGATGGACGACTGCCGGGCTGGGGAGACAGCTGGTGGGGCTGGTGGGGCTGGGAGCGGCGCTCGGTGTCCCCTGCTGAAGGCTTACTACCGCGACCTGACCGGGGACGGGCGCGACGACATGACGCTCGGGTTCCGGCTGTATCCGACCAACCAGACGGCCGTGCGGGTGTACACCGTCGAGCACCACAAGCTGGTGCAGGTACTGGCCGACAACGACGCGATCACCGGGGTGGAGCTGGCCGGGCGGGCCGTGATCGTGCGTTCGCCGGCCGGGATCACCGGCTACGAGTACCGCACCACCTGGGCCTGGGACCCGCAGCAGCGAGCGATGGTCTTCTCCCGCGACGAGTTCCTGCGCACCGGGAAGCGCACCGGCAAGCACGAGCACACCACGCGCACGCCGTCGCCCGCCCCCACCCCCGCCCTCTCCCCCTCGGCGAGCACCCGATGAGGCTCGCGCTCCCCCAGTGGGCCGGCGCGCTCGCGGTGAAGGCCGCCGCCTTCATCACGGTGATGTGCTGTGCGCTGGCCGCGCTGCTCGGTGTCCTGGTGCACGTCTCCGTCACCGACCAGACCGTGGGCCAGGCCCGCGACCAGGCGTTGGGGCGGCTGACCGACGCGACCAGGGCCTTCCAGGCGGGTGACGGCCTGCTGCCGGGCGCCGGGGTGGATCCCGAGGGGCTGCCGGCGCCGCTGCGGGCGCTGGCGGTGACCGGGGAGCGCGGCACGATGGTCGCGACGCACCGCGGGCACCCCACGATGTGGGCGGCGGGCCCCGCAGACGGGGGCCGGGCGCTCGCGGTGGAGGTCGACTACTCGCAGCAGGCGGGCACCATAGCGGGTCTCGACCGGGCGATCCTGTGGTCGTCGGTGCTGGCCATCGGGGCGACGCTGCTGGTCGGGGCGTTCGCGGTGACCCGGGTGACGCGGCGGCTGCACGGCACGGCGCGGGTGGCCCGGCGGATCAGCGCGGGCGATCTGGACGCGCGCGTGAACGACCCCCGCACGCGGGAGCCGGGCCGCCCGCAGGACGAGGTGGCCGTGGTCGCGGCGGCGCTGGACTCCATGGCGTCGTCGTTGCAGGGCAAGCTGCTGAGCGAGCAGCGGTTCACCGCGGACGTGGCGCACGAGCTGCGCACCCCGCTGACTGGGCTGCACGCGGCGGCCGAGCTGCTGCCGCCGGGGCGGCCCACGGAGCTGGTGCGCGACCGGGTGGCGGCGCTGCGCACCCTGACCGAGGACCTGCTGGAGATCTCCCGGCTGGACGCCGGCCGGGAGCGGCTGGAGCTGGACACCGAGGAGCTGGGCGCGCTGGCCGAACGCGTGGTGCGGGCGTCGGGCACGGACACCGAGGTGCGGGCCGTGCGGGAGGTGCGGGTGGAGACCGACCGGCGGCGGCTGGAGCGGGTGCTGGGCAATCTCGTCGCCAACGCGCACAAGCACGGGCGGGCGCCGGTGGAGCTGACGGTGGAGCCGGCGGCGGACGGGCCGGTCGTCACCGTACGGGACCACGGGGACGGCTATCCGGAGTACCTGGTACAGCACGGTCCGCAGCGCTTCCGCACCGAAGGCGGGGCGAAGGGGCACGGGCTCGGGCTGACCATCGCGGTGGGCCAGGCGGAGGTGCTGGGCGCCCGGCTGACCTTCGCCAACGCGCTGGACGGCGGGGCGGTGGCGACCCTGACCCTGGCCCCGATCCACACCCCGCCCCATGCCCAGCCCCCGCAAGCCGAAGCGCAAGCCGACCCGCAAGCACACGCGCAAGCTGACACCTCGACAGACGAGGGACAAACACGGCACACATGACACCATATTTAGGTAGGTTCCGGGCATGACCAAGGCCGGAACCACCGTGGCAGCGGCGCAGACCCCCGCACCCGCCGTACGCCTCAACCGGCGCCGTGGCATCGAACTCGCCCTGATCGTGCTGGCCGTCCTGCTCTCCGTGTACGGCTACTGCGCCGTCGGCCTGGCCAGGTACGGTGCCGTCCCGCCCGGTGCCGCCGGGTACGGTGCCGGGCTCGGTGTGCTCGCCCTGGTCGCTCATATCGCCGTCCGGGTGCGCGCCCCCGGCGCCGATCCGCTGCCGTTACCGATCGGCGTGCTGCTCAACGGCCTCGGCCTGGTCCTGATCTACCGGCTCGACCTGGAGACGCCGGGCGACCGGGCGGCGCCCGCCCAGCTCGTGTGGTCGACGCTGGGGGTGGGGCTGTTCATCGTGGTCGTCCTGCTGCTGCGCGACCACCGGGTGCTCCAGCGCTACGCCTACGTGTGCGTGGCCGCGGCCCTCGTCCTGCTCACGCTGCCGATCCTGTTCCCGGCCGTCAACGGCGCCCGGATCTGGATCCGGATCGCCGGATTCTCCATCCAGCCGGGCGAGTTCGCGAAGGTGCTGCTGGCGGTGTTCTTCGCCGCGTACCTGGCGGCCAACCGCACCGCGCTCGCCTACAGCGGCCGCCGGGTCTGGTGGATCCTGCTGCCCACCGGTCGGGTCCTCGGACCGATCGTCGCGATCTGGCTGCTGAGCGTCGGTGTGCTGGTGCTGGAGCGCGACCTCGGGACCTCGCTGCTGTTCTTCGGGCTGTTCGTGGTGCTGCTGTACGTCTCCACCGGCCGCACCGGCTGGATCGCGGTCGGGCTGCTGCTCGCGGTGCTCGGCGCGGTCGCGGTCGGCTGGCTGGAGCCGCATGTGCACGGACGCGTGGAGGACTGGCTGCACCCGTTCGCCACGATCGACGCCGGCCAGGGCCCCAACCAGCTCGCGCAGTCCCTGTTCGCGTTCGCGGCGGGCGGTGTCCTCGGCACCGGGCTGGGGCTCGGCCACTCCATTCTGATCGGCTTCGCCGTCAAGTCGGACTTCATCCTGGCGACGGCCGGCGAGGAGCTGGGGCTCGCCGGTCTGTCGGCGATCATCCTGGTGTACGCCCTCCTCGTGGAGCGCGGCTACCGGGCGGGCCTGGCGCTGCGCGACCCCTTCGGCAGTCTCCTCGCGGTGGGGCTCGCCTCGATCCTCGCGCTCCAGGTGTTCGTGATCGCGGGCGGGGTGACCGGTCTGATCCCGCTGACCGGCATGGCGATGCCGTTCCTGGCGCAGGGCGGCTCGTCCGTCGTCACCAACTGGGCGATCGTCGCCCTGCTGATCCGGCTGAGCGACTCGGCCCGCCGGCAGCACGACAGGCAGCACGACGGGCAGCACGAAAGGCGGCACGACGGGCAATACGCCGGGCAGTGCGACGGGCGGGAGACCCCGTGACGAAGTACATCCGGTACGCCGCCTTCTTCTGCGTGCTGCTGCTGGCGGCCCTGCTGGTGAACGCGGCCCGCGTCCAGGTCGTCCAGGCCGGTTCCTACGACCACAACCCGGCCAACCGCCGCCCCTCGATCGCCCGTTACCACCAGCCACGCGGGAACATCCTGGTCGGCGACGAGCCGGTCACCGGCTCGTCGGACAGCGGTGAGCAACTGCGCTACGAACGCGCCTATCCTTACGGCCCGTTGTACGCCCCGGTCACCGGATTCTCGTCGCAGAAGTACGGGACGACGCTGCTGGAGCACAGCGAGGACTCCGTACTGTCCGGCACGGACCCGATGCTGTCGCCGCTGCCGCTGTGGAACGGCACGCGGGCCCGGAACCCCGGCGGGAACGTGGTGACGACCCTGGACCGGGACGCGCAGGAGGCGGCGTTCGAGGGCCTGGGCGCCCGCAAGGGCGCGGTCGCCGCGATCGAGCCGACGACCGGCCGGATCCTGGCCCTGGTGTCCACCCCGTCGTACGACCCGTCCGAGCTGTCCGGGAACGGCGAGGCGGTGACCTCGGCCTGGGCGCGGCTCAACGACGACCCGGAGAAACCGATGCTCAACCGGGCGGTGGGGCAGACGTATCCGCCGGGTTCCACCTTCAAGGTGGTGACCGCGGCGGCGGCACTGGACGCGGGCGTGGTCCGGAACCTGGACCGGCGGACCCGCTCCCCCGACCCGTACACCCTGCCCGGCACCAGGACGAGGCTGACGAACGAGGCCGGCGGCTGTGCGGACGCACCGGTGCGGATGGCCTTCGAGTGGTCGTGCAACACGGTGTTCGCCAAGCTGGGCGTGGACACGGGCGCCGAGCACATGCTGGCCACGGCGCAGGCCTTCGGCTTCAACGATCGGCGCCTGAAGGTGCCCTTCCCGGTCGCGCCGAGCACCTTCGACGCGGGCGCGGACCGGGCACAGTTGGCGCTGTCCTCGATCGGGCAGTTCAACACCCGGGCGACGCCGTTGCAGATGGCGATGGTCGCGGCGGCGGTCGCGAACCGCGGGCAGCTGCGGCCGCCGTACCTGGTGGACCGGACCACCCGCGGGGGCGGCGAGACGGTGGCGGAGTACGGTCCCCGTCCAGCCCGCCAGGTGATGCGGCCGTCCACGGCCGTGCGCATGCGGGAGCTGATGACGGACGTGGTGCGGGAGGGCACCGGCCGCAAGGCCGCGATCCGCGGTGCCACGGTCGGCGGCAAGACCGGCACCGCCCAGCACGGCATCGGCAACGCCGGTGTGCCGTACGCCTGGTTCGTCTCCTGGGCGCAGGCCGACGACGACCCCGAGGCGAAGGTCGCGGTCGCGGTGGTCGTGGAGGACGCGTCGGCCGACCGCGGGGACATCAGCGGCGGCGGGGACGCGGCGCCGATCGCGAGGGCGGTGATGGAGGCGGTTCTGGGTTTGTGAGTCGGCGATCTAGCGGCGGCGATTGATCGCGGTGAGGTCGATGTCGATGGGGAACGGAACCGTCAGCTCAAGCTTGTCGTGGTAGATGCCGGCCAGGCCGTAGGCCTGGGTTGCGGGGTCGAGTTCGTAGACGTATACGACCGGAAGGCCTTGGTTCTCTTCGACGCGCCAGTAGTGAGGAATGCCCGCCAGGGCGTACTTCCGTGGCTTCACCTCTCGGTCCCGGTCCTCTGAATCCTCGGAGACGACCTCTACAGCGATCACGACGTCCTCCGGCCGATACCAGGTCTGTTGAGGACCGGTGTCGGCGTCCGCACGGAACACCAGGACATCCGGCTCCGGCCTATTGCGCTTGTTGAGCTTGATGGTCATCTCCCGGATGACGTCCAGCTCATCGGGTACCTGATCCAGCAGGGTATTGTCCAGCAGCCGAATGGCACGTGAGTGGAAATTGGTCTGCGGACTCACGAAAACGAGGCTCCCGTCGATCAGCTCCGTGTGCGGAGGAAGGTTCGGGAGCCGGTCCAGGTCATCAGCCGTCCAGCCGCCCTCCGGCGGGCGAGCCCACTCGTAGTCCTCGTCCAGCCCGAAGTCGCGTGCGGCACTCATGATCGCTCCCATGCGCCGGAGTCTGCCTGACACAGCCAGCCTACCCAGGGGAATATGCCGATTCGCCCGTCGATCGAGTGATCAACCGCCCAGGCGTTGCCCCTCCTCGATCGCCTCCTCGACCTCCGCCACCCGCTCCCGCTCCTCCGCCGCGAAGCGCTCCGCGTCCAGCTTCTCGGCTATCTCCTCGTCCTGGGCCATCAGCAGGTCCAGGTTCGAGTCGCCCATCTCGAACACGCCCATGTCGACGTAGGCCTCCTGGAGGCGTTTGCCCCACAGGCCTATGTCCTTGACGCAGGGGACGATGCGGCTGAAGAGGAGCTTGCGGAAGAGCTGGAGGAATTCGGAGCGTTCGCTCAGTTCCTCCGCCTCCGCCTTCGGGATGCCGAAGTTCTCCAGCACCTCCACGCCCCGGAGGCGGTCCCGCATCAGATAGCAGCCCTCGATGACGAACTCCTCGCGCTCACGCAGTTCCGCGTCCGTGAGCTGCTTGTAGTAGTCGCGCAGGGCCATCCGTCCGAAGGCGACGTGCCGGGCCTCGTCCTGCATGACGTAGGCGAGGATCTGCTTGGGCAGCGGCTTGTCGGTGGTGTCGCGGATCATGCCGAAGGCGGCGAGGGCCAGGCCCTCGATGAGTACCTGCATGCCGAGGTAGGGCATGTCCCAGCGGCTGTCGCGCAGGGTGTCGCCGAGCAGCGACTGGAGGTTGTCGTTGATCGGGTAGACCATCCCGATCTTCTCGTGCAGGAAGCGGCCGTAGATCTCGGCGTGCCGGGCCTCGTCCATGGTCTGGGTCGCCGAGTAGAACTTGGCGTCCAGGTCGGGGACGGACTCCACGATCCGTGCCGCGCAGATCATCGCGCCCTGCTCGCCGTGCAGGAACTGGCTGAACTGCCAGGAGGCGTAGTGCTGCCGCAGGTCGCCCTTGTCGCGGTCGGTCATCTTCGCCCAGTGCGGGGTGCCGTACAGGGTCATCATCTCGTCGGGGGTGCCGAGCGGGTCGTACGGATCGACCTCCAGGTCCCAGTCGATGCGCTTCTGGCCGTCCCACTGCTTGTCCTTGCCCTTCTGGTACAGGGCGAGCAGCCGGTCGCGGCCGTCGTCGTACTCCCAGCTGAAGCGGGCCGAGCCGCTCGCCGGCACCTGCCAGTGCGGGTCGCCCGGGTCCATGGCGTACAGGTCGTAGGTCGGCATACCTCGCAGGCTCACACGTAGACGCCGAGTCAACAAGTGGCGTGCAGGGGATTGACGTCCTTGCTGACAAGCAGTCTCATAAGAGCGCCAGGGCGGACGACGCAGATGAGTTTGGGCAACGAGGTGGGACAAGCCATGACGACCGTGACGGAAGCCGACGCGCTCGCGGGACTGCGCGACGCGCTCGGCCTGCTCAAGGACCGGGAGCAGGTGGCCGAGCGGCTGCTCGTCTCTTCCGCCAAGCACTCCTTCGACCCGGACGAGGAGCTGGACTGGGACGCGCCCTTCGAGGAGGGCAAGTGGTTCTGGCCGCCGGAGCTGGTGTCGCTGTACGACACGCCGATGTGGCGGCGGATGAGCGAGGAGCAGCGGATCCTGCTGTCGCAGCACGAGGCGGCGGCGCTGGCCTCGCTGGGCATCTGGTTCGAGATCATCCTGATGCAGCTGCTGGTCCGGCACATCTACGACAAGGCGGCGACGAGCGCGCACGTCCGGTACGCGCTCACGGAGATCGAGGACGAGTGCCGGCACTCGAAGATGTTCGCCCGGCTGATAGCGCGCGGGGACGCGCCCTGGTACCCGGTGAGCCGGGCCCACCAGAACCTGGGCCGCCTGTTCAAGACGATCTCCACCACCCCCGGCTCGTTCACGGCGACGCTGCTCGGCGAGGAGGTCCTGGACTGGATGCAGCGGCTGACGTTCCCCGACGAGCGGGTGCAGCCCCTGATACGGGGCGTGACGCGCATCCACGTCGTGGAGGAGGCCCGCCACGTCCGCTACGCCCGCGAGGAGCTCCGCCGCCAGATGGTGACCGCGCCGCGCTGGTCCCAGGAGTTCACCCGGGTCACCTCCGGCGAGTTCGCCCGCGTCTTCTCGGTCGCCTTCGTGAACCCGGACGTGTACACCAACGTCGGCCTGGACAAGCGCGAGGCGATGGCCCAGGTGAAGGCCAGCGGCCATCGCCGGGAGGTCATGCAGACCGGGGCCAAGCGGTTGACGGACTTCCTGGACGACATCGGGGTGCTGCGGGGTGTCGGCCGACGGCTGTGGCGGTCGTCGGGGCTGCTCGCCTAGGGGCGCGTGTCGGCCGACGGCTGTGACGGTCGCCAGGACTGCTCGCCCAGGGGCCCGGGTCGGCCGAGGGCTGTGGCGGTCGTCAGGGCTGCTCGCCTCAAGCCGCGACCGGCCGTCGGCCCGACGCCCCCCACCCCGGCCGCTCCCCACCCCGAAGCGGCTGACAGCCACGCGAACGCGGCGGAGCCGCGCATCGACACGGCCTGGACCGCATCGGGGCGGCCCGCGGCGCCGGCCGACGGCTCTGCGGATCGGGGCTGCTCGACGAGGGACCTGCCCAGGCCCCGCCGCGCCGCTCGGACAGCATCCCGGCCGGCGCGGCGGCGGCGCGGTCCGCGGCCGTGCGGTCCGGACGCCGATACGGATCCTCCGGGATCACGATCAGCCATGTGTCGCTCATCCATCACCTCCGCCCGCCACCGTAGTGCCGCCCCGATTACGCTGCGGAGCATGACCCCGCAGGCCCCAACCCCCGCCTACCGCCGGCTCAGCGTCGAGGAGCGCCGCAGTCAGCTCCTCGACGCCGCGCTGGGCCTCTTCGCGCACCGCGTCCCCGAGGACGTCTCCCTGGACGACGTGGCGGAGGCGGCGGGAGTCTCGCGCCCGCTGGTGTACCGGTACTTCCCGGGCGGCAAGCAGCAGCTGTACGAGGCCGCCCTGCGCTCCGCCGCCGACGAGCTCGAACAGTGCTTCGACGAGCCCCACGACGGCCCCCCGCTCCCCCGCCTGGCCCGTGCCCTCGACCGCTACCTCACCTTCGTCGACGAGCACGACGCCGGTTTCAGCGCCCTCCTCCAGGGCGGCAGCGTCGTCGAGACCTCCCGCACCACCGCCATCGTCGACGGTGTGCGCCGGGCCGCCGCCGAGCACATCCTCAGCCACCTCGGCGTCACGGACCCGGGCCCGCGGCTGCGCATGACCGTCCGGATGTGGATCACGGCCGTGGAGGCGGCCTCCCTCATCTGGCTCGACGAGGACAAGCAGCCCCCCGCCGACGAGCTCCGGGACTGGCTGGTGGAGCAGTTCGTGGCCGTGCTGACGGTGACCGCGGGCCGCGATCCGCAGACGGCGGCGCTGGTCACCGGCCTCGCCGAGGATGGCTGACACTGGTCGTGTGAAGAGTCAGGACACCCCCTTCGAGGGCGGCCCCATGGACGGGCGCGTGCTCCCCGTGCTGCTGGGCATGACCGGCCACCCCCCGAAGACCTACCGCATCCCGGTCCCGGACCCGCACGGCGGCCCGCCCACGGTCCTCGTCTACCGCCGTGTGCCCCGGGCGCAGAGCAAGCGCACGGGGATGGTGCGGGGATGGAAGTACGAGTACGACCCGGAGGCCGGGCCGGGCGGCAGGCTCACCTGGCCCTGGTCCAAGCCACACAGCGGGCCGGCCGGCAACCCGGAAGACGCGGACGGGTGACATCGTTGCGCCGAACGGCGCAGACCTCCCCACCGGCGCACGCCCTCCCCCCTCATGCTCGCGGTGCGGAAATACGAAAGGCGGATGGTCCGCCTGCCGCACCGGAGGTGATGTCGTGTCAGGAAGGCTCCTGCGCCTGGTGTGTACGGCCACGGTGGCGGCCCAGGCCGTCCTCGCACCCGCGGCATCCGTGCCCGCCGCGGCCACCGCGGCCGCCGCTCCACAGCCCCCACGGACCGTGGCCGAACTGCTGACGGACCTTCAGCGGCTGTACCGGCAGGCCGAGCAGGCCACCGAGACCTACGACACCGCCGAGGAGAAGCTGAAGGCGCAGCGCGCCGAGGTGGACCGGCTGGAGGGCGAACTCGCCCTCGCCCGCCGCTCGCTGCACGACAGCCAAGGCGCCGTCGGCCGGCTGGCCCGGCAGCAGTACCAGGGCAGCACCGGCGTCTCCCCGTACCTGCGCCTCCTCCTCGCCCGCGATCCACAGCACGCGCTCGACGAAGGCCACGTCATCGGGCAGCTGGCACGGGAGCGGGTCAGGACCGTGGGACGGCTGACGAGCAGCGAGCAGCGGATCGACCGGCTGGCCCACCGCTCCCGCAAGGCACTCGACGCACAGCTCACCCTCGCCGAGCAGAAGAAGAAGGCACGCGACGACGTACGCGGCAAGCTCGCCGAGGTCGAGAAGCTGCTCGCCTCCCTCACCGCCGAACAGCTCGCCGCGCTCGCCGAGTTCGAGCAGGACGGAATCGCCGACGCACAGCGGAAGTTCGTGGCGTCCGGCGCGCTCAGCGGCGAGCGGGCCCCGTCCCCCGAGGGCGACCGCGCGGTGCGCTACGCCGTGGGACAGCTCGGCAAGCCGTACCAGCCGGGCGCCCAGGGCCCGGCGTCGTACGACAGCCCGGGCCTGACCTCGAGCGCCTGGCGGCAGGCCGGAGCCCCGATCCCCCGCACCACCCGGCAGCAGTGGACCGAGCTCCAGCACATCCCCCTGGGCGAAATCCGCCCCGGAGACCTCGTCGTCTACTTCCCCGAGGCCACCCACGTCGCCCTCTACCTCGGCGACGGAATGGTGGTCCAGGCCCTGAGACCCGGCGACCGGATCATGATCTCTCCGATCGCCACGTATCCGGTACTGGGAGCGGTACGCCCGGATCCGAAGGCGGAGCCGCTCAGCGGTTACACCCCGCCGAGGCTGCCCCACCCAGGGGCGCGGGGCTGAGACATTGTGCGGCTCCGCCGCGTGGGCGCGAGAAACCACACTCAACCCGCAGCCGCCCGCTCCCCACGCCCCCTACGGCGTCTAGGCTCCCGCCACAGACGCCAGGTACGCCCCCGTCTTCTCCGGCTCATAGAAGAAGTTCTCGAAGTCCGCCGGATCATTGAACCCGTTGGCGAATCGATCAGCCACCGGCTGGAGCTGACCGGCGGCACCGATCAGGTTGAGGATGTGCTCCGGCGGCGGAGCCAGCATCGCGTTCGTCCACTTGGTCACGTGCTGGGCCGTGTCCCAGTACCGGTCGAAGGTCGCCTGCATCCACTCCTCGTCGAAGGGCTTGTCGCCCTGCTCCAGGATGGAGGCGAGGTACGCGGCGGCGCACTTGGAGGCCGAGTTGGAGCCCTGGCCGGTGATCGGGTCGTTGGCGACGACCACGTCGGCCACGCCGAGCACCAGACCGCCGCCGGGGAGGCGGCCGATGGGGTTGCGGACGGTCGGGGCGTAGCGGCCGGCGAGGGTGCCGCCGGCGTCGGTCAGTTCGACCCTGGTGGCCCGCGCGTACTCCCAGGGCGTGAACTTCTCCATGAGTCCCAGGGTCAGGGAGAGGTGTTCCGCCGGGTCCTTGACGCCGTGGAAGACGTCGAGCGGGCCGCCGGGTATGCCCTCCCAGAACAGGATGTCGGCGCGGCCGGAGGTGGTGAGCGTCGGCATGACGAACAGTTCGCCGACTCCGGGGACCAGGTTGCAGCGGACCGCGTCGTACTCCGGGTGCTCCGGGTGCGGGCCGAGCCCGTGCACGTACGCGACCGCCAGCGCGCGCTGCGGCTCGGTGTACGGGGACCGCTCGGGGTCACGGGCGAACATGGACACCAGCTCGCCCTTGCCCGCCGAGACCAGCACGAGGTCGTACGTACGGGAGAAGTAGTCGAGGTCGGAGACCGCCGCGCCGTGGATGACGAGCTGGCCGCCGCGCTGGGCGAACGTCTCCATCCAGCCGGCCATCTTCACCCGCTGGTCCACCGACTGGGCGTACCCGTCGAGCTTGCCCACCCAGTCGATCGCGCGCTGCGTCGGCCCCGGGTCGTGCGAGCCGGGGGCGGCCACCGAGACGCCGAGTCCTTCGATCTTCGGGGCCTGGGACTCCCAGAAGTTCAGCTGGAGGTCGCGCTCGTGCTGGAGTGCCGTGTCGAACATGCACTGGGTGGACATGACCCGGCCGGCGCGGATCTCGTCCGCGGTCCGGTTGGACATCAGGGTGACCTCGTACCCGTGCGACTGGAGGCCGAGGGCGAGCTGGAGGCCGGACTGGCCGGCCCCCACGACGAGTATCTTCCGCATGCGGGTGGTGCTCCTAAATCGCTGCTTTGGGGGCTACTCGGGGGTTTCGTCGAGCGCGTGCCCGACGAGGGACAGAAGGGTTTCGATCACCGAGATTCTGCGCCGCGCATCCATGATCATGACAGGGATGTGCGCGGGGATCGTCAACGCCTCCCGCACGTCCTCCGGTTCGAAGCGCTCGCTGCCGTCGAAGTGGTTGACCGCCACGACGTACGGCAACCCGCAGCTCTCGAAGTAGTCCAGCGCGGGGAAGCAGTCCTTGAGCCGCCTCGTGTCCGCGAGGACGACCGCGCCGATCGCGCCGCGCACCAGGTCGTCCCACATGAACCAGAACCGCTGCTGGCCCGGCGTGCCGAACAGGTAGAGCACCAGGTCGTCGTCGAGCGTGATGCGGCCGAAGTCCATGGCCACGGTGGTGGTCAGCTTGCCCGGCGTGGCGGTGAGGTCGTCGGTGTCCTCGCTCGCCTCGGTCATCAGCGCCTCGGTCTGGAGAGGCGTGATCTCCGAGACGGACGTGACCAGCGTGGTCTTGCCGACGCCGAAGCCGCCCGCCACGACGATCTTCGTCGCGACGGGGGCCCGGGTGTGGTCCGTCTGCCAGGACTTCAGGTCCTCGTCGGGTTCGACGAAGGGGGTCCCCGGGGTCTCCCCGAAGGGGGCGACGGCGTCAGAGACGGCGGAGTCCATTCAGCACCCTTTCCAGCAGTGCGCGGTCCGGCCGGCCGACGCCGTGGTTGGTTCCGGTTCCGTACACACGGATCTTTCCCTGGTCCGCGAGGTCGCTCAGGAGTACGCGGACCACGCCGAGCGGCATCTTCAGCAGCGCGGCGATCTCGGCCACCGTGCGCATACGGCGGCACAGTTCGACGATGGCCCGCATCTCCGGCATGACCGCGGAGAGCGGCGCACTTGTCAGTTCCCTGCGCTGCTCGGGGGCCTCGATCGCCGCCGTGCTGGCCACGAACGTCTCCACGAGCAGGACGTGGCCGAACCGGGTACGGCCGCCGGTGAGCGAGTAGGGGCGGACGCGGGCGGGCCTGCGGTCGCCGCCGCGTACGGGGAGCCTGTTCGGCGTGCCGCTGCTCATCGAACGCTCCCCGTCGAGTCGGACTCCATGGACTTGCGGAGCTCGCTGCGCAGTTCGGGCGTCAGGACGTGGCCGGCGCGGCCGACGAAGAGCGCCATGTGGTACGCCACCACGCTCATGTCACACTCCGCGGAGCCGTGCACGCCGAGCAGCGAGCCGTCGCTGATCGACATCACGAACAGGCTGCCCTCGTCCATCGCGACCATCGTGTGCTTGACCCCGCCGAACTTCATCAGCTTCGCGGCGCCGACGGTGAGGCTGCCGATGCCGGAGACGATGGTGGCGAGGTCGGCGGAGGAGCCGCGGGGGCCCCTGCCCGCGCCCCTGCCGGGGCGGGCCTGGCGGGATTCCGCCGCCGCGGTGGGGTCGGAGGACAGGAGGAGCAGGCCGTCTGAGGAGACCACGGCGACGGACTGGATGCCGGGGACTTCCTCGACCAGGTTGGTCAGCAGCCAGTGCAGGTTGCGGGCCTCCCTGCTCAGTCCGAAGGTACTGGGCGCGGTCAACTGCTTGCCTCCTCGACTGTGCCCCCCGTGGCTTCTTCGGTTGTGGCGATCTCCGCCGTCTCCGCCGTTTCCGCTTCCGCTCGGCGGTAGCCGGCCTGGGCCCCCTGGCGGAAGCCGCCGAGCCTGCGGCGCAGGGCTTCGGCGTCCACGGAGCCGCTGCGCTGGCGTGGGGCCTGGGCGGGGGCGGTGATCTTGGGGGTGCGCTTGGGCAGGCCCTTGGCGGTGAGCCGGTCTTCGTCGTCTGTGCGGGTGTGTTCTTGGGCCGTTGCCGCCTCGGCTTCGCCTTCGGCGGATGTGTTCCCACCCGCACCACCCGTGCGGGAATCGTGGACGGGTGCGGGTGGCCCTTGTGGGGGCTGGACGCCGTCGGCGGGTGCGGGAGCGTGGGTGGGGGTGCGTGGGTGGTGGGAGAGCTCTGCGCCGTCGGCGGGTGCGGGAGCGTGGGTGCGGGCGGGTGGGTCCTGTGGGGGCTCGGCGCCTTCGGCGAGCGTGGGTTCGTGGGTGGGGGTGCGTGGGCGGTGGGGGGGCTTTGCGGCGTCGGTGGGCTCGGGGGTGGGGTCCAGGTCTGGGAGTAGGAGTTCCATCGTGGATTCCGCGGGGGTCTCCGGGGGCTGTCCGGGACGGGGTTCCGCGGGCTCGTGTACGGGCTCCTCCGGGTCCGGCGCGTTGCGTACCGCCCGCTCCGCCAGGGTGACCAGGGGGTCCCCGTTCGCGGAGCGGCCGGGCAGGACGTTGGAGTTGGCCTCGGCGTTCGCGCCCGGGAGGGAGAAGGTGTGGGGGCCGCCCGACGTGGTGGCGGGGGCGGGTACGGCTGCCGTCGGGGGGGCGGTCAGCAGGGGCGCGGGGAGGACCACCACCGCCGCCACGCCGCCCTGCTTCTGTTCGCGGAGGTGGACGCGTGCGCCGTGGCGGTGGGCGAGGCGGGCCACGACGTACAGGCCGAGGCCGAGGCCCTCCTCGCCCTCCTCGTCGTAGGGCGACTCGGGGTCGAACGCGGCGAGGCGGGAGTTGAGGCGCTCCAGGCGCTCGGTGGCCATGCCGATGCCCTCGTCCTGCACCGAGAGCATGACCTCGCCGCTCTCCAGCAGCCAGCCGGAGACCTCGACGGGCATGTCCGGCGGGGAGAACGAGGTGGCGTTCTCCATCAGTTCGGCGAGGAGGTGGGAGAGGTCATCCGCGGCGAAGCCCGCCACGTGCGCGTGCGGGGGCAGGGCGGCGATGCGGACCCGTTCGTAGCGCTCGATCTCACTGACCGCCGCCCGGACGACGTCGACCAGCGGGACCGGGCCCGGGTGCTGCTGGACGTGCTCGGTGCCGGCGAGGACCAGCAGGTTCTCGCTGTGGCGGCGCATCACCGTGGCGAAGTGGTCCAGCTTGAAGAGGGTGGACAGCCGCTCGGGGTCGTGCTCGCGTTCCTCCAGGCCCTCGATGACGGCGAGCTGGCGTTCGACGAGCCCGAGCGTACGCAGGGCGAGGTTGACGAAGGTGCCGCCGATGCTGGTGCGCAGCCGCTCCAGCTGGGCGGCGGAGCCGGCGAGTTCGGCACGCAGTTCCTCGCGCGCGTCGGCCATCTTCTGGCGCTGGCCGACCAGGTGCTTGCGGTCGGTCTCCAGGGTGGTGATGCGCTCGTGGAGGGCGGCGGCGTGCGCGTGCAGGGCGTTGACGGAGCGGACGACCTGGGCGAACTCGTCGTTGCGCCCGGTGAACTTGATCGGTTCCGCGGTCGTCGGGTCCTCGGTCTCGGCCAGCCGGGCCGAGCCCCGGCGCAGGACCGACAGCGGGCGGGTGAGGGTGCGGGCCATGGCGGTGGCGGTGCCGACGGCGACCAGCAGCAGGGCGCCGAGGACGGCGATCCGGATCTCCAGCGCGGTGACGTCGTCGTCGCGCAGCTTGGCGAGGTCCTTGGTGCGGTGGTCGTAGAGGGCGGACTCGGCGCCCCGCATCAGGTCGACGCGCGCGGACAGGGCCGCGTCCAGCTTCTTGGTGCTGGTGCCGAGGTCGCTGCCGCTGAGCGTCGGCTGGTCGGTGAGGGAGGCGAGGTACTTCTCGGCGGAGTTGACCTCGGGGCCGGTGACCGTCGAGTCGTAGGAGGAGACGGACATCTTGGGCGCGGTCTCGCGGAAGTCGGCGAGGGCCGCGTCCGAGCGCAGTCTGGCCTGCTGGGCGGCGGCGGTGAGGGCGTCGCGCTGCTTCCTGTCGGCCGCCGAGGTGGTGGTGGTCCTGGTGGGCAGGCCGGTGGTGGGGCTGATGACCGTCTGCTCGGTGCTCGGCACGTTCAGGGCCGCCAGGAGCAGGCCGCGGGCGGCGGCGGACTGCTCGACGGCGGAGTCCAGCTCGGCGAGCGCGTACGCGCCGGAACCGGCCCGCGGGGGCATCTGCTCGGCCAGCTGGTCCGCGAGCCCGTGGAGTTCGGTGATGGCGGCGGAGTAGGCCTGGTGCGCTTCGAGGGCGGTGCTCTTGCCGGTGAGCGCGGCCCGGCGTACGGCGGCGATGCCGTCGAGGTCGGTGCGCAGGGAGCCGGGTGTGTCGCTCTCGGCGCGCAGGTCCTCGACCTGGCGGTCTACGCGGGCGCTGCGCTGCTCCGTGGGCGCCTTGGACTTGGGGCGGCCGGCCGCGATGTAGGAGGTGACCTCGTCGCGCTCGTCGGCGAGCGAGTGGGCGAGGGAGAGGGCGTCCTGGGTGCGCTGGGCGAGGGTCACCAGGTCCTGGGAGTCGCTCAGCTGCCCGGATGCGGTGAGCAGGGACGGCGCTCCCGCCCCGGCTATCGCCGCGGCCACCACGGCGACGGCGACTATCAGCCGATTGCGTACGTGGGTCGGACGGCCGGTGCCGACGGGGGTGCGCTCGGCGCCCTCTTCGGAGGCCGTCTGCTTGCCTGTGCGCCGAGGCCGCTTGTTCTGCACCGGTGCTCGCATTCCTGAACTCGTCTACCCATGGGCCCGGGTGGCGCCCCGTCACATCGGTGCCAAGTGGTGCCTACACCCGGTACGGTCCGTCCTCCGACCCTCCCAGTGCCGGTGGTCAGTGGTCGCGCATCACCTGGCTCGCCACCCAAAGGAGTGAACATCGGCAGGGAGTTGGCGGGCAAGTTCCTGTGACGCGTACAGGCGCCTTGTGCGGTGGGCCGGTTGGACGCCAGCGGCAGGCTTTGACAGTATTCGCCACCACGCCTTCCCGGAGGGCGCCATTCCACCCCAAAACAGGCGCCTGACCTGCGGGGTGGCGGGAATTCCGTGATCGTTGCCTGCCTTTGGCGGACCTTGTGAAGGGGTCGTGCAGACTGGCCGAATGCGTACTGAACTGGTTTCGGAACCCAGTGATGCCACTCGCCCCAACGAGGACTTCGCCGCAGTCGGGCTACCGGCCTCCGGGCAGGGCGGTTGCGTGGTCGTCCTGGACGGTGTCACCCCACCGAAGAGTGGAACGGGGTGTCTGCATTCCGTCGCCTGGTTCACCGCCCGGCTGGGCGGCGCGCTGACCGAACTGGCCGTTTCGCTGCCGGATGTCACGCTCACGGAGATACTCGCCCGCGCGATCCGCCGAACGACCGAGGCACACGGGCCCACCTGTGACCTTTCTCACCCGCGTACCCCTCAGGCGACGGTGGTCCTGGCCCGCTGGACCCCGGACGCCGTCGACCACCTGGTCCTCTCCGACTCCGCCCTCCTCCTGCGGTCCCCGGAGGGCACCGTCATCCCTGTCCTGGACGACCGCCTCGACCGCATCCCCCGCGCCTGGCTGGTCAGCGACGCCGTGTGCGACGCCCGCGCCCGGAACAAGGAGGGCGGCTTCTTCACGGCCGCCGCGGACCCGGACGTCGCCGCCCGCGCGGTCACCGGCACCCTCCCCCGCCACGAGGTCGGCGCCCTGGCCGCGCTGACGGACGGCGCGACCCGCTGGGTGGAGAAGTTCCGCCAGGGCGACTGGGCGGCCCTGTTCGACGTCGTCCGCGAGGAGGGCGCCCGGTCCCTGATCGACCGCGTACGCGGCCTGGAGGCGGCGGACCGGGACGAGCGCGCGTTCCTCGGGCGCAGCAAGACGCACGACGACGCGACGGTGGCGTACGTGGAGCTGTGAGCCCCGCCAGGGCCCCGGCGCGCGGCTGCCACCGACCGATGGCCGGCCGCGCGGCTGCCGCCGACCGACGGCTGGTCCCGCGCGGCTCCCGGCCCCGGCGTGCGGCTGCAGCCGACCGACAGCTGGTCCCGCGCGGCTCCCGGCCCGGCCCGGACCACGGCCATCGCGGTGGCCGGCCCGGCGGCCACCGCCCCGGGCATGTGCTCACGGATGGGCACGGCGGCTCCGGCCGGCACCCAGACTCCGGCCCGGCCGCGGCCCAGGCCGCGACTGCGGCTCCCGGCCGCAACTCAGGCTCCGGCCGCGGCTCCGGCTCCGGCTGCGGCTATGACTCAGGCTGCCGCCGCGACTCCGGCTCCAGCTGCGGCTGCGACTGCGACTGCGACTGCGACTGCGACTGCGACTGCGACTGCGACTGCGACTCAGGCTGCGGGTCTGCTCCGGCTCCGGCTCCGGCAGCGGCAGCGGTGAAGCAGCCGTCCCGTCGGTGGGGCGCAGCCGGTGCGGCTACTTCTCCATGACCCCGTTCAGCTCACGCAGCAGTCGCGCCAGCTCTGCCACCTCGCGTCGGTCCCAGTGGGCGAGCTGGCTGACGTAGCGGGCGCGGCGGGCCTCGCGGACCTTGCCGACGCGGCCGCGGCCCTCGTCGGTGAGGGCGACCAGCCAGGCCCGTCCGTCCGCCGGGTCCGGCTCGCGGGCGATGAGGCCGAGCTCCTCCAGGGCGCGCAGCTGGCGGGACATGGTGGCCTTGCCGACGCCGATGTAGGCGGCGAGCGCCGTGGCTCGCTGGGGGCCGTGCTCGTCGAGGCGGACGAGCAGGCCGTACGCGGCCGACTCCAGGTCCGGGTGGACCTCCCGGGCCATCTCTCCCTGGTTGGCGCGGGCGCGCCGCAGGAGCACCGTCAACTCGCGTTCCAGCGCCAGGAACTCCTGGTCCGCACCGCTCGGCGTCACCTCGGCGGCTACGGGTTGCCCGCCACCGTTCGCGTCCTCGTGCACGTCAGCACTCCTGCTCGGTTTCCCGGTCCTGAAAGTTTCTGCCAAATCTCGTCATCGCCGCAGCTACGTAAGTATTTCGCAGGCGTAGACCAACGGCGGCATCCGGACCCCCTTCCACGCCGTCTTCTACGTGCGTAGCTTCATTGGCAGGCAATCAATGGCATGCCCGCGCCAGCACTTCGGCGTGGGTCACCGTGGGCCCCCCACTCCCCCCACCTCCCCCCTCCTCGTCCCGGAGGCATGTCATGCCCGTGCTCAGATCCCGTTTCCTCCCACGCCCGCCGACCGCGCTCGCCGCCGCCCTGCTCGCGGCCCTCTCCCTCACCCTGCCCCTGTCGCCCGCGCACGCCGCGAGCGTCCCGAGCCGAGGCTCCGCCCACATGGGCATGGGCGTCCTGGCCCACGACGGCCAGGACGGCAGCCCCGCACCCACCGCCGTCACCCAGACCGAGGGCGTCGACGTCTCCGCGTACCAGGGCAACGTCGCCTGGTCGACCCTGTGGAGCAGCGGGGTCAAGTGGGCGTACACGAAGGCGACGGAAGGCACGTACTACACGAACCCGTACTTCGCCCAGCAGTACAACGGCTCCTACAACGTCGGCATGATCCGCGCCGCCTACCACTTCGCCACCCCGGACACCACGAGCGGCGCGACCCAGGCCAACTACTTCGTCGATCACGGCGGCGGCTGGTCCAAGGACGGCAAGACCCTGCCCGGCACCCTCGACATCGAGTGGAACCCCTACGGCGCCGCCTGCTACGGCAAGTCCACCAGCGCGCTGGTCAGCTGGATCGCCGACTTCCTCGACACGTACAAGGCGCGTACGGGACGGGACGCGGTGATCTACACGGCCACCAGCTGGTGGAGCCAGTGCACGGGCAACTACGGCGGTTTCGCGTCGGACAACCCCCTGTGGATCGCGCGGTACGCGTCGGACGCGGGGACGCTGCCGGCGGGGTGGGCGTTCTACACCATGTGGCAGTACACCTCGTCCGGACCGACGGTCGGGGACCACGACAAGTTCAACGGGGCGCTGGACCGGGTGGTCGCCCTCGCGAAAGGCTGACGCGACGGCTGCCGCACGGCGAAGGCCCGGGCCTCCCTCACGGGACCCGGGCCTTGCCTCTCCGATCGCGTCCGTCACGCCGCGACCGGAACCTCCGGCGCCGCATCGCTCGTGGCGGGCGCGAGCGCCAGCTCCAGGACCTGGCGGACGTCGGTCACGGCGTGGACGTCGAGCTTGTCCAGCACCTCGGCCGGGACGTCGTCCAGGTCGGGCTCGTTGCGCTTGGGGATGATCACGGTGGTCACCCCGGCGCGGTGCGCGGCGAGCAGCTTCTGCTTCACGCCGCCGATGGGCAGGACCCGGCCGGTCAGCGAGACCTCGCCGGTCATCGCCACGTCCGTACGGACCAGCCGGCCGGACAGGAGCGACGCGAGCGCCGTGGTCATCGTGATGCCGGCGCTCGGGCCGTCCTTCGGGACCGCGCCCGCCGGGAAGTGGATGTGCACGCCCCGGTCCTTCAGGTCGGCGACGGGCAGCTCCAGCTCGGCGCCGTGACTGCGCAGGAAGCTCAGCGCGATCTGCGCCGACTCCTTCATCACGTCGCCCAGCTGACCGGTGAGGGTCAGGCCCGCCGCGCCCGTCTCGGGGTCGGCGAGGGACGCCTCGACGTACAGGACGTCGCCGCCCGCGCCGGTCACCGCCAGGCCGGTCGCCACACCCGGGACCGCCGTGCGGCGCTCCGCCGGGTCCTGGGCGGACTCGGGGACGTGGTGCGGCCGGCCGATCAGGCCGCGCAGGTCGCCGTCGGTGACGGTGAACGGGAGCTCCCGCTCGCCCAGTTCGTGCTGGGCCGCGACCTTGCGCAGCAGCCGGGCGATCGACCGCTCCAGGGTGCGCACGCCCGCCTCGCGCGTGTACTCGCCGGCGAGCTTGCGCAGCGCGCTCTCGTCGAGGGTGACCTCGTCCTTGTCCAGGCCGGCCCGGTCCAGCTGGCGCGGGAGCAGGTGGTCGCGGGCGATGACGACCTTCTCGTCCTCGGTGTAGCCGTCCAGGCGGACCAGCTCCATGCGGTCGAGCAGGGCCTCGGGGATGGCCTCCAGGACGTTGGCGGTGGCCAGGAAGACCACGTCCGACAGATCCAGCTCGACCTCCAGGTAGTGGTCCCGGAAGGTGTGGTTCTGGGCCGGGTCGAGGACTTCGAGGAGGGCGGCCGCGGGGTCGCCGCGGAAGTCCGAGCCCACCTTGTCGATCTCGTCGAGCAGGACGACCGGGTTCATCGAGCCGGCCTCCTTGATCGCGCGGACGATCCGGCCGGGCAGCGCGCCGACGTACGTACGCCGGTGGCCGCGGATCTCGGCCTCGTCCCGGACACCGCCTAGGGCGACGCGGACGAACTTGCGGCCCATGGCGTGCGCCACGGATTCACCGAGCGACGTCTTGCCGACGCCGGGCGGGCCGACCAGGGCCAGTACGGCGCCGCCGCGCCGGCCGCCGATCACGCCGAGTCCGCGGTCGGCGCGCCGCTTGCGCACCGCCAGGTATTCGGTGATCCGCTCCTTGACGTCCTCCAGGCCCGCGTGCTCGGCGTCCAGGACCGCCTTGGCGCCCTGGATGTCGTACGCGTCCTCGGTCCGGTCGTTCCACGGCAGTTCGAGGATCGTGTCGAGCCAGGTGCGGATCCAGCTGCCCTCGGGCGACTGGTCGCTGGCCCGCTCCAGCTTGTCGACTTCTTTGAGGGCCGCCTCGCGGACCTTCTCGGGCAGGTCGGCGGCCTCGACGCGGGCGCGGTAGTCGTCGGACTCCTCGGCCGAGTCCTTGGAGTCGCCGTTGAGTTCGCGCAGTTCCTTGCGGACGGCCTCCAGCTGGCGGCGCAGCAGGAACTCGCGCTGCTGCTTGTCGACGCCCTCCTGGACGTCCTTGGCGATGGTCTCGGCCACGTCCTGCTCGGCGAGGTGGTCGCGCAGCTGCTGGGTGGCGAGCTTGAGGCGGGCGACCGGGTCGGCGGTCTCCAGCAGCTCGACCTTCTGTTCGGTGGTCAGGAACGGCGAGTAGCCGGAGTTGTCGGCGAGGGCGGATACGTCGTCGATGGCCTGGACGCGGTCCACGACCTGCCATGCGCCCCGCTTCTTCAGCCAGCTGCTGGCGAGGGCCTTGTACTCCTTGACGAGTTCGGCGACCTGACCCGGCAGCGGGTCCGGCACGCTCTCGTCGATCCTCGTGCCCTCGACCCACAGGGCCGCGCCCGGCCCGGTGGTCCCGGCGCCGATCCTCACCCGGCCGCGGCCGCGGATCAGGGCGCCCGGGTCGCCGTCGGCGAGCCGGCCGACCTGCTCGACCGTGCCCAGCACACCGGTCTTGGCGTACGTCCCGTCGACGCGTGGCACCAGCAGCACCTTGGGCTTCCCCGGCGCCGACCGGGCGGCGGCCTGTGCGGCCTCCACCGCGGCGCGCACCTCGGAGTCGCTCAGGTCCAGCGGGACCACCATCCCCGGCAGCACGACCTCGTCGTCGAGCGGCAGAACGGGCAGGGTGAGTGGTGTGGACGCCGTGGACTCAGCAGTCATGATCTCCCCTTGGGCAGTCAACTTGAGCTATGTCGACTCAATGCTTGTGAGTCTTCGATTGTTCCCCAAGGGGTGTTCGCTGTGAGCGATCATCGGAAGACGGCGGGACGCCACTCTGAAAAGCACTTGCCGCCCGCCCCGGCATTCCCCGTACCGTGCCCCCGGTGACGACCGACACCGCGGCCCTGCTCGCCGCCTACGACGCTCAGATACGCGCCGTCCCGCCCGCCCCGCCGCCCGGGATCACGCACGAGTACGAAGGCGGGCTGCTGCGGGTCGTCGGCGATTTCCGCGGCTTCCTCAACGCGCCGCGCGACCTGGGCCTGCGCGGGCGGGAGCTGGACGAGCTGATCGCCCGGCAGCGGGACTTCTTCGCGGCGCGCGGGGAGGCGGTGGAGTGGAAGGTCCGCGGCCACGACGCGCCCGCCGACCTGACCGACCGGCTGCGCGCGGCGGGGTTCGTGCCCGAGGAGCAGGAGACGGTACTGGTGGCGCCCGTGGCGGAACTGACCGTCCGGCAGCCCGCGCTTCCCGACGGCGTCACGCTGCGCCGGGTCACCGCCGACGCGGACATGCACCGGATCGCCGCCCTCCAGACGGCCGTCTGGGGCCAGGACATGAGCTGGCTCGCCGAGCACCTGATCGGGCGGATCTCGGTCGCCCCCGACAACATCTCCGTGCACGTCGCCGAGGCCGGCGGCGAGATCGTCTGCGCGGCCTGGCTGCTCTTCCGCCCCGGTACCGAGTTCGCCGGCCTGCTGGGCGGGTCCACGCTCGCCGAGTGGCGCGGCAAGGGCATCTACCGCGCCATGGTCGCCACCCGCGCCGCCCTCGCCGCCGCGCGCGGCGTCGGATACCTCAACGTCGACGCCTCCGCCGACAGCGCCCCTATCCTGCGCCGCCTGGGCTTCCACGCGGTGACGACGACCACGCCGTACGTGTGGTCGCCGGAGGGGCAGGCCTAGGGGTCACCTGGGCCGGCGGGCTGGGAGACCGTGCGGCCCAGGAAGGTTGGCGGGCGTGGGCGGGGACATTCGGGGGCGCCGGGACGTCAGGGGCCCCGAAGCCGGGCAGTAGGTCATCGCTACACCACCGCAAGGGAGTTCACAGGGAGCCCGCTGAAACTTCCGGTGGATTCACGGCGGCTCGGGGGCCGGTGCATGGGCTGGGCCGAAGTACGCCCACGCGCGCGTGCCCTGGCGATGGGGCCGCTCGTCCGTCAGGCGGTGCGGGTCCGCTGCCAGTGTCTGACCAGGGGCCAGGTGGTGACGCCTATGGCCAGGGAGATCAGGTGGCCCCAGTTGGTCATCGGGTCGGTGAAGGCGATCAGGTCCTGGACGATGATCCAGCCGGCCAGGGCTAGCAGCGGCCAGCGCAGCCACGGGGTGAGCAGGCCGGCCAGTGAGCCGACGCCGGCCGCCACGCCGAAGCTGATCCCGTAGTCCAGCCGGTGCAGGGAGCTGTGCGGCAGGTGCCCGGCGAGGACGGCGAGGCCGACGGGCACTTCGGTGGCGAGGGTCGCCAGTACGTGCCCGAGCAGGAAGATCCCGGCCGCGCGCGGCCCCCCTATGCGCCGCTCCAGCGCGGTCAGCACGAGCACGAAGGCGAGCGCGTACGGCGAAAGGAGCCCGCCGGCGATCCACAGCGCGCTCGCCAGCAGTACCAGTACGGGCGAGCGCAGCAGATGCGCGACGTCCGTGCTGGAGGCCTGGTGGAGGGCGTGGACGAGGGACGGGTCGGCGTACTCGGTGAACAGCGAGGTCAGGGCGAGCACGGCCGCGTAGCCGACGGTGAACGGCGTTCCGGTGGGGGTGGGGAGCAGGCGCCAGGGGCGGAAGGCGGGGACCGGGGCGGGGGCCGGGCGCGCGACCGCGACCGCAGCGGGGCCGCTCACCGTCGCCGGGCCACGCTGGCGCGGCACGCCGTCCAGCAGTTCGACGGACGGACGGCCGTCCTCGGAGAGGGGCGGGAACGAGGCCGGCGACGCGGCACTCGCGGTCGGTTCCAAGGTGGGCGCTCCTTCCGTTCCGCCCCACCTTTCGCGCCCCACCTGTCGCTGTCTATGACCGACACCACGCGAGACCGGATTCACAGGAACCTCTCATCCTCCTCCTGCGTCCGCACGGTCGGGCCGCCCTCGGCCGGCGCCCCGCGGGTCACCCGTAATTCGCCTGCCCGCCAAGCCCCGTTGGGGCAGGATGGCGCCATGGCAGCCACCTACGACATTCCCGTGGTCCTGGACCGTCGCGAGGGCCCGTACGGCGAGGTGGTCCTGCGCAGGCACGGCGACTTGCTCCAGATCATCGCCAACGGCTGCTTCCTGATGGACACCTCCGACGGCCGTTCGGAGCGGCTGCTCGTGGACGCCGCGTACGGCGCGCTGGACGGCCGGCCGGAGCCGGACCTGCTGATCGGCGGGCTGGGCGTCGGTTTCTCGCTCGCGCACGCGGCGGCCGATCCGCGCTGGGGCCGGATCACCGTGGTGGAACGCGAGCGGGCCGTCGTCGACTGGCATCTCGGCGGCCCGCTGTCCGCGCTCTCCGCCGCCGCCCTGGCCGATCCGCGCACCCGGATCGTGGAAGGCGATCTCCTGGAGCACCTCGGTGAGACATCCGCCACGTACGACGCCCTGTGCCTGGACATCGACAACGGCCCCGGCTGGACTGTCACGGAGGACAACGAGGGGCTCTACTCGTCGGTCGGACTGGCGGGCTGTGCAAGGGCTTTGAGACCCGGCGGGGTGCTCGCGGTGTGGTCTGCGCGGCCCTCCCCGGAATTTGAAGGTACCTTGCGGAATGCCGGGTTCCGTCAGGTGCGTACCGAAGAGATCCCCGTTGCCCGGGGCGTTCCGGACGCCGTGCACCTCGCCGTACGCCCTGGATAGCAAATGCGACGCCGCTCCCCGTAATGTGCTTCCCTGACGCGGATCATTCAAGCGTCAATCGCAACCATGCGCAGACCGAGGAACCACCCCACTGGTTCCGGAAAGCACACTCAGGGGCGGGCGATGGAGCAGACACACACCTCCCACAACGGCGCGGCTGCGGCCACCCAGGGCGCACAGCGCCGGGTTCTCGTCGTCGAGGACGACCCGACGATCGTCGACGCCATCGCGGCCCGACTGCGCGCCGAGGGATTCCTGGTGCAAACCGCCGGCGACGGCCCGGCCGCCGTCGACACCGCCGAGGCCTGGCAGCCCGATCTGCTGATCCTCGACATCATGCTGCCCGGCTTCGACGGTCTGGAGGTCTGCCGCCGTGTGCAGGCCGCCCGTCCGGTGCCGGTGCTGATGCTGACCGCGCGCGACGACGAGACCGACATGCTGGTCGGGCTGGGCGTCGGCGCCGACGACTACATGACCAAGCCGTTCTCGATGCGGGAGCTGGCCGCACGGGTGCACGTGCTGCTGCGCCGGGTGGAGCGGGCGGCGATCGCCGCGTCCACCCCGCGCTCGGGCATCCTGCGCCTGGGCGAGCTGGAGATCGACCACGCGCAGCGGCGCGTGCGGGTGCGCTCCGAGGACGTCCATCTGACGCCGACCGAGTTCGACCTGCTGGTCTGCCTGGCGAACACCCCGCGTGCGGTGCTCTCCCGGGAGCAGCTGCTGGCCGAGGTCTGGGACTGGGCGGACGCCTCCGGCACCCGGACCGTCGACAGCCACATCAAGGCGTTGCGCCGGAAGATCGGGGCCGAGCGGATCCGTACCGTGCACGGCGTGGGCTACGCCCTGGAGACCCCGACGCCATGAGCGACGGGCCGGCCGCACGGAGGAGCCCCGGGGATCCCTGGGGCGGCGTACGCCCGTTCTCGATCAAGACCAAGCTGGGTGCGCTGGTCGTCATCTCGGTGCTGATCACGACCGGGCTGTCGATGATCGCGGTGCACACCAAGACGGAGCTCCGCTTCATCACGGTCTTCTCGATGATCGCCACACTGCTGATAACGCAGTTCGTGGCGCATTCGCTCACCGCGCCGCTGGACGAGATGAACACGGTGGCCCGGTCCATCTCGCACGGCGACTACACGCGCCGGGTGAGCGAGAGCCGCCGGGACGAGCTGGGCGACCTGGCCCAGACGATCAACGTCATGGCCGACGAGCTGGAGGCGCAGGACCTCCAGCGCAAGGAGCTGGTGGCGAACGTCTCGCACGAGCTGCGCACCCCGATCGCGGGACTGCGGGCGGTGCTGGAGAACGTCGTCGACGGCATCGCGGAGGCCGACCCGGAGACCATGCGGACGGCCCTGAAGCAGACCGAGCGGCTCGGGCGGCTGGTGGAGACCCTGCTGGACCTGTCCCGGCTGGACAACGGCGTCGTACCGCTGCGCATGCGGCGCTTCGAGGTGTGGCCGTATCTCTCGGGCGTGCTGAAGGAGGCCAACATGGTCGCCTCCGCGCGCGCGGGCATCGCCTCCGGCTCCGGCAGCCACACCCGTACGGACGTCCATCTGCACCTCGACGTGTCCCCGCCGGAGCTGACCGCGCACGCGGACCCGGAGCGGATCCACCAGGTCGTGGCGAACCTCATCGACAACGCGGTCAAGCACAGCCCGCCGCACGGCCGGGTGACGGTGAAGGCGCGGCGCGGGCCGCAGCCGGAGTCGCTGGAGCTGGAGGTCCTGGACGAGGGGCCCGGAATCCCCAGGTCGGAGTGGCGCCGGGTGTTCGAGCGCTTCAACCGGGGCGCGGTACGCCGCCCCCACGGCCCGGGCAGCGACGGCGGCACAGGCCTCGGCCTGGCGATCGCCCGCTGGGCCGTCGACCTCCACGGCGGCCGCATCGGCGTGGCCGAGTCCGAACGGGGCTGCCGAATCCTGGTCACCCTCCCGGGAGAACGCTCCCTGGACGGCTGACCCGCGGCCGACCGGCCCCGGGTGGGAGCCGGACTCCACCTCCCGCGACCGGAACCGCGACAAACCCCACACGGAACCCAGCGCCCCCTCTCCCCACCCGGCCGGCCGCCACCCCCACCGAGCTGTCCCCCGGGTGCGGATCCGCCCGGCGGCCGGAACCCGGTGGCCGGAATCGAGCGGGGTTGCCGGGGGCTGATCACCCGTACGGGAGAGCCATTCATGCCAAGTTGACGTAAAGTTCGAACCGGAGCCACATGATCCACCGCTGTCCCCGCTGACGGACACGTGTGATCAGGGGGAGGCCTGTGGCGTGTCGTACCCAGGCCCCGGTCGAGGCATCCCTTCCGCGGGTGAACCACGCTTGTTTCCCGCCATATCAACCCCCGAAACACACTTTTCGATGTGACTTACACGACGATGAACGGGCCCGACCTGACCTTCACGGTCTTGGAGGCGTAGCCTTTATTCCCGCTGTCCATCACCTTGTGAAGCGGAAGAGGGCGGTTGCCGCCGTGTCGCCACAGTCCAGTAACTCGAGCATCTCGACCGACGACCAAGCCGGGAAGAACCCCGCTGCCGCGTTCGGTCCGAACGAGTGGCTCGTCGACGAGATCTATCAGCAGTACCTCCAGGACCCGAATTCGGTAGACCGGGCCTGGTGGGACTTCTTCGCTGATTACAAGCCCGGCGCCGCGGCCGCGGGGGCCGCGGAGACCCCCACCGCTGCCACTCCGGCCAAGCCCGCGGCCCCGGCCGCGCCCGCTCCGGCGCCCGCGGCTGCGAAGCCCGCGGCGAGCGCCCCGGCGCCCGCGCAGCCCGCCGCCCCCGCCAAGCCGGCGCAGGCCGCCGCCCCCGCCAAGCCGGCGCAGGCCGCGCCCGCCGCCCCGGCCGCGAAGCCCGCGCAGCCCGCGGCGCCCGCCCAGCCGAAGGCGAAGGCCCAGCCCGCCGCTGCGGCCCCCGCCGCCGCGGACGGCCCGGAGTTCGTGACGCTGCGCGGCCCGTCCGCCGCGGTCGCCAAGAACATGAACGCCTCGCTGGAGCTGCCGACCGCCACCTCGGTCCGCGCGGTCCCGGTGAAGCTGCTGTTCGACAACCGCATCGTCATCAACAACCACCTCAAGCGGGCCCGCGGCGGGAAGATCTCCTTCACGCACATCATCGGCTACGCGATGGTGCAGGCCATCAAGGCCATGCCGTCGATGAACTGGTCGTTCGGCGAGAAGGACGGCAAGCCGACCCTCGTCAAGCCGCCGCACGTGAACCTCGGCCTGGCCATCGACCTGGTGAAGCCCAACGGCGACCGCCAGCTCGTCGTGGCCGCCATCAAGAAGGCCGAGACGCTGAACTTCTTCGAGTTCTGGCAGGCCTACGAGGACATCGTCCGTCGCGCCCGCGACAACAAGCTGACGATGGACGACTTCACCGGCGTCACGGTCTCCCTGACCAACCCCGGCGGTCTCGGCACCGTCCACTCCGTGCCGCGCCTGATGCCCGGCCAGTCGGTGATCATGGGCGTCGGCTCCATGGACTACCCGGCGGAGTTCCAGGGCACCAGCCAGGACACCCTGAACAAGCTCGGTATCTCGAAGGTCATGACGCTCACGTCGACCTACGACCACCGGGTGATCCAGGGCGCCGCCTCCGGCGAGTTCCTGCGCGCCGTCGCCAACCTCCTGCTCGGCGACAGCGGCTTCTACGACGACATCTTCGAGGCGCTGCGCATCCCCTACGAGCCGGTCCGCTGGCTCAAGGACATCGACGCCAGCCACGACGACGACGTCACCAAGGCCGCCCGCGTCTTCGAGCTGATCCACTCCTACCGGGTCCGCGGCCACGTCATGGCCGACACCGACCCGCTGGAGTACCGCCAGCGCAAGCACCCCGACCTGGACATCACCGAGCACGGCCTCACCCTGTGGGACCTGGAGCGCGAGTTCGCCGTCGGCGGCTTCGCCGGCAAGTCGATGATGAAGCTGCGCGACATCCTCGGCGTGCTCCGCGACTCGTACTGCCGCACCACCGGCATCGAGTTCATGCACATCCAGGACCCCAAGCAGCGCAAGTGGATCCAGGACCGGGTGGAGCGCCAGCACTCCAAGCCGGAGCGCGAGGAACAGCTGCGCATCCTGCGCCGGCTGAACGCGGCGGAGGCCTTCGAGACCTTCCTGCAGACGAAGTACGTCGGCCAGAAGCGCTTCTCCCTGGAGGGCGGCGAGTCCGTCATCCCGCTGCTCGACGCGGTGCTGGATTCGGCCGCCGAGTCCCGTCTGGACGAGGTCGTCATCGGCATGGCCCACCGCGGCCGGCTGAACGTCCTCGCCAACATCGTCGGCAAGTCGTACGCGCAGATCTTCCGTGAGTTCGAGGGCAACCTCGACCCGAAGTCGATGCACGGCTCCGGCGACGTGAAGTACCACCTGGGCGCCGAGGGCACCTTCACGGGCCTGGACGGCGAGCAGATCAAGGTCTCGCTGGCCGCCAACCCGTCCCACCTGGAGACGGTCGACCCGGTCATCGAGGGCATCGCCCGCGCCAAGCAGGACATCATCAACAAGGGCGGCACGGACTTCACGGTCCTGCCGGTGGCCCTGCACGGTGACGCGGCCTTCGCGGGCCAGGGCGTGGTGGCCGAGACCCTGAACATGTCGCAGCTCCGCGGCTACCGTACCGGCGGCACGGTCCACATCGTCATCAACAACCAGGTCGGCTTCACCGCGGCCCCCGAGTCCTCGCGCTCGTCGATGTACGCGACGGACGTGGCCCGCATGATCGAGGCCCCGATCTTCCACGTGAACGGCGACGACCCCGAGGCCGTCGTCCGCGTCGCGCGGCTCGCCTTCGAGTTCCGCCAGGCGTTCAACAAGGACGTGGTGATCGACCTCATCTGCTACCGCCGCCGCGGTCACAACGAGTCGGACAACCCGGCCTTCACCCAGCCGCTGATGTACGACCTCATCGACAAGAAGCGCTCGGTGCGCAAGCTGTACACCGAGTCCCTGATCGGTCGCGGCGACATCACCCTGGAAGAGGCCGAGCAGGCCCTCCAGGACTACCAGGGCCAGCTGGAGAAGGTCTTCACGGAGGTCCGCGAGGCCACGTCCCAGCCGCTCTCCGGCCCGGTGTCGGATCCGCAGGCGGACTTCCCGGTGGCCGTGAGCACCGCGATCTCCACGGAGGTCGTGAAGCGGATCGCCGAGTCCCAGGTCAACATCCCCGACTCCTTCAACGTACACCCGCGTCTCCTGCCGCAGCTCCAGCGCCGGGCGACGATGGTCGAGGACGGCACGATCGACTGGGGCATGGGCGAGACCCTCGCGGTGGGCTCCCTCCTGCTGGAAGGCACCCCGGTCCGCCTCTCCGGCCAGGACTCCCAGCGCGGCACCTTCGGTCAGCGCCACGCGGTCCTCATCGACCGCGAGACGGGTGAGGAGTTCACGCCGCTGATGTACCTCGCCGAGGAGCAGGCGCGGTACAACGTCTACAACTCCCTCCTGTCGGAGTACGCGGTCATGGGCTTCGAGTACGGCTACTCGCTGGCCCGCCCCGACGCGCTCGTGATGTGGGAGGCGCAGTTCGGCGACTTCGTCAACGGCGCGCAGACGGTGGTCGACGAGTACATCTCGGCGGCCGAGCAGAAGTGGGGCCAGACGAGCGGCGTGACGCTGCTGCTCCCCCACGGCTACGAGGGCCAGGGCCCGGACCACTCCTCGGCCCGCATCGAGCGCTTCCTCCAGCTGTGCGCGCAGAACAACATGACGGTCGCCCAGCCGACCTTGCCGTCGAACTACTTCCACCTCCTGCGGTGGCAGGTGCACAACCCGCACCACAAGCCGCTGGTGGTCTTCACCCCGAAGTCGATGCTGCGCCTGAAGGCCGCCGCGTCGAAGACGGAGGAGTTCACGACGGGTCAGTTCCGCCCGGTCATCGGTGACACGACGGTGGACCCGGCCGCGGTCCGCAAGGTCGTCTTCTGCGCCGGCAAGCTGTACTACGACCTCGAGGCCGAGCGCGCCAAGCGCGGCAACACGGACACGGCGATCATCCGCATCGAGCGCCTGTACCCGCTCCCGGGTGCCGAGCTCCAGGCGGAGATCGCCAAGTACCCGAACGCCGAGAAGTACCTGTGGGCCCAGGAGGAGCCGGCGAACCAGGGTGCCTGGCCGTTCATCGCCCTCAACCTGATCGACCACCTGGACCTGGCGGTCGGCGCGGACATCCCGCCGGGCGAGCGCCTGCGCCGGATCTCGCGCCCGCACTCCTCCTCGCCCGCCGTCGGTTCCGCGAAGCGGCACCAGGCGGAGCAGGAGCAGCTGGTGCGTGAGGTGTTCGAGGCGTAGGTCTCCGACGGATCCACCGCCAAGGGCCCGGCCCCGGAAGTTCTCCGGGGCCGGGCCCTTCCGGTTGTTCCCGTCAGGTCGTCTGGGGCTCGAAGTCCCAGTAAGGCCGGTTGCGGGAGCGGGCCGAGATGGTGTGGATGTGCTGCTTGCCGAGCGTGGCCTCCAGGTCGGACAGGGCCTCCTGCTCGACCTTCTCGGCCTGCTGGACGTCCCTCAGGCCGCGCAGGTCGGCCGCGTGGGCCACCCGGGCGGACAGGGTGAGGGGATGGGTGCGGCCGAGGGACTCCGTCGCCCGGGTGATGGTGTCCCGGCTGAGCGCGGCGGCCCCCTCCGTGTCGCCCACCAGGTTGCGCAGGGCCGAGGCGTTGATGGCGCAGCCCAGGGCGTAGGGGTGGTTCTCGCCCACCGCCGCGGTCATGTCGGCCAGCGCCTGGTCGACGAGCACGTGCGCCTGGTCGCGTTCGCCGACGCTGCGCAGGATGAGGGCGTGGTTGGCCCGTGCGCCCGCGATGAAGGGGTGCCCCTCAATGAGCAGTTGGCCGTATCTGGCCAGGATGGACTCGCTGGCCTCGCGGGCCTGGTCGATGTCGCCGTGCTCGCGGGCGAAGCAGCTCTGGCTGACGGCGGCGGCCAGGGTCTCCGGGTGCCGGTCGCCGACCTTGCGCTCGTATCGTTCCAGCACCCGCGCCAGCATCGCCCCGGCGGCGGCCCGGTCCCCGCCGCGCAGCCGGCACAGCGCCAGGTTGTGCTCGGCCCGCAGCGTCTGCGGGTTGTCCGTGCCCATGACGAGGCGGCACTCGCGGACGTTCTTCGTCTGGACGGACTCGGCCTCGGCGTAGCGGCCCAGCAGCCTCAGGCAGGTGGCGTAGGAGCCCTCGGAGAACAGCGCCCACGGGTGGCGTGCCTTGAGCAGGCGGCGGCGCATCTCCAGGGTCGTCTTGTCGATGTCGAGGGCCTGTTGGTAGTGGCCGAGCAGCCGGTGGGAGAAGCCCAGGTTGTTCAGCGCGTTGAGGGTGCGGGAGTCCTCCTCGCCCAGGAGGTCGCGGTAGGCCGGGTACAGCCACTGGTAGTGCTCGAGTGCCTCCTCGTAGCGGCCCAGTCCCCACAGGTTGGCGCCGACGCCGTTGGCGGCCCGCAGATGGTCCAGGTCCCGTTCGCCGCGCTCCTCGCGCAGGTGGTCCATCGCCTCCCGTTCGAGGGGCTCGCTGCGCTCGTAGTCGCCGGTGGCGCGCAGCAGGTTGGCGTACTGGTAGATCAGGTCGAAGACCCTCGGGTGGAACTCGCCGAGCAACGACCGCCAGGCTCTCAGGGCACGCGCGCCGAGTTTGACGCCCGAGGTGTACTCGCCGGCGAAGTACATGTAGCGCAGGCAGTTCAGGACCAGCGTCTGCACCCTGCGGTCGTTGCTGTTCAGGACGTCGGCGTACTTCAGGTGCGGCACGATCTCCGCGTACGCGTCCCACAGCCGGGTGTCCGTGGCGCGGCCGGGGTCGGCCGCCGCGAGGGCGCGCCGTACGACGTCGACGAACTCCCGCCGGTCCGCCTCCGGCATGTCGCTCCGCACGATCTGGTGGACCATGCGGTGCAGGTACAGCGACTCGCCCGAGGAGGCCGAGTCGGCACCCTGGTCGTGGGCCTCCAGGCGCACCACGGAGTACTGGCGCAGCTGGTTGATCGCCCGGTTCCACAGCAGCGGGTCCTCGAGCAGCCCGGTGAGCTGTTCGGGCAGATCGTCCTGCGGCATCTCCCGAAGCAGTCGTACGGGGATGAAGCCGGGCGCGAAGAAGGTGCACAGCCGCAGCAGGTCGACGGACTCGGGGACGGTCTCGCGGAGTTTGTTCAGCAGTATCGACCAGGCGGTCTGGAAGGCGACGGGGAAGTCGGCGGAGACCCGGACCACGTCCTGGTCGATGCCGCCCTCCAGCAGGGCGATGTAGTCCTCGACGGAGAGGTCGGAGTCGTTGAGCCAGCCGGCCGTCTGGTCCAGCAGCAGCGGCAGGTCCTCCAGGGCCTCGGCCAGCTGGTCGGCGTCGGCCTCGGTCAGGCGCGGGGCGCGGCGCCGGATGAAGGCCACCGACTCGTCGCGGGCGTAGACCGGGATCTGGAGCAGCCGGCTGTTGTGTTCGCCCCACTGCGGGTTCCGGGAGGTGATCAGCACGTGTCCGGGACCGGTGGGGACCAGGTCCCAGATCTGGTCGGGTTCGTCGGCGCCGTCGAGGACCAGCAGCCACCGGGTGGACGGCTCGCCCCGGCGCAGCGCGTCGCGCACCGCGCGCAGCCGCTCGCCGTACTCGGCGCCGGTCGACAGGCCGAGCTTCGGGGCGAGTTCGGCCAGCAGACGGCGGTAGGTCACCCGTTTCTCGGCGTTGATCCACCACACGACGTCGTACTCGGAGCTGAACCGGTACACGTATTCGGCGCCGAGCTGTGTCTTTCCCACCCCGGACATGCCGTAGAGGGTGAGCACGCCCGCGCCGGGCTCGCTGCCGTTCAGCAGGTGGTAGGCGTCGTTGAGCAGCGGCTCGCGGCCGGTGAAGCGGGTGTTGCGGCGCGGTACGCCGCCCCACACCTCGGGCATGGCCGACGGGAAGCGCAGTCCGCGCCGGTTGCCGGCGGGCTCGGGCAGCGGTTCGTACTCCAGGTCGAGCCGCTCGACGACGCGCCGTTCGGCCTCGTCCGGGCCGGTGTTCACCAGGTCGACGGGCGCGAGGACGGCGGTGGCGGTCGGGATCGACGCGGTGGTCACGGAGACGGCCGCGAAGCGGGACGGGTCGGGCGCCACGACCTCGCGCAGCGCCACGTTCCACTCATCGTGGGTGCGCGGGCCCAGTTTGAAGTACCAGTCGCTGATGAGGATGAGAACGCGGCCCTCGGCCAGGCTCAGGTCGCGCAGCAGTTCCACCAGCGGGACCTCGGGAGGCGCGTCCCACCGCAGGTACACCACCCGCAGGCCGCGCCGCTCCAGACGGTCCCCGATCCAGGCCGCCCAGGCCCGGTTGAACCCGGCGAAGCTGATCGTGACGGTCTGCTTCGCGGTTCCTCTCTCGGTTAACCCGAACGGCCTACGACTTCCAGACATGCAGCGGCCTCCCGCTCGCGATTTTAGAAGCTGTGCACAGCCCCGGGAAGGCGTGTGACCGCGCCTGCGCCGATGCTCGTGGAGCACATCCTTTCCCGCCGGCGCGACGATCTCCACCTCCGGGCGCAAAGGTCGTGGACGCGGCTCCTGATGCCTCACTCATGCGAGCGGCGCACATCCGCCGCATGGCGCTGCACCCACAGCCGGCGGGCCGCCCGCACGTACTCGCGTGCCCGGACGGCGTGGGCCCGGGGGATCGCGATGTCCCCCATGCGCTCGTGCGTGTCGACCATGACCTCGACGAACCGCCGCCCGGGCGGGGTCAGGTCGCCCGAGCCGACGAGCGCCGGCAGCGCGGCCGCCACCTGCTCGTGGTAGCGGGCGAACTGGCCCCAGGCCGTGTCGCGCCGCGCGGGCTCGCCTTCGCCGAGTGCGCGGTGCTGGAAGTAGTCCGCGAGCGCGAGGTGCGCGTAGGCGCCCTGGAGCAGGCCGTCGTACGGTCGCGGCTCGGGCCGCCACGGAGCGAAGTACCGTGCTCGGCCATTGGAGTGGTGCAGCGTCACCATGGTGCTGAGCACGGCCAGTTTGGCGTGGTGCAGTTCGTGCACCAGGGTCGCCGCGAAGGCCATGGCGTTCGGCGGGGTGCTGCTGAGTACGGCCCCGAAGGCCTCCTGCCGGGTGGCGCTGCACGAGCCGTGGGCGCGGTCGTCGGCCGAGTCCCCCGGCGGCACCGCGAGCGGCACCAGGCAGCGCAGCAGGGCCGCCGCCTCGGTGAGCCGTCCCGCGCCGCCGAGCCGCAGCGCCGTGGCCGTGCCCGACCAGGCTTGCAGCCAGCGTTTGCGTTCGGTGTCGTCGAGGGTGACGGGGCCGCTGAGTCCGTAGTAGTGGGGCCCGCCGTGCACGCTGCGGTAGGGGTCCAGGTCGTCCAGCGGGATCGGGAGGCTGTCGGGCAGCAGACCGGGCAGGGCGTACGCCGGGGCCCAGGCCCTGGAGTCGGCCCAGGCGCCGACACCGTCCTCCAGGTGGACGACGACATCGGCGGCACCCGGCCGGCGCAGCGTCAGCCGGCCGCTGCGGTGGACGGCGTCGACCGGCGTCGGCTCCCGCTCGTCCGTGCGCAGCGCGCCGAGGGAGGGCAGGAAGAGCATGCCGGCGTGGGCGGTGAGGCGTACGGCGAAGGGGACGCCGGCGCGGGCGGCGAGCGCCGCGGCCACGGCGCTGAAGTGGTCCAGGTCGGCGGCCAGGTCCCGCTGCCGTCCCGGGTCGGCGGCGTCGGCACCGGTGGAGCCGAGTCCGCGCAGCACACGCTGGGCCCAGGGGCCGAGCAGGGGATGCAGGAGGCCGGTGCGGACGGAGGGGCCCGCTGTCGCCGCGGCCCGTCCGCCGGGGTTGGCCGTCGCGCCCTCCGCCTCCTCCAGCAGGGCCCAGTCCTCCCGCAGCCGTCGCGGCGCTCCGGCCGAGCATGTCCTGGCCTCGCTCGTCCCGTCGAGGACCGCGCGCAGGACGAGGAGCCGCCGGGTGTCCTGGTCGCGGGCCAGGAGGGCGAGGGTCTCGTGGCTGCCTCCGGTGCGGCCCAGTTCGGTGAGGGCGTGGTCGGGCAGCGGCGGAAGTATCACGGGGTGCCTCCTTCGGCCGAGGAGGCGGCCGGTACGCGTGCCGTGTCCTCGGTGAGCCGTCGCGCCACGTGGCGGATGAAGCGCTGCAGGTCCGCGCAGTACACGGACGGGTTGGCGAAGCCGTGTCCGGACCGGTAGCGGTGCGCGTACTGGCCGCCGCCGCACACGCGGAGCAGCGGGCAGGCGCGGCACCCGGCGGCCAGCGCGTCCGCGCCCGCCTGCCGGGCCGCCACCGCCGGGTGGCGCAGTACGTCGTCGAAGCCGTGCCGGAAGACGTCGAGACCGGTCTCGGCGGCGCCCTCGTAGCAGGACTTCAGGGAGTCGACCTGCTCGATCGACCCGTCGGTCTCCACGACGACCGTTTCGAACGGCGCGAGGCCCAGCGACTCGGTGGCGGCGGGCAGGCCGAGCAGCAGGGCTATGCACGCCTCGAAGAGGCGGACCCTGGTCTCCCGCCGTCCCGCGTCCCACCAGCGGTCGAACACGGCGCACAGCCACCGGCCGTAACGTTCCTCCCCGAGGTGCGCCGGCGGGGCGGACCAGTTGCCGTGCGGCAGCAGCAGGTCGAGCGCCGGGGGACGCAGGGCGAGCAGTGACTCGTAGGTCTCCACCGGGTCCAGCATGGGGTCCACGACGGTGAGGATGCCGGCGTACGAGCCGGGGAAGCAGTCGGCCAGCAGGCGGGCGCCGCGCGAGGCGGCGGTCCAGGACGGGCGTCCGGCGTGGTCGACGCGCTGGGCGTTGTGGCCGGGCAGGCCGCCGTCGAGGCTGATGCCGACGCGCAGGCCGGCGGCGGCGAGCACGGCGAGACGCCGCTCGGTGAGGAGGGTGGCGTTGGTCTGGAGCACCGGGTGGACGGCCGTACCGGGCCGGACGCGGTCGCGGACCAGGGTGGTGAAGCGGGCCAGGGTGCCGGCGCCGGCCAGGAGGGGTTCGCCACCGTGCAGGACGAGGGCGAGCGCCGTCAGTCCGTGTGTGTTCGCGTGCTCGGCGATGCGGGTCGCGGTGCGGTCCAGGACGGCCGAGGACGCGGCCCGGGGCCGGTCGCGCCAGGAGTGGTCGGGCCCCTCGTACAGGTAGCAGTAGCGACAGGCGAGGTTGCAGCGGCCGTGCATCTTGACGATGAACTGCCGGAAGGGGAACGGGGCGACGGGAGCAACGCCGTACGACACTCCGCCACCCCCATGCCTTCGGCCGTCCACTGGCCGCATTCCCGACCGGACCACGGGCAAACTGAACTGGCATGTGCGCAAGGGGATTTGACCGGATCCTGTCCCTGCTCAGAACGAGCTGTTGTATCCCCACAGCATCTCGCCGGGCTGAGCGGCCCGCTCCCGCAGGTCCTCCAGCACCTCGGACAGCACGGGGTGCCGGACCGTGCGCAGCTCGGCCAGGTCCATGGCCAGTACGTCCGGCAGCGGCTCGCCCCGCCCGGGCTCGCCGGCCTCTGCGGGCTCCACGCTCATGGTCTCCCCCTGTTCGCCGTCACTCGCCGTCATTCGCTGTCGTTCGCTGTCATTGGCCGTCATTCCAGCTCCGCCAGCCTGCGCGCCGTGTCCTCGGCGGTGGGCTCGCCCGTGCCGACGGTGTCCTGCGGTATCCGCTGCCACTGCGACCGTGCCGTCCGGTAGGCCTCGCGGGCGGCACGCGGGCGTGCGGCCGCCTCATAGGTCATACCCCGCCAGTGGTGTGCCTGAGCGTGCAACTCCACGGCCGCCAGCCGTCGCCGCTCGGTCTCGGCCTCCTCCTCGGCGTCCCCCGCGGCCTGGGCGGCGTCCCGGAACACGTCCACCGCCGCGTCCAGCCGGGTGGGCCGGCCAAGGCTCCGGTAGGCCTCGAAGTGTGCCCGGCCGAGCGCCAGCAGACAGCGCGCGGCGGACAGCGCGTCGTCCGCCTCGGCCGCCGCCAGCCCGAACAGGTGCTCCGCCTCGCGCAGGTCGACCGGGTCGCCGCGGGTGCCGTAGCGGGCCATCAGGGCGCGCCCGAGCGCCAGCAGGCGGCTCGCGAGCCGTGGGTCGCCGGGTGGTGTCTCCGTACGGCACTCGCGCAGTACCCGGATCGCCTGGGACAGCGGGTCGAGGGACCGGGCGCCGGTTTCCAGGTCGGCGAGCCGCAGCAGCGTCCCGCCCCACTCGGCGAGGACCTCAGGGTGGGCGGGCGCGTCCCGGGGCATCCCGAGGGCGGCCTGCTCGAAGCGTTCGGCGGCCACCCGCAGTTCGCGCGGGTCACCGGAATCGCCGTGCCGTGCCACGGCGATCCGTCCCGAGCGCACCAGCAGTTCCGACCGCAGCGCCCGTTCGCGGGTGAGCCGGAGGGCCTCGTCGACCCGGTCCTGTGCCTCGTCCAGGGAGCCGCCCGAGGTCAGCAGCGCGTCGACCAGGTCGAGCCGGATGCGCACCTGCTCCCGTGGCGCCGGTTCGGTGCCGGCCTCGGCGGCGGTCTCCAGCGCGTCCCGCAGCGACCGGGCGGCCTGCTCGGCGTGGCCGCGGGCCTGTTCGGGGTCGGTCGTGGCGTCGGCCAGCCGGAGCAGGACCCGGCCGTGGGCGAGCGGCAGTTCGGGCGGGCGGCTGCGGCGGTCCGGCCAGGCGTCGGCGAACGCCTCCAGCATGCCGACGGCGCCCTGCAACAGCGCGCCGTCACCGCCCAGGCGCCACTGTGTCTCCAGGGCGCGGACGCGCTCCAGGGTGAGCTTCAGCGCCTCGGCCTGCCCCAGGTCGGGCGCCGCGCAGGCCACCGCGTACTCGCGGTCGGCGCGGCTGAGCAGGTCCAGCGCGCCGTGCTGGTCCCCGCGCCGCCTGCGGTCGACGGCGGCCGCGTGCAGCACGCGCGCGAGGACGGCCCGTTCGCGCAGGGCGTGCGGATGCGCGACGGCCCGCTCCGCGGCCCGCTCCGCCTCGCGCAGCAGGTCGGCGCCGCCCTGCACCTCCCACAGCCGCAGCGTGGCCTGCGCGCACTCCGCCCACAGTTCCGGGTCGGCGCCGGCGGGCCGTTCGTGCTCGGTCGCGCCGCGCAGCAGCTGTACGGCGTCGATGAGGTCCTGCACCATGCCCTCGTCGTCGAACCGCGCGACCAGTGAACGGGCCCGGGTGACCGCCTGGTGCGTCGAGCGGGAGCCGGCCGGACCCGGCGCCGTACGGGCGCCGTAGGCCGCGAACTGTTCGGGCAGCGGCATGAACCTCTCCAGCACGCGCACGGCGACCTCCGCGAAGGGCTGCGGCACGAGCGTCGCGTCGCCGTTGTCACCGGGGTAGGAGCCGCCGGGCGCGTACGGCCGCCCCGCGCCGCCGTTGCCGAGCTGGGCCAGGGCGAGCGCCGGGAAGTTCGCGCCGCCCTTGCCGTAACGCTGCTCGATGTACTCCGAGCAGTGCTTGAGGACCAGCACCGCCTCGTCCCTGCTGAGCGTCGACAGCAGGGCCTCCTGCACATCGGGCTCCATCTCGTACCACTGGGCGCCGTCGTCGCCGTGGCTGTCGCCCGCGCGCGTGAGGAGGCCGCTGAGCAGCACCTCGGCCAGCTCGGACGGGCCGGAGTCGGGCAGCATGGTCCGCTGGACCAGTTGCATCACCGGCAGGCAGAGCGGGGCGGCGGCCAGGCAGACGGCGAGCCGTCCGGCGGCCGGGGAGGCGGTGGAGCGGAAGCGGCCGAGGCGCTGCACCCAGGAGCGCTGCCCGGCGGGGCCCGCGGCCGGGGCGGGCGGCTGGTCGGGGCGCACCCAGCCCACGGCACCGGCGACCGGTGCGGCGCCGGCCCCGGACAGCAGCCGGGCCCACGCGCCGAGGGCCACCGGTTCGGGGGGCAGCACGGGGACGGGCAGGCCGCCGCGAGGCTCCACGGGTGCGCCGGCCGGGGTGCGTACCCGCAGCGCGGTGGCGCCGCCCAGGATCGCGCCGCGGGTGAGTTCGCCGTACGTCACGGGCAGCCGGGTGCGGCTCCACAGGCGCTGCGGAAGCGGCTGGAGCACCGCGGCCGGGGCCTGCCGGGCCAGTTGGTGCAGCAGGCGGTGGGCCCGGCCGCTGCGCCACAGGGGGCCCGCGCAGTCGCTCACCAGGAGCGTGATCCGCCGGCCGGTGGGGTCGCTGAGCCGGTCCGCCGCGTGCAGCGGGGCCGTGTGCGCGTCCGGGCTGCGGCTGACCACCGGCTCACCGTCCGGCCCCTCGTGCAGATGGCTGACCTGGACGTCCCCGAAGGCGCCCAACTGGGCGAAGACCTCCTCCAGTTCGCCGAACATGCGGTCCCACACGCGCATCGACGGGGAGGCGTCGAGGACCAGTTGCAGCCGGGTGTCGCCGCGGGTCACGGCCCGGTGCACGGGCATCACCAGGCCCCCTGCCCGGGCGCTCAGTTCGGCCGTGGCGGTCTCGTCCAGCTCCTTGCGCAGCGGCGGTGCGGCGCTGCGGTAGCCCTGCAACGGCCGTAAGGCGCGCTGGAGTTCGAGCGGGGCGGGCAGGGCGGGGGCCACGGGCACCCCGACCGGCAGTGCCGTCGCCACGCCCGGCGCACGCGCGCGTCGGGTCCCGCCGCGCGTCGGCGGGTACAGGGGCACGCTCCCGTCGGCCCGGACGCCGTACGCCGGTGGCCCGGGCTGCTCGGGCCGCGGGGTGTCCTGGCCCTCCGGCGCCGGAGGACGGGTGGGGGAAGGCTTCCCCGGACGACCGGGCCGGCCGTCCGCGCCGCCCGGCGGCTCCCCGTCCGGGTCCGGCACCCCCGACGGGCGCGTCCAGCGGGCCAGCCACAGGGCGTCGCTCAGCGCCTCGGCATCCGGGTCGAGCCCGATCTGCCGCAACGTTGCGACGAGTTCGGCGATCGGATCACCGGTGCGGTGCGCCTCGGGCATCAGCGCCTCACCTCGGACGGTCGAGTCGCTGGATGAGCAGGTCGGCGAGTCGGTCGCGGCTGGGCGGGGCGGCCGCGTCGGTGAGGTAGATCGCGTTCAGCAGCTGGTCGGTGGCGAGGAGTTCGCTGCGGGAGCGCTCCAGGAAGCGGGTGATCAGGTCGTCGCCCGCGCGGGCCGCCTCGTCGCCGAGGTGGGCGCGTACGAAGGTGGCGAGCCGGTTGTGGTCGGGGCGCCCGAGTTCGAGGTGGATGCAGCGGCGCATCAGCGGGGCGGGGAAGTCCCGTTCCCCGTTGCTGGTGAGGACGACGAACGGGAAGGCCCGGCAGCGCACCCGGCCGTCGCGGACGCGGACCTTGGTACCGTCGGCGGTGAGCACCTCGGCCTCGCCGTCCGGCAGGCGGTCGGCTATGCGCTGGAGCTCGGGTATCTCGAACTCGCCCTCCTCCAGGACGTTCAGCAGGTCGTTGGGCAGGTCTATGTCGCTCTTGTCGAGTTCGTCGATGAGCAGCACACGCGGTGTGTCGGAGGGCAGCAGGGCGGTGCCGAGCGGGCCGAGGCGGATGTAGCTGCCGATGGCCTCGACGGCGCCGGGGCTGCCCGCCGCCGTGCCGTAGCCTCCTTGCGCGGCGATCTGTACGTCCTGGAGCCGGGCGATGGCGTCGTAGTGGTACAGGCCGTCCTGGAGGGTGGAGCGGCTGACGATGGACCAGCGCAGTACGTCGCCCAGGCCCAGCTCGTACGCCACCGAGTGGGCCAGCGTGCTCTTGCCCGCGCCGGGGCTGCCGGTGACGAGCAGGGGGCGGCGCAGATAGAGCGCCGCGTTGATCATCTCCAGTTCCTCCGCGCCGGGCCGGTGGAGTTCCGCCAGGTGCCGGTGCGCGCCCAGCCTGCGGTCCCGGGAGCCGTCGCCGTCGCCCGCGGTGTCCCGGCCGGTGAAGTCCCGCCAGGGCGGCGGCGGGGGCAGCCGGCTCATTCCGTCGTGGGGTTCTCCGGCGCCTCGGTAGATGAGCCACTCACTGGATTCGGTCATGGTCCGGTCCTCGTCGTCACTCGTCCGCCAGGGCAGCCGTCGAACGTGCATCACGGTATCGATCCGCAGGAGAGCTGGTAAGAGGCCGAGGGATGCTCGGGGCACGTCGCATCAGGGGGCCTCCAGGAGATCTCCGGCGCCGGGCAGGGGTCGGTGCGGATCGTCGTACAAGAGTGCGATTCCGTCGGCCCAGTAGGCCTCCGTGAGACCCGCGTGCCGCTTCACCCGCAGCCCGTGCACCAGGTCGGGGAGGAACACGGCGCCCGCCCCGTCGTCGACGACCTGCTTGGTTCCCCGGTGGAACTCCCCGCACACGGCGTCCGGTTGGCTCCGCCAGCGGCGCCACAGGACCACGCCGAAGCCGGCGTTGAGGATCCTGCCGAGCGCGGCGGCGTCGTCCTCGTAGCGCTGGTCACCGTAGCGGCACAGCACCGGGACCGTACGGGGCGGCAGACGGCGCAGCTCCGCGACGGTCGGCACCGGCTCGCGCACCCCGTCGTCGCAGTCCAGCACCTGGGTCTGGGCGTCGCGGGCGTGCAGCCGGCGCCAGCGGTCCCGCCGTTCGGGGTCCTCGTCCCCGGCGCCCCACTCGGCGCCGGGCGTCCCGTACTCGCCGTCGGCCGGCAGCTGGTCGCGGTCGGAACAGCGCACGACGACCGGCCGCTCGGCGCCCAGCGGGGGGCCGTCGGGCCGCAGCCGCCAGTCGTCCACGGCCAGGCCGAGCAGCAGGTGCGGCAGGGCCGCGTGCAGGACCGCGGGCCGTCCGGGCTCGTCGCACTGGCGGAAGGCCTCGGCGAGCGGGGCGGCCACCCGGGCGGGCAGCTCCTCCAGCGAGGTCCGCTCGGCCTCGTGCAGCCGGATCACGTCGCCCTCCGGGGCGGCCACGGAGACCGACCAGTCGCAGCGCTCGGGCTCCCAGCCCCTCGGCAGCACTTCGAGCAGCACGGACAACCGCGGCCCGGCGTCGCCCAGCCCACCCAGCCGCTCCCGGACCGGCTCCCCCAGCGGCGACGGGGTGCTCGGGGCGGCGGGCAGCGGGCCGACGAGGACGGCGGGGGAACGGCGGCGCAGCCCCAGCCACTGGGCGCGCCGCCGGGCCAGGCCGTTGCGGTAGCCGCTGTCGAGGCCCGTCGACGCCTGCTTCACCCACTCCCACAGCGCCTGTTCGGCGTCCAGCAGACTGGGCGTGGCCGGGCGTTCGGCCGCCATCACCTGCATCGCGTAGTCGAGTACGAGCTTCAGCGCCCCGTCCTGCCGCGCGTTCTCGTACAGCACGCCCAGGCCGTCCCGCCAGCCGCGGGGGGCCGGTACCAGCGTGGGGAGCTGGAAGTTCGGCAGCGAGTCGAGGATGTCGAGCAGGCCCCGGGTGGTGGCCGGCGGCGGCAGGTCGGCGAGCCGGCCGAGCAGCTCGCCGCGTTCGTCGGGGCCGAGTGTCCGGCCCGGGCGGGCGCCGATCTCCGCCTGGAGGTCGGCCCAGGTGGGGCGCCGCGAGTCCGAGGGCTGCTGCCGGTCGCGGTGGTAGCGGTCGTGGGCGTGGAAGACCGCCTGGTAGACGTCGTCGTGCTCGGTCCTGACGGCGTCCGGCGGCACCTGTAACGTCCGCAGGCGCTCGATCCCGGTGGAGGTGCCCCCCGTCCCGTGGTCGGCGCGCGATTTCAGCAGGCCGATGACCTCGCCGCGCACCGGGTCGACGACGGGGCCGCCCGAGACGCCCGGCGGCAGGTCGTTGTGCCCCAGTCGCAGCTGCGCCCCCGCCGACCAGCCGCCGATGGTCCCCTGCACGGAGAGGAACCCGTCCAGGATCTGCAACTGGCCTCCCATCACCGTCCAGCCCGCGTAGAACACCCTGCCCTCGCCGTAGTGCGCGGCGGGCCGCTCGGAGACGTACACGCAGTCGTGGTCGACGGGTTCGCGGAGCCGGACGAGGGCCAGGTCGGGAGCCGGCCAGCTGCCCGGCACGGAACGTTCGACGCGCTCCGGGAGGGTGGCCGCCACCTGACCGGGGACGGCGGACGGGCCCTGGCCCGGGCCGGTCTGGTAGACCACCGCCACTTCGCCCCCCTCCCCGGCGTTCACCACGTGTGCGCAGGTCAGAACCCAGTTCGGGGCGATGAAGAATCCACTGCCGAGAAAGCTGCCGGGTTCGTCCAGGGCATACCCGACACCCGTGCGATGAATGCGCACGGTCGCCGCCATGACGAGGTCACGCAGCGCATGGTGGGCGGCATGGGAACCGCCCGGTGCGCCCCCGTCGTATCCGTTCGTCATGCCCCGCCCCCACCGCGGGCGTCCGGGGCACCCCCGTGCGCCTGGGCGCCGGCGGACACGCCCGCGCGGGTGGACACGCCCGCGCGGGTGTCGCCGCCGCCGGGCGGTGATCCGTCTTGGGGCGCACGGGGGGCGGCCGGGGGCGCGGTGGCGCCCGGGTCGTCCCCTGCGCGGGCGGCCGGGTCCGGGACGGGTCGGCGAGCCGCCGGGTCCGGGACGGGTCGGTGAGTCGACAGGTCCGGGGCAGGCCCGGGAGCCACCGCGTCCGGGACGGGTCGCGGAGCCGACAGGTCGGGGGCAGGCCCGGGAGCCACCGCGTCCGGGGCGGGTCGCGGAGCCGCCGGGTCCGGGGCGGGTCGGCGAGCCGACAGGTCGGGGGCAGGCCCGGAGGCCGCCGCGTCCGGGGCGGGCCGCGGAGCCGCCAGGTCGGGGACGGGTCGGCGAGCCGACAGGTCGGGGGCAGGCCCGGGGGCCACCGCGTCCGGGACGGGTCGCGGAGCCGACAGGTCGGGGGCAGGCCCGGGAGCCACCGCGTCCGGGACGGGCCGCGGAGCCGCCGGGTCCGGGACGGGTCGGCGAGCCGACAGGTCCGGGGCGGGTCCGGGAGCCGACGGGCCAGGGGCGGGTCCGGGAGCCGACGGGCCAGGGGCGGGTCCGGGAGCCGACGGGCCAGGGGCGGGTCCGGGAGCCGACGGGTCCAGGTCGGGCCCGGGGGTCGCCGGGTCCGGTGGGCCTCCTCCGTTCCAGGTCAGGGTCACCGTGATGCCTGCCTTGGCCTCCCCGTCCGCCAGCAGCCCGACGACCTTCCCGGCCTTCGCGGTCAGCTCGATGCCGAACTCGACGCTCACCTCGTCCGGACGCACCGCGCGCAGCGGGCCGGCCAGCGAGCGGGCGACGCCGGTGACGAGCGAGTGGAGGCTCTCCACGCTCGCCTCCACCCGTTCGGCGAACCCGGTGTCCGTGAACGACAGTTCTCCCGTCGGCACGGCGAGCTCCTCGGCCCCGGATATCCGGGCCCACACCGGTGTGCCGTCCGGCAGCTCGATCCGCGCCACCCGCGTCACTTCCTGCCCCATGCCACTCCCCCGTTCCCCCGTCTCCCCTTGGCCGGCCCGCCGCCGGGCAGCCGGCCCCGCACTGGTTCCGCCTATCCTTTTCCTGTTCTGTCGTGGCTTCCCGGGCGGGAAGCCAGCGCCTCTCCTTCCCGCGGGGAGAGGGTTCTTCCCGCACGGGAGCCCCCCTACCCCTGTACTGACCACGGAGCACCAGCCATGTACTTCACCGACCGAGGCATCGAGGAACTGGAGAAGCGGCGCGGCGAGGAAGAGATCACCTTCGAGTGGCTCGCCGAGCAGCTGCGCACGTTCGTCGACCTGAACCCGGACTTCGAGGTCCCGGTGGAGCGACTGGCGACCTGGCTCGCCCGCCTGGACGACGAGGACGACGAATAGGCGCCGTGTAGCCGCGCGCAGCCGCGACGCAGCCGCGGAAGAGCCGCCGATCCTCCCGACACCCGACACTGGGCCGCCCGTACGGGGTCCAGTGTCAGGCATGCCCTCGATCGGGTGACTTGACTTCCCGTGAGCACGATATATCGTGTTTCTCTGTAGACGCGATATGGCGTGTCGCGTCCCTGCGAGGAGGTCACACCATGTCCCAGTGGTCCGTCGCCGAGCCCACCAAGCTCACCTTCGACACCCCCGTCCGCGATCTGCACGTACGCGTGGTCAACGGAACAGTCAACGTCGTGGGTACGGACGAGGGTTCCGCCCGCCTCCAGGTCACCGACATCGAGGGCCCACCCCTGGTGGTCACCCAGCAGGGCGGCACCCTCACGGTGGCCTACGAGGACCTGCCCTGGAAGGGCTTCTTGAAGTGGCTGGACCGGAAGGGCTGGCGGCGCAGCGCCGTCGTCTCCCTCGCGGTACCGGCGGACACCCGGGTGGAGGTCGGCGTGATCGGCGCCGGAGCGGTCGTCTCCGGGCTCCGCGGGCCCTCGGCGGTCAAGGGCGTCACCGGCGACACCACACTCGTGTCCCTCTCCGGCCCGGTGCACGCGGAAACGGTGTCCGGCAACCTCGAGGCCCAGGCCGTCACGGGCGACCTGCGGTTCAACTCCGTCTCCGGAGACCTGACCGTGGTGGAGGCCTCGGGCTCCTCCGTACGGGCCGAGTCGGTCAGCGGCTCGATGATCATCGACCTCGATCCGGACGGCCCGACCGACGTCAGACTGACCAGCGTCTCCGGTGAGATCGCCATCCGGCTCCCGCACCCGGCCGACGCCGACGTGGAGGCGAACACCGCGAGCGGAAGCATCTCCAACGCCTTCGAAGGCCTCCGGGTGCACGGCCAGTGGGGCGCCCACAAGGTCACAGGACGGCTCGGCGCGGGCACCGGCAAGCTCAGGGCCACGACGGTCTCCGGCTCGATCGCCCTGCTCCGCCGCCCGCCCGCGGGTGACGAGGAGGACGCCCAACCGGCGGGACCACGGCACGACTCGGGGGACAATTCCGTTTCCGGCTCGGGCGGCCACGCGGACAGCGACGCCCCGGCCGACGGCACGACCGACAAGAAGGTGCTCTGACATGCCTCCCGTCTTCGCCCACGGCCGCCTCCGCCTCTACCTGCTCAAGCTGCTCGACGAGGCCCCGCGCCACGGCTACGAGGTGATCCGGCTCCTGGAGGAACGCTTCCAGGGCCTGTACGCACCGTCGGCGGGCACCGTCTACCCCCGGCTGGCCAAGCTGGAGGCCGAGGGCCTGGTCACCCACACCACCGAGGGCGGCCGCAAGGTGTACGCCATCACGGACGCCGGCCGCACCGAGCTGGCCGACCGCAGCGGCGAGCTGGCCGACCTGGAGCTGGAGATCCGCGAGTCGGTCGCCGAACTCGCCGCCGAGATAAGGGCCGACGTGCGCGGCGCGGCGGGCGATCTGCGGCGCGAGATGCGGGCGGCGGCCTCCGAGGCCCGGCGGGGCGGCAAGGCGGGTACCGGGGACCACGGCCCCTTCGGGGAGTACGGCGGCCCGGACAAGGAGGCCTGGCGCGTCGCCAAGGAGGAGATGCGCCGGGTGAAGCAGGAGTGGAAGGAGCAGGCCCGCCGCGCCAAGGACGAGAGCCGCCGGGCCCGTGAGGAGGCCCAGCGGGCCCGCCACCAGGCCCAGGAGGCGCAGTCACGGGCGCGGGCCCAGGCCCAGGAGGAGGTGCAGCGCATCGCCCGCCGCGTCCAGGAGCACGTCCAGGACCACTTCGCGCGGGGGGACTGGCCGACGGGGGTCCGGGAAGGTCTGTCCGAACTCAGCAAGGAATTCAGCGAGTTCGGAAAGGAGTACGGCAAGGACTTCGGCTTCGGCCGCACGGGCACCGAGGCCGCTACCGGCACGGGGAAGTCCGCCCCGGAGTACTCCGACACCCCGGAGGACTTCCCCGCCGACTACGAACCGGCCTGGGCCCACGAGGAACCCACCGGCGACCCCGCCCGTGATCTGGACCGTCTGCTCGACCGGTTCCGGGACGACATCCGGGACGCGGCCCGCGATCACGGCGTCACCGACGAGCAGCTCCGCGACACCCGCCGCCACCTGTCGACGGCGGCGGCACACATCGGGGTGATCCTGCGGGCGCCCAGGGCCTGAGCGCGGCCGGAGGAGGGGGCGGGTTCAGCCCGCCTTCGCCTCGCCGCCGCCGTACAGCACCCTTGTCAGCGACTCGAAGGTCACGCCGTGGTCGGCGAGGACCTCGGCGGGTACGCCCGGACGGGAGGTGAGGGCGAGCAGGAGGTGCTCGTCGCCGATGTGACGGTCACGGCGGGCGACCGCGACGCGCAGCGCCCCTTCCAGGACGTCCTTGGCGTCCCGGCCGAAGGAACGGCGGCCCGACCACCAGCCCTTGTCCTGGCGGTCGCCGGACATCGCCCCGACGCCATGCACCTCCTCGACCCGGGAGACGATCTCCGAGACGTCGATCCCGAGTCCGGCGAGGGCGTCCGCTTCGGCCCGGGACAGACCTGCCCGCCGCCGCGCGTCGGCCAGCGCCTCCCGCACGGAGGCCTTGCGCTCCGCGAGCCCGAGCGCGGCCAGCGCGAAGGAGGCGCGGCTCGCTTCCCGGTCGAGCAGGGCAAGCAGCAGATACTCCGCGCCGACGGACTGCGACCCCGCACGTTCCCCGTGCTCGATCGCCCCCTGCACGACTTCCCGGGCATCCTTGGTGAAGCGTTCGAACATCACTGCCTCCCGTACTTCTTGTGCACGGCCTGCCTGCTGACGCCCAGTTCGGCGGCGATCTCCTGCCACGACCAGCCCTGGTTGCGCGCACTGCGCACCTGTACCGCCTCCAGCTGCTCCAGCAGCCTGCGCAGTGCGGCGACGGCCCGCAGCCCGACCCGTGGATCGCGGTCGCCCGCACGCTCGGCGAGATCCGTTGCTTCGGTCATGGTGTCAACATAGGTTGACATCACCCTCCCGTCAACCGTGGTTGACAAACGGCGACGGCCGGCCCGAAAACCGGACCGGCCGTCGGACAGCCGCGAGGCGCAGAAGTGAGGTGCGGAAGTGGGGATCAGCCGTTGGTTAGGACGATCTTGCCGAACTGGTCGCCGGACGCCAGCCGTTCGAAGCCCTCGCGGGCGCGGTCGAGCGGGAGCACCTCGTCGATGACGGGGCGGACACCGGTGGCGGCGCAGAAGGAGAGCAGGTCCTCCAGTTCGTCCTTGGTGCCCATCGTGGAGCCGACGACCTTCAGCTCCAGGAAGAAGATGCGGGTCAGTTCGGCGTGCGAGGGGCGGTCGCCGCTGGTGGCACCGGAGATGACGATCGTGCCGCCGGGCCGCAGCGACTTCACCGAGTGGGACCAGGTGGCGGCGCCGACGGTCTCGATCACGGCGTCCACCCGCTGCGGCAGCCGCGCCCCCGACTCGACCGCCTCGACGGCTCCGAGCTCCAGGGCCCGCTTCCGCTTGGCCTCGTCCCGGCTGGTGGCGAAGACCCGCAGCCCGGCCGCCTTGCCGAGCACGATCGCGGCCGTGGCGACACCGCCGCCGGCCCCCTGGACGAGGACGGAGTCACCGGGCCGTACCCCCGCGTTGGTGAACAGCATCCGGTACGCCGTCAGCCAGGCCGTGGGCAGGCAGGCGGCCTCCGCGAAGGAGAGCTCCTTGGGCTTGGGCAGGATGTTCCAGGTGGGCACGGTGACCTGCTCGGCGAAGGTGCCCTGGTAGCGCTCGGTGAGGATGGAGCGGGGTTCGTCCGGGCCGACACCGTGGCCGGACTGCCCGATGACGGAGTGCAGGACGACCTCGTTGCCGTCCTCGTCGACGCCGGCGGCGTCACAGCCGAGGATCATCGGCAGCTTGTCCTCCGCGAGGCCGACGCCGCGCAGGGACCAGAGGTCGTGGTGGTTGAGGGAGGCGGCCCTGACGTTGACCGTACTCCAGCCGGGACGGGCCTCGGGGGCCGGGCGCTCCCCCAACTCCAGGCCGGAAAGCGGCTGGTCGCGGTCGATTCGGGCGGCGTAGACAGCGAACATGGGCTCGACGATAGGTTCCCGGCGGGGCCGGCGGAACCAGAGGGCCCTGTGACACATGCCCTCTTGCCAGTTCGGCCCAATGATCTGAACCCGGGGCCGGTGCTCCCGGCGAACCACACGAAAGGGCGGGCGGGTAAAAAAATGGCCCCGCCCGGACGGACGGGGCCATCCAGACGTCACCGACGGGCGACACCCTCGGCCCGGGCAGCCGCAGCGACCGCCGCGGTCACCGCGGGAGCCACCCGCTCGTCGAACGGCGAGGGAATGACGTAGTCGGCGGCGAGGTCGTCCCCGACGACCGCGGCGAGCGCCTCGGCCGCCGCGATCTTCATCCCCTCGGTGATCCGGGAGGCCCGCACCTGGAGCGCGCCCGCGAAGATCCCGGGGAACGCCAGCACGTTGTTGATCTGGTTCGGGAAGTCCGACCGGCCGGTGGCGACGACGGCCGCGTACTTGTGCGCGACCTCGGGGTGCACCTCCGGGTTCGGGTTGGCCATCGCGAACACGAAGGCACCCTCCGCCATGGAGGCCACCGCCGCCTCGGCGACCGTGCCGCCGGAGACGCCGATGAAGACGTCGGCGCCGGCCAGCGCGTCCTCCAGCGACCCGCTGATGCCCGCCTTGTTGGTGAAGGAGGCCAGCTCGCGCTTGACGGAGGTCAGGTCCTCCCGGTCGGCGGACACCACGCCCTTGCGGTCGGCGACCGCGACGTCCCCGATGCCGGCCTCGACCAGCATCTTGGCGATGGCGACACCGGCCGCGCCGGCGCCGGAGATGACGGCCCGCAGGTCGCCGATCGACCGGCCGCTCAGCCGCGCCGCGTTCCGCAGCGCCGCCAGCGTCACCACGGCCGTGCCGTGCTGGTCGTCGTGGAAGACCGGGATGTCCAGCCGCTCCTGGAGCTGCCGCTCGATCTCGAAGCACCGGGGTGCCGAGATGTCCTCGAGGTTCACCCCGCCGAAGGACGGGGCGAGCCGGACCACGGTCTCGACGATCTCGTCCACGCCCGTGCAGTCGAGCGCGATCGGCACCGCGTCCACACCGCCGAACTGTTTGAACAGGATCGCCTTGCCCTCCATCACCGGGAGGGAGGCCTGGGGACCGATGTCCCCGAGCCCCAGCACGGCCGTACCGTCGGTCACGACGGCGACCACCGACGACTTCCACGTGTAGTCGTCGACCAACTCGGGCTTCTCCGCGATCGCGGTGCACACGCGCGCCACACCGGGCGTGTACGCGAGGGAAAGGTCGTCCTTGTCACGGACCGGCACGGTGGCCTGCACGGCCATCTTGCCGCCGCGGTGCAGCGCGAACGCCGGATCGAAGGAATCGAGGGGCTCGGCCCCGCCGTCCTGGTCCGTATTGCTGTCGCTGCGAGGATTGACGATCTCCGCTGCCACTTTGTTTTACCCCTTAAGTATTTACGGTTGAGGGTTGACCACTCCTGGTGAGGGGTGGGCGGGGACGTGTACGGCCCGATTCACTGATACGTACGGGCGGGCGTACACGACGGGCGCGCCGCACACGCGCCCTGAGCCCCGGATGAGGGGTGTAAAGAACCTTCTTACCGGACGGATGGCACCGACGACGAGTCCATTAGGTGCAAGGTCACATCGCGGCCCTCGACGGGGCCTGGTCACGGCCTCGAGCACCGACCACATCATGAGATGCGCCGGAGATTTTCCGGCTGGGTGGCTGGATTCCCGCAGATACCGGGCGATGAGGCGCCGAGGATGCCGAGGATGTGCCGACCTGATGCGGTTCGGGGGTCACCCGTTATCCGATTTTGACATAGTCAGTCACCTGAACGGCGTAGACCGAATGGCAAGATGCCGTAAACCCACGAGGTCGCGACACCCGAAGGTGTGTGTTCTCGTCGACCCATCGGCATCTCCACCCATCCGCCGGAGGAACCACAATGACCGCACGCTCCATCTGTCGTACGACCGCCGCGCACTCCCGCCTGGCCGCGGTCGGTGCGACCGCGGTCGCAGGCGCTCTGCTGCTCACCGGCTGCGGTGACCACACCGACAAGAGCGGCTCGGACAACTCGAGCTCCGCTTCCTCCTCGGCGCCCCTCGCCGCGAAGCTCCCCGCGGACATCCGCAAGGCGGGTGTCATCCAGGTGGGCTCCGACATCGCGTACCCGCCGGTCGAGGTCATGCAGGGCGGCAAGGCCGTCGGCATCGACCCGGACATCGCGGACGCCCTGGGCAAGCAGCTGGGCGTGAAGTTCGAGTTCCAGAACGGCAAGTTCGACAACCTGATCGTGGGTCTTCAGGCCAAGCGGTTCCAGGTGCTCATGTCGGCGATGAACGACACCAAGGACCGCCAGAACGGCATCAACTCGGACACCGGCAAGAAGGTCGGCAACGGCGTCGACTTCGTCGACTACTTCACCGCCGGCACCTCGATCCTGGTCCAGAAGGGCAACCCGAAGGGCATCAAGTCGCTCGACGACCTGTGCGGCAAGGTCGTGGCCCTGCAGAAGGGCACCACGTCCGAGGGCATCGCCAAGGCGCAGAACAAGAAGTGCACGAAGGACGGCAAGAAGGCCATCGACCTCCAGACCTTCGACACCGACCCCGAGGCGCTGCTCCGTCTGAAGCAGGGCGCGTCCGTCGCCGACCTGAACGACTTCCCGGTGGCGGCCTACAACGCGAAGACCTCCGGCGGCGGCAAGGACTTCGAGGTCGTCGGCGACCAGATCGAGGCGGGTCCGTACGGCATCGCCGTCAGCAAGGAGAACACCCAGCTGCGGGACGCGCTCCAGGCCGCCATGGCTGCGATCATCAAGAACGGTGAGTACCAGAAGATCCTGCAGAAGTGGAACGTCACGCAGGGCGCGGTCACCGAGTCGAAGATCAACGGCGGCTCCTGAACAGCCTCACGCACCACTGAAGGGCTGTCACTGTGACTGACATAGTCGACAAGGTTCCGGCGCCGTCGCTGCCGCCGGAGCAGATCAAGGCCATACCGGTACGGCACTACGGCCGCTGGGTGTCCGGGGTCGTGGTCATCGCCATCGTGGCGCTGATCGGGATCGCGTTCTCCAACGCGAAGATCAACTACAGCGTCATCCCGGACTACGTCTTCGATCCGGGCATCGTGGCCGGCGCCTGGACCACGCTGTACATCTCCGTGCTGGCCATGGTGCTCGGCGTCGCCCTCGGCGTGGTCCTCGCCGTGATGCGGCTGTCGTCGAACCCGGTCACCAGCACCGTGGCCTGGTTCTACATCTGGTTCTTCCGCGGCACCCCGGTCCTGGTCCAGCTGCTGCTCTGGTACAACATCGCCCTCGTCTTCCCCGTCCTGAACCTGGGGTTCTACAAGGACGAGATGAACCAGGTGATGACTCCGGTCCTCACGGCCCTGCTGGGACTCGGCCTGAACGAGGCCGCGTACATGTCGGAGATCGTCCGCGCCGGCATCCAGTCGGTCGACGAGGGGCAGACGGAGGCGTCGCACGCGCTGGGCATGACCCAGGGCCAGACCCTGCGCCGGGTGGTCCTCCCGCAGGCCATGCGGGTCATCATCCCGCCGACCGGCAACGAGTTCATCAACATGCTGAAGACCTCGTCGCTGGCCTACGCGGTACAGCTCCCCGAGCTGATCAAGAAGGCCACCGACATCTCCAGCGCCTCGCTGGCGGTCGTCGAGATGTACTTCGTCGCCTGCATCTGGTACCTGTTCCTGACCACGATCTTCAGCATCGTGCAGTACTACATCGAACGCCGTTACGCCCGCGGTTCGACGCGCAACCTGCCGCCGACGCCGTTCCAGCGCCTGAAGAAGAACCTCCGCATGTTCGGTTCGTTCCGCCGTCCGGAGGTGGCCCGATGACCGGTCTCAGCAAGGACATCACACCGCCGAGCAGCGGCGCGCCGATGGTCAGGGCCGAGGGCGTGCACAAGTCGTTCGGGCTGGCGCACATCCTCAAGGGCATCGACCTGGTGGTGAACCCGCGCGAGGTGTTCTGCCTGATCGGCCCGTCCGGTTCCGGCAAGTCGACCTTCCTGCGGTGCATCAACCACCTGGAGAAGATCAGCGCCGGCCGGCTGTACGTCGACGGCGACCTGGTGGGCTACCGGCAGAAGGGCGACAAGCTCTACGAGCTGAAGGAGAAGGAGGTCGCGGCGCAGCGGCGGGACATCGGCATGGTGTTCCAGCGCTTCAACCTCTTCCCGCACATGACGGCTCTGGAGAACGTCATGGAGGCGCCGGTCCAGGTCAAGCGCGAGTCGAAGGCGGTCGCCCGGGAGCGCGCGGAGCGGCTCCTCGACCGGGTGGGCCTCGGCGACCGCAAGGGCCACTACCCGGCCCAGCTCTCCGGCGGCCAGCAGCAGCGCGTCGCCATCGCCCGGGCGCTGGCGATGCAGCCGAAGCTGATGCTCTTCGACGAGCCGACCTCGGCCCTCGACCCCGAGCTGGTCGGCGAGGTGCTCGACGTGATGCGGGACCTCGCTCAGGACGGCATGACGATGATCGTCGTGACGCACGAGATGGGCTTCGCCCGCGAGGTCGGGGACTCCCTGGTGTTCATGGACGACGGTGTGGTGGTCGAGTCCGGCCACCCCCGCGAGGTCCTGACGAACCCGCAGCACGAGCGGACGAAGTCGTTCCTGTCCAAGGTGCTGTGACGCTCCGCTGAGCTGAGGGGCGGTACGGATCTCCGTACCGCCCCTCAGCCATTACCGCCCCGCTGTCACTGCCGCCCCCACCGTCACTTCAGCGCCAGCAGCAGGGTGTCCGACGGCGAGCACCACACCGGCCGGGCCTCGCCGAAGCCCTTCTCCCGCAGGACACGTGCGTGCCACGCGGCGGGCGGCATGTCGCCGTCGGCGTGCTCGCCGTAGATCTCGAAGCGGCGGGCGGTCGGCCCGGCCAGGACCGGGTCCTCGGCCGCCAGCTGCCACCACTCGGCCCAGTCCAGGGCGCCCGCGGCCCTGGCCTGATCCATGCGGGCGTGGCGCTGGGCGCGCTCGGCTGCGTTGATCCGGGGCGTCGTGTCGTCGATCATGTGGTCCGCGTTCATGAAGACACCGCCGTCGCGGACGAGTCCCGCGACCTGACCGTAGAGGGCCGCGAGGGGTTCGCTGTGCAGCCAGTGCAGGGCCGTGGCGGTCAGGACGGCGTCGTAGGAGTCGTACGGCAGTTTCGCCGGCCAGTCGGGATCCTTGAGGTCGGCCGTGACGAGGGTGACCCGCTCGTCGCCCGCGAAGGTGCCCTCGGCGATGGCGAGGAGGGCCGGGTCGAGGTCGACGCCGACGCTGGTGGCGTCGGGGAACCGGGCGAGCAGCCGGGCGGTGATGCTGCCGGTGCCGCAGGCGAGGTCGAGGACGCGCGGCGCGGTGCCGACGAGCGCCTCGACCATGTCGAGCATGACGCGGAAGCGTTCCTCACGGTCCGGCATGTACCACTCCTGCTGCCGGTCCCAGCTCTCCTGCCAGGCCGCCCAGTCGGTTCCGGTACTGGTGGTCATGGAAGCCCCGTCTCCCCTCGCCTGCGTAATACCCTGGAAGCACGACCGGCTATTACCCGACCGCATCCCAAACCATAGAGTGCCTCCGTAAGGACTACAAGTGGAACTGGCCTATTACTCGGACTACGCCGTGCGTCTCGTCAACAGCGAGGAGCCGGTCCGGGGCAAGGACACCCTGACCTCGGTCGACGCGGTCCGCGATCTGTTCGGCGCCAACTCCTCCGCGGCCCGCCGTACCACCGACGCGGACGTGACGCGCTTCCGCTCCGTCCGCGCCCGGCTGCGCGCGGTCTTCGAGGCGGCCGACGCCGGCGACGAGACCCTGGCCGTCGACCTGCTGAACTCCCTGCTCCTGGAGTTCCCGGTGAGCCCGCAGATCTCCGGGCACGACCACCGGGACGAGGACGGCCGCCCGCTGTGGCACATGCACCTGGCCGACCACCCGTCGAACGCCACCGCGGGCTACGCGGCGATCGCCGCGATGGGCCTCGCCTTCCACCTCACGGAGTACGGCGTCGACCGTCTCGGCCTGTGCGAGGCGGCACCCTGCCGCAACGCCTACCTCGACACGTCCACCAACCGCTCCCGGCGCTACTGCTCGGACCGCTGCGCGACCCGCGCCAACGTGGCCGCCTACCGCGCCCGCAAGCGACTGGAGGCCGACCGGTCGGAGAGGACCGGCCTCGCGGCCGACAGCGCCCAGCGGGCCACCGCCAGCGGCGAGCGCTGACCGGCCTTGAGCGGCCGGAACCGCAACCGGACCCGTCCGAGGACCAGGTCCTCCGGCACGGCCCCGTAATCGGTGCTGTCCCCTCCCGCGTACGCGTTGTCCCCGAGCACCCACCAGCCGCCCTCGCGCAGCTCCACCGCGCGCTTGACGACGAGCAGGTCCTGCTGGAAGGGATGGCGCAGGACGACCACGTCCCCCGGCCTGATCCTGGTGCCGTAGTGCACCACGAGCCGGTCCCCGTGGTACAGCGTGGGCACCATGGACGGCCCGGTCACCTCGGCCAGCCCGAAGGGCGCAGCGGCCCTCCCCCGTTCGGTCTCCTGCGACAGCTCCGGCATCCCCGGCACCTCCCCGGTCCGTTCCTCCACCAGTCTCAGTCTGACCCCGGACTTTTGTCCTAAGCCCAAGGGGGCACTCGCGAAAACCCGTCCCTCAGGGAGTAATGTCCCACCTGAGAAGACGATCACGAGGAAGGAATGCTCCATGCTTTCCCGCCTGTTTGCCCCCAAGGTCAAGGTCAGCGCGCACTGCGACCTGCCCTGCGGCGTGTACGACCCGGCCCAGGCCCGCATCGAGGCGGAGTCGGTTAAGGCCGTCCAGGAGAAGATGGCCGCCAACGACGACCCGCACTTCCAGGCGCGCGCCACCGTCATCAAGGAGCAGCGCGCGGAGCTCGCCAAGCACCACGTCTCCGTGCTCTGGAGCGACTACTTCAAGCCCCCGCACTTCGAGAAGTACCCGGAGCTGCACCAGCTGGTCAACGACACCCTGAAGGCCCTCTCGGCCGCCAAGGCCTCCACCGACCCGGCGACGGGCCAGAAGGCTCTGGACTACATCGCCCAGATCGACAAGATCTTCTGGGAGACCAAGAAGGCCTGACACTGCGCAGCTCCGCAGTCACGAAGCCTCGAGAAGGGGCCCAGCCGGGCACACACCGGCCGGGCCCCTTCGGCGTCCGGCGTCGGTGTCCGGCGTCGGCGTCCGGCGGCGCACCGCCGCGCGCTCATCGGCGGCAGAGCAGGATGCCGCCCTTGCTGTTGACCGTGAACGCCCCGTGCCGGGCGATGTGACCGTCGAGGATGGCACGGGCCCTGTCGATGGTCGCGTCGAAGGGCACATCGTGCTGGTCCGCCCAGGCCCGGTGCGAGGCCAGGTACGCGATGACCGGCCCGGGGTCGCGGACCGTGATGGTGCCGGGCAGCTCGATCGTCTCCACGCGGCCGAACTCCGCCCCCAGGAAGGCCCGGGCCTTCTCCAGTGAAAAGCGGGCGCCGAGCGAGATGAGAGCCGGGCCGCGTCGGGTGCCGAGGACGTCGCCGGCGGCCCGCTGCCACAAATCGGCGAGTTCGGACTTGTCCCGGTCGCTGTTGGTGGAGGCGATCACCAACCCGTCTCGGGCGACGACACGGGACAACTCCCTGACCGCCTGGGGGATGTCGGGGACGTGGTACAGCATGTGCAGCGCCAGGGCGGCGTCGACGCTCGCCGTGGCCAGCGGCAGGCGGGTGGCGTCCGCCACGGCTACGGGGCCGGGCACACCGGCGAGGATGCCGGGAGCGACGTCCAGGCCGAGCAGGGCCAGATCGGGCCGGTCCGCACGGAGCCGCTGGATGAACCTGCCGTTGCCGCAGCCGACATCGACCACGCGCCCGCGCACGCCGCCCAGCTTCTCGGCGACGATGCCGGGCAGGGCGTGACGGGGCGTCTGCCACTGGTAGAGCGACTGGCGGGCGACCAGATCCCGGTCACCGTTGTAGGCGCTACCCGCGAGGCGGACCCGGTCGGTGACGGCGGCGGCGTGTGCGGCGGACTGTTCGGTCACGTCGGCAGCTCCGGAGGGTGGGCGGCTGGTGAGCCGCGAGGACGACCGTGCGCTGGAGCCGTTCACGCGGGCGTGCGGCCCGCGCGGCTCCACCGTACTGCGGTCCTCCCGACTCCGGCCCCGCCTCAGCGGGCTCACTGGCCGCCGTCGTCGTCCTCCCCGGCCTCCAGCAGGCCCGCCGCGGCACCCACGACGCGTGGGTCGGGGTGGCCGACATCTCCTCGTCCTTGTCGGTGTGGTCGAAGCGGGCGAGGACGCTGCGCATGGCATTGACCCGGGCGCGCCTCTTGGCCGACCGGAGCCGAAGGGTCCGTCGAAGTGAGGCTCACCGTGTGCGCACCCGCCGTGCCATGCTGTCCGGGTGACGCGCGAAGACCTCGTCCGCCTGCGCCGGACACGCGACCGTATGAACCGCGAGTACGCCGAGCCCCTCGACATGGCCGAGCTCGCGCGCACCGCCCTGATGTCCCCCGGCCACTTCCAGCGCAGCTTCCGCAAGGCCTTCGGGGAGACGCCGTACAGCTACCTCATGACCCGGCGCGTCGAACGCGCCAAGGCCCTGCTGCGCCGCGGCGACCTCAGCGTCACCGAGGTCTGCATCGCCGTGGGCTGTACCTCCCTCGGCTCGTTCAGTTCCCGCTTCACCGAGCTGGTCGGCGAGACCCCGAGCGCGTACCGGGCCCGCCCGCACGAGGAGACCGCGGTGATCCCGTCCTGCGTGGCCCGCACCTTCACCCGGCCCCGGCGCCGCCCCTACTGACCGGCACTCCCCCGCTCCGCCCGGCTTACACTGGTCTCTTCCCAACAGCCTTGTCGATCAAGCTTGTTGCAAGGCCGATGGGCAGATCGTTGCCAAGGTCATCGCAAGGTCATTCGAGCGGAAACGGGGGAGCCGTGGCGACCGCACTCATCTCCGTCCTGAGCCAGGACCCGGTCAAGGACGCCGAGTCGCTGACCGACTGGCTCAGAGGCGAACCGGAGCTCGCCGGAAAGGTCCGGCCGACCGGGAGCGCACCCGAGCCGGGACAGCTGGGCGGCGCCCTGGACACGGTGACCGTACTGCTGGGGGCAGGAGGCCCGCTGACCGTGCTCGCCTCCTGTCTGCGCACCTGGATCGCCCAGCCGCGCCGCAGCGACGTGCGTCTGAAGGTCGAGCTGGACGGCGGGCGCGTCGTCGAGATCGACGCCAAACGGGTCGACACCGAGGACGTGGCCCAACTCCTGCGGCAGGCCCGCGAGGAGGGGCCGGAGCAAAGCGTGCGGGACTGACGTGCGCCTCCCCGACCCCCACCGCTCCCGGGTCGTACTGATCGGCGCAGGCCACTACTCCGACCCGGCCCTGCCCGACCTCCCGGCCGTCAATCGCACCATCACCGACCTGGCGGGCCTCTTCACCGACCAGTACTACGGACTGGTCCCCGACAGCCACTGCACGACGCTGCTCGACGAGGGTGACCTCAGGACCGTCGGCGGGCGGCTGCGGGCCGCCGTGGCCGAGGCGGAGGACCTGCTCCTCGTGTACTACGCGGGGCACGGGCTGGTCAGCGGCCGGCGCCACGAGCTGTACCTGGCGCTGCCCGACAGCGAGTGGGCGGCGCCGGAGTTCAACTCCCTCGAGTACGACAAGCTGCGCGACGCCGTGCTCGACAGCCCCGCCGAGACCAAGGTGGTCGTCCTCGACTGCTGCTTCTCCGGCCGGGCCGTCTCCGACTCCCTCTCCGGCGGCGAGGGCGAGCGGATCGGGCAGCTCGAGGTGGCCGGCACCTATGTGCTGACCTCGGCGCAGCGCGACCAGGTCGCCCTCGCGCTGCCGGAGGAGGACCACACCGCGTTCTCCGGCCGGCTCATGCGGCTGCTGCGCGAGGGTGTGGTCGGCGGGCCCGAGCTGCTCACGATCGACGACCTCTACCAGCGGCTGCGGGCGATCATGGAGGCCGAGGGCCTGCCCACCCCGCTCAACCGCGGCGCCGGGACCGCGCACCGGATCGCCCTGGGCATCAACCGCGCCTTCGCCGCGACCGCCGGTCCCGACCTGCGCAGACGGCACATCGCCGCGGTGGAGCAGGGCAAGGCCGGGGACTGGAAGGGCGCGGCCGGCCAGCTCCAGAAGATCCTCGACGAACAGATCAGGATCCTCGGCCCCGAGGACCCCGACACCCTGCGCGCCCGCCAGTCCTACGCGCACAGCCTGGGCGGCGCCGGCACCCCGGTGGAGGCCGCCGGACTGCTCCGGCAGCTGCTCGCCGACCAGCTGCGGATCCTCGGCCCCGACCACGAGGACACCCTGCGCACCCGGCAGTTCCTCGCCGTCAACCTCGGCGAGGCGGGTCACCGCGAGGAGGCCATCGGCATGCTGCGGGTACTGCTGGCCGACCGGGGCCGCGTGCTGGGCGCCGAGCACCCGCACACCCTGCGCACCCGGCACATCCTGGCCCGCAACCTCGCCCTGACCGGCGCCCGCGACGAGGCGGTGGCGCTGCTGCGGCAGCTGGTGGCGGAGCGGGAGCGGGTGCTGGGCGTGGAGCATGCGCATACGCGGAGGGCCCGGGGGGACCTGGCGGGGGTGGAAGGGGAGGGGGCGGGCTGATGCCTGAGAGGTTCAGAGGGGACGGGCGGTTCAGCCAGGAGGCGCTGTCGGTCGTGAGTTGCGCGGAGCGCAACGCCCGGACCCTCAAGCACCGGAACATCGGCACGGAACACCTGCTTCTGGCGCTGATCGAAGAGGCCGAGCGGGACGGGACCGGCGAGGCCTTCGAGGAACTGCTGGGTGTCTCTTCGACGCAGATCCGCGGATCGGTCCTGGGGGCGCGTGGCCTGGGCAGCAGCAAGTCTCCGCAGGCGCTCCCTTACAGCGCCCGGGCCAAGGCCGTACTCGAGCAAGCGCCCCTGGAGGCCACTCTCCTCGGCGCCGCCGACGTGGAACCGATGCACATCCTGCTCGCCCTGACCACCGTGGACGGCGGCACCGCGGTGGACGTCCTGCGGGCGAACGGGGTGCACATGGACCGCGTACGGCAGTCGGTCATCGACGGTGCACGCCCCGGCCCCACCGAGTCCGCCGGCCTCCTCGCCGCCCTCACCCGCGTGCTCGTCCCGCGCCCCGTCGTCGGCCGCGCCACCGAGATCGACCGGGTGCTCCAGGTACTCACCCGCCACCACCGCAACGTTCCCCTGCTCGTCGGGGAGCACGGCGTCGGCAAGAAGGCCGTGGCACTCGGTGTCGCCTCGGCGATCACAGAGGGACGCCTGCCGGCGGTTCTGCGGGACCACACCGTCCGCGCGCTGGATCTGGGCGCCACTCTCGCCGACCCGCAGCACCGGGCCCGGGGCGGGGCTCTCATCGCCGACCTGCTGGACGAGTTCAGGAACAGCCCGCACGTCGTCCTCTACCTCGACGGCGCCCTCACCCCCCTGCACCTGTCCGACGGCGTCACCACACCCCTGAACCTGTTCCGCCCCCTGCTCGGCACCCCCGACGTCTTCGTCTTCGGCGACTGCGGGCGGGCGCAGTACGAGCGCCGGGCGCCCGATCCCGGCCTCGACCGGCTCGTCCAGCCGGTGCTCGTCGAAGAGCCGTCCGTCGACGACGTGCGGAACATCCTCCGTGCCGTCGGCAATCGCGTGGCGATCCACCACGGCGTCGTGTTCACCGTCGACGCCCTGGAGGCCGCCGCCGTCCTCGCGCGGGACCACGTCCCCGACCAGTCCCTGCCCGGTTCGGCGATCAGCCTGCTGGACGAGGCCGCCGCGCTGGTGCGGATGCAGGCCGCGCGGTCGGACATGCCCACGGACATGATCTCGTCCGTCCACGAGCGCGACGTCCACGCGGCCCTCGCCGCCTACTCCGGCACCCGGACCGCCGCGCCCCGCCCCTCCCCCGCACCCGGTCCCGCCCCCGCCGAACACGAACACGACCCCTACATCTGGGCCATGAGCTGAGGCAGCGCGGCCCGCCGCCCCGAACTAGCGTGAGCACATGGACCTGAAACTCAAGCAGTGCTTCATCGCCGTCGACGACCACGACAAGGCGCTCCACTTCTACGTCGACATCCTGGGCATGGAGGTCCGCAACGACGTCGGCTTCGAAGGGATGCGCTGGGTGACCGTCGGCTCGCCGCTCCAGCCGGACGTGGAGATCGTGCTGGAGCCGCCGGGCATGAACCCGGACGCCTCGCCCGCCGACCGGCAGGCGATGGCCGAACTGCTCGCCAAGGGCATGCTGCGCGGAGTCATCTTCACCACCCGTGACTGCGACGCCCTGTACGCGCGGGTCGAGGAGGCCGGGGGCGAGGTGCTCCAGGAGCCGACGGACCAGCCGTACGGCATGCGCGACTGCGCGTTCCGCGATCCGGCCGGGAACATGCTGCGGTTCATCGAGCGGACCGACGCGTGAACATCCGCTGGACGTACGCCTTCGCCGACCGGCCGGCCGGACGCCTGGACCGCGCCCGGGAGTTCTGGACGGCCGTCACCGGGACCCGCCTGTCCGAACCCCGGGGCGAGCGGGGCGAGTTCGTGACGCTCCTGCCCGAGGACGACACCGACCCCTGCGTGAAGCTCCAGGGCGTCGGCGCGGGCGACGGCGGTGCGCATCTCGACCTCTGTGCCGAGGACGTGCCGGCGCTGGTGAAGTCGGCCCGGGAGCTCGGCGCGGGCGTGGTCGCGGAGCACGACGGGTGGACCGTACTGAGGTCGCCCGCCGGGCAGTCGTTCTGCGCGGTGCCCTGGCACGGGGAGTCGGTGCGGCCGCCGGTGGTCGCCGGCAGCAGGCTGGACCAGGTGTGCCTGGACGTGCCGCCGTCCGCGTACGACGCCGAGGTCGCCTTCTGGGCGGAACTGACCGGCTGGGACCTGCTGGCGGGCTCCCTCACGGAGTTCCGGGTGCTCAGGCCGCCGCCAGGCCTGCCGGTCCGCGTCCTGTTGCAGCGGCTCGGCGAGGAAGGGCCCGCCTCGGCACACCTCGACATGGCCTGCGCGGACATCCCGGCGAGCCGCGCGCGCCACGAGCGCCTGGGCGCCTCCTTCGTCGCCGACGGCCGCCACTGGACGGTCATGCGCGATCCGGCGGGCGGGGTCTACTGCCTGACCGGCCGGGATCCGCGGACGGGCGCACTGCCGCCCGGGTAGAGCGCCGGGCGGAGCACCTGGGTGGGGGCGGCTGGGTGGGACCCCATCACCCCCAGGGCTCCACCTCCACCACCGCGTCGACCGGCAGGGGCCCGTACACATGGGGGAACTCCTCGCCGCCCGGTTCCATGGCCTCGTACTTCACGGGCACACCGACCCGGCCGGGGTCGACGACCAGGACGACCAGTTCGTCGGGGCCTTCGTAGGACCCGTACAGGAAGGCGGCGATGCGCGGCAGCTGGTCGCGGGTGGAGAAGTGGATGAAGCCCTCCTCCTGGAGGGTGCGGCCGCGGGTCGACACCTCGTAGGTGCCGCGCTCGCGGGCGGCGTCCCACAGGGAGCGTTCGGTGATGTGCACGATGTACGGCAGTTTCGTCATGCGGTCACGCTACGGGCCGGGTTCCTGCCGCGCCGCTTGATTTCCGGGGGGTGCCGGGGGCCCGGTCCGCTGCTCGGGCCCGGTTTCGGCGTTCGCCGGGCAGTCGGGGTTGCGGCAGGGCCCGGGCACCCACAGCGGGACCCAGGCGCCCAGCGTCTTGTGGCGCCGGATCACCGTCTCCACGGGCCGTCCGCAGGCCGGACAGGCGTGCCCCTCGCTGCCCATGCTCCTCAGCGTAGGAGACGAAGGGCGGGGCCCGCACACCGTGGGGATGTGCGGGACCCGCCTGGCCGGAGCCCCCGGTGACCGTGCGGGGTCAGGAGCCGCACGGCCCCGGAGGCTCCGGGGTCTCTTCACGGCCGACGGACCGGCCGATGGAACCGCCGGTGGAACGGCCGATGGAACCGCCGGTGGAGCAGCCGGTCGAACAGCCCGACGAGTAGCCGGCGGGCGCCGGCCTCAGCTGCTGCGCCGGGTCACGAACTCCGCCAGCGCCAGCAGACCGCCCGCCGCCTCCGGATCCGGGACCGCCCGGGCCAGCTCCTGCATCGCCCGGGCCATCCGATCGGCCGCCTGGGCCTGCGCCCAGTCCCGTCCGCCGGCCCGCTCCACGGCCTGGGCCGTGCGGGCGATTCCTTCCGTGTCCCCCTCCTCGTACGGCTTCCCGTACAGCTCGGCGAGTTCCACGGCGGCCGGGGTTCCCGAGGTGAGCGCCGCGACGACCGGCAGCGACTTCTTGCGGGCCGCGAGATCGGCTCCGGCCGGCTTGCCGGTGCGCTCGGGGTCGCCCCATATGCCGATGACGTCGTCGATCAGCTGGAAGGCGAGCCCCGCCTGGCGGCCGAAGGCATCCAGCGCCGCCACCTCCTCCTCCGTCGCCCCCGCGTACAGGGCACCGAGCGCGCAGGCGCACCCGAGCAGCGCGCCGGTCTTGGCCTCGGCCATCACGAGCACCTCGTCGAGCGTGACGTCGTCCGGGGCCCGCTTCTCCATGGCCGTGTCCGCGTGCTGACCGGCGCACAGTTCGACGACGCAGTCCGCGAGCCGGGCCGCCGCCGGTCCGGACGCGGGATGCGGGTCCCCGGCGAGCAGCCGGAGGGCGAGCGCCTGGAGGGCGTCCCCGGCGAGGATCGCGTCGGCGTCGCCGAACACCGTCCACGCGGTGGGCCGGTGCCTGCGGGAGGTGTCGCGGTCCATCACGTCGTCGTGCAGCAGTGTGAAGTTGTGGACCAGCTCCACCGCCGCGGCCGCCCGCAGGGACGCCGCCCGGGCCCCCGGTCCGCCCAGCGCGTCGGCCGCCGCGAGGACGAGCGCGGGGCGTATGGCCTTGCCCGCGCTGCCGGTCGCCGGGGTGCCGTCCGCGTGCCGCCACCCGAAGTGGTACTGCGCGATCCGCCGTATCGAGGAGGGCAACGACTCCACGGCGGCGCGCAGTTCGGGGTCGACCGAGGCACGGGACCGGTCCAGGATCGCCGCTGCCTCGTGCCCGTCGTGCGAACCCGGGGGGCCTGCCCCCGCGACCTCTGGCCGTTCGGGCGGGTCCAGCACCCCGCCAGCCTGCGGCGATCCTCCTGGGCGTTGCTTCGTCCCCGTCATGAACTCGGCCATGGGTCCCCCTCGCGAAGCCCGCGGACCGTGGCGTTTCCGCCCCGGCTGAGCGCGTACCCGGAGGGTCTACCCGTCCCGGCCGACGGGGACACGGCGACCAGGTGCGGAAACGTCACCGCCAGCGGCCGATCTCGACGTTCTCCAGTACACCCAGCGCGTCCGGTACCAGGACCGCCGCCGAGTAGTAGGCCGTGACCAGGTATTTGATGATGGCCTGTTCATTGATGCCCATGAAGCGGACGGACAGGCTGGGCTCGATCTCGTCCGGGATGCCCGACTGGCGCAGCCCGATGACGCCTTGTTCCTCCTCTCCCAGTCGCATGGCGATGATGGAGCTCGTCCGTGCCTCGGTGACCGGGATCTTGTTGCACGGGAAGATCGGTACACCGCGCCAGGTGGGGATGCGGTTGCCGCCCATGTCGACGGTCTCGGGGACGAGTCCGCGCTTGTTCAGCTCGCGGCCGAACGCGGAGATCGCGCGCGGGTGGGCGAGGAACAGCTTGGTGCCGCGCCGGCGGCTGAGCAGTTCGTCCATGTCGTCGGGGCTGGGCACGCCGTCGTGCGGCTGGAGCCGCTGGTCGTACTGGCAGTTGCTGAGCAGGCCGAACTCACGGTTGTTGATCAGTTCGTGTTCCTGGCGCTCCTTCAACGCCTCGACAGTGAGCCTGAGTTGCTGCTCGGTCTGGTTCATCGGCTGGTTGTAGAGGTCGGCCACGCGCGTGTGGATGCGCAGCACGGTCTGCGCGATGCTCAGCTCGTACTCGCGCGGGCTGGCCTCGTAGTCGACGAAGGTGTGCGGGATGTCCGGCTCGCCGCTGTGGCCGGCCGCGAGGTCGACGGCCTTCTCGCCGTACTTGTTGGTGCGCTGGTTCGGGATCGCGCGCTGCCGGCGGACGTGCTCACGCAGGGAGTCGGCGCGCTCGGCGACCTGCTCGAAGTCCTCGCGGGAGAGGATGAGCACCGTGCAGGCGGTGTCCGCGCGCGCGGTGTACTCCCAGATGGCGTCAGGGTCGAGGAGGGCCTGCTCGCCGAAGTACGCGCCGTCCGCGAGGACGCCCAGGACCGCGTCGTCGCCGTACGGGCCCGTGCCGACCTTCTCGATCCTGCCGTGGGCGAGGAGGTAGACCTTGTCGGTCTGGCTGCCGAAGGAGGCGATCACCTCCCCCGGGGCGAAGTCCCGCCGGTGGCAGCGCTGCGCGAGCTCCGAGAGCACCTCCTGGTCGTCGTAGGACCGCAGGGCCGGCAGTTCGGCCAGTTCGCCGGGGATGACCTCGACGCGCTCTCCGGTCTTCACGAAGGTGATGCGCCCATCGCCGAGCGCGTACGTCAGTCGCCGGTTGACCCGGTACGTGCCGCCCTGGACGTTCACCCAGGGCAGCATCCGCAGCAGCCAGCGGGAGCTGATCTCCTGCATCTGGGGTGCGGACTTGGTGGTCGTGGCCAGGTTCCGCGCCGCCGCGGTGTTCAGACTCTGCTGCGGCTTGTTCTGTTCCTCGCGGACCTCTTCGCCTACCGACATAGAGAATTGCCCTCCCGGTCATGCTCCGGCGCCGAACTGCGCCGGGCATCGATCTCACGGTCAGACTCTCATCACGCAACGTGTCCGCACCATTACCCGAAAGAGCGGGATTGGATCATCGGACTACCGGGCAAACAGAGGGACCACGCTCACCACATGCCGGGATTGCGGGGGTTGTCCTGATCGGCTCGCACAGTGTGCGAACGATGCATACCGGGACGTCCGGTTTCGGTAGAGAAGCAGCTGTACGAGGCGGTCGCGACCGGCTGCCGCCCGGCACAGCGCGAAGGAGGCGATCATGGCCTCACCCATGTCCGCGAACGGTTTCCTCAACGCCCTGCGAGCCGAGGGGCTCACCGTCGTCGAGGTCGGCGACTGGGAACACCACAACCGCAACCACAAGGGGCCGTGGGGACCTGTGCACGGCGTGATGATCCACCACACGGTGACCAGGGGCAGCGAGCGGACCGTGGACCTCTGCCGGGACGGCTACACCGAGCTGCCGGGCCCGCTCTGCCACGGCGTGATCACCAAGGACGGCACCGTCCACCTCGTCGGCTACGGCCGCGCCAACCACGCCGGGCTCGGCGACGACGACGTGCTGCGCGCCGTGATCGCCGAGAAGGGGCTGCCGCCGGACAACGAGGCCGACACCGACGGCAACCGGTACTTCTACGGCTTCGAGTGCGAGAACCTCGGCGACGGCGACGACCCCTGGCCCGTGGCCCAGCTGGAGGCCATCGAGAAGGCCGCCGCGGCGGTCTGCCGCCACCACGGCTGGACGGAACGCTCGGTCATCGGCCACCTGGAGTGGCAGCCCGGGAAGGTGGACCCGCGGGGCTTCACGATGAGCTGGATGAGGGAGCGGATCAGGGCACGCCTGAAGGCGTAGCGCCCGGGCCGTCCCGGGCGACAATGAACCCGTGACCAGCCCCGACACCCTCCGCCCCCGTCTGCCCTCCCCCCTGCGGGAGGTGGCCGACGAGCGGTTCACGAGGCACGGCGTGCGGCTCCTGCTCAAGCGGGACGATCTGATCCACCCGGACCTGATCGGCAACAAGTGGCGCAAGCTGGTCCCGAACATCGGGGCGGCGGGCGGCCGCACGATCGTGACCTTCGGCGGCGCGTACTCCAACCATCTGCGGGCCACCGCCGCCGCGGGCCGCCTCCTCGGCCTGACCACCGTCGGCGTGGTCCGCGGCCAGGAGCTGGCCGACCGGCCCCGTAACCCCTCCCTGGCCCGCTGCGAGGCCGACGGCATGCGCCTGCACTTCATCGACAGGTCGACATACCGCCGCAAGGCCGAACCCGGCGCCCTCGACGTCATCCTGCGCGCCCTCGACGAGCCGGACGCCCATGTCGTCCCGGAGGGCGGCAGCAATGCCGAGGCCGTGCGCGGCTGCCAGGCCCTCGGGCGGGAACTGCGCGGCCACGGCGACGTCGTCGCCCTCGCCTGCGGAACCGGCGGCACCCTCGCCGGTACGGCCGCCGGTCTGGCCCCTGACCAGCGCGCCCTGGGCATACCCGTCCTGAAGGGCGGCTTCCTGGCCGCCGAGACACGGGAGCTCCAGGAGCGTGCTTTCGGCGGCCGCCGGGGCACCTGGTCGCTCGACGACCGCTTCCACTTCGGCGGCTACGCCCGCGTCCCCGCGGGACTCGAAGCCTTCGCCGCGGACTTCGAGGACCGCCACGGCCTGCCCGTGGAGCGTCTGTATGTCGCCAAGATGCTCCACGCCCTCGTCACCCTCACCGGCGAGGGCGCCTTCCCACGCGGTACGACGATCACGGCCGTCATCACCGGCCGCCCCTTCCCGTGACCGGCCCGCCCCGTGACCGGCTGTCCCGTTCCCGCCCGTCGCAGGACCATCCCGTCCCGTTCCCACCCGCCGCGGGACCAGCCCCTCCTGTGACCGCCCCATCCGCGACGGCCCCGCCCCGAGCACCCCACCCCACGAACAGCCCGTCCCGCGAGCACTCCGTCCCATGACCAGCCCGCGCCCCGGAAAACCCGCACGGCCAGTGCCTACGCCGCCTCCCGGTACGCCGCCGCCTCCTCCAGGTCCAGCCGGCGCAGCAGCGTGCGCAGCATCTCGTCGTCGATGTAGCGGTGGTCGCGCAGCCGGACGAACACCTCGCGTTCGGCGCTGATCATGTCCCGGGACAGCCGGCGGTAGGTGTCGTCGACCGTCTCCCCGGTCACGGGGTTCACCGCGCCGAGCCGCTCCCAGACGGCGTTGCGGCGGCGCTCCAGGACCATGCGCAGGCGGTCGGCGAGCGGCGGAGGCAGGGCGTTGCGCTCGTCCGAGAGGAGTTCCTCCAGGCGCTGCTCGGCGACCCGGGAGGCCTGCGCCTGGGCATTGGCCTCGGCGAGCGTCTCGGCCTGCGCGTCCCGGCCGGGGAACCTCAGCAGGCGGATCAGCGGGGGCAGGGTCAGGCCCTGTACCACCAGTGTCCCGATCACCGTGGTGAAGGTCAGGAACAGGATGAGGTTGCGCTGCGGGAAGGGGCCGCCGCCGTGCACCGTGAGCGGGATGGAGAAGGCGATGGCCAGGGAGACCACGCCCCGCATCCCGGCCCACGAGGTGACCATCGCGCCCTTCCAGGTGGGGTTCGCCTCCCGCTCCCTGATCCGCGACGACAGCAGGCGCGGCACGAAGGTCGCCGGATACACCCACACGAACCGGGCCGCGACCACCACCAGGAAGACGGCCACCGCGTACCAGGTGGCGTCGGCACCCTCGTACTCCCCGAGGCCCTTGAGGACGACCGGCAGCTGGAGCCCGATGAGCGCGAAGACCGCGGACTCCAGGACGAAGGCGACCATCTTCCACACGGCCTCCTCCTGGAGCCGGGTGGCGAAGTCGACCTCCCACGCGCGGTGGCCGAGGTAGAGGGCGACGACCACGACGGCGAGGACTCCGGAGGCGTGCAGCTGCTCGGCGACGCCGTAGGCGACGAACGGGATGAGCAGGGAGAGCGTGTTCTGGAGCAGGGGTTCCTTCAGGTGCGTGCGCAGCCAGTGAAGCGGAGCCATCAGGACCAGGCCGACGCCGACGCCCCCGACCGCCGCGAGCAGGAACTCACCGATGCCGCCGAGCCAGGTGGCGCCCTCGCCGACGGCCGCGGCCAGCGCGACCTTGTAGGCGGTGATCGCGGTGGCGTCGTTCAGCAGGGACTCGCCCTGGAGGATCGTGGTGATCCGCGAGGGCAGGCCGACCCGACGGGCGACCGCGGTCGCCGCGACCGCGTCCGGCGGCGCCACCACGGCGCCCAGCACCAGCGCGGCGGTCAGCGGCATCCCGGGGACGATCAGGTAGACGGCCCAGCCGACGACGAAGGTCGCGAAGAGCACGTATCCCACCGACAGCAGCGCCACCGGCCGTAGCTGGGCCCGCAGGTCGAGGTAGGAGCTGTCGGTCGCCGACGTGTACAGCAGCGGGGGCAGCAGGAGGGGCAGCACGACCTCGGGGTCGAGGGTGTAGTCGGGCACCCCGGGGACGTACGAAACCACCAGGCCGACCGCGACCAGCAGCAGCGGCGCCGGCACCGGCGTCCACCGGGCCGCCCCCGCGATCGCGGCACTCCCCGCCACCAGCAGCAGCAGCGGCAACACGTCCATCGTCCTCGCCCGCCCTCTTTTTCCGCGCGGTCACCCGCACGCCCGTCGTAATCTGGCAATCATGAAACAGTGCACGCACGCCGACGCGCTGCCGCACCCGGAGCCCGAACCGCAGAACGAGACCTGCCCGGAGTGTCTCGCGAACGGCACACACCCGGTGCAGCTGCGGAAGTGTCTGACCTGTGGCCACGTCGGCTGCTGTGACTCCTCACCGGGGAGGCATGCCACGGAACACCATGAGAAGTCCGGTCATCCCGTGATGCGGACCTTCGAACCCGGAGAGAGCTGGCGCTGGTGCTTCGTGGACCACGTACTCGTGTGACCCTGTAAGGAGGCGCCGATCCGGACGGTTCGAGCGTCTGACGTCTGGGTACGTCAACCCGGCGCGCGCTCTCCCCAATTGGGACCGCCGACCCTCTAGACACGGAGCGTATCCACAGCTTTACTGTGAGTGACGCCAGGGGGTTGGGGTCCCGGGGACAGGAACGTTCGGAGCGCGATAGCGTCACCGCTGAACCACGTATCGCGTTACCCCGAGGGGCGACCCTCGGCCCCTTAAAGCTTGTACCACCATGGAGGTGAGGGTGTCCCAGATCGCAGGCGAGCCCGCGACCCAGGACTTCGTGGAAGTCCGGCTGCCGGCTGCGGGTGCCTACCTGTCGGTGCTGCGGACGGCGACGGCCGGTCTCGCCGCCCGCTTGGACTTCACCCTGGACGAGATCGAGGACCTGCGCATCGCCGTGGACGAGGCCTGCGCGATCCTGCTCCAGCAGGCCGTGCCCGGCTCCGTGCTCAGCTGTGTCTTCCGGCTCGTCGACGACTCGCTCGAGGTCACGGTCTCGGCGCCGACCACGGACGGGCACGCTCCCTCGCGGGACACCTTCGCCTGGACCGTGCTGTCGGCCCTGGCGGGCAAGGTCTCCTCGGCCGTCGACGAGGACAAGACCGTGTCGATCAGCCTCTACAAACAGCGCGGCGCGGGACCCGGGCCGGCGTGAGGAACGGGGACGGTCCGGTGCGGGACGAAGAGCGCGGCACACGTGAGCTGCCGGTCGGAGACGCGGGCTCTCCGGACGGTTCCCCACGCATGCGGGACGGCATCGACGGGATCCCAGAGCAGGCCAGGCCGCACCCGGAGGACCACTCCGCGGAGGCCGGCTTCCCGGACGACGGGCAGCGGGATCGGGAAGGTGCCGTGCAGAGCGCGCCTCTGGAGCGGCGGAGCGGGGGGTCCCCGGCCCGGACGGAGGCGAGGGCTCGGGGAAGGGCGACGGGCGGGACGATGAGCGAGCACGAACGGGACGACGACGAGCTGGACGCACAGGCCGTGCCGGCCCTTCAGGGCGCGCAGCACGGCCCCCAGGACCGCAGTGGGGCGCGTGCGATGTTCGTCGAGCTGCGGGCGCTGAGCAACGGCAGCCCGGAGTACGCCGAGCTGCGCAACCAGCTGGTCCGCATGCACCTGCCGCTCGTCGAGCATCTCGCACGCCGCTTCCGCAACCGTGGTGAGCCGCTGGACGACCTCACCCAGGTCGCCACCATCGGGCTGATCAAGTCGGTCGACCGCTTCGACCCGGACCGGGGCGTGGAGTTCTCCACGTACGCCACTCCGACCGTCGTCGGCGAGATCAAGCGGCACTTCCGCGACAAGGGCTGGGCGGTCCGCGTGCCGCGCCGGCTTCAGGAGCTGCGCCTGTCGCTCACCACGGCCACGGCCGAGCTGTCCCAGCAGCACGGGCGCTCCCCCACGGTGCACGAGCTGGCCGAGAAGCTCGCGATCTCCGAGGAGGAGGTCCTGGAGGGCCTGGAGTCGGCGAACGCGTACTCCACGCTTTCCCTGGACGTTCCCGACACGGACGACGAGTCCCCCGCGGTGGCCGACACCCTCGGCGCGGAGGACGAGGCCCTGGAGGGCGTCGAGTACCGCGAGTCCCTCAAGCCCCTGCTGGAGGATCTCCCGCCCCGGGAGAAGCGGATCCTCCTTCTCCGTTTCTTCGGCAACATGACCCAGTCCCAGATCGCCCAGGAGGTCGGCATCTCCCAGATGCACGTCTCCCGCCTCCTGGCCCGCACCCTGGCCCAGCTGCGGGAGAAGCTGCTGGTCGAGGAGTAACCGACGGGGCTTCAGGCAGCCCCGTCGGAGGGCTACCGTTCCGCCCGGCCCGGCCCCTTGATGCCCAGCGCCCTGGTCGTGGCCGGGTTCAGCAGGAGGACCAGCGCGGTCAGCGCCACCACGGCGAGGGCGATACCCGCAGGGATCGCGGCGCTGTCGGCCTGGAGGAGGCTGTAGGCGACCGGGAGCGCCATGATCTGCGTGATCACGGCGGGGCCCCGGCTCCAGCCGCGCCGCAGCAGCAGGCCGCGCGCGGCGAGCAGCGGCAGCAGGGCGAGCACGATCAGGGTGATGGCCAGGGTCACGGCCTGCTGCCGGTCGTCCGGGTCGCCGGTGACGCCGAGTACGAGCGTCCACACACCCCCGACCACCAGCGCGGACCCTTCCAGCGCGGCCAGCGCGGCCGCGTAGGTCAGCCGGCGCGGACGGGGGCCGTCGGCCTCCGCTGGGGTCTCGGTGGTGGGGTTCTGCTCGCTGCTCACCCCTGAAGGGTAGCCCTCGCCCCGGAGCCCGGGGTGTCCAGGCTCACGCCCCCTTCTCTTACCGGATCCCTACCTCGGTCTGGGCCCAGTACCACCCAGTAGGTAACCTGCAACCCATGCGTGCACTTCTCGTGGTCAATCCGGCGGCAACCACCACAAGCGCACGTAGGCGTGACGTGCTGATCCACGCGCTGGCGAGCGAGATGAAGCTGGAGGCGGTGACCACCGAGTACCGCGGTCACGCCCGGGACCTGGGCCGGCAGGCGGCGGAGAGCGACGACATCGACCTGGTCGTGGCCCTCGGCGGCGACGGCACCGTCAACGAGGTGGTCAACGGCCTGCTGCACGCCGGCCCCGACCCGGACCGGCTGCCCGGCCTCGCCGTGGTCCCCGGCGGCTCCACCAACGTCTTCGCCCGCGCCCTGGGCCTGCCCAACGACAACGTCGAGGCCACCGGCGCCCTGCTGGACGCCCTGCGCGAGGGCCGCGAGCGGGTCGTCGGTCTCGGTCTGGCCTCGGGCACGCCCGGCACCGAGGACGAGGCGGTCCCCTCCCGCTGGTTCACGTTCAACGCGGGCCTCGGCTTCGACGCGGGTGTGGTCGGCCGGGTCGAGCAGCAGCGCGAGCTGGGCAAGAAGTCGACGCACGCCTTGTACGTCCGTCAGGTCGTCCGGCAGTTCCTCGGCGAGCCGCACCGCCGGCACGGCACGATCACGCTCGAACACCCCGGCGGGGACCCGGTCACCGACCTTGTCGTGGCGATAGTCTCGAACACGTCGCCTTGGACCTATCTCGGCAATCGCCCGATGTACACGTCGCCTAAGGCCTCGTTCGATAAAGGCCTCGACGTACTCGGTCTCAGCCGCCTGTCCACGGCCGCGGTTGCCCGGTATGGCACCCAGTTGCTCACTTCGTCCCCTGAGCGCGGCCCCCATGGCAAGCACGCCAGCTCCCTGCATGACCTGGACGGCTTCACCTTGCATTCGAAGGTGCCACTCCCCCTTCAGATGGACGGCGACCACCTGGGACTGCGTACCAGCGTGACGTTCACAGGCGTACGCCGCGCACTGCGTGTGATTGTGTGAGCGGAACGGGCTAAAGTCCTTTCACTCGAACGTTTAGGCCAGGATCCACCCCATGGAAGTACGGCTGTGACCCAGTCGACACCGAGGAATCAAAAAAAACTTTCCGGAAGGGGTTGTATCCGCCGCTGAGGTTTGCGAGTCTCTACGTGGCGATCGGGACGGCCGCAACACCGGCCTCCACTGATCACCGGAACCCCTCTTCAGACACAGGACCACGCCGGGGAAGACTCGGCGGTCGGCCCTTCACTTGTTGAGGGATTCGTGAAAGCGTTCACATTCACAAGCAATCTGCATGTAATACCAAGGAGAGGTAGCAGCCATGGACTGGCGTCACAACGCCGTTTGCCGCGAGGAAGACCCCGAGCTCTTCTTCCCCATCGGCAACACCGGTCCTGCGCTGCTGCAGATCGAGGAAGCCAAGGCCGTCTGCCGTCGCTGCCCGGTTATGGAGCAGTGTCTGCAGTGGGCGCTCGAGTCCGGCCAGGACTCCGGCGTCTGGGGTGGTCTCAGCGAGGACGAGCGTCGCGCGATGAAGCGCCGCGCCGCCCGCAACCGGGCTCGTCAGGCCTCCGCCTGACAACCCACCCCTGCTGACAGCCTGAGCTTGGCGGCGCGTACAGCGAGTACGCATCTCCCGCCCCCGAGCCGCAGCGCGCAGTACCCCCGATGCGCTTAGTAGAGCAGCAACGAGCTTAAGCCCCGGGCCACTTGTGGTCCGGGGCTCAATGCTGTTCGGGGTGCCTCCGTTGTGTCCGTGCCTATTTCTGTGCCCGCACCGGGATGTCGAGGATCACCCGCGTCCCCCGCTCCGGCGCCGGGACCATGTCGAAGGTGCCGCCCAACTCGCCCTCCACCAGGGTCCGTACGATCTGGAGGCCCAGGTTGCCCGAGCGGTGGGGGTCGAAGCCGTCGGGGAGGCCGACGCCGTCGTCCTGGACGGTGACCAGGAGGCGGGCCTCCTTGGTGGTGCCGCCGCGGACCGCGGAGACCTCGACGGTTCCGGTGTCGCCGTCGCGGAAGCCGTGCTCCAGGGCGTTCTGGAGGATCTCGGTCAGGACCATGGACAGCGGGGTGGCGACCTCGGCGTCGAGTATGCCGAAGCGGCCGCTGCGCCGGCCGGCGACCTTGCCCGGTGAGATCTCGGCGACCATCGCGAGCACCCGGTCGGCGATCTCGTCGAACTCCACCCGCTCGTCCAGGTTCTGGGAGAGCGTCTCGTGCACGATGGCGATGGAGCCGACCCGTCGCACGGCCTCCTCCAACGCCTCCCGGCCGCGCTCGGATTCGATGCGCCGGGCCTGGAGGCGGAGCAGGGCCGCCACCGTCTGGAGGTTGTTCTTCACCCGGTGGTGGATCTCCCGGATGGTGGCGTCCTTGGTTATCAACTCGCGTTCGCGGCGGCGCAGTTCGGTGACGTCCCGCAGCAGGACCAGTGAACCGATGCGCGTCCCCTTGGGCTTGAGCGGGATCGCCCGGAACTGGATCACCCCGTCGTTGGACTCGATCTCGAACTCACGCGGCGCCCATCCGCTCGCGACCTTGGCCAGCGCCTCGTCCACCGGGCCCCGGGTCGGGGCGAGTTCGGCGGTGGTCGTACCCAGTTCCTGGCCGACCAGGTCGGCGGCGAGACCGAGGCGGTGATAGGCGGACAGGGCGTTCGGCGAGGCGTACTGGACGATGCCGTCAGCGTCCAGCCGGATCAGGCCGTCGCCGACGCGCGGCGAGGCGTCCATGTCGACCTGCTGGTCGGGGAACGGGAAGGAGCCGGCCGCGATCATCTGCGCCAGGTCGGAGGCGCTCTGGAGGTAGGTGAGCTCCAGGCGGCTCGGGGTGCGCACGGTCAGCAGATTGGTGTTGCGGGCGATGACGCCGAGGACCCGCCCGTCCCGTCGTACGGGGATCGACTCGACCCGTACCGGGACCTCCTCGCGCCACTCCGGGTCGCCCTCGCGCACGATCCGGCCCTCGTCCAGCGCCGCGTCCAGCATGGGACGCCGGCCGCGCGGGACCAGATGGCCGACCATGTCGTCCTGGTAGGAGGTCGGGCCGGTGTTGGGGCGCATCTGGGCCACCGAGACGTACCGCGTGCCGTCGCGCGTGGGGACCCACAGGACCAGGTCCGCGAAGGAGAGGTCGGAGAGCAGCTGCCACTCCGAGACCAGCAGGTGGAGCCACTCGAGGTCGGAGTCGTCGAGGGCGGTGTGCTGGCGTACGAGTTCGTTCATGGAGGGCACGTCTGCGAGCGTACCCGGGGGCCGGACCTGGCCGAAAAACACCCGCGGGCCGCGGCGCCTGGGAGGGACCCTCAACCCTCCCGGCACCGCAGCCCGGAGCAGCAACGGCCGTGGGGTGTGCGGTCCCGGTCGGCCGATGGATGAGGATCCGGGGCAGTCAGGGCAGAGAGCTCCGGGTCCTCGGTCCGCCTTCCTGTGCGGGGAAGGCGGAAGAGTGCGTCCTACGCATTGTGGACTAGACCAGCAGATGTGTCCATGCGTCGGGAGTTGTTGCAACTTGGCGCTTCGAAGCCTAGCCCGCCCGGGTCACGTACGGGGCCAGATGGCCATGGCAATTTCCGCGAGTGCGGTCAGTTCCTCCCGGCTCGCGCCGTCGCGCGCCTGCTGGGACATCCCCTGGATCACGGCGCCCGTGTGCCGGGCCAGTGCGACGGCGTCGAGGTCCGCCGGCAGTTCGCCCGCGGTCACGTCCTCGCGGATGCGGCGCTCGAAGGCGGCGATGTTGGCCTTGCGGCGCTCCCGCAGCAGCGCCTCCACCTCGGGGCTGGTGCAGTTGATGGCCGCGTGGATCACCAGGCAGCCGTACGGATGGGCGGGATCGGTGTACTCGGCCGCGGCCTCGCGCAGCATGCGCTCGACGGCCGCCCTGGCGGTGGGCTCCTCGGCGAAGGCCCGGTCCCCGAAGGATCCGTGCGTCCCCGCGTAGACCGTGACGACCTCCTCGAACAGCGACTGCTTGTCCCCGAAGGCCGCGTAGAGGCTGGGTGCCCCGATGCCCATGACCCTGGTGAGGTCGGAGACCGAGGTCGCCTCGTAGCCGTGCTCCCAGAACGCCATGAGCGCCCTCTCCAGCGCGGTGGCCCGGTCGAAGGAGCGGGGGCGGCCCCGGGATCTGGAGGCGACGCCGGCCCGCTGCTTCGCCTCGCCGCTCGACTCGCTCAGCTCACTCGACACCATGGGGTGAATTCTATAGCGCTCCCTAGAAAAGGGCCGCCGACGCGTTGTACGGTCTTTGTGTATCGATCACTAGGTAATTCGGAGGGCGTCGGCATGGGTGTGCTCACAGGCAGGACGGCACTCGTCACGGGGGCGGGCAGGGGGATCGGGCGCGGGATCGCCGAGCGGCTGGGGCGCGACGGGGCGCGGGTCGCGGTGCACTACGGCAGCAGCGAGGCGGCGGCGAAGGAGACGGTGGCCGCGATCGAGGCGGCGGGCGGCTCCGCCTTCGCGATCCGGGCCGAACTGGGGCGGCCGGGGGACGCGGAGGCCCTCTGGGAGGAGTTCGACCGGCACGCGGAGGGGCTGGACATCCTGGTCAACAACGCGGGGATCGGCGGCGCCCCGCCCATCGAGGAGATCGACGAGGCGACCTACGACCAGGTCTTCGCGGTGAACGTGAGGGCGCCGTTCTTCATCGTCCGGCACGGCCTGGAGCGGCTGCGCGACGGCGGCCGGATCATCAACATCTCGTCCGGCCTCGCCCGGACCGCCGTTTTTCCCCACCAGATCGCCTACGCGATGACCAAGGCCGCCCTGGACGTCTTCTCCCGGGACCTGTCCAAGGTGCTGGGCCGCCGGGGCGTCACCGTCAATTCGGTGGCCCCGGGAATCATCGACACCGACAACACCGCCGAGCTGCTGCACGGCACCGAGGGCGGCTGGGCGCGGGCGGCGGAGATATCGGCACTGGGCAGGGTGGGCGAGACGGCCGACGTCGCGGACGTGGTGGCCTTCCTCGCCTCCGACGCCGGGCGCTGGGTCACCGGGAGCTGGGTGGATGCCACAGGGGGCTCGCTGACGTAGCCGGGGTGCGCGCGGTACCATTCTTTCGATTGGTCTAAACCACACTGACCGGTAACCACACAGATCGGCAGGCCCCAGCGTGGAAGTTGTCATCGTTCCGGACGCCGAGTCGGGCGGCGAACTCATCGCCGAGGCCATGGCACAGCTGTTGCGACGCAAGCCCGGGGCCCTGCTGGGCGTGGCCACCGGCTCGACCCCGCTGCCCATCTACCGGGCCCTGGCGGCCAAGGTGCGGGCCGGGGCCGTGGACGCCGCGCAGGCGCGAATAGCGCAGCTCGACGAGTACGTGGGACTGCCCGCCGAGCACCCCGAGTCCTACCGGTCCGTGCTCCGCCGGGAGGTGCTGGAACCGCTCGGGATCGCGATGGACGCGTTCATGGGCCCGGACGGAACCGCCGAGGACGTGCAGGGCGCGTCCGAGGCGTACGACCGGGCGCTCGCCGAGGCCGGGGGCGTGGACCTCCAGTTGCTCGGGATCGGCACCGACGGGCACATCGGATTCAACGAGCCCTGCTCCTCGCTCTCCTCGCGCACACGTATCAAGACGCTCACCGAGCAGACCCGCATCGACAACGCCCGCTTCTTCGAGGGCGACATCGAGCAGGTGCCGCACCACGTCATCACCCAGGGCATCGGCACCATCCTGGAGGCCCGCCACCTGGTGCTGCTCGCCACCGGCGAGGGCAAGGCGGACGCGGTGGCGGCGACGGTCGAGGGGCCGGTCGCGGCCGTCTGCCCGGCCTCGGCGCTCCAGCTGCACCCCCACGCCACGGTGGTCGTCGACGACGCCGCGGCGTCGAAGCTCAAGCTCGCGGACTACTTCCGGCACACCTATGCCCACAAGCCGGACTGGCAGGGCATCTGAGGCCGGCATGGTCGGCTTGAGGTAGGTACAAGGTGCGGCAACCACGGCTTTGGACTAGACCAAGCAGGATCACAACGGTATACAGAGGAGATCACGGAGCGTGCGGGTGGGGACCCGACGCGCTGAGCCGTGCCACGATGTGAGCCGTGGCCGATGGGCATGTCGGTCGCTTGGGCACCCGGAGCCGGGAAGGCAGAGCATGAGCACCGACGTCAGCAGTGCGGAGAACGAGAGTGGCGCCACCGTCCGTACCGCGCGCGTGCCCAAGTACTACCGCCTGAAGAAGCACCTGCTCGACATGACGGAGACCCAGGCGCCGGGCACCCCCGTCCCGCCCGAGCGCACGCTGGCCGCCGAGTTCGACACCTCGCGCACCACCGTCCGCCAGGCCCTTCAGGAGCTGGTCGTCGAGGGCCGGCTGGAGCGCATCCAGGGCAAGGGCACCTTCGTCGCCAAGCCGAAGGTCTCGCAGGCGCTGCAACTCACCAGCTACACCGAGGACATGCGCGCCCAGGGTCTGGAGCCGACCTCGCAGCTGCTGGACGTCGGCTACATCACCGCCGACGAGCGGCTCGCCGAGCTGCTCGACATCACGGCCGGCGGCAGGGTGCTGCGCATCGAGCGGCTGCGCATGGCCAACGGCGAGCCGATGGCCATCGAGACCACGCACCTGTCGGCCAAGCGCTTCCCGGCGCTGCGCCGCAGCCTCGTGAAGTACACCTCGCTGTACACCGCGCTCGCCGAGGTCTACGACATCCACCTCGCCGAGGCCGAGGAGACCATCGAGACCTCGCTGGCCACCCCGCGCGAGGCGGGTCTGCTCGGTACGGACGTGGGCCTGCCGATGCTGATGCTGTCCCGGCACTCCCTGGACCGCGAGGGCAAGCCGGTGGAGTGGGTGCGCTCGGTGTACCGGGGGGACCGCTACAAGTTCGTGGCGAGACTCAAGCGACCGCAGGATTAGCCGAGTCGGCATCTTCACGCCACAACCCCGAAATCGACATACCGATATGCGGATGAGGTCTTCCGCCGGCGTGACACTGTCGCCTAGATTGCCTGCGCATTACACAGGTGATCAGTGAGGGGACGGAGCTGTGGCATGTCCGAAACGCCTGAAGTGAAACCACCGGTGGTGACGCCGGTCCGGGTGATCATCGGCCTGTGTCTCGTCGCGCCCTTCGTGGCGATGCTGTGGGTCGGCTCCTACGCGAAGGCGGACCCCGCGTTCATCGGCATCCCGTTCTTCTACTGGTACCAGATGCTGTGGGTGCTGATCTCCACCGCGCTGACCATGACCGCCTACCAGTTGTGGCGCCGTGACCAGCGGTCCCGCCACACCGCGAAGGGGGGTGCGGCGGAATGAAGGACGGCGTGAACGGCGTCGCGCTCGGCGTCTTCATCTTCTTCTTCCTGGCCGTCACGGCCATGGGCTTCCTCGCCGCGCGCTGGCGCAAGGCCGACAACGAGCACAGCCTCGACGAATGGGGCCTGGGCGGCCGGTCGTTCGGCACCTGGATCACGTGGTTCCTGCTCGGCGGCGACCTGTACACGGCCTACACCTTCGTGGCGGTGCCGGCGGCGATCTACGCGGCGGGCGCGGCGGGCTTCTTCGCGGTGCCGTACACCATCCTCGTCTACCCGCTGATCTTCACGTTCCTGCCCCGCCTGTGGTCGGTCTCGCACAAGCACGGCTATGTGACGACCTCGGACTTCGTGCGCGGCCGGTTCGGCTCCAAGGGCCTGTCGCTGGCGGTGGCGCTGACCGGCATCCTGGCGACGATGCCGTACATCGCGCTCCAACTGGTCGGCATCCAGGCCGTGCTGGACGTGATGGGCGTCGGCGGCGGCGAGAACACCAACTGGTTCGTGAAGGACCTGCCGCTGCTGATCGCCTTCGGCGTGCTGGCCGCGTACACGTACTCGTCGGGCCTGCGGGCGCCCGCGCTGATCGCGTTCGTCAAGGACGCGCTGATCTACATCGTCATCGCCGTCGCGATCATCTACATCCCGATCAAGCTGGGCGGGTTCGACGACGTCTTCGCCAAGGCGGGCCACGCGTTCAGCCAGGTCAACCCGGCGACCGGGAAGCCGCGCGGCGCGCTCGTGCCGGCGGAGGCGGGCCAGTGGACGTACGCCACGCTGGCGTTGGGCTCGGCGCTGGCGCTGTTCATGTACCCGCACTCGATCACCGCGACCCTGTCCTCGCGCAGCCGTGAGGTGATCCGCCGCAACACCACGATCCTGCCGCTGTACTCCCTGATGCTGGGCCTGCTGGCGCTGCTGGGCTTCATGGCGATCGCGGCCGGGGTGAAGGTCACCAACGGTCAGCTGGCGATCCCGCAGCTGTTCGAGGACATGTTCCCGGACTGGTTCGCGGGCGTGGCCTTCGCGGCGATCGGCATCGGCGCGCTGGTGCCGGCGGCGATCATGTCGATCGCGGCGGCCAACCTCTTCACCCGCAACATCTACAAGGACTTCATCAAGCCGGACGCCACGCCGAAGGAGGAGACCCGGGTCTCCAAGATCGTGTCGCTGCTGGTGAAGGTGGGCGCGCTGGTCTTCGTCCTGACCATGGACAAGACGGTCGCCATCAACTTCCAGCTGCTCGGCGGCATCTGGATCCTCCAGACCTTCCCGGCGCTGGTCGGCGGCCTGTTCACCCGCTGGTTCCACCGCTGGGCCCTGCTGGCCGGCTGGGCGGTCGGCATGGTGTACGGCACGTTCGCCGCGTACGGGGTGGCCTCGCCGACGCAAGCACACTTCGGCGGCTCGGCGAAGGAGATCCCCGGTATCGGTGAGATCGGCTACATCGGCCTCACGGCGTTCGTCCTGAACGTCGTGGTGACGGTGGTCCTGACCTTCGTCCTGAAGGCGGCGAAGGCCCCCGAGGGCGTCGACGAGACCAAGCCGGAGGACTACACGGCGGACGCGGGCGACCCCGGCGTCGAGGTGGAACTGCCCCCGGCGACGGCCGGAGCCTCCCACTAGAGGAGGCCCCAGCAGGCAGGGCTGCGGCGGGCCGTCGGGAAATCCGGCGGCCCGCCGTCTGGTGCGTGGGGCACACTGCGGGCCATGGACATCCAGATCCGTGAAGTGGAACCCGACGAGTACGCGGCTCTCGGCGAACTGACCGCCCGCGCCTACCTCGACGACGGCCTCCTCGACTTCGGGGAGAGCGACTGGTACCTCGGTGAGCTCAGAGACGTGGCCAAGCGAGCGGCGGCCGCCGACGTGCTGGTCGCGGTGGCGGACGGAAACGTACTCGGCGGGGTCACTTTCGTACCCTCCGGCGGGCCCATGGCCGACATCGCCGGACCGGGAGAGGCCGAGATACGGATGCTCGCGGTCGCTCGGGCGGCGCGCGGCCGGGGTGCCGGCGAGGCCCTCGTCCGTGCCTGCGTGGACCGTGCGCGGGCCGCGGAGGGGTGTGTACGGGTCGTCCTGTCGACCCAGCGCACCATGCGCGCCGCCCATCGCATCTACGAACGACTCGGCTTCGTCCGCAGCCCCGGGCGGGACTGGAACCCGATCCCGGACCTCGACGACATCACTCTCCTCACCTACGAGCTGACGCTCTGAAACCGCCCCGACACAACATCTGGGGGTGGCGTGACGGGCGAGCACAAGATGTATGCTCATGCTCGTTGTCGCCGCAGGGGAATCCGGTGCGAATCCGGAACTGTCCCGCAACGGTGTACTTGTGCATGTCTGTGCACAGGAGTCAGTCCGAGGACCTGCCGACAGCGCGCCCCGGCCGTCCGGCCCGGGTGCCTTGACGTCCGGGCCTCGTGGAGTGGGCCGGTGGACGCGACGCCGTGCGCGCTCGTGTGCTGCCCCCTGCCCTCCGCCAGGCCCCCTGCCGAGCGAGGGAGTGCCCCACGTGACCATCGCGCCAGCCGACCCGGCTTCAGCCATCCCGGCGACCGAGGCGACCCCGGTGGAGTCCGACGGTCCCGGTACCGCGCTGTTGCGGACCCTGACCGAGCTGACCGCCGACCTGCCCGACGCCGACCCCGGCCGGGTGGCCGCCGCCGCGTTGCGCGGCCGGTCCGCCCGCGCCGACGAGGCGGAACTGCGCGAACTGGCCACGGAGGCGGCCGCCGGCCTGATCTCCGAGGACCCGGCCTACTCCAGGCTGGCCGCCCGGCTGCTGACCATCAGCATCGCCGCGGAGGCCGCCTCCCAGGGCGTCACCTCGTTCACCGGGTCCGTGGCCGTCGGCCACCGCGAGGGCCTCATCGCCGACCGCACCGCCGACTTCGTACGGCTGCACGCGGCCCGCCTGGACGCGCTGATCGACACCGGCGCCGACGACCGCTTCGGCTACTTCGGCCTGCGCACCCTGCACAGCCGCTACCTCCTGCGGCACCCCCTCACCCGCAAGGTCGTCGAGACGCCCCAGCACTTCCTGCTGCGGGTGGCGAGCGGCCTCGCCGAGGACGACACAGCCCGCTCGGTCGACGAAGTGGCCGCGCTCTACGGCCTGATGAGCCGCCTCGACTACCTGCCCTCCTCCCCCACCCTGTTCAACTCCGGCACCCGGCACCCCCAGATGTCGTCCTGCTACCTCCTCGACTCCCCCAAGGACGAGCTGGACTCCATCTACGACCGCTACCACCAGGTCGCCCGGCTCTCCAAGCACGCCGGCGGCATCGGTCTGTCGTACAGCCGGATCCGTTCGCGCGGCTCCCTCATCCGCGGCACCAACGGGCACTCCAACGGCATCGTGCCGTTCCTCAAGACCCTCGACGCGTCCGTGGCGGCCGTGAACCAGGGCGGCCGGCGCAAGGGTGCCGCCGCGGTCTACCTGGAGACCTGGCACTCCGACATCGAGGAGTTCCTGGAGCTGCGCGACAACACCGGCGAGGACGCCCGCCGTACGCACAACCTCAATCTCGCGCACTGGATCCCGGACGAGTTCATGCGCCGCGTGAACGCCGACGAGCAGTGGTCCCTGTTCTCCCCGGCCGACGTGCCCGAGCTGGTCGACCTGTGGGGCGAGGAGTTCGACGCGGCGTACCGCAAGGCCGAGGCCGAGGGGCTCGCGAAGAAGACCATCCCGGCCCGTGACCTGTACGGCCGTATGATGCGCACCCTCGCGCAGACCGGCAACGGCTGGATGACCTTCAAGGACGCCGCCAACCGCACCGCGAACCAGACGGCCGAGCCGGGTCACGTCGTGCACTCCTCGAACCTGTGCACGGAGATCCTGGAGGTCACGGACGACGGGGAGACCGCGGTCTGCAACCTGGGTTCGGTCAACCTCGGCGCCTTCGTCGACACCGCGACCGGCGACATCGACTGGGAGCGGCTGGACGACACCGTCCGTACCGCCGTCACCTTCCTCGACCGCGTCGTCGACATCAACTTCTACCCGACCGAGCAGGCCGGCCGCTCCAACGCCAAGTGGCGTCCGGTGGGCCTCGGCGCGATGGGTCTCCAGGACGTCTTCTTCAAGCTGCGGCTGCCCTTCGACTCGCCGGAGGCGAAGGCGCTGTCCACGCGTATCGCCGAGCGCGTCATGCTCGCCGCGTACGAGGCCTCCGCCGACCTCGCCGAGCGCAACGGCCCGCTGCCGGCCTGGGAGAAGACGCGTACGGCCCGGGGCGTGCTGCACCCCGACCACTACGGCGTCGGGTTCACCTGGCCGGAGCGCTGGGCGGCGCTGCGCGAGCGCGTCGCGACGACCGGCATGCGCAACTCGCTGCTGCTGGCCATCGCCCCCACCGCCACCATCGCCTCGATCGCCGGCGTCTACGAGTGCATCGAGCCGCAGGTGTCCAACCTGTTCAAGCGCGAGACGCTGTCCGGCGAGTTCCTCCAGGTCAACTCGTACCTGGTGAAGGACCTCAAGGAGCTCGGCGTCTGGGACGCCCGCACCCGTGAGGCGCTGCGCGACGCGAACGGCTCGGTGCAGGACTTCGCCTGGATCCCGGCCGACGTACGGGCGCTGTACCGCACGGCCTGGGAGATCCCGCAGCGCGGCCTGATCGACATGGCCGCCGCCCGCACCCCGTTCCTGGACCAGTCCCAGTCCCTGAACCTGTTCTTGGAGACGCCGACCATCGGCAAGCTCTCCTCGATGTACGCGTACGCCTGGAAGCAGGGCCTGAAGACGACGTACTACCTGCGCTCCCGCCCGGCGACCCGCATCGCCCGCGCCGCCCAGGGCCAGGCGCAGCCCCAGAAGACAATCCCCGTCCAGCAGGTCGCCGACCCCGACGCGGTCGCCTGCTCCCTGGAAAACCCCGAGTCCTGCGAGGCCTGCCAGTAATGCCCAACCAGAACCTGCTCGACCCCGGCTTCGAGCTGACTCTCCGCCCCATGCGCTACCCCGACTTCTACGAGCGCTACCGGGACGCCATCAAGAACACCTGGACCGTGGAGGAGGTCGACCTCCACTCGGACGTCGCCGACCTCGCCAAGTTGTCACCGGAGGAGCAGCACCTGATCGGCCGGCTGGTCGCGTTCTTCGCGACGGGCGACTCGATCGTGGCGAACAACCTGGTGCTGACGCTGTACAAGCACATCAACTCCCCCGAGGCGCGGCTCTACCTGAGCCGCCAGCTCTTCGAGGAGGCCGTGCACGTCCAGTTCTATCTGACGCTGCTCGACACCTATCTGCCCGACCCGGAGGACCGCGCCGCCGCCTTCGCGGCCGTGGAGAACATCCCGTCCATCCGCGAGAAGGCCGGGTTCTGCTTCAAGTGGATCAACGAGGTCGAGAAGCTGGACCGGCTGGAGTCGAAGGCCGACCGCCGCCGCTTCCTGCTCAACCTCATCTGCTTCGCCGCGTGCATCGAGGGCCTGTTCTTCTACGGTGCCTTCGCGTACGTCTACTGGTTCCGCAGCCGGGGTCTGCTGCACGGTCTGGCCACCGGCACCAACTGGGTGTTCCGCGACGAGACGATGCACATGTCCTTCGCCTTCGACGTCGTGGACACCGTCCGCAAGGAGGAGCCGGACCTCTTCGACGACGAGCTCCAGCAGCAGGTCACCGACATGCTGCGGGAGGCCGTCGAGGCCGAGCTCCAGTTCGCGCGCGACCTGTGCGGTGACGGCCTCCCGGGTATGAACACCGACTCGATGCGACAGTACCTGGAGTGCGTCGCCGACCAGCGTCTGACGCGCCTCGGCTTCGCCCCGGTGTACGGCTCCGAGAACCCCTTCTCCTTCATGGAGCTGCAGGGTGTTCAGGAGCTGACCAACTTCTTCGAGCGGCGTCCTTCGGCGTACCAGGTGGCGGTGGAGGGCACCGTCGACCTGGACGAGGACTTCTGATCCGCGGTCTCCTCCCGTGCCTGCTGGGCCTCCCTGATCTGTCGGTCGACGCGCCGGTCGTGCGCGATGCCGATCAGTGACGGGAGGACCATCAGGACGAAGATCCCGAGGACGACGAGCATTGCGGTCAGGCCTTCTGTCTGCGCTGTAGTCATGACACCACTGTCGCGCCGGACACTGCTTACCGTGAGTGGCAGGACTGCCGTACATCTTCAAATTCCTGCCACTGCGGAGGCACACTGGCAGCATGCTGAAGAACGTGACGGCCGTGCTGCTGGACGGCGTGCACCCCTTCGAGCTCGGCGTCGTCTGCGAGGTGTTCGGCATCGACCGCAGCGACGAGGGGCTGCCGGTGTACGACTTCGCGGTCGCCTCGGCCGAGGGTCCGACACTGGGCACCGGCTGCGGGTTCACGCTGTCGACGCCGTACGGTCTGGAGCGGCTCGACGATGCGGACCTGATCGCCGTACCGGCCGGTGACACGTACATGAGCCGGGAGTACCCGCCCGCGCTGCTCGACGCGCTGCGCCGGGCCGTCGAGCGGGGTGCCCGGGTGCTCAGCGTCTGCTCGGGCGTCTTCCTGCTGGGCGCGGCCGGGCTGCTGGACGGGCGGCGCTGTGCCGTGCACTGGCGGCACTCCGACGAGCTCGCCCGGCGCTTCCCGCGCGCGGTCGTCGAGCCGGACGTGCTCTATGTCGACGAGGACCCGGTGATCACCTCGGCCGGCACCGCCGCCGGCATCGACGCCTGCCTGCACATCGTGCGCAAGGAGCAGGGCCCGGAGGTCGCCAACAAGATCGCCCGGCGCATGGTGGTGCCCCCGCACCGGGACGGCGGGCAGGCCCAGTACATCGAGCGGCCGCTGCCGAAGAGCTCCTGCGACACCGTGGGCGAGGTGCTCGCGTGGATGGAGCAGCACCTCGACGAGGAGGTCACCGTGGAACAGCTCGCGGCCCGCGCCCACATGGCCCCGCGCACCTTCGCCCGCCGCTTCCAGCAGGAGACGGGCACCACCCCCTACCGCTGGATCCTGCGCCAGCGGGTGCTGCTGGCCCAGGAGTTGCTGGAGGGTACGGACGAGACGATGGACGCGATCGCCTGGCGGACCGGGTTCGGTACGGCGGCCGCGCTGCGCCACCAGTTCGTCCGGGCGCTGGGCACGACCCCGAACGCCTACCGGCGCGCGTTCCGGGGGCCTGAGGCCGCCTGAGCGCGCGCCGGTAGCGGCAGGCGTCACACGGGGCGCGTCACCACTGAACGGGCTTGACCAGTAGCCGGTGCGGGCGGAGCGTGATGCCCACCCGGGTCGCGTCGTTCGACCCGCTGACCTGCTCGAAGCGGTACTTCGCCGACACCGCCGCGGTGATCAGGGTCAGCTGCGCCATCGAGAAGTGGTCGCTGGGGCACTTGCGGTTGCCGACGCTGAACGGGCTCATCGCGTGCTTGGGCACGTCCTTGACCCGCTCCGGCAGCCAGCGGTCGGGGTCGAACCCGAGGTGGTCCGGGTAGGAACGCGGGTCGCGCTGGATCGCGTACGGGCTGTACACGATGTCCGCCCCCGCCGGAATGCGATAGCCGCCCAGAGCGGTGTCGGTCACCGCCCGCCGCGTCAATATCCATACAGCGGGGCGCAAACGCATGGCCTCGACGACGAGATTGTTCGTGTGGGTCAGCCGCCGCACGTCGTCGAATCCGACGGGCCGGCCGCCCGTCACGGATTCGACCTCGGCGCGCACCCTGGCGGCGTGTTCCGGGTGTTCGGCGAGGACCTGGAGGAGCCACATGATCGTGGAGGCGACTGTTTCGCTTCCGGGGGTGAGTATGGCGACCACCTGATCGTGGATCTCCTGTTCTCCGATGGGGTCGCCATTGTCGTCCTTCGCCTCCAGCAATGCCGTCAGCAAATCGTCCGGCTTTTGACCAGATGCCCTGCGTTCGGCGACGATCTCGTCGACCAGGAGATGCAAATCGGCCAGTGCCCGGTTGAATTCCCGGTTGGCCGGCAGCGGCAGCCGGTAGAGCGGTCCGAGCGGGACGACCATCCGGCGGTACATGCCACGGAAGACGGTGGCGAGGGCGACGCACAGCCGCTCGGCCCGCTCGTCCATGTACTCGCCGCGCAGCAGGCAGCGGGCCGAGATGCGCACGGCGACGCGGAAGGACTCGGAGGTGCAGTCGAGGGTCTCGCCGGGTTGCCAGCGTTCGTTCAGCGCGTGCGCCTCCTGCTCCATGACCGGACCGTAGGCGGGGATCGCGTCGAGGCGGAAGGCGGGCTGGATGATGCGCCGCTGGCGGCGGTGCAGGGAGCCGTTGGCGGTGGCCACGCCCTCCTTGCCGAGCAGGTCCTCCAGGGACTCCCACAGCGGTCCGGCGATGATGTAGTCGGGGCTGAGCGCCAGCGCGCCGGTGAGCTCCGGCGTGGTGACGGCGTACACCGTCTTGGGGCCGAGCCTGAGGCGCACGACGTCGCCGTGGTCGCGCAGCCCCGACATGAAGGCCAGCGGGTCGCGGACCAGCTGCCAGCCGTGGCCGAGGACCGGGACGCCGCCCCCGGCGAGGGGCGGGTCCCGCAGCTCCGGGGCGTCGGACGTCAGGGGTCGCACGGATTCGACGGTCATTTCTCACCTGCCGCTTCGTTGTTGACGTACGGGGGCGTGGACCGGTCGTCCCAGCTGTCGACCATGTACCGGCCGGACTCGTGGTGGAACCAGTAGACGGAGCTGAACCAGTTCCGCATATTGCCGAGGCAGGCCCGTACGGCCGCGCCGAGTTCCTTTCCCGGCACCGTGCCGTCGTCGAGGTCGTCGGCGAACCGCAAGGCGGTCCGCTCCGCCTCCAGGAATTCGTCGACGCATTGCTCGACGCGCAGCCTGATTTCCCCGACCGCCTCTTCCAGGGTGAGTTCCTGATGGGTGATCAGGCTGATTCCGAGATTGTGCACCTCGTCGCCCGCTATCTCCTTCGGCAGTGAGCAGAGGTCGTTGTACCACGCGGCGAATTCCTGGCTCAGCAGGGCCGGTCGCCGGTATGCCGGATGTTTCCGCACGGCGTCCGGGAGTTCGAGTCCCGCGCTCGGCTCCAGCAGGTCCGTCCATATCCGGTGGGCGAATGTCTGGCGCCTGAGGGCGAGGTATTCCTCGACCTCGGGGACGTGTCCCTTCGTGCGGTTGCGGAACTCCTGGTCGTACGCCTCGATCACCGCGTGGAAGTGCCGGGCGAACCGCGCGTTCCACGTGGTGCCCGGCAGGAAGGAGTACAGCCGCAGCACGCTGTCCGCGAAGCCTGCCACCAGAGGGTCCGGGTGGCGCAGTTGGTGCCCGGGTGAGTCGAGGGCCGTGTGCAGGCGGAACCTGAGCCGCCGCCAGTCGCCCGCGCGGCCGTGCACGATGTCACGGTCGTGGCGGTCGTCCCAGACGAAGAACCACGCGCTGTAGTCGGCTATGGCCTGGAGCACCTCGTCGGGCGCGCCGAGGTAGTACCCGGCCATGAGGTCGGTGTAGCACAGTCCGTCGGCATATTCCTCCACCTTGTCCGCCGGCATGAGCCGTTTTTCGAGCAGCCACAGGCGGGTCTTCTCCTGAAGCTTTGGCCAATACGGGTGCAGGTTCCGGGGAAACGCGTCCTCGATCACCGGAAGGGCGAGCGACGGCGGAACCGCGACCGCCGTCGGTGTCGATGTGGTGCCGCGTGGGAAAGCATGCACGAACAAACCCCTCTCAGCCGCCAGTTACGCACGCCCCTCCCGCTGTGCCGGGCGTGCGCCGTTGCGTATCCCCGCACTTCCATTCAGCACCACAACTGACCGCTCTGGGAACGGATTTGCCCCACTCACCACCCCAAGATGCCGGGAATCATGCGACGAACAAACGAACGACGCCCGGTCGGGACGGATCCTGACCGGGCGTCGTCGCTGCTCCCGTACGGTCCCCGCACGCGCGGAGCGGGGGCTCAGTCGTTGGCGACCACGGGGTAGCGTGGCTCGTTCTCGGCCATCTGCCGCAGCGCGTCCTTGCGTTCACGCTTGGAGAGACGGTCGATGTAGAGGTAGCCGTACAGGTGGTCGGTCTCGTGCTGCAAACAGCGAGCGAAGTAGCCGGTGCCCCGTACCTTGACCGGGTTGCCCTTCTCGTCCTGCCCGGTGACCTCGGCGTAGTCGGGGCGCGCGAGCGGCGCGTACGCGGTCGGGACGGACAGGCAGCCCTCGTTGCTGTCGTCCAGCCGGCGCTTGTCGGCGGGCAGGTCGACGAGCTTCGGGTTGCAGACCACGCCGACGTGCCGCACGCCCTCGTCGTCCTGGCAGTCGTAGACGAAGACCTTCAGGTCGACGCCGATCTGGTTGGCGGCCAGGCCCACGCCCTCGGCGGTGCGCTGGCTGGCGAACATGTCGGCGACCAGCTGATCGAGCTCCTCGCCGAACTCGGTGACGTCCTTGCACTCCTTGTGCAGCACCGGGTTGCCGACGACCGTGATCGGCCGCGAGGTGCCGCGCTCACGCCAGGCGGTCTCGCGCTCCTCGCAGTCCTCCGTGTCGACGACGAAGCCCTCCTCGTCGACGGGGAGCACGCCCGCGTGCTGCTGATCGGTGTCCTGCTGGGCCATGACCGACGTACGCCTTCCTCGGAAAAACTGGGGTGCACACCACAGGTGTGGTGCTGATACAGGGTACGGCGAACGCTCAGCAGACCTCTTCCAGATCCCGCCAGTCACGCGAGTCCGGGCTGTCCGCCACCCAGCCGTCCAGCAGTCCCCTCACCAGTGCGGCGGGCGCCGCGACGCCACACTCCCGCTCCGGCACCCACAGCTGCCCGTCGGTCCGGTGGCCCAGCGGGCCCGGGTGCCCCGGCTCGCTGTGGTCGTGGGGGTCCAGGTGGACACCGTCGCCCTCGTCGGACGGCATCCGGGACTCGGAGCACATCCGGCACAGCAGCCGCACGGACGACGACCAGTCCTCCGCCGCGAACCCGGCGTCGGCGGCGAGCTGCTCCAGGGCGTCCCGGTCGGCCTCGGTGGCGGCCTCCAGGAGCACCACCCAGGTGGGCACCGGCGAGGGCGCCCACAGCTCGATCTCGTCGAAGACGGGGTAGGCGTGCCCGGCGGCCGTGGTCCGCTCACCGTGCGGCACACCGTCGTGGAGCACGACCTCGCCCCAGCGCCGCCCGGACGAGGGAAGCGGAATCGACAGCACCTCGATCCGCGCCGGATCGAGCCTGCGGCCCCACACGACCTCGGCCTCACCCTCCGGCGACAGCCGTACGGCCGCGCTGCCCAGGTCCATCCCCAGCGGCTCCCCGGAGGCGGTGGCCCCTCCCGGCACCTTCAGCCCGTAGGCCTGCCAGGCCCGGCGCGCCAGCGGCCAGTCCTGGAGGGCGGTGGCGGCGATGCCCACGTTCCACCAGTCGGGCGCCCCGGTCTCCTTCTCGAGCAGCGCCACGGCCCTGAGGCCCGCCGCCCGCGCCTGTTCCCAGTCGTGCCGGAACTTGTGCAGCAGGGCGAGGTTGAACCAGGACTCCGACAGCCAGGGCTCCAGGTCGGCGGCGCGCGTCAGCAGCTCGCCCGCGTCCTCGTACCTGCCGTCCCCGATCAGCGTAAACGCCCGGTCGGTGGCCTGCCGCCAGGAGGCGGAGGGCCGGTGCCGTCCCTTGCCGAAGATCCTCACGATTCCCGCCTGCCAGTTCCAGTTCCGCACAGTGGGCTGGCTTGTGCCCCCGGACACCCTCTCCCTCGCATCCAACCACGTACGCAGGCCAGGGCGCTCATTACCCATGGGTTACCCAGCCCGCGGGACGGTCAGACAGGCTCCCGCCGCCGCGCTGGTGCCACAGCACCCGCGCGAGGGACTCCACGACCTCGGGCGCGTACTCCCCGGCCGTGCCGAGCCGCAGCTCCTCCAGCGCCTTCAGCGGCCCGCCGGGCCCGGCGTCCCGGGTCTTCTCCTCGTAGGCGTTCACGGCCCGGACGATCCGTGCGGCGAGCGGCTGCTCCGGATAGGGGTCGGCCTGCCGCTCCACGACCACGGCGACCGCCGCGTTCACCCCGGTCTGCCGTACGACGGCCCCGCCGAGCAGTGCTATGCGCCGCTGCTCCTCGGCGGGCAGCACCGCGGTGGCCCCGGCCGGCACCGGGTCGACGAGGCTGAGCTGGCCGATGTCGTGCATGAGGGCCGCGTACTCCAGTACGGTCAGCTCCGGCCGCGTGAGTCCCAGGTCCCGGCCGACGGCCCGGCTGAGCGCGGCGACCCGGTGGGCGTGCCCGGCCGGGGTGTAGCCGGCTATCTCGGTGGCCCGCGCGAGGGAGGCGATGGTCTGCCGGTAGGTGGCGCGCACGGCCGCGTACCGGCGCAGCGACTGCTGGGTGAGCAGCAGCGGCAGGCAGAAGACGGGCAGCGCCCACAGACCCGCGACGGCGATGGCGAGCGCGATCACCGCCCCGGTCGCGCACACGGCGGACCCGATCCCGACGAGTCCCCGCAGCTCGTCCCTGAGGAGCGGGCCGAACGGCCAGCGGCTGCGGGAGTGCGCCAGCGCGGCGGCCAGCAGGGCGTCGCACAGCGCGGTGAGGGAGAGCAGCGCGATCAGCAGCAGCGCATAGGCCGGCCCGCCCCAGCTCTCGAACACGCCCCGGCTGTAGAGCGGTTGGAAGCAGACGGCGGCGAAGCCGACGGTGAGGACGCGGCGGGCCAGGTGGTCGAGGGTCCGGGTCCGCCCGCTCCAGATGTGCGGCACGCTGCCCAGCAGGGAGGCGGCGAGGACGACGGCGACGACCTGGGGCGCGTCGTGCCGGGTGGCGTGTCCCGCGTCCTCCCCGAGCAGCGCGTACGCCAGCGCCCCGGCGGCGCCGATCGGCGCGGCCTCCCTGACCTTGGCTCCGGTCCACCGGATGAGTTCGCCGACCGTGACGAGGACGCCGAAGGCGAGGGCGGCACCGCGTTCGTCCAGGCCGGTCCAGAGGGTGTCGGCGAGGGCGGCACCGGCGACGAGGGCGGCACAGGCGTGGATGAGGCGCAGGGCGGTCATCGCCGCGCTCCGGTCCGCCCCGCGACGGCTTCGGGTGGTGCCGTGGCGCACTCCGGCTCGTCGGCGGTGACCGCGGGACACCAGCCGTGCCGCCCCAGGGCCCGAGCCAGCGCGGTGACCATCCGGGGGTCGAACTGCGCCCCCGCGCACCGCTGGAGCTCCTCCAGGGCGGCCGGTACGGGCCGGGCCCTGCGGTAGGACCGGGTGGACGTCATCGCGTCGAAGGCGTCCGCGACGGCGACGACCCGGGCGCACTCGGGGATCTGGCCGCCCACCAGGCCGTAGGGGTATCCGGTGCCGTCCATGCGCTCGTGGTGGTGCAGGATCGCCGCGCGCGCCTCGCCGAGGAAGGAGATGCCGCGCACCATCTCGTGGCCGTACTCGGGGTGCAGTTCGATGACCCGCCGCTCCTCGGGGGTGAGCGGTCCGTCCTTGCGGAGCAGCCGCGTGGGCACGCCGAGTTTGCCGACGTCGTGCAGGATCCCGGCGAAGCGCAGCACCTCGACCCGCTCGTCGTCCATGCCCAGTTCGCGGGCGATCAGCACGGACGCCTGTCCGACGCGCTCGCTGTGCCCGCGGGTGTAGCCGTCCTTGATGTCGACGGCCTGCACCAGTGCGCGGATGGTCGCCTGGTGGGCGGCGCGCTCCCGGTGGTACTGGGCGAACACCCACCAGGACACGCACATCGGCAGCAGCACGAGCAGCGCGGCGACCGGCCCGTACGGGCTGCGCCACAGCACGGCCATCATCAGCCCGGCCAGCCCGTGCACCCCGGTCGGCGCCAGGGACCGCGACAGCAGCCCTCGCCAGGCCCGGCGCGCCGGCACCCGGCCCTCGACGGCGAGCATCCCGCCGTCGAGGGCGGCCAGCACCAGGCAGAAGGCCGGCACGGCGGCCACGGCGGGCAGCAGGGCGTACGGGAAGTCGGAGGCGACGACCGCGGCCTGGCCGCCCAGCGCCCAGTGCACCTGGGCCGCACCCCACACGGCGAGCGCCAGCCGGGCGGCCCGCCAGATCCGCCGCGCGGTCGCGGGCCGCCGGCCCACGTGGGACAGCAGCGCGCCCGGCAGCGGTACGAGCGCGGCGGCGGCCGGGGGCAGCAGGAACGCCCCGGCGAGCAGAACGGGGTAGACGGGCTGGAACGTGCCCGGGAAACGGCGCCGTACGGCGTGCTCGCAGGCCGTGTACAGCCCGGCGAGCAGGGCGACCGCCCACCAGGGGGTGTGGAGCGCGGGCAGCGGCAGCGGACACAGCAGCGCGAGCAGGGCGACACCGGCCACATAGCCGCGTACCCGTGCCGGAACCGCCTCCATGACCCCTCCCCCGACCAGCCCTGCCAGGCGTTCGGAGCCTAGGGCGGTAGTCGGGGGGTTCGAGGGCCTATGACCCGAGGATTAGCACGTTCGGGTGATGACCCGAGGGTCAGGACTCCTGGGATGTGACCGGCGCGGCCGTCACGTCGTGCTCGGGCACCGTCTGGCCGGAGCGGATCAGGTCGAGCCGCCCCAGGACCTTGGCGCGCAGGTCGGTCGGCACGTCGTCATGCCCGCAGCACCGCTTGACCAGCTTCTTCACGGCCTCTTCCAGGCCGTACTTCTCCAGGCACGGCGAGCACTCCTGGAAGTGCTGCTTGAACTTGTCACGATCGACGTCCGGCATCTCACTGTCGAGGAACTCGTACAGATGGTCCAGGACCTCACTGCAGTCCGTCTCGTGCGGCTCTCCGCAGCTCATGAGCCCGAGCCTTTCGCTTCGTTCGACTCCCCGGCGCCGGCCGGGACCAGCCCACGCTCGCGGGCGTAGTCCTCGAGCATGCCGCGCAGCTGACGGCGGCCCCGGTGCAGCCGGGACATCACCGTACCGATGGGTGTCCCCATGATGTCCGCGATCTCCTTGTACGCAAAGCCCTCTACGTCTGCGAGGTAGACGGCGATGCGGAATTCCTCGGGGATCGCCTGCAACGCTTCCTTCACGTCCGAGTCGGGGAGGTGGTCGAGCGCCTGCGACTCGGCGGAGCGCAGACCGGTCGACATGTGCGACTCGGCACGGGCGAGCTGCCAGTCCTCGATCTCCTCGGCCGCGCTGCGCTGGGGCTCGCGCTGCTTCTTGCGGTACGAGTTGATGAAGGTGTTCGTGAGGATCCGGTACAGCCACGCCTTGAGGTTGGTGCCCTCGCGGAACTGGTGGAAGGACGCGTACGCCTTCGCGTACGTCTCCTGCACCAGGTCCTCGGCGTCGGCCGGGTTGCGCGTCATGCGCAGGGCGGCCGAGTACATCTGGTCGAGGAATTCGAGCGCGTCCCGTTCGAAGCGCGCGCTGCGCTCCACGGTCGACTCCGCACCGGCGCCCTGGCCCTCGGGCAGCTCCGCCTGGCCGTTGTCGGTCCCTGCGTCCGTCCCAGTGACCGGACCCACCTCCTCAAGATCGCGCGTGAGGCCGAAACCGGACCCACTCGATTCGGAGGATAGACGACGACCGGTGCCTGCCGCCGCTCGAATAGGAGCGGTCTTGGCCGCGTGCAGCACTGTCCAGTCCAGGTCAGTACGGCTGCTGCGGCTCGGGCAGAAGGTCGAACCCATGCGGCGGACTTCCTCTCCTACGACATCCGTGCTGGTGGTTCAGCACTTCCGTCCGCCACAACAGCGCCGCGCTGCCGAGCATTCCCGGCGGTCAGCCGAGTGACGCGGTCCACTGGACGACCGCGTCGGTGACGACCTCCAGTGCCCGTTCCTGGGTGATCTCCGCGCGTTTGGGCACGGCGAAACCGTGATCGCCGTGCGGCACCTCGACGATGTCCGTCCCGTCCGGGAACTCCTCCGGCCTACCGAACGGATCGTTGCCGCCCTGCACGACGAGCGTCGGCACCCCGGCGCCCAGCAGTTCGTCGGCGCGGGACTTCTCGGGCCTGCCCGGCGGGTGCAGGGGGAAGCTGAGCGCGAGAACGGCGTGGGCCCCCAGCTCTCCGGCCGTACGGCAGGCGACCCGCGCCCCCGCACTCCGCCCGCCGGAAACCACCGGCAGCCCCTGCTTGCCGATCACGGGCCAGACCCCGCGCCACCCGGCATCCAGCGTCTTGGGCGCGGGCGCCACCTTCTTCCCCGCCACCCGCCACGGCTGCTCGACCAGCGCCAATGTCACCCCGTGCCCAGGCAACACCCCGGCAAGCGCCTGAAGATCCCGCGCCTCGACACCACCTCCGGCACCGTGGCTGACGGCCAGGACGAGCCTCGGCTTCCTGGCCGGGTGCCAGGTGATACGGGCGGCCCCGGCATCGGTGTCGACGATCTCGGTACGGGTCACGATCTCCAGCCTAGCTGCGGGCAGTTCCCTGCCGACCTAGCTGCGGGCAGTCGTGCCTCCCCCAGTGCCTCAAGGGGCCTTGAGGGCCTGGGGGGACCCCCAGGCGGCACGGGTGGGCGGTGGGGGTCCCCCCGCTCGAGCGAAGCCGAGAGTGGGGGAGGCACCCCGCAAGCGCCGGGCTGCGCGACCCCCGCCCCAGCGCCAACCCCGCGCACCCCCGAACCCCGCTCAGAACAGCGTGCCCACCTCCGGCCCCTCCAGCTCCTTCAACAGGTCAGCCCCGTTGTTCCGCACATTGCTGACGGCAGTCGAAACGGGATACGCCCGCATGAGCCCCGCAGGCGGCGGCACCAGCAGCGACCGCAGATCCTCGACATCGGTACGGGACGGGTCCAGCCACGCGTCCCACCGATCCGCCGTGAGCATCAGCGGCATCCGGGGATGAATCTCTGCCAGCGAATGCGGCCCCTCCGCGGGCGCGACGGCCAGCGGCGTGCTCTCCGCCTCCGTGGTGATCACCGAGCACGTGACCCACCAGGCCTGCGGGTGATCGTCCGGCAGCGTCCGGTCCCGCCAGAACTCGTACAGCCCGGCCATCGCGAAGACCGACCCGTCGGCGGGCAGCACGAAGTACGGCTGCTTGCGCGGCCGCTTCTTCTTCCCCTCGACCTCCAGGTCCCGCTCCTGACTGCCGGTGACCCACTCGTAGTAGCCGTCGGCGGGCAGGATGCAGCGCCGGGCGGCGAAGGCGCGGCGGTAGGACGGCTTCTCGTGCACGGTCTCCGCCCGCGCGTTGATCATCCGCGCGCCGCCCTCGGGCGACTTGGCCCAGGAGGGGACCAGACCCCACTTGAGCTTGCGCAGCTGGCGAACCGGGCGCGGGGTCTCGGCGTCCTTCACAGGACGGTCCAGGACCGCGTAGACCTCCTTGGTCGGAGCCACGTTGTAATCCGGCTCCAAGGTCTCCTCGGGCTCCCACTTCTCGACTTCAAAGATTCCCGCGAGATCCTCGGGCCTACGACTCGCCGCATACCGTCCGCACATACGTGCCACACTGCCAGACTCCGCACAGCAAGAGGGAGCAACCGCCGAACATGGAGAGCACCGCCGCCACCGCGCTGCCCGACGTCTGGGACCGCCTCATGGGGACCCAGCCGGACCCCGATCTGTGGGTGGTGCTCGCCACCCTGGGCGCGGCGCTCGCGGTGGTCGTCCCGCACACCGTGTGGCGCGTCTCCCGCAACGCGATCACCATCGCCCACGAGGGCGGCCACGGGCTCGTCGCGCTGCTCTCCGGCCGCCAGCTCACCGGCATACGGCTGCACTCCGACACCAGCGGCCTCACCCTCAGCCGGGGCAAGCCGTACGGCATCGGCATGATCCTCACCGCCGCCTCCGGTTACACCGCTCCCCCGCTGCTGGGCCTGGGTGGCGCCGCCCTGCTGGCCGCCGGGCGGATCACGCTGCTGCTGTGGCTGGCGACCGCGCTCCTGGTGGCGATGCTGGTGATGATCCGCAACGCGTACGGCGTGTTGACGGTGGTGCTGGCGGGCGGTGCCTTCCTGCTGGTCTCCTGGCTGGCCGGTCCCCAGGTGCAGGCCGCGTTCGCCTACGCGGTGGTGTGGTTCCTGCTCTTCGGCGGCGTCCGCCCGGCGTTCGAGCTCCAGGCGAAGCGGTCGCGCGGCGGCGCGGGCGACTCCGACGCGGACCAGTTGTCCCGGCTCACGCACGTCCCGGCGGGCCTGTGGCTGTTCCTGTTCCACGTGGTGTCGCTGTGCTCGCTGATCGGCGGCGGCCGCTGGCTGCTGGAAGTCTGAGCCTCGCGCGACCAGCCCCGACGGGCCCGCTGCCGCGCAACGCCCCGCACCGTCCACCACTAAAGTGGGGCCCATGGCCCCGAACGACGCCCACACCGCCCTCTGGCCCGCCCCGCACGCGAGCGGAGCCGTCGACGCGACGGTCCACGTGCCCGGGTCCAAGTCGGTCACCAACCGCGCCCTGGTGCTCGCCGCCCTCGCCTCCGAGCCCGGCTGGCTGCGCCGCCCGCTGCGCTCCCGCGACACGCTGCTGATGGCCGGCGCCCTGCGCGCGATGGGCGTGGAGATCGAGGAAGGCGTAGGCCCGGACGGCACGGGCGAGGCCTGGCGTGTGCTCCCGACGGGCCTGCACGGCCCGGCCACGGTCGACGTCGGCAACGCCGGCACCGTCATGCGCTTCCTGCCGCCGGTGGCCGCGCTGGCCGACGGCCCGGTCCGCTTCGACGGCGACCCCAGGTCGTACGAGCGTCCCCTGAACGGCGTGATCGACGCGCTGCGCGTGCTCGGCGCCCGGATCGACGACGACGGCCGGGGTGCGCTGCCGCTGACCGTGCACGGCGGCGGCGCGCTGGACGGCGGTCCGGTGTCGGTCGACGCCTCGTCCTCGTCCCAGTTCGTGTCGGCGCTGCTGCTGTCCGGCCCCCGGTTCAACCAGGGCGTCGAGGTCCGCCACACCGGCGCGACGCTGCCCTCCATGCCGCACATCCGGATGACGGTCGACATGCTGCGCGCGGTCGGCGCCCAGGTGGACACCCCGGAGTCGGGCGGTGAGCCGAACGTGTGGCGGGTGACCCCGGGCGCGCTGCTCGGCCGTGACCTGACCGTCGAGCCGGATCTGTCCAACGCCCAGCCGTTCCTGGCGGCGGCGCTGGTCACCGGCGGCAAGGTGCTGATCCCGGACTGGCCGGCCAGGACCACCCAGCCGGGTGACCGGCTGCGCGAGATCTTCACCGAGATGGGCGGTTCCTGCGAGCTGACCGAGTACGGCCTGGTCTTCACCGGCTCCGGCTCGATCCACGGTGTCGACGTGGACCTGGGCGACGTCGGCGAGCTGACCCCGGGCATCGCCGCGGTCGCCGCGCTCGCCGACTCCCCCTCGACGCTGCGGGGCGTGGCCCATCTGCGGCTGCACGAGACGGACCGGCTGGCCGCGCTGACCAAGGAGATCAACGAGCTGGGCGGTGACGTCACCGAGACGGCCGACGGCCTGCACATCCGGCCGCGCCCGCTGCACGGGGGGACCTTCCACACGTACGAGGACCACCGCATGGCGACGGCCGGTGCGATCATCGGCCTGGCGGTCGACGGCGTGCTGATCGAGAACGTGGCGACCACGGCGAAGACCCTGCCCGACTTCCCCGAGCTGTGGACCGGGATGCTCGGGAGCGACAGGGCGTAGGGGATCACCGCCATGCGCCGCTACGGCAAGCACACCGACGAGGACGACATCCGCAGCCGCCCCAACCGCAAGGGCAACCGACCCCGCACCCACATCCGGCCCAAGCACGAGGACGCGGCCGAGGGCATGGTCCTCACCGTCGACCGGGGCCGTCTGACCTGCCTCGTCGACGGCCGTATCGTCATGGCGATGAAGGCCCGCGAGCTGGGCCGCAAGGCCGCCGTGGTGGGCGACCGCGTGGCGCTCGTCGGTGACCTCTCCGGGAAGAAGGACACGCTCGCCCGTATCGTGCGCATCGAGGAGCGCGCCTCGGTCCTGCGCCGCACCGCGGACGACGACGACCCGTACGAGCGGGTGGTGGTCGCCAACGCCGACCAGCTGGCCATCGTCACGGCCCTGGCGGACCCCGAGCCGCGCCCGCGGCTGATCGACCGCTGCCTGGTCGCGGCCTACGACGGCGGCCTGGAACCCCTCCTGGTGATGACCAAGTCGGACCTGGCACCGCCGGACAAGCTGCTGGAGCTGTACGGCGCCCTGGACATCCCCTACGTCGTCACCAGCCGCGAGGAGCTGGCGGACGGCGGCGCGGCCGAGCGGGTGCGGGAGCAGCTGGACGGTCGGATCACGGCCTTCGTCGGCCACTCGGGCGTCGGCAAGACGACCCTCGTCAACGCACTGGTCCCGGAGGACCGCCGCCGCACGACGGGCCATGTGAACGCGGTGACGGGCCGTGGCCGCCACACCACCACGTCGGCCCTCGCCCTGCCCCTGGACGCCGCGGGGGGCTGGGTGATCGACACGCCGGGGGTACGGTCCTTCGGCCTCGCGCACATCGACCCGTCCCGCGTCATCCACGCCTTCCCGGACCTCGAACCCGGCACGGAGGGCTGCCCGCGCGCGTGCAGCCACGACGAGCCGGACTGCGCGCTGGACGCCTGGGTGGCCGAGGGCCACGCCGACCCGGCACGGCTGTACTCGCTGCGCAGGCTGCTGGCCACCCGTGAGCGCACGGAAGGCGACTGACGCCGCGTTGTTTGGAGGGACCCGAGTCCGGTAAGTGCATAATCGCACCGAGCCGGACCAACGGGAGGACAGCACATGGCGTGGCTGCTGGTCATCGTGGCCGGAATGCTCGAGACCGGCTTCGCCGTGTGCCTCAAGCTCTCCCACGGTTTCACCCGGCTGTGGCCCACGGTCGCCTTCTGCTGCTTCGCCCTCGGCAGCTTCGGCCTGCTCACCCTCTCCCTGAAGAAGCTGGACGTGGGCCCGGCCTACGCGGTGTGGACCGGTATCGGCGCGGCGGGCACCGCGATCTACGGCATGGTCTTCCTCGGTGACCTGGTCTCCACCCTGAAGATCGTCTCCATCAGCATGGTCATCGCCGGCGTGATCGGCCTTCAGCTGTCCGGCTCGGCCCACTAGTACCGGACATCCGGCCTTACCTCGGAGGTAATCGCCGGGTACGGGCCCTCGTCGCTACGTTCGGTACGCCGTCCCGCGGGGGGCGTGCGCGAGCGAGCGAAGGAGCGTGCCGTGGCCGCCTATGGCTTCGCGCATCTGCGCGACCGTCGTCATCACCCGGACGTGCTGGAGTACTTGGAGCGCATCCAGGGCACCCTCGACCCCTTCCACGGGCGTTTCGTCATCCACGGCCCGCCGGCCGAGGTGGTGGAGGGCGACTGGACGGGCAGCATGGTGCTGATCGAGTTCCCCGGGCTGGCCGAGGCGCGCGCCTGGTACGCCTCCCCCGCCTACCAGGCGATCCTCCGGCTGCGGACCGACCACATCGTGGGCGACCTGCTGCTCATCGAGGGCGTCGGCCCGAACTACGACCCCCGGCGACGGGCCGAGAAGCTGCGGGCCGAAGCCGCCTAGAGGACCTCCCGTACCCGCGGGAAGTGGCAGGCCGCCCCGTCGCCGCCGCCGTCTCCGCCGCCGTCGCCGCCGTCTCCGTCTCTGTCCGCGTCCAGCACCGGAACGTCGTGGGCGCACCGCTTCCGCTCCTCCTCCGCGAGCTGCGCGTACAGCGGGCAGCGGGTCCGGAACCGGCAGCCGTCGTGGCGGCGGGTGGGGCTCGGCGGGTCGCCGGCGAGCAGGATCCGCGTCCGCCGCCGCTCCCGCTCCGGGTCGGGCAGGGGTACCGCGGACAGCAGGGCCTGGGTGTAGGGGTGCCGGGGGCGGGCGAAGACCTCGTCGACCGGGCCGGCCTCGACCGTGCGGCCGAGGTAGACCACGCTGACGCGGTCCGCGATGTTCCGGACGACGGACAGGTCGTGGGAGACGAAGAGGTAGGCCAGCCCCAGTTCCTCCTTCAACCGCTGGAGCAACTCCAGCACCCCGGCCTGGACCGAGACGTCGAGGGCGGAGACCGGCTCGTCCAGGACGAGCAGTTCCGGCTCGACGGACAGGGCGCGGGCGATGCCGACGCGCTGGCGCTGGCCGCCGGAGAACTCGTGCGGGAAGCGGTCCGCGCGCGCCGGGTCGAGGCCTACCCGGGCGAGCAGTTCGGGCACCCGGCGGGCGATCGTGGCCCGGTCGGCGCCCTGGGTGCGCAGCGGCTCGGCGACGATGTCCCCGACGGTCAGCCGCGGGTCGAGGGAGGCCATCGGGTCCTGGAAGACGATCTGGATCCGCCGCCGCAACGCCTTGACCTGAGCCTTGGTGAGCGTCCCGAGGCGCTGCCCGAACAGTTCGACGGATCCGCCTTCCGGAGCGGCCAGTTCGAGCAGTTCGAAGAGGGTGGTCGACTTCCCGGACCCGGACTCGCCGACCAGGGCGAGGGTCTCGCCCCGCCGGACGTCGAGGTCGACGCCGTCGACGGCGTACACCGTGCCGACGCGGCGTTTGAAAGCGGTGCCCTTGAGGACGGGGAAGGTGCGGGTGAGCCCGCGCACCCGCACCACCGGCTCCCCGGTGGCCCGTTGCGTCCGGCGCGGGGTGTCGAGGCGGGGGACGGCCGCCAGGAGCCGCTGGGTGTACGGCTCCTTCGGGTGCCGGAAGACCTCCACCGCGGTGCCCGACTCGACGACCCGGCCCTCGTGCATGACGGCGACCCGGTCGGCCGTCCGGGCGATCACCCCGAGGTCGTGGCTGACCAGCAGCACCGCGGCGCCGGTCTCGCGCTGGGCGGTGCGCAGGACGTCGAGGACCTGGGCCTGGATGGTGACGTCCAGGGCGGTGGTCGGTTCGTCCGCCAGGATCAGGTCGGGTGCGTTGGCCATCGCCATGGCGATCATGGCGCGCTGGCGCATGCCGCCGGAGAACTCGTGCGGGAACGCCCTGGCCCGCAGGGCGGGTTCGGGGATGCCGACGAGGTCGAGCAGTTCGACGGCGCGGGTGGACGCCTGCTCCCGGGAGACGTCCTGGTGGGCGCGGACGGCCTCGGCGATCTGGTCGCCGATCCGGTACACGGGCGTGAACGCGGACAGCGGGTCCTGGAAGACCATCGAGACACGGCGGCCCCGGATCCGGGTCAGCTCCCGCTCGGGTGCGCCGAGGAGTTCGGTGCCGTCGAGCCGTACGGACCCGCGTACCGACGCGTTGCCCGGCAGCAGCCCGAGGAGGGCGAGCGCGGTCGCGGACTTGCCGGAGCCGGACTCGCCGACCAGCCCGAGGACCTGGCCGCGTTCGAGGGCGAGGTTCACCGAGCGGACCGCGGGTCTGCCGTCGAAGTCGACGTCCAGACCGGTCACTTCCAGCAACGGGCTCATCGGGAGGCACCCTTCGAGGTGGGGTCCAGGGCGTCCCGCAGCCCGTCGCCCACCAGGTTCACGGCCAGCACGAACACGACCAGCAGCCCGGCCGCGAAGAAGAACATCCACGGGTACGTCACCGCCGCGCCCGTCCCCGAGGCGATGAGCGTGCCCAGGGACACGTCGGGCGGCTGCACGCCGAAGCCGAAGTAGGACAGCGCGGTCTCGCTCATCACCGCGCCGCCGACCTGAATGGTGGCGTCGATGATGAGGAAGGAGGCGACGTTGGGCAGCACGTGCCGCCAGATGATCCGGAAAGGTCCCACGCCCATGTACCGCGCCGCCCGCACGAACTCGCGCTCCTTGAGCGAGAGGGTCATCGACCGCACCACCCGGGCCGTGATCATCCACCCGAACACGGCGAGCAGTCCGACGAAGGCGAACCAGCCCCCCGAACGCAGCCGGGGCGAGACGATCGCGATGATCAGGAAGGACGGGAAGACCAGCAGCAGGTCGACGAAGAACATCAGCAGCCGGTCCGTCCAGCCGCCGAAATAGCCCGCCGAGGCCCCGACCAGCGAGGCGAGCCCGGTGGACAGCACAGCCACGAGCAACCCGATGACCAGCGACTTCTGAAGCCCGCGCACGGTCTGCGCGAACACGTCCTGACCGATCCGGTTGGTGCCCCACCAGTGGTCGGCGCCGGGCGCGGCGCGCAGGGCGGTGTAGTCGATGTGACTGTACGACCACGGGGTGACGTACGGCCCGGCGAAGGCCAGCAGGAAGAGCAGCACGAGGACGACGGCCCCGGCGAGGGCGGTGCGGTTGCGGACGAAGCGGCGCAGCACGACACCGGCGCGGCCGGCGGGTGCGGGGGCTTCGCTGACGTCGACGGCTTCGGGAATCGTGGCGGTCATGACGCCTGCCTGATGCGCGGGTCGAGGGCGGCGTGCAGGAGGTCGGCGAGGAAGCCGGAGGCCAGCACGGTGACGGCGGCGAAGATGTTGACGGCGACGACCGAGTTCACGTCGTTCTTCCAGATCGAGTCCACGAACCACTCCCCCATCCCGTGCCAGCCGAAGATCGTCTCCGTGAAGGTGGCCCCCGTGAACAGCGCGAGGAAGCCGTAGGAGAAGTAGGTCGACATCGGTATGAGCGCCGTACGCAGGCCGTGCTTCAGCAGCACCGTCCACCGCCCGAGCCCTTTGGCGCGCGCGGTGCGCAGGTAGTCGGAGCCGAGTACGTCGAGCATGGTGCTGCGCTGGTAGCGGCTGTAGCTCGCCACCGCGAAGAGCGCGACGGACAGGGTGGGCAGCAGCAGGTGTACCGACCGGTCCCTGAGAACCGTCCAGAAGCCGCCGTCCACTCCGGGGCTCTTCTCGCCCGTGAACTGGATCAGATCCGTCCCGGTCGTCTGGTTGAACCAGATCGCACCGGTTTTGAGCAGGATCGCCAGCAGGAACACGGGGGTCGACAGGAGGGCGAAGGACGTGATGGTGACCGCCCGGTCGCTGAAACGGTACTGCCGTACGGCTGTCCACGCGCCGGCCAGGACGCCCACGACCGTGCCGAGGAGCGTGCCGGCGAGCAGCAGTCGCAGGCTCACCCCGAGCCGCCGCCCGAACTCGGCGTTCACCGACCTGCCGTCGATCGTCTGCCCGGCATCGCCGCGCACCGCGTGCCCGGCCCACCGCAGGAAGCGGGTGAGGAGCGGTTCATGGTCGTTGACTCCGATCTCGGTGAGGTGGTGGTTCACCGCGGCCGGGGAGACGGGCGGCTGCCGGGCCGCGTAGTACTCGCGCGGGTCGAGTGCCAAGGAGGCCAGCAGATAGGAGAGGCAGACGGCGGCCACGAGCAACACGGCGTAGTAGCCGAGGCGTTTGGCCAGGTAGGCAAGCACAGAGGAAATGGTCCAGGCGCCTTGTTGCCACATCATGAAGAGAACATGACAGCCCATCAGGACCTCTCCCCCGATGGTCGTGAGCCGTTCTACGTTCGGCGCATCCGGCACCTCCGCCCGCCCCCACGAAGGACATCGACATGCGCCAGACCCCCGCCGCAGCCTGGACCGCCGCCACCGCGGCCGCCGCGTTGCTGGTGACCGGCTGCGGCTCCGCCGACGACGGCAGACCCGCGGCGCAGAGAAGCGCGGCCCCGGCCGGCAGCCAGGAGATCAACGCGCATCCCCTCGGCGACATCAGGCAGGGCGGCACCCTCAAGCTGCCGATCTCCCAGTGGATCGCGGACTACAACCGCTACACCGCCAACGGCAACCAGGGCGACGCGGCGGACATCAACGAGCTCGTCGAACCCAGCCTGTTCAACGCGGACGCCCAGGGCCAGTCGCACCCGGACAAGGACTTCCTGCTGTCCGCCGAGGTGACCTCGACCAGTCCGCAGACGGTCGTCTACAAACTGAACCCCAAGGCGAAGTGGTCCGACGGCAAGTCGCTGAGCTGGCGCGACTTCCAGGCAGTCTGGAGGGCCCTGAACGGCAAGGACAAGGACTACGAGGCCGCCAACACCTCCGGCTACGACCAGATCACCAAGGTCGAGCAGGGGGCCGACGCCCACCAGGTCAAGGTCACCTTCGGCAAGCCGTACGCCGACTGGAAGCGACTGTTCGACCCCCTCCTGCCGGCCGCCGGGATCGACACGCCGGAGAAGTTCAACAAGGGCTGGACGGAGAAGATCCCGATCACCGGTGCCGCCTTCAAGATCTCCTCGTACGACAAGACGGCTCAGACGATCACCGCGGTCCCGGACCCCGACTGGTGGGGCACCAAGCCCAAGCTGGACTCGATCGTCTTCCGCGCCCTCGACTACACGGCCTGGACGGACGCCTATCTCAACAAGGAGATCGACTACGCCTCCGCGCTCCTCCCCGAGGACTACAAGCGGCTCGCGAAGGCGGCCGGCACCGACATCCGCGTCGGCGCCCGCTGGGACGAGGTGCACATCGAGTTCAACGGCGCGCGCGGCCCGCTCAAGGACGTCCGGGTCCGCCAGGCCCTCCAGCACGCCATCGACCGCAAGGCCATCGCCACCGCCTTCGGCAAGGACCTCCCGGTCAGGCTCAAGACCTACGGCAGCCACTTCTTCATGCCCAACCAGGCGGGCTACCAGGACAACTCCGGTACCTACGGCACGTACGACCTGAAGAAGGCGGGCGAGCTGCTGGACGCGGCGGGATGGAAACTCCAGGGCGAGAACCGGGTCAAGGGCGGCAAACAGCTCACCCTGCACTACACGCTCAGCTCGGGCTCCACCTCGGCCCAGGTGGACCAGGCGGAGCTGGTGCAGGCGCAGCTCGGCCAGGCGGGCATCAAGCTGGTCATCGACAAGGTGCCGGCCAACGACTACTTCTCCAAGTACGTCACCATTGGCAACTTCGAGCTCACCAGCTTCCGTTGGGTCGACCAGGTGTTCCGGTCCGAGGCGTACCCGATCTACCGCGAAACCTCCGGCAAGAACCTCTACGAGAACTACGGCTCGGTCGGCTCCCCGGAGGTCGACGCGCTGCTGGAGAAGGCGAGCCGGACCAACGACACGGCTGCCGCCAACAAGCTCTACAACGAGGCAGACGCCAGGATCTGGGCCCTCGGCCACTCGATCCCGCTCTACCAGCGCCCGCAGATCCTCGCCGTCCGCTCGAACCTCGCGAACTTCGGCGCTGGTGGACTGGCGGACGACGACTACACGAAGGTGGGCTGGCTGAAGTAACCACTCACACCGACTGCCGCGGAAGGACGGCCCGCACCAACTCCCCCACCCCGCCCTCCCCCGGCGGAGCCGCCACGCAGGACAGGGCCAGCCGTACGGCCAGTTCGCAGGACCTGACGAGCTCGGCGGTGTCCTTTGGGGCCGCGCCGGGACCGGTCAGCACCGTCACCACCCGGTCCCGCACGATCTGCACGAAGTCGCCGGGCGAGGGCAGCGGGCCGTCCGCCCGGCGCTGCGCCGGTACGGCGGAGGAGGACGGCACGGCGGACAGCGTCGGCGCGGGCAGGCGCTCGCTCCAGCAGCCCGTGAGCATGGCCCGTACCAGCGCGTTGTCCCGGGCGGCCGACGTCATCCACTCGGCGGTGGCGGTGAGCCGCTCGCGCGGGTCGGCGTGCGCGGCGAGCGCCCGTTCCACCCCGGCGACGTACTCGTCGGCCTCTCTCCGTACCAGCGCTCTGGCCAGCCCTTCCTTGCTGCCGAACTCGTTGTACAGCGTCTGCCGGGACACTCCGGCCGCCGCGGCCACGTCCACCATCCGCACGGCGGACCACGGCCGTCGCGCAAGCGCCGTGTAGGCGGCGTCCAGTAGGGATTCCCGCGCTGCAGGCATCATCGCCTCCCTCGGCGAGCGGCTCTGCGCCCAGATTTGACGCGCACACAGGCACTGTCAAGGGTTCACGAAGGCACCGGGGGGCGCCTTCGAACCACCGTGCGCGTGTCCACCGGCCCTCTCCGCACCCCGGCCCGGCGCACACCCCCCCGCCCCCCGGTAGCCCCACCCCAGGTCACCCGGATACGGTTCCTGCATGCCCGACTACCTCGACGATCTCCGCCTCGCCCACGTCCTCGCGGACGCGGCCGACGCCGCGACGACGGCTCGCTTCAAGGCCCTCGACCTCAAGGTGGAGACCAAGCCGGACATGACCCCGGTGAGCGAGGCGGACAGGGCCGCCGAAGAGCTCATCCGCGGCCAGCTCCAGCGCGCCCGCCCCAGGGACGCGATCCTCGGCGAGGAGTACGGCATCGAGGGCACCGGCCCCCGCCGCTGGGTGATCGACCCGATCGACGGCACCAAGAACTACGTCCGCGGCGTCCCCGTCTGGGCCACCCTCATCTCCCTGATGGAGGCGGCCGAGGGCGGCTACCAGCCCGTCGTCGGCCTCGTCTCCGCCCCCGCCCTCGGCCGCCGCTGGTGGGCCGCGAAGGGCCACGGCGCCTTCACCGGCCGCAGCCTGACCTCCGCCACCCGCCTGCGCGTCTCCCGCGTCTCGAAGCTCGCCGACGCCTCCTTCGCGTACTCCTCGCTCAGCGGCTGGGAGGAGCGGGGCAGCCTGAACGGCTTCCTCGACCTCACCCGCGAGGTCTGGCGCACGCGCGCGTACGGCGACTTCTGGCCCTACATGATGGTCGCCGAGGGCTCGGTCGACCTCTGCGCCGAGCCCGAGCTGTCCCTGTGGGACATGGCCGCCAACGCGATCATCGTCACCGAGGCCGGCGGCACCTTCACCGGCCTCGACGGCCGCCCGGGCCCGCACAGCGGCAATGCGGCCGCGTCGAACGGCCTGCTGCACGACGAGTTGCTGGGGTACCTCAACCAGCGCTACTGAGCAGCACGAGGTGATCACGCACGCCCTCAACTGGCTGCGCGCGCCCTCTTGTTGACCCGCCCTTTACCTGGGACGCTGAGGGCACCCTCAGTTGTGAACTTGTGAATCGATGAACGATGTGCTTCACGGGTTCACCGGATCTGTTGGAGGTGCCTCCATCCCATGCTCGTCCGAGACGCCATGAGCACGGTGGTCCTCACCGTCGGCCCCGCCCACACGCTCCGCCAAGCCGCCGCCCTGATGTCCGCCCGCCGGGTCGGCGCCGCCATCGTCCTCGACCCGGATGCCGGCGGCATCGGGATCCTGACCGAGCGGGACATCCTCAACTCCGTGGGCCTCGGCCAGAACCCGGACACGGAACGCATCCACGCCCACACCACCAACAACGTCGTCTTCGCTGCCCCGACCTGGACCCTGGAGGAGGCCGCCCGCGCCATGGCCCACGGCGGCTTCCGCCACCTCATCGTCCTCGACCGCGGCGAGCCCGCCGGGATCGTCTCGGTCCGCGACATCATCCGCTGCTGGGTGCCGGCACCGGCCCAGCCGCACGTCGTACCGGCCTGAACGCCCGACAGGCCGGGCCCCGCGAGGGACCCGGCCCGTCAGTCGGTGCCCGTCAGCCGCGCAGGGCCTGGACCGCGATCTCCAGCCGCTTGCCGAAGTCACCGCCGGCCCGGCGGAAGTTGTCGATCGCGCGCTCGGCGATGTCGTCCCGCGAGACCTGCGCGAGGGCGCCCGCGAGGTTCTTGACCAAGCGCTCCTTCTCGCCCTCCGACATCAGCCGGTAGAGGTTGCCCGCCTGGACGAAGTCGTCGTCCTCGGCATGCACGGGGGCCGCCTGGTCGCCGGTGACGCCGGAGACGGGGACCGGCTGCCAGAGCGGGCGGTCCGTCTGGAAGGGGCCCCCGAAGCTGTTCGGCTCGTAGTTCCTGGCGCCCTTGTGGCGGCCGTCGTACAGCTGACCGTCACGGGAGTTGGTGCGCGCCTCGGTGGCGTGCGGGCGGTTCACCGGCAGGTGGCCGGCGTTGATGCCGACGCGGTAGCGGTGGGCGTCGCCGTAGGCGAAGAGGCGGCCCTGGAGCATCTTGTCCGGGGACGGGCCGATGCCGGGGACGAAGTGCGCCGGGGAGAAGACCGACTGCTCGACCTCGGCGAAGATGTTCTCCGGGTTGCGGTTCAGCTCCAGCTTGCCGATCTCGACGACCGGGTAGTCGGCGTGCGGCCACACCTTGGTCAGGTCGAAGGGGTTGAAGCGATAGGTCCGGGCCTCGGCGGCGGGCATGATCTGCACGCCGACGGTCCAGCTCGGGTACTCACCGCGCTCGATGGCCTCGCGCAGGTCGCGCTGGTGGGAGTCGGGGTCCTCACCGGCGACCCTGGCGGCCTCCTCGGCGGTCAGGTTCCTGATCCCCTGGTCGGTCTTGAAGTGGTACTTGACCCAGAAGACCTCCCCGGTCTCGTTGTTCCACTGGAAGGTGTGCGAGCCGAAGCCGTCCATGTGGCGGTAGGACGCCGGAATGCCGCGGTCGCCGAAAAGCCAGGTCACCTGGTGGGTCGACTCGGGGGACAGCCCCCAGAAGTCCCAGACGTTGTCCGCCTCCTGCGAGCCGGTGTACGGGTCGCGCTTCTGCGTGTGGATGAAGTCCGGGAACTTGATGGCGTCCTTGATGAAGAACACCGGGGTGTTGTTGCCGACGAGGTCGTAGTTGCCCTCCTCGGTGTAGAACTTCAGCGCGAAGCCACGCGGGTCACGGACCGCGTCCGCGGCGCCCAGGCTGCCGGCCACGGTCGAGAAGCGCAGGAAGACCTCGGTCTGCTTGCCGACCTCGGAGAGGAACGCGGCGCGCGTGTACGGGGTGACGTCGGCGGTCACCGTGAAGGTGCCGTAGGCGCCCGCGCCCCGGGCGTGCACCACGCGCTCCGGAATGCGCTCGCGGTTGAAGTGGGCCAGCTTCTCCAGGAGGAGCTGGTCCTGGACGAGCACCGGCCCGCCGGCACCCGCGGTCTCGCTGTTCTGGTTGTCGGCCACCGGTGCACCGGTCTCCGTCGTGAGCGGTCCCTGCGTCACGTCTACCCATCCCTACAACTTGATCAACAATCAACCTCGATCCTACATTAGACAAAATCCAAATCAAGCAAGGCTCCAAACTCACACATGTTCGGAAACTGGTCCTCTTGCTGTTAAGCTGATTCGCATGAGCGACCTTCTGGAACGGCTGCGCGGACGCGGATGGCGGATGACCGCGCAGCGACGCGTCGTGGCCGAGGTCCTCGACGGCGAACACGTCCATCTGACGGCCGACGAGGTCCACGCCCGGGCTGTCGCCAAGCTGCCCGAGATCTCCAGGGCGACCGTCTACAACACCCTCGGCGAGCTGGTCTCCCTCGGCGAGGTGATCGAGGTCTCCACCGACCAGCGGGCCAAGCGGTACGACCCGAACGCGCACCGCCCGCACCAGCACCTGGTCTGCGCCCGGTGCGGCGCGATCCGGGACGTCCACCCGATCGGCAACCCGCTGTCCGACCTCCCCGACTCGGAGCGCTTCGGCTTCACGATCTCGGACGTCGAGGTGACCTACCGCGGCGTCTGCCCGAACTGCGCGGCAGCCTGACCCCACCCCGAAGCCCCGGCCCCCTGAAGGGGCGCCGGGGCTTCGCGCCACCCCCGCTCCCCCAGAGAACGCCAAAACGCCAAACACCGAGGGCCGGAACCCATTCCTGGATTCCGGCCCTCGGCCTTCAGTAGCGGGGACAGGATTTGAACCTGCGACCTCTGGGTTATGAGCCCAGCGAGCTACCGAGCTGCTCCACCCCGCGTCGGTGAACCCGACATTACGTGAAGGATGCGCCGGGAAGCAAATCGCTTTCGATCAGGCGGTCTGTACGGCGGTCGGGGATGGGGGCGCAGCCCTGCGGGGCTCAGAGGGAGCGAGCCCACAGGGGTGTGGGCGCGTAGCTCCGCAGGGACGTAGGGGGCGCGGCCCCGGCCGGGTGCACGGGCACAGCCCGGCGGTGGCCTGGGGCGCAGCCCAGCGGAGTCCAGGGGGCGCAGCGCCGGTGGGGTGCAGGGGGCGCAGCCCCGCGGGGGTCCAGGGGGCGCAGCCCCCGGTGGGGTTGGAGGGGCACAGCCCCTGGGGACGGGAATGCGACGGGAATGGGTAGGGGCGGCGGGGGCGAGACATCCGGCGGCAACCACAGCCCCCGCCCCCCGCCCCCGCCCCCGCCCCCCAGCGGAGCGCTACGCCGACAACTCCTCCCGCAAAGCGTCCCGCAACCGCGCCGCCCGCGCAGCGACCTCCGCCGGCCCGAGCGTCACCGCCCGGTCGGCCCACCGCTGCCCGACCGCCAGCTCGCCCCGACGCGCGTAGACGAGGGCCAGCCGAAGCGCCGCCCGCCCGTGCCCTGCGTCCGCGGCCCGCTCCCACCACACCGCCGCCTCGGGCTCACTGCCCTCCCGGGCGAGCAGCAGCCCTAGATTGAACGCCCCGTTCCGCGACCCGGCCTCCGCCGCCGCCCGGTACCACCGCGCCGCCTCGACCACGTCTCCCCGGGCCGCCGCCAGCATCCCGACCCGCACCTGCGCCCGCCGGTGCCCCTGGCACGCCGCCCGCTCGTACCACTCCTCGCACTCGGTCTTCTCGTGCACGACCTCACCGAGCTCGTGCGCCGGCTCGGCCGGCCGCCGCGCGTCGAGCACGGTCGCCAGCCGGTACGCGGCCTCCGCGCTGCCGCCGCCCGCCGCGCACCGCAGATGCCGCTCGGCCTCCTGCTCGTCGCCCTCCCGCAGCCGCGCGATGCCGACCTGGAGCGCCGCCTCCGTGTGCCCGGCGGCGGCCGCACGCTCGTACCAGCCCAGCGCGACGACGTCCTCGCCCCGCCCGGCGTACAGGATCCCCAGGTTGAACGCGGCGTCCACGCTCCCGGCCTCGGCCGCCTTGGAGAACCACGGCTCCGCGCCCGTCGTGTCGCCGCCCTGCAACAGCAGGATGGCGAGCGCGTTCGCCGCCTCCCGGTGCCCGGCGTACGCGGCCCGCCGGTACCACTGCTCGGCCTGCGCGGTCCTTCCCTGCTCGGCGCAGAGCAGGGCGAGGTTGTAGGCGCCGTTGTCGTCACCGGCGTCCGTCGCCGCCCGGTACCACCGTTCGGCGGTCTGCGTCTCGCCGCGCTCGGCGTGCAGCGCGCCGAGCGCGTTGGCCGCGTTGCCGTCGCCGTCCTGCGCGGCCCTGAGCCACCACACGGCCGCGCTGTCGGTGTCCCCGGCGTCGCGCAGCAGGAAGCCGAGCGCGCAGGCGGCGCGCGCCTCACCGTCCTTGGCGGAGGTCAGGTACCAGCGCCCGGCCTCCTTCAGCTCACCCCGCTTCTCCAGGATCGCGCCGAGGTGCAGCGCGGCCCGCCGGTGCCCGCGTGCGGCGGCCTGGCGGTACCACTGCTCGCTCTCCTCGACAGCGTTGTCGGTGCCGGTTTCCTCCTCGTTCGCGGCTCTGCGGTCGAGTGCGCGCGCCAGCCGGTAGGCGGCCTCCCGGTGGCCGCGCTCGGCGGCGGCCCGCATCCACTGCTCGGCGGCGGGTTCGTCCCCGCGGTGCTCGAGCAGGTCGGCGAGCGCGTACGCGCCCAGTGCGTGCCCCTGTTCGGCGGACTGGCGCAGCCAGTACTCGGCGGCGGGCTCGTCCCCGCGCTCGCGGTGGTGCCGGCCCAGCGCGTGCGCGGCCGCCGCGGAACCGGCGACGGCGGCGATCCGCCACCATCCGGCGGCCTCGTCGGCGTACCCCCGCTGGTGCAGGAGGACGCCGAGGTTGTTGGCGGCGGCCCGGTCGCCGGCCGCCGTGGCGGCACGCAGATGGGGTTCGGCGCCGTCGAGGTCGCCGCGGCGCAGCAGCATGGCTCCGAGGACGCTCATCGCCTCGGCGTCACCGGCCTGAGCGGCGAGCCGCTGACGCGCCTCCTCCGCGGCCTCACCGGCCTCGTCGCGGTCGGCGGACGGCACGAGGTCGGCGGGCAGCACAACGTCGGCATCCTGCGCAAAGTCAGCAGGCTGCACAAAAGGCCCTGTCTCCAACAGAGATGCCTTGTCCCCCATAACGTCCATCGTCGCACCACCTACAACCGGGGTACACCCGGTATACCGCAGCCCGTGAGGTCACTTCAGCGTTTTGTCGACATGCCCACAGAGAGACAAGTCAAACACAGATCGCCGAACTCCCCACGGCGGCGCGGCGGCTCCGCGCACCGGAAAATGCGTTCGCCGCCGCCTCCGCACACCACGAAGGCCCGGATCCAGTTTTGGATCCGGGCCTTCGATTTCAGTAGCGGGGACAGGATTTGAACCTGCGACCTCTGGGTTATGAGCCCAGCGAGCTACCGAGCTGCTCCACCCCGCGCCGTTGTGTGCCAACCGTATCACGGCGCGGGGTGCCGCTTGATCAGCCCGATCGGCCGCCACCGGTCTTGTCGGGCTGGGACTGCGCCTTCTCGGCCCGCTTCAGCGCGTCCTCCAGGTCCTTCTGCGCCTGGCCGTACGCCGTCCAGTCGTTCTTCTTCAGGGCATCCTGGCCCTCGTCGAACGCCTTCTGGGCGTCCTTCAGGGCCTGCTGGACCGTCGGGTTGTCGGACGTGGGCGGGTTGGCGTTACCGGTGCCGGTGTCCGTGTCGGACGGTGTGGTCGACGGCTTCGCCCCGAAGACCACATCCAGGGCGCCGTCGAGGGTGTTCTCGAAGGCGGTCTTACCCCCGTAGGTCACCAACACCTTCTTCAGCAGCGGGTACTTGAGGCCGCCGCCGCGCACATAGACCGGCTCCGCGTACAGCAGGCCCCCCTCGAGCGGCACGGTCAGCAGATTGCCGTACTCGATGTCGGAGTCGCCGCCCTTGAGCAGCTTGATGGCCGCGGCGATCTCCTGTTCGGAGTTGAACTTGCTCTGGACCTGTTTCGGTCCTTCGACCGCCGTGCTCGTCGGCAGTTTCAGCACTCTGATCTTGCCGTAGTCGCTCGTGCCCGCCTCGGCGTCGACCGACATGAAGGCGCTCAGGTTGTCCCGGCCGTTGGGCGTGAACGTGGTGGACAGCGAGAACGCCTGCGACGCCTGGCCGGGCATCTTCATGCTGAGGTAGTACGGCGGCACCGCGTTGCCCGACTTGTTGGTCGGGTCGTTCGGCACCTGCCACACCTCGCTGCCGGTCAGGAAGGTCTGCGCGTCGGTCACGTGGTAGCGGGTGAGCAGCTCGCGCTGGACCTTGAACAGGTCCTGCGGATAGCGCAGATGGGCCATCAGGGAGTCGGAGATGGCACCCCTGGGCTTCACCGTCCCTGGGAACGCCTTCATCCAGGTCTTCAGGACCGGGTCCTTGGTGTCCCACTGGTAGAGCTTGATCTCGCCGGTGTACGCGTCGACGGTCGCCTTCACCGAGTTGCGGATGTAGTTGACCTGGTTCTGCTGGGCCACCACCGCGCGGTTGTTGTTGGTGGCGGTCAGCGAGTCGGCGGTCGTGTCACCGAGGGTCGTACGGGAGGCGTAGGGAAATCCGTTAGTCGTCGTGTACGCGTCGACGATCCACTGGATACGGCCGTCCACGACGGCCGGATAGGCGTCACCGTCGATGGTCAGCCAGGGCGCGACCGCCTCCACGCGTTCCTTCGGCGTGCGGTTGTAGAGGATCCGCGAGCCCTTGCCGATGGCGCCCGAGTAGAGGATCTGCGGCTCGTTGAAGGCCACCGCGTAGGCGGCGCGGTTGATCGGGCTGGAGAGGCTGACGCCGCTCGTGGCCTTGTAGCTGGTGGTCTTCTCGCCCTCGTTGTCGGAGTAGTCGACCTCCTTCTGGGGGCCGCCGACGATGGAGTACGTGGTGGTCTTCTCGCCGTAGTAGACGCGCTGCTGGTACGTCGGCAGGTCGCCCCTGGACGGCAGGTTCTTCTCGGTGTAGACCGGCTGGCCTTCGGAGTCCGCCTCGGTGCCCTTGGCGGCGACCACCCCGTAGCCGTGGGTGTAGCGGAAGTGGTTGTTGATCCAGTTCTTCTTCGGGATGCCTGCGAGGTTCAGCTCGCGCAGACCGATGACGGTGTCTTGGTCCTTACCGTCCTCGCCGTCCTTGCCGTACCGGTCGACGTCGAGGTTGGTCGGGAAACCGTAGTAGTTCCGCATCTGCTGCATCTGCTGGAACGTGGGCGAGACGATGTTCGGGTCGAGGATCCGGATGCTCGCCGCCTTGCCGGCGTCGTCGCGCAGGGTCGTCTTGTCCTTGGTGGTGCTCTCGCCCGCGTACTCGGAGACGTCCGCGTCGTCGATGCCGTACGCCTCACGCGTGGCCTTGATGTTCTTCTCGACGTACGGCGCTTCCTTGGCCTGCTCGTTCGGCTGGACCTGGAACTTCTGGACGATCGCCGGGTACAGGCCGCCGATGAGGATCGCCGAGAGCACCATCAGGCCGAAGCCGATCACGGGCAGCTGCCAGGTGCGCCGCCACAGGGTGGCGAAGAACAGCAGGGCGCAGATGACGGCGATGAAGAACAGGATCGTCTTGGCGGGCAGGTAGGCGTTGGCGTCGACGTACCTCAGGCCGGTCCAGTGGTCGCTGGCCTTGAAGTCGCTGGACTTGACCGCCAGCCCGTAGCGGTCGAGCCAGTAGGCGACCGCCTTCAGGGCGACGAAGACACCGAGGAGCACCGACAGGTGCCCGGTCGCCGCGGCCGTGGCGCGCGCGCCCGGGCTGGTGACGCGCAGCCCGCCGTACAGGTAGTGGGTGAGCGCGGCGGCGATCAGGGACAGGATCGCGGCGGCGAAGCCGAAGCCCACCAGGAACCGGTACCAGGGCAGGTCGAAGGCGTAGAACGAGACGTCCAGGTGGAACTGGGGGTCCTTCTGGTGGAAGGGCACGCCGTTGACCCACATCAGCCAGGTCCGCCACTGGCCGGCCGCGGAGGCGCCCGCGATCAGGCCCACCAGGGCGGTGATGGCGATCAGCAGCCACTTCTTGTACGGCGCGATCCCCATGCGGTAGCGGTCCAGGCTCTGCTGCTCCATGGACATGGCGCTCAGCGGGGGCCGCATCCGGTGGGCCAGCCAGATGTTGAAGCCGACCGCTATGGCCATCAGCAGCCCGAAGACGAAGAACAGGCCGGTCTTCGTCCACAGGGTGGTGGTGAACACGGACGAGTAGTGCACCGAGCGGTACCAGAGCCAGTCCGTCCAGAAGCCGGCGAACATGGTGAACGCCATGCCGAGCGCGGCGAGGACCCCCAAGGTCATGAGCAGGGTCCGGGCTCGCCGGGACGGGCGGCCCACTCTGATCCGCGGCCCCGTCGGGCCTCCGCCGCGGTCCGGCATCTGGAAAGCCAAGGTGCGCCCCTCGAAGTTCGCTGTCGATCCGTCAGGCCCTCGTGTTCTCGGGCCCTCCGTGGTCCCCCGTGATCGCGGTCCCACACATATGCAACTTACTCACGGTTTACTCGGTTCCCGATTCCGGCCGGGAACGAGGCAGGATTGTGACCATGTCCAACACTCCCATGGCAGCGAGCCCGCTCACCCGGGCCGTACTCGAGATCGACGAGTACGCCTCCGGCCTCGGCTGGGACCAGCCCGCTCGCCTTTTCGCCCTCGTAGACACCGCGCGGCTGCGGGCCCAGGAACCCTCGCTCGCGGCGCAGCTCGGCCTCCAGGACGAGCCGGAGACCACCGGTCTCACCCCGATCGAGCAGGACGAGGTTCCAACGGACCGGCCGCTCGACGAGTTCCTCGGCACCATCGCCTGGCCCGACGCGGTGGCCGGCTGCGCGCTGACCGTGGAACGCCTGATGCTGCCGCCGTCCGCCGAGGCCCAGGTCCCCGAGGGCCTGAACGAGGCGAAGCTGGCGAAGTGGGTGGCCGCCCACCCCGAGCGCCAGGAGGTCCGCATGACGGTGGCGGTGCTGCGCGACGGCACCCGCGAGTCGGCGCTGCGGCTGCGCGAGAAGGACTCCCCGACGGAGGTCCTCACCGGCCCCGAGCTGGTGCCGGGGCTGACGGACGCGCTGAGGGCGACGTTCGAGGAGTGAGCTGACCGATCTCGCCGACTGCCGGGGTCAGCCCTTGGTCGTGCACTTCGGCAGGTCCGCGGTGTCGCCGCCGCGGATGTCCTTGAGGGCCTCGAGGGCGTCCTTGATGGTGTGCACCTTGACCAGCCGGAGTCCGCTCGGGGTGTCCTTGGCGGCGGCGGCACAGTTCTCGGCGGGCGTCAGGAAGTACTGGGCGCCCTTGTCGCGCGCGCCGACGGTCTTCATCTCGATGCCGCCGATCGGTCCGACCTTGCCGTCGTCGTCGATGGTGCCGGTGCCGGCGACGAACTTGCCGCCGGTCAGGTCGCCCGGGGTGAGCTTGTCGTAGATGCCGAGGGAGAACATCAGGCCGGCGCTGGGGCCGCCGACGTCGGCGAGCTTGATGTCGATCGTGAACGGGAAGGTGTGGTCGGTCCCGGCGGAGATGCCGACGATGGCGCGCTTGGCTCCGCTGTCGTGGGAGGTCGCCGTGGTGATCTTGACGTCGTCGGTCGTGGTCGCCGTCCGGTGCTCCTTCTCGGCGGCGGCCTGTTCCTTGGCCGGGACGATCTTGAACACGACGTCCTGGCCGGGCTTGTGCTTGGTCACCAGCTTGGCGACGTCGGCCGGCTCCTTGACCGCCGTGCCGTCCACAGCCTTGATCACGTCACCGGCGTGCAGCCGGCCCTCGGCCGGGGAGTCCTTGACCACCGTGGAGACGATCACCCACGACTTCACCGGGACGCCCAGTTCCTTCAGGGCGGCGACCTTGGCGCTCTCCTGCGACTGGGTGAATTCCTCGGCGTTCTCCTGGGTGGACTGCTCCTCCGTCTTGCCGTCCGGGTAGAGCGTGTCGTGCGGCACGACCTTGCCGTCGTGGGCGAGCCATCCGTATACGGCCTCCACCAGGTTCATCCGGTAGTCGGCGCTGGTGACCCTGACGGTGGTCATGTTGAGGTGCCCCGAGGCCGCGTACGTCTTGTGCCCGGAGATCTGAAGCACCGGCTCGCCGTCGTGGTCCCCCAGGGTGTTCACGGTCGGCCCCGGAGACATCTCCGAGTACGGCACGGGGATGAAGACTCCCGCGCACAGGAGCGCGATCAGCATCAGGGTGGAGGCGAGCATCGTCGCGGTGCGGCGTGGCATGTCTCGACAGTACGGGACGCCCCTGTCGGCGCACCGTCAGGGCCGCCTTTGTACCGTCCCCGTCAAGTACGGGAGTGGGACCTCTCCATGGCCTCACGGAAACGGGCGTACCCGTCCAGCTCGGGACCGTCGCTCCGGACCTTCCGAGTCCGGTTGGCCCAACTGCCCCACAGACCGGCACCGATGGCAGCAACCAACGGAATCAACAACCAGGCGAGCGCCGCCATGGCGACCTCCCAACCCCAATGTGAGCATCCGGACTGACTGATCAGCAGATTAACCTTCCGCACTGACAACGCTCACGGGAGGGGTCCGGTTACGCAACCCGGGTACGGCAGGTGGCTCAGCAGGCGCCGACCCACTCCTCTGTGCCGTCCGAGAACTTCTGGTGCTTCCAGATCGGCACCTCGTGCTTGAGGTCGTCGATCAGCTTCCGGCAGGCCTCGAAGGCCTCCGCCCGGTGCGGACACGCGACCGCTACGACGACGGCGAGATCGCCGACCACCAGCTCCCCCACACGGTGCACGGCCGCCAGCGCCCGCACCGGAAAGTCCGCGACGACCTTCTCCGCGACGCGCCGCATCTCCGCCTCGGCACTCGGATGACACGAATACCCGAGCGCGTCGACGTCGGCACCCCCGTCGTGATTCCGCACCGTCCCCACGAACAGCGCGATCCCCCCGGCGGCCTCGTCCCCCACGGCCCCGAACACCTCGTCCACCGAGAGGGCGCTCTCCCGGACACCGATCAACCTGATGGGATCCTGACCGGCACGCTCGCCCGGGTGCTCCCTGTTGGCTTCCATACGACCATCGTGCCGCACCCCACGAACAACGCGAAACAACACGGTCCCTCAGCCTCCAGCACCCCCCTCCGCCCGGCACAACAACCCACACCAAGGCCCCCGCCCCGCCGCGACTGGGCCACACAGCCCCAGCGGAGCGCTGGGGCGGAGCCCCACGAGGGGCCCAGGGGGCGCAGCCCCGCAGGGTCCAGGGGGCGCAGCCCCCGGCGGGGTGCACGGGCGCAGCCCCGCAAGCGCCCAGGGGCGGAATGCCCCGCAGGGGCCCAGGGACACAGCCACAGGGACCCAAGGCGGGGTGCAGGGGCGGAGCCTCGCAGGGTCCAGGGGGCGCAGCCCCCGGCGGGGTGCACGGGCGCAGCCCCGCAAGCGCCCAGGGGCGGAATGCCCCGCAGGGGCCCAGGGACACAGCCACAGGGACCCAAGGCGGGGTGCAGGGGCGGAGCCCCGCAGGGTCCAGGGGGCGCAGCCCCCGGTGGGGTGCAGCCCCCGGTGGGGTGCAGGGGCGCAGCCCCGCAGGGACCCAAGGGCCACAGCCCCCGGTGGGGTTGAAGGGACGGAGCCCCTGGGGGTGGGAAGGGCAAGGGCGGCGGGGGCGAGGAACCCGCTGCTCAGATGCGGCGCCGCGCCTTCCGGGCCCGCCGCACCACCGCCGCGGCGCCCAGCAGCGCCACCGTCGCCCCCGCGGCCCCGGCCGCCGTCGCGTCCTTCCGCCCCAGCCGCCGCCCGGCCACGGTGTGCCGCCCGGAGACCTCCTCCAGGAGCTCCTCGAGGACCTCCTCGTTGGTCCACTTCGGCCGCCACCCGGCATCGTGCAGCCGGCTCCCGCTCACCACCCACGGGTACATCGTGTACGCGAGATCCCCCGCCGGCGACGGTGTCAGCCCGATCCGGTGCAGCCGCGCCGCCGCCCCCAGCGCGACCGCCGACGGCAGCTCCATCCGCCGGATCCCGCTGAGCTCCTCGACCTCCTCCTGCTCCAGCCACCCGTCGCACCCGACGGCCAGCTCCCCGTCGACCTTCTCCAGAACGGCGTACTCCAGCGCCCCGCACAGATCCTCGACGTGACAGAACTGCCACGCCGGCCGCGACCCGGCCACCACCAGCAGCCTAGGCGACTCGAAGTACCGGGTCAGCGCGGTGTCGGTGCCCCCGACCAGCACCGCCGGCCGCACGACGGTGACGTTCAGCCCGGGATGCGCCCGCGGAGCGCGCCGCGCCAGCCGCTCGATCTCCAGCAGGTCCCCGACCCCGGTCGCCTCGGCCGTCGCCCGCAGCTCCGCGTCCTCCGACAGCGGCAGCTCGTTGTCCGGCAGCGCCCCGTAGACCATCGCGGAGGTGCACAGCACCACCCGGTGCACCCCGGCCGCCGCGGCCGCGGTCAGCACGGTCTGCGTCCCCCGGACGTTGTAAGCCGTACGCGCCGCCGGATCGGTCTCCAGATCCAGGTCGAGCGCGAGGTGGACGACGACGTCTGCGCCCCGCAGCTTTTCCGCGATCGCCGGGTCCCGCACGTCGAGGATGTGCCACTGCGCCGCCGCGCACTCCCCTCGCCGCTCGTCGATGGCGACGACCTGCTTGACCTCGTCCGACGCGGCGAGCCGCTCGGTGAGCAGCGCCCCGACACCGGTAGCGGCGCCGGTGACGGCGACGACGGGCCCGCGCGTGGCAGGACCGGTTGAGTGGTTTCGCGCTGCGCGAACCTGCGGATCTGGGGAACTCACCAGGCGTCTCCAGCGGTTGTCTTCGGTACGAGCGCTAGTGACGCGTACGTACCAGGTGGCATCCATCCTGCCGCAGGCCGAGAGTCGGCGAAGCATCGAGGCCCTATCGGGTCGGGGTGTCTACGCTGGGTGGTGTTGTCGGGCAGCCGCGCCACCGGGAGAACCGGTGGCCTTACCAGCCGAGGAATCCCGTGAGTGACACCCCATTCGGATTCGGCCTTCCGCCGGAGGAGCCGGAAGACGGCGACGAGGGCAAGAAGAAGGACCAGCAGAGCGGTGGTGGGCAGGGACCGGCCAACCCGTTCGGTTTCGGCGTGCCCGGAGCCGGCGGCTTCGGCGGCCCCGGCGCTGACAATCCGCTCGCAGCCATGTTCGGTTCGCTGAACCCCACCGACCTGGGCGCCGCCTTCCAGCAGCTGGGCCAGATGCTCTCCTACGAGGGCGGACCGGTGAACTGGGACATGGCCAAGCAGATCGCCCGCCAGACGGTCTCCCAGGGCACCCCGGACGGCGTCAAGGACGCGAGCATCGGCCCCGCCGAGCGCCAGTCCGTGCAGGAGTCCGTCCGTCTGGCCGATCTGTGGCTGGACGACGCGACGTCCCTGCCGTCCGGTGCCGGCACCGCGGTGGCCTGGTCGCGCGCGGAGTGGGTCGAGGCGACCCTGCCGGCCTGGCAGGAGCTCGTCGACCCGGTCGCAGAGCGGGTCGGCGCGGCCATGGGCGACGTCCTGCCGGAGGAGATGCAGGCCATGGCGGGCCCGCTGATCGGCATGATGCGCTCGATGGGCGGCGCCATGTTCGGCACGCAGATCGGGCAGGCCGTCGGCGTGCTCGCGGGCGAGGTCGTCGGCTCCACCGACATCGGCCTGCCGCTGGGCCCGGCCGGCAAGGCCGCGCTGCTGCCGGCGAACGTCGAGGCGTTCGGCAAGGACCTCGGCGTGCCGAAGGAGGAGGTGCGGCTGTATCTCGCCCTGCGCGAGGCCGCCCACCAGCGCCTGTTCGCGCACGTGCCGTGGCTGCGCTCGCACCTGTTCGGCGCGGTCGACGGCTACGCGCGCGGGATCAAGGTCGACACCGCCAAGCTGGAGGACGTGGTCGGCCAGTTCGACCCGCAGAACCCGGAGCAGTTGCAGGACGCCCTCCAGCAGGGCATGTTCCAGCCGGAGGACACGCCCGAGCAGAAGGCGGCCCTGGCCCGCCTCGAGACGGCCCTGGCGCTCGTCGAGGGCTGGGTCGACGCGGTGGTCCACGCGGCCGCGAAGCCCCGTCTGTCGTCCGCCGACGCGCTGCGCGAGACACTGCGCCGCCGCCGTGCGACCGGTGGCCCGGCCGAGCAGACGTTCGCCACGCTGATCGGCCTGGAGCTGCGTCCGCGTCGCCTGCGGGACGCCTCCCGCCTGTGGGCCTCGCTCACCGACGCGCGCGGCGTGGACGGCCGGGACGCCCTGTGGGCCCACCCGGACATGCTGCCGACGGCCACCGACCTGGACGACCCGGACGGCTTCGTCCACCGCGAGCAGCTGGACTTCTCCGAGCTGGACAAGATGCTCGGCGAGGCGGCGGGCGGCTCGGCCGGGAAGCCGGACCTGAGGAAGCCCGACCTCGGCGAGAAGGACGCGGACGAGGGCAAGGGCGACGACGCCGAGTGAGCCTGTACGACGACGCGGTCCTCGTGCTCAAGGGGCACGGGGGCCAGGAAGAGCTGCGCCAGGCGTACCTCGACCACTTGGCGGCCCATCCGGACGGTGTGTGGAAGGCCTGCGGGGACGGTCACATCACGGCGAGCGCGCTGGTGATCGACCCCGAGCGGGGCCGCGTCCTGCTGACCCTTCACCGGAAGTTGCGGATGTGGCTCCAGATGGGCGGCCACTGCGAGCCGGAGGACGCCACGCTGGAGGCGGCGGCTCTCCGGGAGGCCGCGGAGGAGTCGGGCATCACCGGCCTGACCCTGCTGCCGGGTGGTCCGGTGCGCCTGGACCGGCACCCGATCCCGCCGCCGTGCAACTGGCACTTCGACGTGCAGTACGCGGTCCTGGCGCCGCCCGGAGCGGTCCAGCAGATCAGCGAGGAGTCGCTGGACCTGCGCTGGTTCGCGTACGACGAGGTGGCGGACGTCGCGGACGATTCGGTCGTACGGCTGCTCCAGGCCACGCGCGCCAGGCTCTGACGGCGTAAGAGGTAAGGGGTGACCGCCATAGCGGTCACCCCTTACGCATGCTCAGCTCCAGACGTTCCCCTGGTTCTGCCCACGCGCCCCCTGCTGTCCCATCCCGAACTGGGCGGCGAGGCCCTGCCCGATCTGGGCGTTCTGCGGCGGCAGCAGTTCACTCGGCTGGACCAGCGCGAAGCCGCTGCCCATGAAGCTGAGCTCCCAGCCCTCGCCGGTGTTGCCCCTGCGCCGCCACACCCCGGAGGAGTGCGTCTGGGCCTGCATCTGCACGCGCAGGCCGGTGGACCAGGCGACGATCGCGTCGGCGTCGCAGTTGACGTACTTGTCGGGCGTCACCTGCATCAGCAGCGGGGCGCCCGAGGTCATCAGGGCGACCTTGCCGCGCCCGGTGATGTTGAGCTGGTACTTCCCGGAGCCGGAGATGCCGTAGAGGCTGTCCACGGCGATGACCTCGTGGTGCAGCGAGGAGTCCATGGCGAGGACGTAGCTGCTGTCGACCGTCAGCCCGTCCTGCTCCACCTCCATGACGTGGACGTGCTGGGCGAGGTTGGCCAGGTAGATCGTGCCCTGCCCGTGGCAGCGCATCAGGTCCAGGCCCTCGCCGGTGTACGCACGCGCGCGTGCCTGGTTGTTGCTGCGGTACTCGGCGTCGAACTCGACCAGCCCCTGGTAGGCGACCATGGTGCCCTTGCGGGCCAGGATGTCGTCGTGCCCCTCCAGGGCGACGCGGAGCATCTGCTTGTTCTGGAGGCTCCAGCGCTCCTGCGTCTGGGAGTCGTTGTGGGCGAAAAGCGGGCTCTGCATGGTGTTCGTGCTCCCCCTCAGCCCCGGATCCGGAGGCGGTCGGTGCTGTCCTCGCTGGGCTGGACGACGACGATGCCCTGGCCGGAGAAGGCCATCTGGTAGGCCTCGCCGCTGCCCCGGCCGATCAGCGACTGCGCCTTGAAGCTGCGCTTGCCCTTGACCTTGAGGTTCGGGGACCAGGCGACGAGCGCGTCCGGGTCGACGTACGTCTCGTCCTCGCCGCCGCCGCAGTCGACGACGATCGGCTTGCCCCGGGAGGTGAGGGCGACCCAGCCCTGCCCGGAGATCCTGGTGTTCCACAGGCCCTGCCCGGCGAACTTCGCCAGACCCTTGACCCGCTCGACGCCCCAGGTGAGATGCGCGTCGAAGGCGAGCAGGTTGGTGGCGTTGACGGAGATGCCGTCACCGTTGAGGTTGATCACGACGACGTCGGCCCCGTAGTCGGCGAGGTAGAGCAGACCGTCGCCGGTGCACTTCATCAGGGGGGCGCCCTCGCCGGTGATCCAGTCGCGGGCGATCTGGCGCACGGCCGGCGGGTTGGGCTCGTACTGGATGAAGCCCTCGTAGGCGACCATCGAGCCCACGCGCGCGAGGAGGTCGTTTCCGGTCTGCATGGCGACCTTCAGCATGTGGTTGCCGTGGTTCTCCATGCGGGCGGTGACGGGTGCGGGGGCGTAGCCCGCGAGCGGCTGGTTCATGACGGGCTCCCTCAGACCTCGTACGGCTGAACGACGATGAAGTTGCCGGGCGCGCCCCGGAACTGGAGGTTCACGCTCTCCCCGGTGTCGCCGGGGTAGGCGTTGCGGCGCATGCGCACCTGGCTGGAGACGATCACCTGGGAGGCGGCGGACCACGCGACCACCGCGTTGCAGTCGGCGAACGTGGTGGGCGTGACCGGCAGGACGACGGGGGTGCCGTGGGTCTTGACGACGATCGTGCCGGTGCCCTGGAACTGCATGGTGAACAGGGCTCCGCCGGGGATGCCGTGGCCCTCGATGCGGCGGACCTCGTACTGGAGGCTCTCGTCGAAGGCGAGGACGTTCTCGGCGGAGACGCAGATCGCGTCGCCCTGGAGTTCGACCGGGTGCAGGTGCGTGGAGCTGTCGGCGAGGAACACCTGGCCCTGGCCGGTACAGCGCATCAGCTGCATCTCCTGACCGGTCGCGTTGCCCACGATCCGGCCGGCGAAGCCCGCTCCCTTGTAGCTGAAGTCGACCTTGCCCTGGTAGAGCACCATGCTGCCCTGGCGGGCGAGCACGGGCTGGCCGCCGATGCCGAGGTCGACCCGGATGAGCTTCTTGTTCTGCTGCGTCCAGCGCTGCCCGGTGGGCGTCTCCTTGAACTGCTGGAGCGCGGCGCCGACACCGGCGCCCTGCGGGGCGCCCTGAGGAACGCCGTACGGCGCGGTCTGCTGGCCCGGGACCTGGCCGAACGGCGGCTGCTGGCCGTAGCCGGGGGGCTGTGTGGGCTGGCCGTACCCCGGCGGCGGGGCCGGAGCGTGCGGGGCCTGCGGCTGGCCGCCGTAGCCGGGGGGCAGGGGCGGCGCGCTCGGAGCGGCGGGCCCGCCGTACTGGGGAGCCGGGGCGGGCGGCGCCACCGGGCCGGTGGGCGGGGCCAGGGGGGCGATGACGGTCGGCGCGGCGTGCACGTTGGGCGCGGGTGCCGGAGCCGGGGGCTGGGTGGGCGAGTGCGGCGGCGTGAAGCCCTGCGGGGCGGGCGCCGGTGCGGGCTGTGGCGCGGGCACCGGAGCGGGGACGGCGGGGGCGCCGAACGCGGGCGGCGCGGTGGCCTGGGCGGGCGGGGCGAAGCCGGGCGCGGCTCCGGCCTGCGGCTGCTGCGGGGCGGCGGGCGCCTCCTCCTCGAGCACCTCGCCACCGAAGTTCTTCAGCAGCGCGTCGAGGCCGCCGTCGAAGCCCTGTCCGACGGCGGCGAACCGCCACACGTCCTTCAGGTAGAAGTCGCCCAGCATCACGGCCCGTTCGGTGGAGAACTCCGAGCCGTTGAACGAGTACCGGGCCACTTCCTCGCCGCCCGCCACGATGCGCAGGTATCCGGGGCCGACCTGCGACATCTGACCGGCGCCGTCGACGGTCGCCGTGAACGACAGCTTCTGGATCTGCGGCGGGATGCGGTCCAGGGTGATCCGGAAGGATTCCGTGTCCCCCGCCTGCGCGCCCAGGAGCTGGATGGCCTCCTCGGGGGACTTCGGCTGGTTGAAGAAGATGAAGTACCGGTCGTCGGAGAGACGTTCGTCGGCGTCGAGGCCGAAGCAGCTGATGTCGAAGGTCAGCCCGGGGGCGGAGATCTGCACGCCTACGTACAGATCGGTGCCCGCCGTGAGGTCACTGATCCTGGCCTTGTGGCCCCGTTGGAATTCCCTGGCCATGCGTTACGACCGTCCCCCATCCCGAATGTGAGTGCGTCGCGCCAGGCTAACGGCAAACCCCGAGGCCGGACGAAGTCGGTACAGACCCGGTACACAACCGTGGTCGGCGTCCGTCGGGGGTCGCGACGCACCGATCGGTCAGCTCACCGCGTACCGGGCGCATGCGGCAAACGCTCGGCGGCGACCACTCCTTCGAGGTAACCGCGGGCCCGTTCGGTGCGCGGGTAGGCCTCCAGCAGCTGCCAGAACCGCGGGCCGTGGCCGGGTACGAGCAGGTGGGCGAGTTCGTGGAGGAGGACGTAGTCGATGACGTACTCGGGCATGCCCTGAAGCCGGTGCGAGAGCCGGATGCTGCCCTCGGCGGGGGTGCACGAGCCCCAGCGCGTGTTCTGGTTGGTGACCCAGCGCACGGTGGCGGGCCTGGCCCGGCCGCCGAGATACTGGGCCGACAGCCGTCGTGCACGCTCGGACAGTTCACCGTCGTCCAGTACGCGTTTGCTCTCCTGGGCCGCCAGCTTGTCGAGCATGACGGTCACCCAGCGCTGCTCCTCCGCCTCGGACATCCGGGCAGGGATCAGTACCACGGTGCGATCGCCCTCGCGGTACGCGGAGACCGTCCGGCGTCGCCGGGCGCTCCTGCGGACCTCGATCGCGCTCGCCCCCGAGCCGCTCGGCGGCTGGCTCGTCGTGCTGCGCTGTGGCTTTCCGGCGCGGTGCAGTGGGTCGGCGGGCACGCCCCGACGTTACCCGTTGCGCATGCGGGAAGTCCCGGGTCCGGAAGGGTTCCCGGCCGATCGCCCGCCGTGCGTTTGATTTGTACGACCACTGCGAGCGGGAGATTTATATGACGAACCGCGCCGCTTGTGGACAACTTCGGACACCCGCACGCCGGACCGGGCATGCTGGCACTCGTCGGCGGAGCGTGACCGGCTCCACCGCCCGGGAAGACGTTCGGGACTTTTCCAGGACTACGGGGGCCTGTGATGCATCCGATGGTGAAACCCGCGCTCCGGCGCGGCTGGCGTGACCTCAATACCGTGCAGTTCGGGATGACTCCGGCGCACGCGATGACACTCGGTCCGATGGACACGGCGACCGGCAGTTTCCTGGATCTGCTGAACGGCACGCGCGGGCTGCCCCTTCTGCGCGAGGAGGGACGCCGCATGGACCTGCCCGACGGCCATGTCGACGGGCTCGTACGACAGTTGACGGGGGCGGGTCTCCTCGATGACGCGCAAGGGGGTGGGCCGGGCGCCGACGCGCTGCGCGCCGAGCCGGACGTCCTCGACCGGCTGCGACCGGACCTGGCGTCACTGTCGCTGACCGCGTCCGAGCCGGGAGAGGCGATCGCCCGGCTGGCGGCCCGCCGCTCGCAACGCGTTCAGATCAGGGGCGCCGGCCGGGTCGGCGCCCTCGTGGCCGCCCTGCTGTCGGGGGCGGGCGTCGGCGAGGTGGACGTGCGTGACGTGGGGTGCGTCGAGCCGTGGGACGTGGGGCCGGGCGGGTTGCCGGTCGAGTCCGTCGGTGAGCGGCGGGCCGAGGCCGTGCGGCAGGCGGTGCGCAGAGCGGCTCCGGGGCGGCCGCCGCGTCGTGGCCGGCGGTCGTCGTCGGAGAGTGGTGAGCCCGGTTTTTCCCTGGTGATCCTCGCCCCGCGGGACGACGTGACCGTGCACGCGCCCGACCCGTCCACGGCCGAGCCCCTGATGGCCTCGGGGACGCCCCATCTCCATGTGGGTGTCGTGGAGGGAACCGGCATCGTGGGTCCCCTCGTCCTGCCCGGCGAGACGGGCTGCGCCGGATGCCTGCACGAGGGCCGCACGGACCGGGACCCGGCCTGGCCCCGCCTGGTCGCGCAGTGGCGCTCCGGGAGGGCCCGGCCCGTGCCGCCGTGCGACCTGGGCCTGGCGACGACGGTCGCCGGCCTCGCGGCCGCGCACGCCCTGGCCTTCCTGGACGGTGGATCACCGTCGAGCACGGGGGCCCGCTGGGAGGTCTCCGCACCCGGTCTGAACTGGCAGGCCCGACCGATCTGGCCGCATCCGGCATGCCCGTGCGGGGCCGCGGACAGAGGTAAGGGGGAACACTCCTCCCCGGACGAGGAGCCGCACGAGACAATGGCGGTGCAACGGCCGTCGACGAATCGACGAAGCACGACAGACGCGACGCGGCCGACTGGGACTTGGAGGGCGCATGTCTGATCTTCCCCGGAAGGCGGTCACCCGGACCGCCAAGCTCGCCGCGCTCCCGCTCGGCTTCGCCGGGCGGGCGACCTGGGGCCTGGGCAAGCGGATCGTCGGCGAGTCTGCGGAGATCGTCGGCCGGGAGCTGCAACAGCGGACGGCCGAACAGTTGTTCAAGGTCCTCGGCGAGCTCAAGGGCGGGGCCATGAAGTTCGGACAGGCACTGTCCGTCTTCGAGTCGGCCCTGCCCGAGGAGATCGCCGGGCCCTACCGGGCCGCACTGACGAAGCTGCAGGACGCGGCTCCGCCGATGCCGACCCGCACGGTGCATTCGGTACTGGAGGAGCGGCTGGGGCCACAGTGGCGTGAGCTGTTCCTGGAGTTCGAGGACAAGCCGGCGGCGGCGGCCTCGATCGGACAGGTGCACCGGGGCCTGTGGCACGACGGCCGCGAAGTGGCGGTCAAGGTGCAGTACCCGGGAGCGGGCGAAGCCCTTCTGTCCGATCTGAACCAGTTGAGCCGTTTTGCCCGCTTGTTGGGCCCACTCATCCCCGGCATGGACATCAAGCCGCTGATCGCGGAACTGCGGGACCGCGTCTCCGAGGAGCTGGACTACGGCCTGGAGGCACAGGCCCAGCAGGCCCACGCGGAGGAATTCGCGGACGATCCCGACGTCGTGGTCCCGGCGGTGGTGCACCAGTGCGACCAGGTGCTGGTCACGGAGTGGATCGACGGCATCCCGCTCTCGGAGGTGATCGCGGACGGCAGCACGGAGCAGCGCGACCGCGCCGGCCAGCTCCTGGCCCGCTTCCTGTTCTCCGGCCCGGCCCGCACGGCCCTGCTGCACGCCGACCCGCATCCGGGCAACTTCCGCCTGCTGCCCGACGGCAAGGACAGCTGGCGCCTGGGCGTCCTGGACTTCGGCACTGTCGACCGCCTCCCGGGGGGCCTGCCGACGCCGATCGGCGACTCCCTGCGCATGACCCTGGAGGGCAGGGCCGAGGGCGTCTACGAGCTGCTGTGCGCCGAGGGCTTCGTCAAGGAGTCCATAGACCTCGACCCAGAGGCGGTCCTGGACTACCTCCTGCCGATCATCGAGCCGGCGCAGGTGGACGAGTTCACCTTCACCCGCTCCTGGATGCGCAGCCAGGCGGCCCGCATCGCCGACCCCCGCTCCCCCGCCTACCAGCTGGGCAAACAGCTCAACCTGCCCCCCGCGTACCTGCTCATACACCGGGTGACCCTGAGCACCATCGGGGTCCTGTGCCAGCTGGGGGCGACGGTACGGCTGCGCGACGAGCTGGAGGAGTGGCTGCCAGGGTTCGTCGAACCCGAGGAAGCTGCGGAGGAGCCGGCGGCGGAGGCGTGAACGACCCAGGAGATGCAACCATCTGGTTGCACGTAGGCGCCTGGTGTGCAACCTTTAGGTAGCACTTCCGGACGAGAAGAGGTTGCCATGGTTCCCGACACCATCGAGCGCGGCATAGTGATCGACGCCTCCCCGGAACGGGTCTGGTCGGTGCTCACCGAGCCCGCCTTCCTCGGCCGCTGGTTCGGCAACGGGGAACCGGTCAAGATCGACCTGCGCCCCGGTGGCCTGCTGCTCTTCGATCATGGCGTGCACGGCACCATTCCCGCCCGCATCGAGCGGGTCGAGCCGCCGCGCGCCCTCTCCTGGCGCTGGTCCCAGGGCGCGGCCGGAGAGGAGCCGGACGACACCAATGCCACCCTCGTCGAGTTCACCCTGACCGCGGAGGACTCCACCGGAGGCACCCGGCTCACCATGGTCGAAAGCGGCTTCGCGCGGCTCGGGCTGCCGGGCGAGGAGTCAGCCGTCCGCCACGGCGCCAACAGCCGGAACTGGCCCGGCAAACTCGATCACCTGCGCACGGACTGCGAGCACGACACGACATGACCACCAGCACCGACGCCGAAGGGGCCCCTGAGGACATCCTGGTGGCCCTGGCCGATCCGATCCGCCGTCAGATCCTCGCCACCCTCGCCGGACAGGGCGGCACCACCTCCACGTCGCTGGCGGCAGGGCTTCCCGTCACACGGCAGGCGGTGGCCAAACACCTGGCCGTCCTCGACCGCGCCGGGCTCGTCCGCGCCCACCGCACCGGACGCGAGGTCCGCTACGAAGCCGAGTTGCACCCGATGAAACGGGCGACACGCTGGATGGACGCGCTGGCCACCCAGTGGGAGCACCGGCTGCGGGCGATCAAGGACTTGGCGGAAGAGACTCCAGGGCCCTGAAATCCCGCACTCCGTCGGGCGCCGCGCCAGGTGTTGTGCCTGCCAAGGCTCGGGCGGCACAACGCACCGTGGGGGCCGGTCCGTTCGGACGGACCGGCCCCCACGGGGAGCTACCGCCTCCCGAGTCCGGGAGGCCACCGCTTCAGGTGTGATCGGTTACTGCATGACCGCCATGGCCAGCGCGCGGCGGGCGCGCAGCGAGGCGCGCTCGGCCCGGCGCTGCATCCGGCGGGCGGACACCAGGCGTACCGCCTGGCGTTCCCGCTCGGCCTCATGCAGTCGCTCGTGCATATGCGCACGAGCCAGGGCTTCTGGGATGAGTTGCATCTCTCGGGTCCTGTTCTGACGCGAGTCGGTCGCGCCGGTGGTGGAGAAGTCTGGAGTCGCGGAGCCTGCGGGCTCGCTGGTGGACGGCTTCATCGGGGCCTGCTTCTTGGGGTCGTGCGTGAGGGGGCGGTCGATCGTTCCTGCGGTGTTCATGCCGTGACCGGGTTCTTGCGCGGGCGGCCACGCGGCCGCTTCCGGGCGACGACGACACCCTGGACGAACAGCTCGCCACCCCAGACGCCCCAGGGCTCGCGCCGCTCCTTGGCCCCGGCGAGGCAGGCCTCGATCAGCGGGCAGGTGCGGCAGAGGGACTTGGCGTACTCGACGTCCGCCGGCGACTCGGCGAAGAAGACCTCCGGGTCGTAGGAACGGCAGGGGACGGGTACGCCGAGGTTCTCGATGGCGTCGTCGAGCGCGGTGAGCGCGGTGAGCGGGATCAAGGTGGAGTCCTCCGTGAGGCCGGGCGGGGGGATCGTTTCGGAAGGCGGTACGGACGGGGCGTGCGCTTCGAGTTGCACGGTTCGTCTTCCTCGTCTGGTCGGTCCGGCCTGTTGACCGGGTGTCGGCTTGGTACCGGGTTCTTTTCTTGTCCCGAGGCCCCTTCGTTCTGCCGTCCCCGTTCGGGGAAAACAGAAGGGCCGCGGATCCCGGGTGGGGTTCCGCGGCCCTGAAGGCGCCGGCCTGATCGGCGATCAGGCTGGATCACTCCAGGGTTCTGGCCCACGGAAGGCCCACATCAGGTGATGCTGCGTCGTCTGCTTCCGGAATCCGGCACCGGCCGCCGCAAAGGCATAGGCCTGCGCCTGTGCCGCTACTGCTTCCAGTGCCTTGGTCGGTCGCTCATTGCGCTCACGGACGGGAAGATCCGCGAGGACAACGGAGGACGCCGGACGCACGGCAGAGATGCCGGACAGACCGGTGCCCAGGTTCGAGACGCCGAGCATGCACAGGGAGACGGCCGAGCGATCGGTCAGTTTGGCCGTGCTGATGGTGCTGGTGTTGATGCTGATCACTGGACTCGCCTCCTCTCGGCGTCTCAAGGGGCTGGGGTGAACCAGCCCGTTCGGATATGCAAGTACATCACGGAAACAGGGCCTTGGAGAAGGCCGCCGCTTCCGTGCCTAGAACCTATGGGGATTGCCGGGGCATGCGCAAACTATTTTTTCGACGAGTTCGCATCAGCCGCCGGCGCCTCCTCAATCAGCCTGCTGGCCTGCGCAGATGGCCAGGACATCGGCTCCGTAGCGGTTGAGCTTGCGCACGCCGACGCCAGGGATGCGGGCCAGCTCCCCGTCGTCCTCGGGGACGGTCTCGGCGATGGCCATCAGTGTCTTGTCGGTGAAGACGCAGAACGGCGGCTGTCCGCTGTGCCGGGCCTGCTCCGCGCGCCACTCGCGCAGTCGCTCGTAGAGGCCCTCGTCCATGTCGGAGGGGCAGTCCTCGCAGCGCATCAGCTTCATCTCGCCCGCGTCGGTGAGCGTGCGCCCGCACACTCGGCAACGGGCCGGGGTGCGCTGGGTCCGCCGCGGGACCGCTGCCGTGGAGCCGTTCACCGCACCGCGCTCCACACCTGCGGAGGTCCGGGCGGCCGAGCGGCCGAGCGCGGTGGCCGAGCCGGGGCGCAGGCCGTCGAGGAAGCGGCTGGCTCGGCGGACGGGGCGGCCGCCGGGCGATCGGGCCAGCGCCCAGGAGACGTGGAGCCGTTCTCTGGCGCGGGTCACGCCGACGTAGAGCAGGCGCCGCTCCTCCTCGATCTGCTCCTCCGTCTTGGCGTAGGTGATCGGCATCATGCCCTCGGCGACACCGACCAGGAAGACGACGTCCCACTCCAGGCCCTTGGCGGAGTGCAGCGAGGCGAGGGTGACGCCCTGGACGGTGGGGGCGTGCTGGGCGCCCGCCCTCTCGTCGAGTTCGGCGACGAAGTCCGCGAGCGTGGCGTCGGGTCTGGCGGCGGCGAGGTCCTGGGCGAGGTTGACCAGCGCGGCCAGCGACTCCCAGCGCTCCCTGACGGCGCCGGAGCCGGCCGGGGGCTCGCTGGTCCAGCCCTCGCCGGAGAGCACCGCACGCACCTGGGACGGCAGGGTCACGACGTCGTCCAGGAGGGAGTCGTTGCCGCCGAAGCGGGCCGCGCCACGCAGCGCGACGCCCGCCTTGCGGACCTCGGGACGGTCGAAGAAGCGCTCGGCGCCGCGCAGCTGGTACGGGACCGCGACGTCGGCGAGTGCCTGCTCGTAGGTCTCGGACTGGGCGTTCGTACGGAACAGGACGGCGATCTCGGCGGCCGGGACGCCCGCGTCGATGAGCTCGCGGATGCGGCGGGCGGCGCCTTCGGCCTCGGCGGGCTCGTCGGCGTACTCGGCGTAGACGGGCTCTGGGCCGGGGGCTCGTTGGGAGACCAGTTCCAGCCGGTGGTCGGCGGCCCGGCCGTGTGCCTGGGCGAGCAGGCCGTTGGCGAGATGGACGACCTGGGGGGTGGAGCGGTAGTCGCGGACCAGTTTGACCACCGTGGCACCGGGGTGCCGGGTGCGGAAGTCGAGGAGGTGGTCGGGGGTGGCACCGGTGAAGGAGTAGATCGTCTGGCTGGCGTCACCGACGACGCACAGGTTGTCCCGTTCGCCGAGCCACAGTTCCAGTAGGCGCTGCTGGAGGGGGCTGACGTCCTGGTACTCGTCGACCACGAAGTGCTGGTACTGGGAGCGGACCTGGTCGGCGATGTCGTGGCGGTCCTGGATGATGGCGACGGTCAGCAGCAGCACGTCCTCGAAGTCGATGACCGCGCGGTCGCGCTTGAGGTCCTCGTAGACGGAGTAGAGCTGGGCGATCTCGGCCGGGTCACGGGGGGCCGCACGGCCGGCCTTGGCGGCGGCGGGCGCGTAGTCGGCGGGCACGGTCTGGGTGACCTTGGACCACTCGATCTCGGCGGTGACGTCCCGCAGCTCCCCCCGGTCGAGGCGGATGCGGCATGCGGCGGCCGCGTCCGCGACGAGCTGGATCTTGCGGTCCACGAGCCGGGGCATGGAGCCACCGATCGCTTTCGGCCAGAAGTACTGGAGCTGGCGCAGCGCGGCGGAGTGGAAGGTTCGGGCCTGGACGCCGTGCGCGCCGAGCTGGCGGAGCCGGCCGCGCATCTCGCCGGCGGCGCGGTTGGTGAAGGTGACGGCGAGCACGCTGGAGGGCTGGAGGACACCGGCGCGCACCCCGTAGGCGATGCGGTGGGTGATCGCCCGGGTCTTGCCCGTGCCGGCGCCCGCCAGCACGCACACCGGACCGTGCAGGGCGGTGGCCACCTCGCGCTGCTCGGGGTCGAGCCCTTCGAGCACCGCGTCGGCAGAGTCCGGTACCTGCGGGAAGAGGGTGGAGTGCGTTGCTGCTGTCACATGGCCATGCTGCCAGGTCGCCGGAGACGGCTGTGGCGGTTGTCCACAGGGAGGGCCCCGCAGTCGTACTAATGCGGCAGGCGTCACGTCGGACCGCATACCCCCTGTGGGAATGGGGGCCCCGTCGTGTGCGTTCCCTCCCTGGACGACCTTCCCCGAGCTGCCAGAGGAGCGCGAGCGAGATGCAGGGCACTGTGACGATGTACAGCACCACGTGGTGCGGCTACTGCCGCCGGCTGAAGAGCCAGATGGACCGCGAGGGCATTGCGTACACCGAGATCAACATCGAGCAGGACCCGGAGTCCGCGGTGTTCGTCGAGAAGGCGAATGGCGGAAACCAGACGGTCCCGACGGTGCTCTTCGCCGACGGCTCGACGCTGACGAACCCGTCGCTGGCCCAGGTGAAGCAGAAGATCGGCGCCTGAGGACGGCACGGCAGCCGAAAAGGGCGGTACCCGAGAGGTCTCGGGTACCGCCCTTTCACATGTGCTGAGGCTCACATGAAGCTGCGGGTCGGCAGCGGCTTGCCGTACCAGAGCTCGATCAGGCGGGCGGCGATGGAGATGCCGTAGGGGGGCAGCACCTCGCCGGATTCGAAGGCGGCGCGCAGTTCCTCGCGGGAGAACCAGCGGGCCTCGTGGATCTCGTCGCCGTCGACTTCGATGTCGGTCGAGGTGGCGCGGGCCATGAAGCCCAGCATGAGGCTGGACGGGAAGGGCCAGGGCTGGCTGGCGACGTACTCGACCGGGCCGATGCTGATGCCGACTTCTTCCTGGACCTCGCGGCGCACCGACTGCTCGATGGACTCGCCGGGTTCGACGAAGCCGGCCAGCGTGGAGAAGCGGCCCTCGGGCCAGTGGACCTGGCGGCCGAGCAGGATGCGGTCCTCCTGGTCGGTGACGGCCATGATCACGGCGGGGTCGGTGCGCGGGTAGTGCTCGGCACCGCAGGCCGGGCAGCGGCGGATGTGGCCGGCTGCGGCGATGACCGTGCGTTCGCCGCAGCGGGAGCAGAAGCGGTGGGTGCGCTGCCAGTTCTCGAGGCCGACCGCGTGCACCATGAGGCCCGTGTCGCGCGCGGAGAGCAGCAGGCCCGCCTCGCGCAGGCCGGCCGGGCGAGCGGACTGGTCGATGCGGCCGGGCAGCGAGTCCTTCTGGAGCGCGAAGTAGCTGACGCCTTCCTCGTCGATGCCGAGGAAGTAGCGGTGGGCCTCGGTGAGCGGCGCCTCGAAGGAGGGGGTCATGACGAGTTCGGTCCGGCCGTCCGGCGTCTCGTCGATGAGGACCTGGCCGCCGGAGACCACGAAGCAGCGGGTCGTGGGGTGGCTCCACGCCGCCGCGAGCCAGGCCTCGTCGAGCCGGTGGTGGGCTGCGCGGTCGATGCCGCTCGGGGCGGTGAGCGAGATGGGTCGGTCGGCGGTCTGGTCGGTCCAGGTGGTCACGGGTGCTTCCAACTCCCCCGGTGGAACGGATGTGTGTCGGCGGGTTCAGCGGGACGTAGGGCAGGAAACGGCGTGGGGCGGTCAGGGCGCATGGCGCCAGTGCTCGGCGAGGTCGCCCCACAGGTAGGCGCTGGTCTCGACGCCCTTGAGGAGGAGGTCGAGCTCCACCTTCTCGTTCGGGGCGTGCCAGCCGTCGGAGGGGACGGAGATGCCCAGGAAGAGCACGGGTGCGCCGAGGACCTCCTGGAGGTCGGCCGCGGGCCCGGAGCCGCCCTCGCGGGTGAAGAGGACCGGCTGCTGGAACGCGCGGCCCATGGCGCGGACCACGGACTGGAGTGCGGGGTGGTCCAGCGGGGTCAGGCACGGGCGGGTGGCCGAGCCGAAGGTGATCTCGTGCCGGATGCCGGCGGGCACCTGTTCGGCGGCCCAGGCGCGGACCGCCTTCTCGATGTGGTCGGGGTCCTGGCCGGCGACCAGGCGGAAGGAGAGCTTCACCATGGCCGAGGACGGGATGATCGTCTTGCTGCCGGGGCCCTGGTAGCCGCCGCCGATGCCGTTGACCTCGGCGGTGGGGCGGGCCCAGATGCGCTCCAGGGTGGTGTGTCCGGCCTCGCCGTGGGTGGCGTACGACTTGGCGGTGCGCAGCCAGGTCTGCTCGTCGAAGGGGAGTTCGGCGAAGAGGGCGCGCTCGCGGTCGGTGAGCTCGACGATGCCGTCGTAGAAGCCGGGGACGGCCACGCGCGCGTGCTCGTCGTGCAGGGCGGCGACCAGGCGGGCGGCGGCGGTCGCCGGGTTGGGCACCGCGCCGCCGAAGGAGCCGGAGTGGATGTCCTGGTCGGGGCCGTACAGGTGGATCTCGCACTCGGCGAGGCCGCGCATGCCGGTGCACACGGTGGGGGTGTCCTCGGCCCACATGCCGGTGTCGGAGACGATCACGGCGTCGGCGGCGAGGCGGTCCGCGTGCTCCTCGGCGAGGGCCCGGAAGTGCGGGGAGCCGGACTCCTCCTCGCCCTCGATCAGGAGCTTCAGGTGGACGGCGGGGGCGGTGCGGCCGGTGGCGGCGAGGTGGGCGCGGACGCCGAGTGTGTGGAAGAACACCTGGCCCTTGTCGTCCGCCGCCCCGCGCGCGTAGAGGCGGTTTCCGCGGACGACGGGTTCGAAGGGCTCGCTGTCCCAGCCGTCCTCGCGGGCGGCGGGCTGGACGTCGTGGTGGCCGTAGACGAGGACGGTCGGCGCCTGCGGGTCGGCGGCGGGCCACTCCGCGAAGACCGCGGGTGCGCCCGGGGTCTCCCAGACCTCGGCGGTCGGGAAGCCGGTCTCCGTGAGCTTGGCGGCGAGCCAGTCGGCGCTGCGCCGTACATCGTGCGCGTGGTCGGGCTGGGCCGACACGGAAGGGATGCGCAGCCACTCGGCGAGGTCGTCGAGGAAGGCGGCGCGGTGCTGCTCGATGTACGTGCGGACGGCGCTGTCCGGGGTCTGGCTCATGTTCACGACCCTATCGGCCCGTGCCGACATCCTCGGCGGGCGGTTCGTCACACTCTGCCTGCCCCAGGAGCGACCTCTCCAGTTCCTCCCGTCCGGGCAGGTGCGCGGGCCGGACGACCTCGCCGCTGCGCACGTACAGGAACGCGGCCGTGACCGATTCCGGCGGCACTCCCTGCTGCTCGGCCCAGGCGAGCCGGTACACGGCGAGCTGGAGCGGGTCGGCGGTGCGACCGCGGCCGGTCTTCCAGTCGACGATCTCGTACGTCGTCCGGTCGCCGTCGTCGTGCCGGTAGACGGCGTCGATACGGCCCCGTACGACGCGGCCGGCGAGGGCGAGCTGGAAGGGGGCCTCGACGCGGTAGGGCGTGCGGTGTGCGTACTCGGTGCGTTCGAAGGCGTCCTTGAGTGCCTCGAGGTCGCGTTCGTCGGCGATCTCCGCCTCGCCGCCGGGCAGCTCCTCGGGTTCCAGCATGGGCAGCGTCAACTCTTCGAAGCGGGATTCCACCCAGGCATGGAACCGGGTGCCCCGGCGCGCGGCCGGTTGCGGGGGGCGCGGCATGGGGCGCGCGAGTTCCTGCGCGAATCCGTCGGGGTCGGCGGTCAGTCGCAGCAGCTGGGACGCGGTCAGTGTGGCCGGCAGGGGGACTTCCGTGACGCTCTCCCGGGCGCGCAGGAGTTCCCCGGTGAGGGCGTCCAGGTCGCGGTCCCAGGAGGCGACGGTGCGGGCCTCCTCGGGGGTGAGGGACGCGGCGGGGTCCGGTTCGGCGCGGTGGGTGCGGACGGCGAGCGGTTCGGGTGCCGTCGCCTGGTGCGGAACCGTGGGGCGGTCGGTGCTCCACGCGTCCCAGTCGGCCGGGTCCTCATGGAACGGGTCGGGTTCGTCGTACGGCGGTGGCTCGTCGTGAAGGGGTGGTTCGTCGCGAAGGAGTGGCTCGTCGTGTGCGAGCTCTTCGTCGTCCGGCGGTGCGGGCCAGTCCGGGTCGTCGTGGGTGTCGGGGTCGTGGGTGGCCACGGGGTGGGCGGCGTCCCCGGTGGCGAGGGTTTCGAGGTGGGCGAGGACGGTCTCGGCGGCGGCGCGGCGGCGGGCCAGGGCGGCTTCGTCCAGGGGCAGCGGCCAGGCCTGGTCGGCGGTCGCCCGGTCGAGCGCGGGGTTCTCCTCGTCCTCCTCGGGTGCGTCGGCCCAGGCCTCGATCTCGCCGTGGCCGGCGGTGCAGTGGTCGTACAGGGCCATGAGGAAGTCGGACGGGCCGCGGGGCTTCTTCTGGCTGGGGCCCCACCAGTGGCCGGAGCCGAGGAGCAGGGAGCGGGGACGGGTGAAGGTGACGTAGCCGAGGCGGAGCTCCTCGGTGTGCTGGTGGTCCTTCATGGCCTCGTGGAAGGCCTTCATGCCCCGGGAGTCCCAGGTCTCGATGTCGGGCAGGGTGTCGGCGTCGCCGCGCAGCCCGTGCGGCAGCACCTTGGCCTGGGTGGTCCATTTCTCGCGGCCCTGGCTGCTGGGGAAGGTGCCGGTGACCAGGCCGGGGACGGCGACGACGTCCCATTCCAGGCCCTTGGACTTGTGCGCGGTGAGCACCTTGACGGTGTTCTCCCCGCCGGGGAGGGCGTTGTCGAGGCCCTTTTCGTACTGGGCCGCGGTGCGCAGGAAGCCGAGGAAGGCCAGCAGGCTCGCCTCGCTCTCGTTCGCGGCGAAGGACGCGGCGACGTCCAGGAAGTTGGACAGCGTCTCGCGGCGGCGCGCGGCGAGGGCGTGCGGGGACGCCGACAGCTCGACCTCCAGGCCCGTGACGGTCAGGACGCGGTGCAGGACGTCCATCAGGGGGTCGGCCAGTGAGCGGCGCAGCTCGCGCAGTTCGGCCGCCAGGCGGGCGAACCGCACGCGCGCCTCGGCCGAGAAGGGCAGCCCGTCGTCGTCCCCGGCGCCGGCCACGGGTGACACGGGTGATTCGAGGAACGTGTCGAGTGCGTCCGCGAGCGAGATCACCTCGGACGGGTCGACCCCTTCGACGGCCTCGGCGAGCCGGCGGTCCGGGTCGTCCTCGGCGCCCACGCGCGTGTGGGACACGAGCAGGCGGGCGCGCCGCCCCAACAGGGCGAGGTCGCGGGGGCCGATGCGCCAGCGCGGGCCGGTCAGCAGGCGGACCAGGGAGGCGTTGGCGCCCGGGTCCTGGAGCACCTCGCAGACGGCGACGAGGTCGGCGACCTCGGGCAGGTGCAGCAGCCCGGAGAGGCCGACCACCTCGACGGGGATGTCCCGGGCGACGAGGGCGCCCTGGATCTGGGCGAAGTCGGTCGCCGTGCGGCACAGTACGGCGATCTCGCCGGGCGCCTTGCCCGTGTGGACGAGGTGGGCGATGGAGTCGGCGATCCAGTCGATCTCCTCGGCGTGGGTGCGCAGCAGGGCGCAGCGGACCGTGCCGTCCCGCTCGGCGCCGGGGGCCGGGCGCAGGGCCTCAACGCCCGCGTGCATGGCGCGCAGGGGCTCGGCGAGACCGTTGGCGAGGTCGAGGAGGCGGCCGCCGCTGCGGCGGTTCTCGCTGAGCGCCTGGCGGGTGGCAGGGCGCCCGTCGGGGTGTGCGAAGTGCTCGGGGAAGTCGTCGAGGTTGGCGACGGACGCGCCGCGCCAGCCGTAGATGGCCTGGCAGGGGTCGCCGACGGCGGTCACCGGGTGGCCGGTGCCGCCGCCGAACAGGCCCGCTAGGAGGACGCGCTGGGCCACCGAGGTGTCCTGGTACTCGTCGAGGAGCACCACGCGGAACTCCTCGCGCAGGGCCCGGCCCACTTCGGGGATCTGGGCGAGGGTCGCGGAGAGGGCGATCTGGTCGCCGAAGTCGAGCAGGTCCCGCTCGCGCTTGACGGCCCGGTAGCGCAGCACCAGCTCGGCGAGCTCGCGGCGGGCGGCGGCCGTCTCGGGGACCTTGCGCAGGTCGGCGTTGGTGAGCTTGGCGCCGGCGAGGGTGCGCAGCAGGTCGGCGTCCCGGGCACGCAGTTCCTCGGGGCGTACGAGGTGTTCGGCGAGCTCGGCGTCGAGGGTGAGGAGGTCGCTGACGAGGTCGGCGAAGGAGCGGGTCAGCGCCGGGTAGGGGCCGGGCGCCTCGCGCAGCACGCGCGCGGCGAGCTGGTAGCGGGTGGCGTCGGCGAGCAGGCGGGACGTCGGTTCGAGCCCGATGCGCAGGCCGTGGTCGGTCAGCAGCCGGCCGGCGAAGGCGTGGTAGGTGGAGATCACCGGTTCGCCGGGCGGATTGTCCGGGTCGATGACTTCGGGGTCGGTGACGCCGGCCCGGATCAGGGCCTTGCGGACGCGTTCGGCGAGTTCGCCGGCGGCCTTGTTGGTGAAGGTCAGGCCGAGGACCTGTTCGGGGGCGACCTGGCCGGTGCCGACCAGCCACACCACACGCGCGGCCATCACCGTGGTCTTGCCCGAACCGGCTCCGGCCACGATCACCTGCGGAGCGGGCGGTGCGGTGACGCAGGCCATCTGCTCCGGGGTGAACGGGATGCCGAGGAGCTCCTTGAGCTGCTCGGGGTCGGTGATACGGGCGGGCATGTCGTCAGAGGCTAGCGGTGGGCACTGACAGCCGGTGCCCGATCGTCCCTCCGGGCCGGAGGAGGCGCTGGTCAGCGGGTGTGGTGCGATGCGTCACGTGCGTCAGCCGGCCCCGTTCCGGTGCCTCACTCGATCACTTGCCGTCCTTCGGGCTGTGCGCTGCACGACGCCCGGAACGCGCAGTGGGTGCAGTGCTGGCCCGTGCTCGGCGTGAACCGCTCGTCGAGCACCTTCCCGGCGGCGTTGGCCAGCAGCTCGCCGACCCACTCGCCCTTCAGCGGCTCCTGGGCCTGCACCTTGGGCAGGCTGTCGCCGCCGTCCCGCTGGGCGGCGCCTTGCCGCAGGTGGACCAGTTCGGCGCCGCCGGGCTCGGGCCGCACGCCGTCGAAGGCGTCGTCCACGGCGCCTTCGCGGATCGCGAGCTGGTAGACGGCCAGCTGGGGGTGCCGCTCCACCTCGCGGGCGGTCGGGGCCTGCTTGCCGGTCTTGAAGTCGACGACGTACGCCCGGCCCTCGCCGTCCGCTTCGACCCGGTCCATCTGGCCGCGGATGCGGACTTCGTAGTCACCCGCTTCGAGGCTGACGTCGAAGTCGTGCTCGCTCGCCAGCGGTGTCCGCCCGGTCCGGTCCAGCACGTGCCACCGCAGGAAGCGTTCGAGCGCCACGCGCGCGTGCTCCTTCTCCTGCGCCGACTTCCAGGGCGCGTCGAAGGCGAGCGCGTTCCACACGGACTCCAGGCGTTCCATGAGGACGTCGAGGTCGGCGGGTGTGCGTCCGGAGGCGACCTCGTCGGCCAGGACGTGGACGACGTTGCCGAAGCCCTGCGCGGCGGTGGCGGGGGTGTCGGCCTTCACCTCGCGGCCCAGGAACCACTGGAGGGCGCAGGTGTTGGCGAGCTGGTCGAGGGCGCTGCCCGACAGCACGACCGGCTGGTCCCGATCGCGCAGGGGCACCTTGCTCTCGGTCGGCTCGAACATGCCCCACCAGCGGTAGGGGTGCGCGGAGGGGACCAGCGGGCGGCCGTCCTCGTCGGCGAGGGCGGCGAGCCGGGCGAGACGGCGGGCGGCGGCCTCGCGCAGGCCCGCCGACACGCGCGGGTCGACCGTCGTGGCACGCAGCTCGGCGACCAGCGCGGCCACGGACAGCGGGCGGCGCGGGCGGCCGGTGACGTCCTGCGGCTCGACGCCGAGTTCGGTGAGGAACCGGGAGGGCTGGTCGCCGTCGTCGGCGGGCGCCTTCACCGCGGTGACCACGAGCCGCTCACGCGCGCGCGTGGCGGCCACGTAGAACAGGCGGCGCTCCTCGGCGAGAAGCGCTCCTGGAGTGAGCGGTTCGGCGAGCCCGTCGCGGCCGATGCGGTCGGCCTCCAGCAGGGAGCCGCGCCGGCGCAGGTCGGGCCACAGCCCCTCCTGCACGCCGGCCACGACGACCAGGCGCCACTGGAGGCCCTTGGAGCGGTGCGCGGTCATCAGGCGTACGGCGTCGGGGCGCAGCGCACGCCGGGTCAGTGTGTCGGCGGCGATGTCCTCGGCCGCGATCTGCTCGAGGAAGTTGAGGGCGCCCCGCCCGCCGGTACGCTCCTCCGCGCGCGCGGCGGTCGCGAACAGGGCGCACACCGCGTCCAGGTCGCGGTCGGCGTTGCGGCCGGCAGCGCCGCCGCGCCGGGCGGCCCGCTCCAGGCGGGCGGGCCACGGCGTGCCCTCCCACAGCTCCCACAGCGCCTCCTCGGCCGTGCCGCCCCCCGCCAGGCACTCCCGGGCCTTCCTGAGCAGCGCGCCGAGGCGCTGGGCCCCCCGCGCGTACGCGGGATCGTGCGCGACCAGGCGCTCCGGTTCGGCGAGCGCCCGCGCGAGCAGTTCGTCCGAGGGCGGCGGCAACGGGTTGCCCGCCGTCCGCTCCTCCTCGCGCAGGGCACGGCCGAGGCGGCGCAGATCGGCGGCGTCCATGCCGGCCAGGGGGGAGGCGAGCAGGGTGAGGGCGGTCTCGGTGTCGAGCCAGCAGGGCCCCTGGCCGGGCTGCTGGGAGTCCTGGCCCGGGTCCTGACCGGTGTCCTGGCCGGTGTCCTGGCCGGGGCGTTCCGCCGCCTCCGCCGTGGCCACCGCCCGGAGCGCCGTCAGCAGCGGTGCCACCGCCGGTTCGTGGCGCAGGGGCAGGTCGTCGCCGTCGATGTCCAGGGGGACGCCGGCCGCCGAGAGGGCGCGGCGCAGCGTCGGGATGGTGCGGGACCCGGCGCGTACGAGGACGGCCATGTCGCTCCAGGGCACGCCGTCCTCCAGGTGCGCCCTGCGGAGGATGTCGGCGATGTTGTCGAGCTCCGTACCGGATGTGGGGTACGTGTAGACCTCGGCGCGGCCCGAGTCCCGTACCGGGGTCAGCTCGCGGTGGGCGCGGACCTTGTCGGCGGGGAGGCGGGTCAGCGGCATGCGCTGGGTCAGCAGGCGGGTCGCGGCCAGCAGGGCGGCGCCGGACCGGCGGGAGGTGCGCAGGACCTCTACGGCGGCCGGACGGCCGTCCGCGCGCGGGAAGGCCTGCGGGAAGTCGAGGATGCCGTTCACGTCGGCGCCCCGGAACGCGTAGATCGACTGGTCGGGGTCGCCGAAGGCGACCAGGGTGCGGCCGCCGCCGGCCAGGGCGTGCAGCAGACGCACCTGGGCCGGGTCGGTGTCCTGGTACTCGTCGATGTAGACGGCGTCGTACCGGGCGGCGAGCCGTGCGGCGGTCTCCGGGCGGCGGGCGAGGAGCACCGCGCGGTGGACGAGTTCGGCGTAGTCCAGCACGCCTTGCAGGTCGATGACGTCGAGGTACTCGGCGAGGAAGGCCGCCGCGGCCTGCCAGTCGGGGCGGCCGATGCGCCGGGCGAAGGCGTCCAGGGCGGCGGGGCCCAGGCCGAGCTCGCGGCTGCGGGCCAGCACCGCGCGGACCTCGTCGGCGAAGCCCCGGGTGGTCAGGCAGGCGCGCAGCTCGTCCGGCCAGCGCACGTGGTTCAGCCCGAGCCGCTCCAGCTCCGGCTGGCCCGCGAGCAGCTCGCGGACGGTGACGTCCTGCTCGGGGCCGGAGAGCAGGCGCAGTGGCTCCACGAAGAGGTCGCTGTCCTGGTGGGCGCGGACCAGGGCGTAGCAGTACGAGTGGAAAGTGGTCGCCTGGGGGGCGCGGGCCGCCCCTATGCGCCGGGCCATGCGGTCGCGCAGGTCGACGGCCGCCTTGCGGCTGAACGTCAGCACCAGGATGCGCTCGGGGTCCCCGCCACGGGCGATCCGCGCGGCCACGGACTCGACGAGCGTGGTGGTCTTGCCGGTGCCAGGACCTGCGAGGACGAGCAGCGGGCCGGTCCTGTGGTCAACCACGGAGCGCTGAGCGGCGTCCAGACGGAGGGGATCCGGCTCGGTCGGAGGGGTACGCACCAGTCGGTAAGCGCCACTGTTCCCCTGCCGCACCGGGGGGTGCGGCAGGCGCCTGGTGGAGGAAGAGGAGCTCACGTGGTTCGCCGGTCCTGGTGGGTGTGCTGGTTGGCAGGCGGTCACGCGTGCGTGACGGTGGCCGCGGGGTGAGGGGGACGCGCGCAGCCGACGCTACGCCGGAGACGCCGCCGAAAGGGACGGAAGCAGGGCTTCCGGTTCATCCCTCGCAGCGCTCGCGCCACGCGAGCCCCACGACTCACGAACGTACGCCATGCCACGGAGGTGGCCCGTTTCCCCCTTATGGGGCACGGGCTCCCCTCGGGGGCGTCCGATGGCGGAAGCTGTCAGGTGTGACCCTCCGCGCTCTCGCCGCCGTCCCATCTGGCCCGCCTCATGTCGAGGCGGGGCAGGTGGCCCTCGGCCGCTCTGCCCGCCTCCCTCAGCGGAGTGCCCTCGGCGCGGTAGTGCTCGAGCGCCCGCAGTTCGTGGCCGGGCAGCAGGAGGCCGTCCGCGCGGACGACCCGCCACCACGGGACGGCTCCGCCGTAGAGGGCCATGACCCGGCCCACCTGGCGCGGGCCGCCCTCCTGGAGCCACTCCGCGACGTCCCCGTACGTCATGACCCGCCCGGGCGGGATCAGCTCGGCGACGTCGAGGACCCGCTCGGCGTACTCCGGCAGCGCGTCCGCGTATCCGGCGCGCGTGTCCTCCGGATGCCTCTGCTCGCTCATCCGCCCCATCCTGCCCCACCCCACCGACAACGTGACGCGGACGGCGGCGGGACGGTCCCTCGCCCTCCGGCGGAGCTTCCGGCAGACTGTGCGCTCCCGCATTTGCACCCTGATGCCCCCGTGTGTCGGTGCGGCATGCCACCATCGTGCGGGCGGTGACTGGTGATACGAGATCAAGAAGAGACGATGAAGCAGCAGGGCGTGCACCCCGAAGGCGCGGAGGGCACCTCTGCCGCGGCGTCGCGCCCGGACCCCGCCGAAGCACCCGCCGAGCGTCCGGCCGGCGAGGACACACGGCGGCCCGACGACGCGGCAGTGCCCGGAACCGAGCCGGATGACGAGATGCACGCCGAAGCCGTCGAGGGCGACGAACCGCTGCTCCCCGCGCGCGTGCACCGCCCCTCCGACCTGATGCGCCTGCTGGTGGGTGTGCTCGCCATCGCCGTGCTGCTGGCGATCGCCGCGTTCGCGCACGGGACCACCTCGGGGTTCGAGCAGGACATCAACAAGGGCACCGGCCAGGCACCCGATCTGCTGATCAGGGTCGCGGGGCTGGCGTCGAGCATCGCGATCCTCCTGGTGCCGGTCGCGTTCGCGATCGAGCGGCTGATCAAACGGGACGGGCTGCGCATCGCCGACGGCGTGCTCGCGGCGGTCCTCGCGCACGGTGTGACGCTCGCCACCGACCTGTGGGTCGCCCGGGCCGCACCGGGCTCCATCCAGGAGGCGCTCACCCAGCCCTCCCCCGGTGACATCCACGCCCTGACCGACCCGGTGCACGGCTACCTCGCCCCCGTCATCGCCTACATGACGGCCGTCGGCATGTCCCGGCGGCCCCGCTGGCGCGCGGTGCTGTGGATCGTGCTGCTGCTCGACGCCTTCTCGATGCTGGTCACCGGCTACACGACCCCCTTCTCGATCATCCTGACCGTGCTGATCGGCTGGACGGTGGCCTACGGCACGCTGTACGCGGTCGGCTCCCCCAACATCCGTCCCACCGGCCAGACCCTGATGGCGGGGCTGCGGCACGTCGGGTTCCACCCGGTCAGCGCGGCCCGTGACGAGGCCCCTGACGCCGAGAACGCGGACCGCGGCCGGCGCTACTTCGTGACCCTGGAGGACGGCCCGCCGCTGGACGTCACGGTCGTCGACCGGGAGCAGCAGGCCCAGGGCTTCTTCTACCGCGCGTGGCGCAACCTCACCCTGCGCGGCTTCGCCACCCGCTCCAGCCTCCAGTCGCTGCGCCAAGCGCTGGAGCAGGAGGCGCTGCTGGCGTACGCGGCGATCGCGGCGGGCGCCAACGCCCCCAAGCTGATCGCCACGTCCGAGCTGGGCCCCGACGCGGTGATGCTCGTCTACGAGCACACCGGCGCGCGCAGCCTCGACTCGGTGGCCGACGACGAGATCACCGACGACCTGCTGCGCAGCACCTGGCACCAGGTGCGGGCCCTTCAGTCCCGGCGCATCGCGCACCGCAGGCTCGCGGGTGACGCGATTCTGGTGGATCGTTCCGGCACGGTGATCCTCACCGATCTGCGCGGCGGCGAGATCGCGGCCGGTGATCTGCTGCTGCGCATGGACGTCGCCCAGCTGGTCACCACGCTCGGCCTGCGGGTGGGCGCCGAACGTGCGGTGGCCTCCGCGGTCGGTGTCCTCGGACCCGACGCGGTCGCCGACTGCCTGCCCATGCTCCAGCCGATCGCTCTGACCCGCTCCACGCGCGCGACGCTGCGAAAACTGGCCCGGGAACGGGCCGAGCGCGAGCGCGAAGCGGTCCTCGACGCGTCCCGGCAGGCCAAGCAGGCCCGCCTGGAGGAAGCCTCGGACGACACCAGACCCGCTCTGGAGAAACCCGACAAGAAGACCGTGCGCGCCGAGCAGCGGGCCGAGAAACGGGCCATCGACGAGGCCCTGGAGGAAGCGCGCGAGGAGGACCTGCTCACCCAGATCCGGCACCAGGTGCTGCGGATCAGGCCGCAGGCGCCCGTGGAGCCGGCCCGGCTGGAGCGGGTGCGACCGCGCACGCTGATCAGTTTCATCGCCGGCGCGATCGGTGCGTACTTCCTGCTGACGCAGCTCACGCACATCGAGTTCGGTCCGCTGGTCGCCAATGCCCAGTGGGGCTGGGTGGCCGCGGCCGTGCTGTTCTCGGCGGCCAGCTACTTCGCGGCGGCGATGGCCCTGCTGGGGTTCGTGCCCGAGCGTGTGCCCTTCCTGCGGACCGTGGCCGCGCAGGTCGCCGGCTCGTTCGTGAAGATCGTGGCGCCCGCCGCGGTCGGCGGTGTCGCACTCAACACGCGCTTCCTCCAGCGCGCGAGCGTGCGCCCCGGGCTCGCGGTGGCGAGCGTCGGCGCCTCTCAGCTGTTCGGGCTCGGCTGCCACATCCTGATGCTGCTGTCCTTCGGCTATCTGACCGGCACCGAGAAGACGCCGTCACTGTCGCCGTCCAGGACGGTCATCGCCGGTCTGCTGACGGTGGCGGTGCTCGTGCTCGTGGTGACCTCGGTGCCGTTCCTGCGCAAGTTCGTCGTCACGCGCGTGAGGTCGCTGTTCGCCGGCGTCGTGCCACGCATGCTGGACGTTCTCCAGCGGCCGCAGAAGCTGGTCACCGGCATCGGCGGCATGCTGCTGCTGACCGCCTGCTTCGTGATGTGCCTGGACGCGTCGATCCGGGCGTTCGGCGACAACACGACCTCGCTGAGCATCGCCAGCGTCGCCGTGGTCTTCCTGGCTGGCAACGCGCTCGGCTCCGCGGCGCCCACCCCGGGCGGCGTCGGCGCGGTCGAGGCCACCCTGACCGTCGGCCTGATCGCCGTCGGCCTTCCCAAGGAGGTCGCCGCACCGGCAGTCCTGCTGTTCCGGCTGCTGACACTGTGGCTGCCGGTGCTGCCGGGCTGGCTGGCGTTCAACCACCTGTCGCGCAAGGGCGCACTTTAGCGCCCGGTGCGGGGCGTACCTCGTACGGCTCGCGTCCCGCGCGCCCAGCGTCACGCGGCCGCAGGATGGAGACATGCCGAACCCCACCCGCATCCGAGCCGCCGCCGCCCTGGCCTCGGCTGTGCTGCTGTCCGCACTGCTGGCGGGGTGCGATCAGGGTGAGAAGGACGGGAACCTGACGGCGCAGAAGCTGGACTGGACGGACTGCCCGGCCCCGTCGGCGGCCGAGGGCGGCGGCAGCGCCCCCTCGCCGCTGCCGGGCGGCGCCAAATGGCAGTGCGCCACGATGAAGGCGCCCCTCGACTGGAGCGACCCCAAGGGCGACACGATCGACCTCGCGCTGATCCGGGCCAGGGCGAGCGGGGCGGCGAGCGAGCGGATCGGCTCGCTCATGTTCAACTTCGGCGGCCCCGGCGGCAGCGGCGTCACCACGCTGCCCGCGTTCGGCGAGGACTACGCGCAGCTGCGCACCCGCTATGACCTGGTGAGTTTCGACCCGCGCGGGGTGGGCCGCAGCGCGCCCGTGGAGTGCGAGAGCGACGCGCAGCTCGACGAGTACTTCCAGCAGGACGCCACACCCGACGACAGCGCGGAGCGCACCCAGCTCCTGGAGCGCACCAAGCAGTTCAACGCGGCCTGCGAGAAGCACTCCAAGGACATCCTGCCGCACGTGCGCACCACCGACGCGGCCCGTGACATGGACCTGATGCGCCAGGTCCTCGGCGACCCCAAGCTGTACTACTTCGGCATCTCCTACGGCACCGAACTCGGCGGCGTCTACGCCCACCTGTTCCCCAGGAACGTCGGCCGCGCCGTCTTCGACGCCGTCGTCGACCCCACCCAGGACCCTGAGCAGAGCTCGCTCGGACAGGCCAGGGGCTTCCAGCTGGCGCTCGACAACTTCGCCGAGGACTGCACCTCGAAGACCACCGACTGCCCCGTCGGCGACACCCCGCAGGACGTCAAGGACCGCATCGCCAAGCTGCTGGCCGACCTCGATCGCAAACCGATCCCCGGTATCCTCCCGCGCGAGCTGACGCAGAGCGACGCGACCAACGGCATCGCGCAGTCGCTGTACTCGAAGGACTTCTGGGAGTACCTCACCGAGGGTCTGGAGCAGGCCTACGACGGCGACGGCAGGATCCTGATGCTGCTGTCCGACTCGATGAACGGACGCAGCGAGAACGGCGAGTACAGCAACATCGCCGCCGCGAACACCGCGATCAACTGTGGCGACGCGAAACCGCGCTACACCGCCGCCGACATCCAGCAGAAGCTGCCGGAATTCCGCGCCGCCTCCGCCCTGTTCGGGGACTACCTGGCCTGGGGCATGATCGGCTGCACCGACTGGGCCGTGCCGGGCGCCGCCGACCACCCCGACGTGAGCGCGCCCGGGTCGGCGCCGATCCTCGTCGTCGGCAACACCGGTGACCCGGCGACGCCGTACGAGGGCGCGAAGAAGATGGTGGACGCTCTCGGCAAGGGTGTCGGCGTCGAACTGACGTACAAGGGGCAGGGTCACGGCGCCTACGACAGCAAGAACAAGTGCGTGCAGGCTGCGGTGAACGGCTATCTGCTGGAGGGCAAGGTGCCGTCGGCGGGAACCGTCTGCTCCTGAACCACTGCGACCCCACGACAAAAAGCCGCAGGTCAGACGGTTATCCACAGGCCAAAACGGGTTTGGGAAGATCCGCCTACCATGGCTTGACCGCTCACCGCGACCGAGAAGCGGAGGGCCTGGCGAGGGGGTGTGCATGTCGCGTTTCGTACGGTGGTCGGCCGTGGTCGCCGCCGCGATGCTGGTGGCCGGGTGCGGCAGCGGGCCGGACGGGAGCGGGGACGACGCGAAGCGGCGGTCCGATGCGCCGTCGGCGTCGCCGACCGCCCCCTCCGCCGCCGGCCTCCCCTCTTCGCTCACGTCCCAGAAGCTCGACTGGGGTGGCTGCGAGGCCACCGAAGACTCCCCGGCACCGAGCGGTGAGTGGCAGTGCGCGACGGTCAAGGTGCCGCTCGACTGGCGCAGCCCCAAGGGCGCCACCATCGGCCTGCCGCTGATCCGGGCGAAGGCCACCGGGGACGACCGCATCGGCTCGCTGCTGTTCAACTTCGGCGGGCCGGGCGGCTCGGGAGTCTCGACGATGCCCGCCTTCGGGCCCACCATGTCCACGCTGCGCGAGCGGTACGACCTGGTCAGCTGGGACCCGCGCGGGGTCGGCGCCACCAAGGGCATCCGCTGCCGCGGCGACAAGGACGTGCAGGCCGCCGAGGCGGTGGACGCCACCCCCGACACCCCGGCCGAGGAGAAGGCGTACTTCCAGGACGCCACCGATTTCGGCAAGGGCTGCTCACGGGCCGCCGGAAAACTGATGGCCCACGTCTCGACCACCGACACCGCCCGCGACATGGACCTGATCCGCCAAGTGCTCGGTGACGCCAGGACGCACTACTTCGGCTTCTCCTACGGCACCGAACTGGGCGGCGTTTACGCCCACTTGTTCCCGAAGAACGTGGGGCGCCTGGTCCTCGACGCGGTGGTCGACCCGAGTGCGGACTCGGTGGGCCACGCCGAGAACCAGGCCAAGGGCTTCCAGCGGGCACTCGACGACTACCTGAAGTCGACCGGCCAGGACCCCGCGAAGGGCTCGCAGAAGATCGTGGACCTGCTGAGGCGGGTCGACGCGAGGCCGCTGCCCACGTCCTCCGGTCGCAAGCTGACCCAGACGCTCGCCGTCACCGGCATCATCCTCCCGCTGTACAGCGAGTCCCGCTGGCCGGACCTGACCGGCGCCCTCACCGCGGCGGAAGCGGGAGACGGAACGCGGCTGCTGGCACTCGCCGACGACTACAACGGGCGGGATGCCTCGGGGCACTACGACACGACGACCCAGGCCCAACGAGTCATATCGTGCCTGGACGACAAGGAGCGGCCCACGCTCCAGGAGACGAAGAAGCTGCTGCCCCGATTCGAGAGGCTCTCGCCGGTCTTCGGGGACTTCCTGGGCTGGGACGCGGCCGGCTGGTGCCACGACTGGCCGGTACCCGGACAGTACGAGACCCCCGAGGTGAGCGCACCGGGCGCGGCACCGATCCTGCTGGTCGGCAACACCGGGGACCCGGCGACGCCGTACGAGGGCACCCGCAGGATGGCCGACGAACTGGGCCGGGGTGTCGGCGTCGAGCTCACCTGGAAGGGCGAGGGACACGTGGCCTACGGCCGAGGGAGCGACTGCGTCGACTCGACGGTGAACGCCTACCTGCTGAACGGCACGGTTCCCAAGAACGGCAAGGTCTGCTCATGACGACGGCGGGGGCCCCACGCACCCGAGGTGCGCGAAACCCCCGCCGTCGGACGAACGGGCCGAGCCGTGGCTCAGTAGACCGGCTTGTCCGGTTCGATCTGGTTGACCCAGCCGATGACGCCGCCGCCGACGTGAACGGCGTCGGCGAAGCCGGCGGACTTCAGGACGGCGAGGACTTCCGCACTGCGGACACCCGTCTTGCAGTGCAGGACGATCTTCTTGTCCTGCGGGAGGCCCTCGAGGGCGGTGCCCATGAGGAACTCGTTCTTCGGGATCAGGCGGGCGCCGGGGATGGAGACGATCTCGTACTCGTTCGGCTCGCGGACGTCGATGATCTCGATGTTCTCGCCGTCGTCGATCCACTCCTTGAGCTGCTTGGGAGTGATCGTGGCGCCGGCCGCCGCCTGCTGGGCCTCCTCGGAGACGACGCCGCAGAAGGCCTCGTAGTCGATGAGCTCGGTGACGGTCGGGTTCTCGCCGCAGACCGCGCAGTTCGGGTCCTTGCGGACCTTGACCTGGCGGTACTGCATCTCCAGGGCGTCGTAGATCATCAGACGGCCGACCAGCGGCTCGCCGATGCCCGCGAGGAGCTTGATGGCCTCGTTGACCTGGATGGAGCCGATGGACGCGCACAGCACGCCCAGCACGCCGCCCTCGGCGCAGGAGGGGACCATGCCGGGGGGCGGGGGCTCCGGGTAGAGGCAGCGGTAGCAGGGGCCGTGCTCGGACCAGAAGACCGAGGCCTGGCCGTCGAAGCGGTAGATCGAACCCCACACGTACGGCTTGTTCAGCAGTACGCACGCGTCGTTGACCAGGTAGCGGGTCGCGAAGTTGTCCGTGCCGTCGACGATCAGGTCGTACTGGCTGAAGATGTCCATCACGTTGTCGGCCTCGAGCCGCTCCTCGTGAAGGACCACGTTCACGTACGGGTTGATGCCCTTGACGCTGTCGCGCGCGGACTCGGCCTTGGAGCGGCCGATGTCGGACTGGCTGTGGATGATCTGGCGCTGCAGGTTCGACTCGTCGACCTCGTCGAACTCCACGATGCCGAGGGTGCCGACGCCCGCGGCGGCCAGGTACATCAGCGCCGGCGAGCCCAGGCCGCCGGCGCCCACACAGAGCACCTTGGCGTTCTTCAGCCGCTTCTGCCCGTCCATCCCGACGTCGGGGATGATCAGGTGGCGGGAGTACCTGCGGACCTCGTCTACGGTGAGCTCAGCAGCTGGCTCGACCAGGGGTGGCAGCGACACGGGGACTCCGTTGGTCGGTCAAACAGTACGGTTGTTCTCCGCGTAACACTGCCACGGCCTTTTTCATTCCGAGACACCCGTTCCGACACGCGAGACGATTTCGTCCCAGTAGCCGGGCATGCCCTCCCAGGGATCGACGCGGCCGCCGCGGCTGCCCGGACCTCGGCGACCGCCGCGATCGGTGCGGTCGGTGAACCAGATCGTCGCCGCGCCCTGCCAGCGGGCGATGCGGAGTGCCTCGTCGAGGTGGCCGCGAGGCACGCCGTGCACGAAGTGGCAGAAGCGGTCGGGCGGGTAGTCGGCGGTCCACTCGGCGACCTGCGACCAGCGGTAGTCGCTCCAGGAACCGGAGAAGGTCACCAGCTGGTCGGCGTTCTCGGCGTATCCCGGACAGGGGTGGGTGCCGTGGCCGAGGACTATGTGGGCGTCGTCACGGATCGCGCGCAGCCTGCTCACCGTGCGGCGGACCTCGCCGAGCGCGGGGCGTTCGGCGGGGCAGCGGTCGAGCAGGAAGCCGTCGACCTGGTACCAGTCGAGGAAGCGGTGCGCGTCCGCGACCAGCTCGCCGAAGGCACGGAGGCCGTACCTGGCGTCCAGGTGACCGAGGACGCGCACGCCCGCGTTGCGCAGCCCACCGGCCGCCTGGAGACAGTGCGGGTCGGGGCGGGTGCCGGGGCCCTGGGCGACGTTGAGGACGACCCAGTGCAGGGGCGCGCCGGGCCGGGTCAACGCGGCCCATTCGGCCGGGGCGACAAGGGGGTGGGCGTAGCCCGGGACGCCGAAGCCGGTGCGGATGCCGGTGGTCGTGGTGCCCGACCTGGTGCTGGTCAGATACGGCATGCCGCCTCCATCCAGATGTCGGCGAGGGACTCCTCGAGGTTGATCCGGGGGCGCCACCCGAGCCGGTCGCGGGCGGTACGGACATCGGCCTGCTGCCAGCTGCCGCAGCCGTCCGGATACGGGTACGCGACCGGGGAGGCGTGGTCGGCGTCGGGGCGGGGGTGGCCGATGGCGGTGCGCAGCGGGCCGGGCGGGCCGTCGAGCTCGTGGAGGGCACCGCCGTACCCGGCCACCCGGGCGAGGACGGTGGCGGCGTCCCGCAGGCGCACGGCACGGCCCGAGCCGATGTTGATGACTCCTTGCGCGGCGGACAGCGAGGCGGCGTGCACGGCGCGGGCGACATCGCGTACGTCGACGAAGTCCCGCTGGACGCCGAGGCCGCCGAGCTTGAGTTCGCCGTCACCGGACTGCATGGCGCGGCGCATCGCCTCGGCGAGGCGGCCGAGCGGGGAGCCGGCCGGGGTGCCGGGGCCGGCGGGCGAGAAGACGCGGAGCACGACGGCGTCGAGGCCGGAGCCGAGGACGAGTTCGGTGGCCGCGAGCTTGCTGACGCCGTACGGGCCGCCGGGGCGCGGGATGGCGTCCTCGGCCGTGGAGGAGCCGGGCTGGCTGGGGCCGTACTCGGAGCCGCAGCCGATCTGCACCAGACGCGCGCCGCAGCCGCTGCGGCGCAGTGCCTCGCAGACGGTGGCGACCGCGACGGTGTTGTGCCGGGTGAGCTCGCGGGCGCCGCCGCGGGTGGCGCCCGCGCAGTTGACGACGACTCCGGGGTGGACCGCGTCGAGGAAGCGGGTGAGGGCGCCGGGGCTGCCCGTCGCCAGGTCGAAGCGGACGTCGGCGTCGTCGCCGCGGCCGAGTGCGGTGAGCTGGACGGCCGGGTCGGCGAGCAGGCGGTCGGCGACGAAGCGGCCGAGGTAGCCATTGGCTCCGATCAGCAGGACTCTCATCGGGCCGCTCCCGGGGTGATCGCTCCGGCTGTTCCGGTGGCTCCGGACGCTCCGGGTCGGGAGGTGGTCATCTGGTGTTCTCCTTCGAGGGGGTGGTGCGGTTGCCTGCGGTTGCCCGCGGCGAACGGCCGGGCGCCTGGGCCTGCGGCCGTCCTGCCTGGGTTTGCCATGCCTGGGTTCGCCATGCCTGGTCTCGTCATGCCTGGTCTCGTCATGGCTGGTCTCCCGTCCGGTCCTCCGCCGGCGCGTGGGCCGAGGCCCGGGTCAGGGTGCGGCTCGCGTGGACCAGCAGGACCAGGGCCGCGGTCGCGCAGGCGAGGGTGGGCACGCTGCCCGGGCCCCAGGCGTCCACGAGCGACTCGACGGGGGCCGCCGCGAACGCGCACCCGGGCAGGCGGCCCGTGAGGTCCAGGGCGGAGGCCGCCGCCTCCGTCACGGCCGCGCCGGCCAGGACCAGCGCCGGGGCGTGGCGATGGCGGTGGACGGTGAGCAGGCGGGCGAGCAGGAGGAGGCCGCCCAGGGCGAGTGCCTGCGGGTAGGCGGCGGGCTGGTGCAGGGCCGCGCCGCACACGGCGAGCAGGGCCGTGAGGAGGGCCAGGAACAGGGCGAGCGTGCCGAACAGCGCCGGTCGGGTGGCGGTGGCGAACTCGTCCAGGCCGCGGCTGGCCGTGAGTCTGCGGTGGGCCCGCGCGGCGAACAGGTGGGCGCACCAGGCCGCCGGTGCACAGCTCAGGAAGAGGGCCAGTACGGGCGCGGTGGCCAGGGGCCAGGGGCCGTCCGCGGCGCCGGTCGGCAGCTCGTCGGGGCCGCCCTCCAGGACGGCTCGGAGCAGGCCGTCGCCGAGCAGGGCGTAGGCGAGGAGCCAGACGGTCGCGGCGCGCGTGCGGGTCGCCGCGCGCCACGCGCGTGTGCCGGCCGGTGTGCTCAGCGGGCCCCGGCGCAGTGCCGCGCGCACCGCGAGGGCCATGGCGAGGAGGCTCACGGCGGCGACCAGCAGGCGCGGCCGGCCGTGGGTGAGGCGCAGCCCGGTGACCACCGCCGCGCCGAGGGCGCCCGGCAGGAGGGTGAGCAGGGCCCAGTCGAGACGGGGCCGGGGAGGGGCGGCGGTGTCGGCGGGCTGGACGTTGTCGGCGTCGCGGGAGGCGCGCGCGAACATCTCCTCGGCGAGCGAGAACACGTCCCGGTGGCGAAAGCTCGCGGCGGTCCGGTCGGTGACGCCGTGGGCTTCGAGGCCCGCCGCGATCTCCAGCGGGTCCACGGCTCGCTCGCACAGCTCGCGGTGACGGTGCATCAGCGCCTTGACCGGGTCGGCGGCGCCCCGGCGGGCAGTGGGCACGGGTCCGGACCCGTGCGCCGCGCCCGGCGCCGGCCTCTCCCCCGCCAGCCACTCCTGCGACCGTGCGTCCCACGCCCCGGGGTTGTCGGGGGTTCCGGGGCGGTCCAGCTCACCCAGGCCGCTCATCGCGCCGCCTCCGGCGCCACTGTCCGGATGGCCCGGCCCGGTGCGCCGGTCGCCCGCCCGGGGCCGCCGCGAGCCACGACGCGGGCCGCGGGGCCGGTCCAGCGGCCGGGGACGCGGGCCTCGGCGGGGACGGCGAACGGGAGGGGTTCGCCGGTCTTGCCGGTGATCACGCGGCGTACGGGACAGCGCGAGACGATCTCCAGGTAAATGCTGTGAAATGCCGCGATGTTCTGCTCGACGGTGAAGAGTTCGAGCGCGCGGGCGCGGGCGGCGGCGCCCAGGCGCGCACGGCGCTCCGGGTCGCGCAGCAGCGTCACGCACGCCTCGGCGAGCGCTCGCGGATTGCGTGGCGGCACGACGAGACCGGTGCCGCCGACTGCCTCGACCACCGCCCCGACGTCCGTGGACACCGTGGCCCGGCCGCACAGCATGGCCTCGACCAGGCTGATCGGGAAGCCCTCGACGACACTGGACAGGACGACGACGGCGCCCGCCGCGTAGGCGTCGGCGAGGGTCGGGACCTCGGGACCGCCGATCTCCTCGAAGGAGACGGGGTTCTCGCCGACCGCGTGCGCGCCCTCCGCCTCGGCCGGGAAGAGCTGTGCGGCCAGCACCTCGCACTGCCCCAGGTACGCCTGGGCCTCGGGTCCGGTCGCCGCGCCCACGATGCGCAGCCGTGCCTTGGGCTCGGACCTGCGCACCTCGGCGAAGGCGTGCAGCAGGGACACCAGGTCCTTGGCGGGGTCCACCCGACCGACCCACACCAGCGTGCCCGGGTCGGCGCGGTCCGGGGATTCGCCGACCTCCGTGAAGCGGGACGCCTCCATGCCCGGGTGGACGGTGCGGATCCTGACGCGGTCCGCGCCGCAGTGTTCCTGCCATCGGCGGGCGTGCCCGTTGCCGGGCGTGATGATCGCGGCCCGCCGGTAGATCTCGGCGGCGAGCAGGCGGTGGAAGGAGGCGAGCAGGGCCCGTACGGCCGGGGCCGCGGTGCCGGGGCCGGAGGCGAGGTAGTGGGAGCGCAGTTGTACGCCGTACTCGGTGACCAGCAGCGGCACCCCGCAGAAGTGGCCGGCTAGGAGTCCGGCCAGGGCCGCCGGGCCGCCGGTCGTGGCGTGGCACAGGTCCGCGGCGCCGAGGTCGTCGTCCTCGTACCAGTCGAGGGAGAGGGGGCGCAGGGCGCGTTCGAGGTGTGCGGCGACGGTGAGCAGTTCGGGGACGCGGGCCTCGCGCGCGGTGCGCAGGACGCCGGGCGCGCGACAAGCGCGCTCCAGGGCGCGTACGGCGGTTTCGGAGCGCAGCGCGCCGGGCAGTCCGCCCTCGTCGCGGGCGAGTTCGGCGAGTCCGTACAGCGCGCTGCCGAAACGGTCCGCCGGGGCATGGGGATCGGTATCCGGGGCCGTGCAGACCGCCCCTGCGAGTTCCTCGTAGCACTCGGTGAAGCGCCGGCGTGCGCGCCGCCCGTGCCCGGGCCCGTCGTCCTCGGCGGTCCACAGCGGTGCGGTTCGCACCCGGTTGACCTGCGGGGGAAGCGGGACCCAGCCCTCGTCCTCCTGCCGCTGGGTGCGGCTGAGCGCGTAGACGTCGAACTCGTGCTGCCCGAGCCCGCGCACGAGCCGGTCGCACCAGAGTCCGGCGTCACCGTTCACATACGGATAGCCACCCTCCGTCAGCAGTCCGATGCGCACGTGTGCACCCCCGATCATCTCCCGTCCGGGGAGCCGCCGTTGTGTCGGCGGCTCGTAGCGGGGACGAACGTATGCGGACAAGCCGGTGGCGGGGGGGGGGGGGGGGGGGGGGGGCCGCCCCCCGCCCGGGGGGGGGGGCCCCCGCGCCGGGGGGAGGGGGGGTGGGCGGGGGGGTAGAAATACGCCGCCGCCGCCAGCGGCGCG
>NZ_JBIAVX010000011.1:58013-81377 GCF_042894725.1 Streptomyces sp. NPDC001480 | reverse complement strand
GCCCCGGGGGGGGGCGCGGGGGTGGGGGGGGGGGGGGGGGGGGGGGCCCAGGTTGGGCGCCCCGGGGGGGGGGGCGGGGGGGGGGGCCCCCCCCCCCCACCAAAAGGGGTGAACGGTCGTAACTTTCCCGTGCGGGTCGCGTTCTGTCGCGCTATGAGATCACGCGGACGCGCACGGTCATGCCGCGGTGAGCTCCCGGCGGACGGCCCGCCGCTCGGCGGCGACCCGGGGGTCCAGGGCGGGTACGGCGGCCAGCAGTTGCCTGGTGTACGGCTCCCGCGGGTTGTCGTAGACCTCGTCGGCGGGTCCGTACTCCACGACCTGCCCGCGGCGCATCACCGCGACCCGGTCGCTCACCTGCCGTACGACGGCGAGGTCGTGGGCGACGAAGACCAGTGCGAGCCCGAGTTCGCGCTGAAGCTCGCCGAGCAGGGCCACCACCTGGGCCTGCGTGGTGACGTCGAGGGCGGAGACGGGTTCGTCGCAGACGATGACGCGCGGGTCGGCCGCGAGCGCCCGCGCGATGCCCACGCGCTGGCGCTGTCCGCCGCTGAACTCGTGCGGGTAGCGGCTGTAGTGCGCCCCTTCGAGTCCCACGCGCTCCAGGAGTTCCGTCACCCGCCCCCGGATGCGCTCCTCGTCCCGGTCGCCCCGCGCGCGGAGCGGGTCGGCGATGGACTCGCCCACGCTGCGGCGGGGGTTGAGGGAGGAGACGGGGTCCTGGAAGACCATCTGCACGGCCGGGTTCACGCCGCTCACCGCGCGGCCCTCGTAACGGACCCCGCCCGCCGTCGGCTCCAGCAGCCCGACCAGCATGCGCCCGAGCGTCGTCTTGCCGCTGCCGCTCTCGCCCACGATGCCGAGGGTCTCGCCCCGGTGGACGGTCAGCGACACGTCGTCGACGGCCATGAACGCGCCCTTGCCCCGGCCGAACTCGCGCCGCAGGCCGGTCGCCTCCAGCACGACCTCCTCGGTCGCCCGCGAGGCTGCGCGCGGGGCGTCCACGCGGGGGACCGCGCCGAGCAGCTCCCTGGTGTACGGCTCGGCGGGCGCCCCGAGGACGGAGCCGACCGAACCGTGCTCGACCGCCTTGCCGTGCCGCATGACCAGTACCTCGTCGACGCTCTCGGCGGCCACGCCGACGTCATGGGTGACGAGCAGCAGGCCCATGCCGGTCTCCTCGCGCAGGCTGTGCAGCAGATCGAGAATCTGGGCCTGCACGGTCACGTCGAGGGCGGTGGTCGGCTCGTCGGCGATGAGCAGCTGCGGTTCGCACGCCAGCGCCATGGCGATCAGGGCCCGCTGGCGCATGCCGCCGCTGAACTCGTGCGGGCGGGAACGGGACCGCCGTGCCGCGTCCGGGATGCCCACCCGGTCCAGCACCTCGACGGCACGCGCGCGTGCCGCCCGGCGTGACGCGCGCGTGTGCACGCGGTACACCTCGGCGATCTGGTCGCCGATCGCGTAGTACGGGTCGAGCGAGGACAGCGGGTCCTGGAAGACCATGGCGGCCTTCGCCCCGCGCAGCCGCCGCAGTTCCTCGTCCGAGCCCTGCTGCACGTCGGTGCCTGCGACCTGGACCGAGCCGCCGACCCGGGCTCCCGTGCCCCGGTGCAGGCCCAGCAGGGCGCCGGCGACCGTGGACTTGCCGGAGCCGGACTCGCCGACCAGGGCCAGGGCGGCGCCGGGTTCCAGCCGGAACGACAACCCGTCCACGGCCCTGAGGGACCCGAACTCGACGCTCAGGTCCGTCACTTCCACCAGGCTCATGCGAGCACCACCCGTCGGTCGGCCACCGCGTACAGCACGTCCGCGACGGCGTTGGCGAGGACCACGAAGAAGCCGACGACCAGCACCATGCCGACGACCACCGGCAGGTCGACGACGTTCACCGCGTGCACCAGCTCCTGGCCGATGCCGGGCAGGCCGAAGAGGGTCTCGGTGAGGACGGCGCCGCCGATGGCCGAGCCGACGTTGTTGGCGTTCAGCGCGATGACGGGCGCCAGCGCGCCGCGCAGTGCGTGCCGTCCGACGATCGACCGCTCCCCCACGCCGTAGGCGCGGAAGGTGCGGATGTGGTCCTCGGCGAGCGTCTCCAGCATGGCCGCCCGGGTGAGGCGCGCGAACGCGGCGGCCTCGATCAGGGCCAGCGAGAGCCAGGGCAACAGCAGGTTCCACGCCCACTGCTCGGGGTCGTCGGTGAAGTTCACGTACTGCGGGAAGGGCAGCAGTTGCAGTTCGCCGCAGACGACGATCATCAGGATCAGGCCGATGACGAACACCGGCGTGGCCCAGCCCGCCAGCGTGAGCGTGGTCAGCACCCGTTCGGTGAGCCGGCCGCGCCGCCAGGCGGAGAGGACGCCGGTGCCGACGCCGAGGCCGAGCCAGATCACCATCGCGCCGACGACCAGCGACAGGCTTACCGGGAGCTTGGCCAGGATGATGTCGGTGACCTGCTGGTCGCTCTGGTACGACAGCCCGAGGCAGGGCGCCGGGCAGTGTGCCACGGACGTTCCCGTCGAGTAGTCCTGGCCCGCGACGAGACCCACCAGGAAGTGCCAGTACCGCAGGTACAGCGGGTCGTCGAGTCTGAGCTGCTGGGCGACCTGGTGCACCTGTTCCGGCGAGCAGCGCGGGCCACAGGTGATCTGGGCGACGTTGCCGGGGGTGGCGTAGAAGACGACGTAGACGATCACCGAGATGGCGAACAGGGTGACCACGGCGCCGAGGGTGCGGCGCAGGACGAATCCTCCGAAGCCGTTCATGCCTTGGCCTCCCGCTTCCGGCCGGTGCCGACGCGCAGGCGTGAGGCGGCGCGCGGGTCGAGGGCGGTGCGCACGCCGTCGCCGAGGACGGTGAGGGCGAGGACGGTGACGAACAGCGCGCCGGCGGGCAGCAGCAGGTACTGCGGTGCCGCCTGGTACCAGACGTCGGCGGCGGTGAGCATCTGCCCCCAGGAGGGCGTCGGGGGCTTCACGCCGACGCCGAGGAAGGACAGGGCCGCCTCGATGGAGACGTTCGTGGGGACGAGCAGCGCCGCGTAGGTGATGACGGGGGCGGCGAGGCCCGGCAGGAGTTCCCGGCGGGCGATGCGCCAGGTGCCCCAGCCGCTCAGCCGGGCGGCGGAGACGTAGTCGAGCCCCTTCAGGGTGAGGGTCTGGGCCCGCACGATCTTCGCGGTGGTGCCCCAGGCGATCAGGCCGATGACCAGGGTGACCAGGACGGGCCGTGGGAAGCTCGGCGGGACGATCGCGAGCAGCGCCAGCGACATGATCATCAGCGGCATGGAGACGATGATGTCGGTGGCCCGGCTCAGCAGCTGGTCGACCCAGCGGTTGCCGAGCGCGGCGGCGACACCGACGGTGACGCCGAGGGAGATCTGCACGACCGTCGCCGCCAGCGCGACACCGAGGGACACCCGCGCGCCGTACACCAGTCGCGCGAACAGGTCGCGGCCGGTCTGCGGCTCCACGCCGAGCCAGTGGTCCGCGCTGACGCCACCGAAGGAACCGACGGGCACGCCGCCGCGCGCGGAGTCGATGAGTGAGGGGTGGTAGGTGGTGGGGTCCTGGCCCTCCAGTGCGGTGAGCAGCGGCGCGGCGAGCGCGACCAGGACGAGCAGCGCGACGACGACGGCCGCGACGAGGGCGGCGCGCTGCTCCCGCAGTCGCCGCCAGAACTGACGGGCCCCCGAGGCCGCCGGGACGGAGGTGTCCGTCACGGCGGCCTCGACGGCGACAAGTGCCTCGCTCACGGTGTTACTTCACCGCGACCTGGGAGATGTCCAGGACGCCGGTCCAGTCACTGATCACGACGTTCTTGATGTCCTTGCCGACCAGGCGCTTGTAGACCGGGTGGAACAGCGGCACGGTGAGGGCCTGCTCGCCGATCTTCTTGTCCAGCGCGCCCCATCGCTTCGCGGCGGCCTGGAGGTCCGTCAGCTTGTTGATCGCGTCGATCTCGTCGTTGACCGACTTGTCGTTCAACTGCCCGTTGTTGAAGTTGGCGCCGTCCTTGACGATCTGCCGGCCGTCGAAGATCGGGGCGAGGAAGGGACCGCCGGAGGGCCAGTCGGCACCCCAGTGGGCGAGGAAGAGGCCGGGCTCGGTCTTCACGCCGTGGATCTTGTCCCGGTAGTCGTTGTCCTCCAGACCCTGGAGCTTGACCGTGATGCCGGCCTTCTTGAGCGCGTCCTGGACGGCGGTCGCGATCTCCGGGCTGGTCTCGAAGTCCTTGCTGTTGGAGTGCGTGAGGGTGATGGTGAGCCCGGATTTGTAGCCGGCCTCCTTCAGCAGCTCCCTGGCCTTCGCCGCGTTGCCCGTCTTCCCGGCCGGGAACAGGTCGTACGGCGTGTAGCCGAAGGACTTCTGGTTCGGCAGGTAGGTGGTCGCGGGCTCGGCGAGCGCGGAACCGCCCGCCGCGTTGACGACGGACGACCGGTCGATCGCGTACGAGATCGCCTGCCGGACCTTGATGTTGTCGAACGGCTTCACCTTCGGGTTGAACGCCAGGTAGTTCGTGTAGCCGAAGTGGCCGGTGCCCACGCGCGCGGCCAGTGTCTTGTCGCCGGACACCTTGGCGAGTTCGGCCGGCCCGAGGTTGGTGTCGGTGGTGACCGCGGCAGCGTCGGCGCCCTGGGACGCGGAGAGCCGCTGGTTGATCACGGAGGAGTCCAGCCCGGACCGTACATCGACGGTGTCGGGGTAGGCCTTGCGCTCGTCGTCGACGGCCGTCGACCAGTACTTGTTGCGCTCCAGGACCAGGTGTTCGCCGTCGTTCTCGTTCTTGACGACCTTGTACGGGCCCGAGGAGACGGGGTGGCTCTCGTACTTGGTACCGGTGTCCTTGCTCTTCGGGACCGGCGTGAACTGGGTCTGGGTGGCCAGGTACGGGAACTCGCCCTCGGGCTTGTTCAGGTGGAAGACGATGGTGCGGCTGTCCGGCGTCTCGATCGCCGACAGGCCCTTCTTGTCCTTGTACGGCCCCTGGTAGTCGGCGGCGCCGACCAGCCAGTCCCTCAGGTAGGGGGCGCCGCCGGAGAGTTCGGGGGCGAAGGAACGCTCGATGCCGTACTTGATGTCGGCCGTGGTGATCGGGGTGCCGTCCTCGTACTTGAGGCCCTTCTTCAGGGTGTACGTCCACACGGTCGCGTCCTTGTTGGGGCGCCCGGTGTCGGTGGCCAGGTCGGGGACGACCTTGGCGCCGGCCGCGCCGTTCTCGCGGTTGCGGGTGGTGAGGGTGCGGAAGACGAGGGAGGGGACGTTTCCGCCGCCGGAGGTGTAGAGGCGGGCGGGGTCGAAGTCCGTCTGCGCCTCGGAGTTCAGGACTGTGAGGGTGCCGCCCTTGTGGGGCGTGGAGTCACCACCGGAGGCCTTGGCATCGTTGTCCTTCGGCCCGCAGGCGGCGACGCCGGCTGCCACGACCAGGCTGACGGATGCCGCGGCCACTCGGCGCGCTCTGACGGACGGTTGACGCATCGGAATGACGACCTCTCGGTTGGCTTGTCGGCTGTCGCGCCCGAGGTTCTCGGATGCCTCTCGAATGGCGAGACAGATGGACGAGGAGTGAGACGAAAGTGAACAGACGTCTGCCCCGGCGCCGGGTCGTCGAAAAACCGTGACCTGTGTCACGGTTCAGGGTGATGGAACATCGCGACGCGAACGCCAGGCGGGCGGCGTCAGCAACAGTGGATGTCGGCCACGCAGAGCGCGGTCACGCCGATGAGCGCCAGCTCTATGGCGGCGCTCCCGTCGGCGGCATGACTAGACCACATGCGCAGAAATATGAACGACCTTTCGACGCATGTCAACGTGACGTGAGATCAGCCGGTCAACTTCTGGGATAAGGCCAGGGGTTGGGCAGACAGTGGATGCCGTCGTGGTTCAGGAACTTGGTCTGCTGCTGCATCACCGGGGCCAGCTCGCCGTTCTTGTCGCAGGTGACATGGCCGTAGCCGAGCCGGTGGCCGACCTCGTGGTTGATGAGCATCTGGCGGTAGGCGTGGATCTTGTCGCCGTACGTCTTCGAGCCCTGCGCCCAGCGGTAGGCGTTGATCATCACGCGTTCGGTGGCGGCCGAGTCGCAGGAGACGTTGTCCTCCGTGGTGTCCAGGCCGGACTTGGCACACCATGCGGCGGTGGTGCCGGGGCTGGCGAGGGTGATGACGAAGTCGGGCTTGCCGGAGGAGACGCGCTCGAAGGTACGGGCGCCGCCGTGGGCCCAGCTGCGGTCGTCGTTGAGCGTCTTCTGCACGGCCTCGGCGAAGAGCTCGCCGTCCAGGCCGAGTCCCTGCTCGACGTCCACACGGTAGGTGTACTTGTGCCCCTTGCCGGGCGCCTTGGCCGCACCGGGGACCGCGTCGAACTTCCCCGGGCCCTTCAGGGTGGCGCTGAGCGGGTACTTGTCGGCCATCTTCTGGTCGTACGTCAGTGTCGTCAGGTTCGGGGATCCGGGAGACGTCACCCCTTCGTCCCCGCCCGAGGCGGAGTCGCGGGCGTCGCGGGATCCGTCGGTGGCGGACCTGGACTGCGGGGCGCCGTCGTCCTTGCCGTCGGTCACCTGCCCGGCCACGATCACCGCCAGCACGGTGGTGACGGCGGCCGCCGCGATACCGGTGAAGGTCCGCCCCTTGATCCTCTTGGTCTGCGCGGGCTCACCGGCCGCGGGGGCGTCGTCGTCCGCGCCGGTGGTCCCGGGTGCCCGGGTCGGCGCGGGCACGTACGTCTCCGTGCGCCGCGTGGCGGTTCCCTTCCGGGGCGCGAAGACGTCGTCGTCCTCGTCGGGCCGGCCGTCGAAGGCGTCCAGGTACTCCTTCCGGGGCCCGCCGGAAACCTTCAGCCGCTGCCGCGGCACGGCGGCCCCGGGCCCGGCCGCGCCGGAGCGCGCGTCCCGGCCGCCTTCACCCCGGCCCGCGAACTCGCCCCAGCCACCGCCGGGTTCCCGCTGCTCGGGGTGGCCGCCACGGGTTCGGGGTACGCCGCGGTCGGGGGCAGCACCGGGAAATCGGGGCGCGCCACCGGCCGGAGTGCCGTCCTGCGTACGGGGCACGTCCCGCGTCTGAGTACCGTCCTGCATACGTGGCATACCACGCGCAGGACTGCCCTCCTGCATACGCGGCACACCGCGCGCCGGGGTGCCGTCAGGCATACGGGGTACTCCCTGAGCGGGCGCCCCGTCGGGGCGGCGCGGCACGCCGTGCCCCGGTCCCCCGTCCATCGGCGCCCGGCGCTGTCCCGGCACGGGACCGGCACCCGGCCGGCCGCCCGGCATCACCCCGGGAGCCGCTCCCGGCTCCCGCTCGTCCCGGGCAGCGCCCTGCCCGGTGCGGCTCCCGCCGGAGGTCTGTGCGGTTGTGGCCGCGGAGCCGGAGTCACCCTTGGGTGCCTTCCCGCGGCGGCTGTGGCGTCCCACCTCGCCCCTCAGCCCCCCGCACCCGCGACGGCGGTGCCGTCGGCGCCGGCGGCACCCGGGCCGCCTTCGACTGCCAACTCGCCCACCTCGGCGAGAAGTTCCCGGAAGGCCCCGGCCACCGTGTCCGGGTACTCCATCATCGCCACGTGCCCGGCGTCCGGCAGGGACAGCAGACGGGAGTCACGGAAGGAACGGGCCGCCTTCCGGGCCATGCGGTAGCCGACCAGCTGGTCACGGCCGCCGTAGACCAGGAGCGTCGGGGCGAGGACGCGTTCGGCCTGGCGCCAGAGACCGTGCTGGCCGCCGAGCGTGTAGGCGTTGACGATCCCGCGCGCGGAGCGCGTCATGGCGTCCCAGAAGTACGGCAGCCGCAGCCGCCGCTCCAGTTCCTCGACGGCGTGCCCGAACGCCTCGGGCGACACCCGCCCGGGGTCGCCGTAGCACAGGGCCGTGACGCCCCGGACGCGTTGCTCGGCCGACCACTCCTTGGTGAAGCGGGTGAAGAGCGCGGCCACGCCGGGCACGCCCAGCAGCGCCGTCGGCACCGCCGTCCGCTGCACGCGCAGTTCGGGGAGCGCGGGCGAGACCAGGGTGAGGGTGCGGACGAGATCGGGGCGCACGGCGGCCACGCGCGTGGTGACCGCGCCGCCCAGGGAGTTGCCGAAGAGATGGACCGGGCCGCGGCCGGTCGCGTCGAGATAGCGGATGACCGCGCGCGCGTGTCCGGTGACGGAGTAGTCGCCGTCGTCCGGCGGCGGGGAGTCCCCGAAGCCCGGCAGGTCGACCGCCTCGCTGTCGACGACGCCGTCGAGCTCGAGCATCAGCGCCGACCAGTTCTGCGAGGAACCACCGAGCCCGTGCACGTACAACGCGGGCGGCAGCCCCTCACGCGCGGGTGGTCTCGACCGGACCGTCAGCGTGACCCCCGGCAGACCCACCGACCTGAGCCGCTCGCCCTCCGCGACCCTCACGGGCAGCGCCCTCGGCAGGACGCTCGCGGCCGGTACGGACGGCAACTCGGTCGAAGACATGCGGCAATGTTACGAGACGATCACGTAGTGGTTCATGTGTTCGCCGTCACAGAGTGGAACGTTCCGCACCGGTGATTCGGCCGATGAGCCGCACAACGATCGGGGGCACATGGCATAGCGTCCGCATCGGGTGTCTCCTACGCTCATACAAAGGGCACCCGAATGTGGCCCCTGCTGCTTCCGGGGACGTTCGTAGGAAGGGAGCCCACCATGGCCTATGACCCCAGCGATCCCGAGACGTTTCAGGACCCCGAGACGCTTCAGGAACTCGAGACCGAGGACGACCTGACGGAGATCGACGTCGAGGCCCCGGAGGTCGACGCCGCCGAGCAGCACGCGGACCTCGCCCCGGACCACGACGACCCCCTCGAGGAGGTGGACCCGGACCGCGCGAACGAGGCCGACCTCATCGAACAGGCGCGGGTCGTCTCCCTCGACGAGGACGACTATCGCTGACCGTCGGCCGCCCATCGCCGGCCGGGCATGCGGCGGCCTGCCCGGTTTTGTGGGTGTCCGGACGGCTTTCGCCTTCGTCCGGTACGTGAAATTCTGCGCTCTCACCGCGCACAGCACGGTTACCGAAAAGTACGATGGCCGCGCGGCGCACACCGCATGTGGACGTGATTTTGGGAGGCGGCGTGACAGCCATCGAGCAGACAGAGGCGGCACGCCCGCGGGGCACTCGCCTGCCGCGCCGTGCCCGCCGGAACCAGCTCCTGGGTGCCGCCCAGGAAGTCTTCGTGGCCCAGGGCTACCACGCGGCCGCCATGGACGACATCGCCGAGCGCGCCGGCGTCAGCAAGCCGGTGCTCTACCAGCACTTCCCGGGCAAGCTCGACCTCTACCTCGCCCTGCTGGACCAGCACTGCGAGTCGCTGATCCAGTCCGTGCGGAACGCGCTCGCGTCGACGACCGACAACAAGCAGCGCGTACGGGCGACGATGGACGCCTACTTCGCGTACGTCGAGGACGACGGCGGCGCCTTCCGCCTGGTCTTCGAGTCGGACCTGACGAACGAGCCCGCGGTGCGCGAGCGCGTCGACAAGGTCACGAACGAGTGCGCCGAGGCGATCTGCGACGTGATCGCCGAGGACACGGGCCTGTCGCGGCCCGAGTCGATGCTGCTGGCCTCCGGTCTCGGCGGGCTCGCCCAGGTGGTGGCGCGCTCCTGGCTGCACAGCGACCGCAGCGTCCCGCGCGACCAGGCGGTGCAGCTGCTGACCTCGCTGGCCTGGCGGGGCATCGCGGGCTTCCCGCTGCACGGCATCGACCACCACTGAGCACGCACGTGCGGCGGGCGCGGGCGGTTTGTTCCCGCCCGCTGTTCGCTCGTGGCGTTCTCGCGCTGAACGTGTACGTCCCCTCACCGGGCTAATGTGTGCTGGGTACGGCGCGGAAGGTCGCGCACTCACTGACCGTCGGAGGGACATAGCCGTGGAGGTCAAGATCGGCGTGCAGCACGCGCCCCGCGAGATCGTTCTGGAGAGCGGTCAGAGCGCGGAGGAGGTCGAGCGCGTGGTGGCCGAGGCGCTGGCCGGCAAGACGCAGCTGCTGAGCCTCGAGGACGAGAAGGGCCGCAAGGTCCTGGTCCCGTCGGACCGCTTGGCGTACGTCGAGCTCGGCGAGCCTTCCGTGCGGAAGGTGGGCTTCGGCCCGCTGTAGTCCGTACGCGGAAGACGCCCTACACACCGGGAAGGGGCCCGGCGGCAGCTCGCCGCCGGGCCCCTTCCCGTGTCCGGGCCCGCTCCACGGATGGATCACAAGTCGTCCACAGGGGAGGATTGCATTCCGCAGGTCACGGGTATGACGGGCTACGACCGTGAAGCGCAGCCGGCCACGTGGGAGGGACCCCGCACATGATCCTGGAAGCTCTCGGCTCCGCCCTGCTCGGTCTGGCGCTGGCCTGGGCCGCGGTGCACCGGCTCGCCCACCGGCTGCCCGCCCGCGCCCTGGTGTTCGGCACGGGTGTCGCCGGAGCCCTCTTCGGGGACTTCGTCACCCACAGCGCACTGGGCCCCGGCACCGTGCTGCCGAGTCTGCTCGGCGCGGCGGCCGTCTCCGCGGCGTCGCTGTCGCTCCTGCTGCGCCCGTCCGGACGCCTGCGCCGACGATCAGCGACGGCGTAGGCGTCCGGACGGGCGTGCCAGGCTCCGCGTCCGCGGCGTGATCCGTCGGGCGGGACCTACGCCGCCAGGCCCAGCGCGGCCATTCGCTTGGTGTGGGCCTCGGTGATGCGGGAGAACATCCTGCCGACCTCGGCGAGGTCGAAGCCGTCCGCCACACCGCCGACGAGCATCGTGGACAGCGCGTCCCGGTCGGCGACGACCCGCTGCGACTGCGACAGGGCCTCACCCATCAGACGCCGCGCCCACAGGGCGAGCCGGCCGCCCACGCGCGGGTCCGCGTCGATGGCGGCGCGCACCTTCTCCACCGCGAAGCCGGCGTGCCCGGTGTCGTCGAGGACGGCCAGCACCAGCTCGCGGGTGTCGGAGTCGAGGCGCGCCGCTACCTCCCGGTAGAAGTCGCTGGCGATCGAGTCGCCGACGTACGCCTTGACCAGGCCCTCCAGCCAGTCCGAGGGCGCGGTCTGCCGGTGGAAGCCGTCCAGTGCCGCGACGAACGGCTCCATGGCGAGGGTCGGTTCCGCGCCGATCTCGGTGAGCCGGTCCCGCAGCCGCTCGAAGTGGTGGAACTCCGCCGACGCCATCTTCGCCAGCTCCGCCTTGTCCGCCAGCGTGGGCGCCAGCTTGGCGTCCTCCGCGAGGCGCTCGAACGCCGCGAGCTCCCCGTAGGCGAGCGCGCCGAGCAGGTCCACGACCGCGGCGCGGTACTGCGGGTCGCTGGATGCCTTGGCCCAGTCCTGGGCGGCGACGCCGGTGTGTTCGGCGGTGGCGTTGTCAGGCTTGTCAGAGCTCGTCATGAAGCGCACAATAGCCCGCTCGCCGCCCTGATGAAGCCCCTGGTCAACCACTGTGACGACGACTACGTGACCAAATCGGCCATCACATGTGCACGATTCCGGGGTATGGTGGTAATGCGCCTGCTGGGTGGGTCGAGAGTACTCGACGTGCCGCGACAGGCCGCACGCATGAGGATGCCCGGTCGGTGGCCCGATCGGCTCCGACCCGACAGCCCTCCCATGCCGTGCGCCATCGTGCGTACGACGACCGGAGGGACACCCTCAGCGGTACGAGCGCTAGAGCGTCGGCAGAGGTCCCGTGCCATACGGCTTGCCCGAGCGGTTTGCCCGTACGGCAGCCGACGTCCCCCGGCATGGTCCGACACGACCCCCGCGCTCGCCTCGCGCCGCACACACAGAAGAGGCAGCACCCTGACTACGTTTCGTGAACTCGGAATCCTTCCCGAGACCGCCGAGGCCCTGGAGGCCGTCGGCATCACCACCCCCTTCCCCATCCAGGAGATGACGCTCCCCGTCGCCCTCTCGGGCACCGACGTCATCGGCCAGGCCAAGACCGGCACCGGCAAGACGCTGGGCTTTGGCCTTCCGCTCCTCGAGCGCGTGACCGTCCCCGCCGACGTGGAGGCGGGCCGCGCCCAGCCCGAGGCCCTCACCGACGCCCCGCAGGCGCTCGTCGTCGTCCCCACGCGCGAGCTGTGCACGCAGGTCACCAACGACCTGCTGACCGCGGGCAAGGTGCGCAATGTGCGCGTCACCGCGATCTACGGCGGCCGGGCCTACGAGCCCCAGGTGGAGGCCCTGAGGAAGGGCGTCGACGTGGTCGTCGGCACCCCGGGCCGACTGCTCGACCTGGCCGGCCAGAAGAAGCTGAACCTGAAGCACGTCAAGTGCCTGGTCCTCGACGAGGCCGACGAGATGCTCGACCTGGGCTTCCTGCCCGACGTCGAGAAGATCATCGACATGCTGCCGGTCAAGCGCCAGACCATGCTGTTCTCGGCCACCATGCCGGGCGCGGTCATCGGTCTCGCGCGCCGCTACATGTCGCGGCCCACGCACATCCGCGCCACCGCGCCGGACGACGAGGGCGCGACGGTCGCGAACATCAAGCAGTTCGTGTACCGCGCCCACTCCATGGACAAGCCGGAGATGGTCGCCCGCATCCTCCAGGCCGAGGGCCGCGGACTGGCGATGATCTTCTGCCGCACCAAGCGCACGGCCGCCGACATCGCCGAGCAGCTCCAGCGCCGCGGCTTCGCCTCCGGCGCGGTCCACGGCGACCTCGGCCAGGGCGCCCGCGAGCAGGCGCTGCGCGCCTTCCGCAACGGCAAGGTGGACGTCCTCGTCTGTACCGACGTGGCCGCGCGCGGCATCGACGTCGAGGGCGTCACCCACGTCATCAACTACCAGTCCCCCGAGGACGAGAAGACGTACCTGCACCGGGTCGGCCGTACGGGCCGCGCGGGCGCCAAGGGTACGGCGATCACGTTCGTCGACTGGGACGACATCCCGCGCTGGCAGCTGATCAACAAGGCGCTGGAGCTGGACTTCAACGACCCGGTGGAGACCTACTCGAGCTCCCCGCACCTGTTCACGGACCTCTCCATTCCCGAGGGCACCAAGGGCGTCCTGCCGCGCTCGGAGCGTACGCGCGCCGGGCTGGACGCGGAGGAGCTGGAGGACCTGGGCGAGACCGGTGGCCGCGGTGCACGCGGTCGCGGTGGCCGAGGTGGCAGGGGCGACTCCCGTGGCGGGGACGCCCGGGGCGGTGACGCCCGGGGCGGTGACGCCCGGGGCGGTGACGCCCGGGGCGGTGACGCCCGTACCGCCGAGCGCGAGCGTCCGGCGCGTACGCCGCGCCGTCGCCGCCGCACGCGCGGCGGGACCCCGCTGGACTCCGCGCCCGGCACGGCGCCGGTCGAGTCCGCGTCGCCGGCCGCCGAGGCGGGCCCGGCGGAGGAGAACACCGCGCCGCGCACGCTGCGCCGCCGTCGCCGTACGCGCGGCGGGGCTGCTGCGGCGGAGGCGGTCCCTGCCGCCGAGACCGTGGTGGCCGAGGTCGCGCCGGCCGCGGAGGCCGTCGTGGCGACGGCGGAGGGTGAGGCCACGGCCGACGCCGTCGAGAAGCCGCGCCGCCGCCGTACCCGCAAGACGGCGGAGCCGGTCGTCGCCCCGGCCGAGGCGGCGCCCGCGGTCGCGGCCGAGGTGACCCCCGTCGTGGAGACGCCGGAGGAGAAGCCGCGCCGGACCCGCACCCGCAAGACGGCAGCCCCCGCCGAAGCCGCGGTCGACACCGCGGAGGCCACCGAGGCCAAGCCGCGTCGCCGCACCCGCAAGGCCACCGCCGAGCCGGCCCCGGCCGAGGTCGCGGCCCCGGAGACGGTGGAGGCGGCTCCCACCGCCGAGGCCACCGAGACCAAGCCGCGCCGCACCCGGGCCCGCAAGACGGCGGCTCCCGCCGAGGCCGCGGTCGACACCGCCGAGGCCACGGAGGCCAAGCCCCGCCGCACCCGCAAGACCGCGGCAACCGCGCCGACCACCACCGAAGCCCCGGCAGACGTGACGGCCGAAGCGGAGGCCAAGCCCAAGGCACGCCGCACCCGCAAGACGGCGGCCCCCGCCGAAGCGGTGCTCGACACCGCCGAGGCCACCGAGGCCAAGCCCCGCCGCACCCGCAAGACCGCGGCGACCGCGCCGACCACCACCGAAGCCCCGGCAGACGTGACGGCCGAGGCCGAGGCCAAGCCCAAGGTGCGCCGCACCCGCAAGACCGCGGCAACCGCGCCGACCACCACCGAAGCCCCGGCAGAGGCGGAGGCCGAGGCCAAGCCCAAGGTGCGCCGCACCCGCAAGGCCGTCGCCGAGATCCCGGCGCAGGCCGGTGGCGAGGAGGCGGAGGTCAAGCCGCGGCGCCGTACGCGCAAGGCGGCGGAGCCGGCGGTGGAGACGGCCGAGGCCACGCCGGCCAAGCCCCGCCGCACCCGCAAGACCGCGGCGACGGCGGCGGCCACCGCCGAAGCCCCGGAGGCCTGATCCGGCGACCGGAGCCCCAGCGGTCCGCGACGCAGTACCCGGCGGCCCGGTCCACCTCGTGTGGGCCGGGCCGTCGGCGTTCCGCCCTTCTTCCGCTCCCGATAGCCTCTGCTCATGAGCAGGCCTCCCACCTTCGTCCCGCCCCCAGGCGCCCGCGCCTACCGACTGCGCACCCCGCGCGGTGAGTTCGCGGTCGTCGACGCGCCCGCGGCCGCCGGTGTCGAGCCCAAGGGGGTCGCTCTGCTGGTGCCCGGGTTCACGGGCAGCAAGGAGGACTTCAACCCGTTGCACGTGCCGCTCGCGGAGCGCGGCTACCGGACCGTCGCCGTCGACGGCCGCGGCCAGTTCGAGTCGGGCGGGCCCGAGCGCGACGAATCCCCGTACGCGCAGGAGGAGTTGGCGCGGGACCTGCTGGCGCAGGCCGAGGCGCTGGGCACCCCGGTGCATCTGCTGGGGCACTCCCTGGGCGGACAGATCTCGCGCGCCGCCGTCCTCACCGACCACTCGCCCTTTCGCTCGCTCACCCTGATGGCCTCGGGACCGGCCCAGATCTCCGTCGGCCAGCAGCAGCGCGTGAAGCTGCTGCGCGACGCGCTGGCCGTGATGACGATGGCCGAGGTGTGGGAGACCATCCAGGCCATGGAGCTGCCCGAGGAGGCCGACACCGGCGAGCTCGACGCCGGTCTCGACGACCGGGAGGACCTGCGGCGCCGCTGGCTGGGCACCAGGCCCGCCCAGCTCATCGCCACCGGACGGCAGTTGTGCACGGAGCCGGACCGGGTCGCGGAACTGGCCGCCGTGCCGCTGCCCTTCCACGTGCTGTCCGGCGCGGCCGACGACACCTGGCCGGTGCCGCTCCTCGACGAGATGGCCGTACGGCTCCGCGCCCGCCGCACGGTCATCGAAGGCGCCCTGCACTCACCCAACACCGACCAGCCGCCGGCGACCGCCCGAGCGCTCGCCGACTTCTGGGACGACAGCGACCACTTCACCGGGCCCTAGTACTGCGTCTGAAGGTGCTCCCAGAACCCGTCCCGCAGGGCGCGCCGCAGGTCTGCCTGGCCGCGCAGGGAGTACTGGAGGATGCCCTCGGCCTCGACGAGGAGGTCCTGGTCGACGGAGCCGGGCAGGTAGGGGTGGCCGGGCAGCAGTTCCACCAGGGCGTCCCGGCCGCGGGCGGCGAGCCACTTCGCGGCGATCTGCGCGCCGACGAAGCGGACGTCCTCGCGGGTGGGCCGGGCCGCGGCCGACGCGTCGTAGGCGTGGGCGGTGCGCCGGGAGACGTACGGCTTGAAGAAATCGAGGTCGAAGGTGCGCTGGCTGTCGACCTCCCAGAGCAGCGGCTCGGCCTGGTTGCGGCCTTCGGGGGCCTCGATGCCCCAGAGGTGGACGCGGGCGCCGTACCCCTGCGCCGCCTCCACCGCCGACACCAGGTCCTCGTCGCCGCCGAGGAGGGCCGCGTCGCTGATCGCGCGGTGGCGGGCGAGGGACTCCAGGTCGGAGCGGATGAGTGAATCGACGCCCTTCTGCTGGTTGTTGGCGTTGAGGTTGCCGAGGCGCACCTTGACGTCGGGCAGTTCGGCGATGGACTGCTGCTCGGCGGTGTGGATGCGGCGCCGGGCGCCGTCGTACCAGTAGACCCGCAGCAGCCTGCTGTCCGCGAAGATGTTGCGGGCGCGGTCGATCAGCGCGTCGATGAGGCCCTCGGCGTCGAGGTCGAAGGCCCGGCGGTCCTCGGTCCCGGCCACCAGGCGGCCCGCGGCCGCGTAGAGGTACCCCGCGTCGACGAAGATCGCATGGGTCGAGGGCGTCTTCGCCACTTCGGCGAGCATGCGCTGGAGCAGCTCGTTCGTGCGGTCGATGCGGGCTTGCAGGGCCGCGAGGTCGTCGTTCATCGACTCCATTGTCCCGGCGGTCACGCTGCGAACACAACCGGTCCCGGTCAGTCTCCCGAAGACGCCTTACCGGTCAGTAGTTAGTCGTTCGAAAAATTTATTTAGCGTAGGGAATGTTTGTAACACACAGCCCGTTGAATACGTATGTCACGACGACACCAGTAGTTCTCCGCAGGAGGATGACCAGACGAAGGGAGAAGCCATGCGCTTCGAGATCATGCGACTCGACGAGGTCGACGGCAGCACCGTGGACAGCACCGTCGTGGACGCCGCCTCCGTCAATCGGATCGTGCAGCAGGCCGCCGCCATCGGGCAGCGACTGTGGATCCGGCCGGCCGAGACCCCGGCCTCATAACAGACGCGTAGTACCGCGGAAGCTTCAGAGCCCCCGAACGGCACCGATGCCGTACGGGGGCTCTGCGCATGGCGGGCGCGCCCGCCGTTCAGGGGTTCAGGCGCCCTTGATCACCTGCGTGACGCCGTTGATGATCTGCTGCACCGCGATCGCGGACAGCATCATGCCCGCGAGCCGCGTCACCAGGACGACGCCGCCGTCCTTGATGACCCGGATGATCAGCAGCGAGTAGCGCATCACGAGCCACAGCACGACGTGGATGGCGAGTATCGCGGTCCACACCGACACCTGCGTGGCGACGCTGCCGGCCTTCTGCACGGCCAGGATCACCGACACGATGGCCCCCGGGCCCGCCAGCAGCGGCATGCCGAGCGGCACCAGGGCGACGTTGACGTCCTTGGTCTGCTTGGGCTCGTCGGTCTTGCCGGTGAGCAGGTCGAGCGCGATCAGCAGGAGCAGCAGGCCGCCCGCGATCATCAGGGCGGGAACGGAGACGTGCAGGTAGTTCAGGATCTGGTGGCCGAGGACACCGAACACGGCGATGACCCCGCCGGCCACGCAGACCGCCTGGAAAGCCATCCGCTTCTGCACCTTGGCGGGGCGTCCGGCGGTCAGCGCCAGGAAGATCGGGGTGATCCCCGGGGGATCCATGATGACAAAAAGGGTGAGGAACAGGGAGCCGAAGACGGCGACGTCGAACATGGGTGAGCTACAGGCCTTGCTGGAAGAGGTACGGAGGTGGAGTGCGGGAGGGCGGAGAGGCCCCGGCCTCAGGCTCCGCCGGTCCCCGGCACCGGGAACGCCCCGGTCGCCCGGCGTGTGATCTCCCCGTACACCTCGGGGTCCGTCGTGTACTCGCCCAGCGCCACGGTCTTCCGGCTGCCGTGGTAGTCCGAGGACCCCGTGACCAGCAGCCCCAGCTCCTTCGCCAGTCCGCGCAGTCGCGCCCTGGCGTCGGCGTCGTGGTCCATGTGGTCGACCTCGATGCCGTCGAGGCCGGCCGCGGCCAGCTCGGCGATGCGGGCCTCGGGCACCGTACGGCCCCGCTTGGCGGCGGCCGGGTGGGCGAAGACGCATACTCCGCCCGCGCCCTTGACCAGCCGGATCGCCTCGAAGGGGTCGGTCTCGTGCTTCTCCACGAAGGCCCGGCCGCCGTCGGCCAGCCACTGCTCGGTGAACGCGTCGCTCACCGTGGGCACGACGCCGAGCTCGACGAGCGCGGAGGCGACGTGCGGGCGCCCGACCGAGCCGTCCCCGGCGATGCGCCGCACCTGTTCCCAGGTGACCGGCACACCCAGCTCGTTCAGCTTGGCGACCATGCCCTTGGCCCGGGGCACCCGGTCGTCCCGGACCAGCTCGCGCTCGGCGAGCAGGGCGGGCTCCTCGGGGTCGAAGAGGTAGGCCAGCATGTGCATGGAGACGCCGTCGACACGGCAGGACAGCTCGGCGCCGGTGGCCAGGGTGAGGCCCTCGGGCAGCGCGGCGATCGCCTCGGCGTGGCCGCGGGTGGTGTCGTGGTCGGTCAGCGCAACGACGTCCAGACCGGCCGCTGCGGCGTTCTTCACCAGTTCGGCCGGGGTGTCCGTACCGTCGGAGGCCGTGGAGTGGCAGTGCAGATCGATGCGCACGACGCGGACTCCAGGCGGGGACGGTACGGGAGGGGACACCTAAGAATAGCGGGAGCGAAGGGGTGCGTTGTCACACCCGCAACCCCGCTACGCCCCCTACAGCCGGCTCTCAGGGTTCCAGCAGCCGCGGGGACAGCGCGCCGCACGGCACCAGGTCCAGCTCCGCCCCCGCGTCGCGCAGGTCGGTGAGCACCAGCTCGTCGTACATCAGCAGCCCGGTCGTCTCCGGCCACACCACCGCCCACACCCACAGCCCGAGCGCCTCGCCCGCGAAGACGGCGCGGTCGTCGGGGGTGCGGTAGACGTGCCAGAGCGGGGTCGGGCGGCCGGCGGCGAGCACCTTGGCCTGGGGCGGCTTCTCGACGTTCATGTACGGCCCCGGGTCCGGGGCGTCGATGCCCGCGTAGCGCGCGCCGAGGCCGACGCCGAGTTCCTCGGCGACCAGGATCAGCTCCCCCACCCCGCCGAGCGGGCCGGGTCCGGAGCAGGCCACCGCGGTGGCCCGGCCGCCGCTGCGGTCGTCGCCCGCGTAGCGCACACCGGTGAACAGCCAGCCGACCGGCAGCGGCCACGGCATCCACACCGGCACCTGCGTGCGGTGCACGACCACGCTCAGCGCCTCGACGCTGGGCGGGATCACAGGCTGGAGCGGATGCACCGCCCCGTGCACATCGCACTGCCAGGAGTCGGCGAAGAGACCGGGAGCCCTGACCCGGCCACCACACTTCGGGCAACTGGGTTCGCCCCTCATAGGGCTCCACGGTCCTACCCGCGCCGCGTCACGTCAAGGACGATCACCCGTCCGGAGGCGGTGCCTGACCAGGAAAAACTAGGTGCATCTTGCATTAATTAGCCAACCTAACGTATCGTGTGTATATACCAACTACCTCAGTGGACGGGAGAGAGGGCATGGACACCTTCGATGCGGGAGCCGGCGGCCTCCTGCGGCAGCCCAAGGCGGTCTGGGCGACGGCCGGCGCGTCCGTCGTCGCCTTCATGGGCATCGGCCTGGTCGACCCGATCCTGCCGTCCATCGCGCAGGGCCTCGACGCCACGCCCAGCCAGGTCTCGCTGCTCTTCACCTCGTACTTCCTGATCACCGCCGTCGCGATGCTGCTCACCGGCTTCGTCTCCAGCCGCATCGGCGGCCGCAGGACGCTGCTGCTCGGCCTCGCCTTCGTGGTGGTCTTCGCGGGGCTCGCCGGCACCTCGGGCTCGGTCGCCGAGCTCGTCGGCTTCCGGGCCGGCTGGGGGCTGGGCAACGCCCTGTTCGTGTCGACCGCCCTCGCGGTGATCGTCGGCGCGGCGGCCGGCGGCAGTGCCGCGGCGATCCTGCTCTACGAGTCCGCCCTCGGCCTCGGCATGGCCTGCGGCCCGCTGCTGGGCGCGGTGCTCGGCAACATCAGCTGGCGCTACCCCTTCTTCGGCACGGCCACGCTGATGGCGGTCGGCTTCCTGTGCATCACGGCGTTCCTGAAGGAGCAGCCGAAGCCCGCCCGCAAGACCTCGGTCCTGGACCCCGTCAAGGCGCTGGGCCACGGCGGCCTGGCCTCGGCGGCGGTCTCGGCGTTCTTCTACAACTACACGTTCTTCACCGTGCTGGCCTTCACCCCGTTCGTGCTGGACATGACCCCGTACCGCTCGGGTGCCGTGTTCTTCGCCTGGGGCGTGCTCCTCGCCGTCTTCTCGGTGATCGTGGCGCCCCGTATGCAGGCGCGGTTCGGCTCGCTGAAGGTGCTCGGCGGCTCCCTGCTGCTGCTCGCCGCCGACGTGCTCGTCCTCGGCTACGGCGACCACACCACGGCGATCGTCTGCACGATCCTGTCCGGCGCCTTCATCGGCGTGAACAACACGGTCTACACCGAACTGGCCCTGGGCGTGTCGGACGCGCCGCGGCCGGTGGCGAGCGCGGGCTACAACTTCGTGCGGTGGTTCGCGGCCGCGGCGGCGCCCTACTTCGCGCCGAAGATCGAGGAGTGGACCGACATCCACGTCCCGTTCGCGGTCGCGGCGGTCACCGCGGTGCTGGGGGCGCTGGTCGTCCTCGTCCGGCGTAACGCCCTCACCCTCCCCCACTCTCGACTTCGCTCGAGCGGGGAGACCCCCATCGCGGAGGCGCCGGAAACCCCCCACGCCGCCGAGGACGGGGTCACGGTCTTCGTCAACTGACCGCGCCCGAGCGGCCTTTGGTGAGCTTGCTCACTCCAGCGGGACGGACCTGCGGGAAGGATCCCTCAGGTCCGTCCCGTTCGTCAGCCAGCGCTCCTGGAGGGCCTGCGCGCCGTGCACCCGCTTCCAGGCGGCCTCGTTCGGGGTCATCGGCAGCAGCGGCAGGAACCGTACGGCGTCCATCGGCTCGTCGAGCTCCAGATCCTCGACCAGGCCACCGGGCTCACCGACCAGCACCGAGGTGAAGGGGGCCCCGGGCCACAGCGGTTCGCCCACGTCCAGCGAGGCGCCGGGGGCCACCACCACTCCCTCCACCTGCGGGGACGCGGCGAGTACGGCCAGCGGGCGCAGCACCTTGTCGGTCTCCGCCAGGCCCGCGCGGACGGACAGGACCAGCTCGGCACGGGGGCCCTTGACGGGGTCGGCGAGCATCGCCGTGGGGTCCGTCATGGGGTGCGCGGACATGCCGAGCGTCGCGTAGCGGACGACGTCCCCCTCCTGGAAGCGGAGCACCTCGATGCGGTCCGTGCCGAGGAAGGTGACCGCGGCGCGCGCACCCGGTTCGCCCAGCGCGGAACTCAACCGGGCCTCGACGAGAGGCAGAACATCAACCATGCGGTGAGCATAGAACTCGTCAGCTCCGGGCAAAGCGGCGCCTTGACACTTCGGGCGACTGATACTCTGAGCCGGTGGTTCGGGGCAGCACGCTGAAGCGTCGCTATCGAGTCCCGACGCCGATGAGACTCCCTTACGAGGGACCGGCCGGAGGAGGTGGGGCTGTCATGGATCGAAGTCGACCGTGCAGTACCACTCGCTCTTCCGGCTGCTGATGAGTTTCTGGCTGGCTGCCACCTTCACGTTCGCGTCGTCGGGTCGTCGTTCGGCCGTCGTCCGGAAGAGCACTTCGTTTCGCTTTGCCTGATTTTCGTCTGATCTGCATCAGTTCTGAATCAGTAGCGAATCCGCCACCGTGACGGTGCGGTGCTCCCCGCTTTGTGGACGTGCCAAACATCCGCAGTGAAAACGTCCTCATTCCGGGTAGTTCCACCCGCCCCCGGCGGTCTTTCGTTGCTCGCCCGCGAAGGAGCCTGCCCATGTCGATGATCCGCGACCTGCGCGCCGTCGTCCGCCCCTCCCGTGTCTCGCTGCGCAAGGACACCGGCGTGTACGACACCACCCGCGACCCCGCCACCCCGTCGGCCGTCGTCGACTGCGCCGTCTACCGCGACGGCGCCCGCGTGGACTTCGGCGAGTCGCTGACCCCGCAGGAGGCGATGCGCCAGGTGCGGCGCGACGGGGGCTTCGTGTGGATCGGCCTGCACGAGCCGACCGAGGCCGAATTCGCCGGTATCGCCGGTGAGTTCGGGCTGCACCCGCTGGCCGTCGAGGACGCCGTGCAGGCGCACCAGCGGCCGAAGCTGGAGCGCTACGACGACTCGCTCTTCACCGTCTTCAAGACCATCCACTACGTCGAGCACGACCGGCTCACCGGCGACAGCGAGGTCGTGGAGACCGGCGAGGTCATGTGCTTCACCGGCCGGGACTTCTTCATCACCGTCCGGCACGGCGGGCAGGGCTCGCTGCGGGCGCTCAGGCACCGGCTCCAGGACGACCCCGAGCTGCTCGCCAAGGGCCCCTCGGCGGTGCTGCACGCCATCGCCGACCACGTCGTCGACGGGTACATCGCGGTGGCCGACGCCGTGCAGGACGACATCGACGAGGTGGAGACCGAGGTCTTCTCGCCCGGCCGCAAGGGCGGGGTGTCCCGTGGTGTGGACTCGGCGCGGATCTACCAACTCAAGCGCGAGGTACTGGAGTTCAAGCGTGCGGTGTCGCCCCTGCTGCGACCCCTCCAGCTGCTGAGCGAGCGGCCGATGCGGCTGATCGACCCCGACATCCAGAAGTACTTCCGGGACGTCGCCGACCACCTCGCCCGGGTCCAGGAGCAGGTGCTGGGCTTCGACGAACTGCTGAACTCCATCCTCCAGGCCAACCTCGCGCAGGCGTCCGTCGCGCAGAACGAGGACATGCGCAAGATCACCGCCTGGGCCGCGATCATCGCGGTGCCGACGATGGTGTGCGGGGTGTACGGCATGAACTTCAAGTACATGCCGGAGACGCACTGGAAGTACGGCTACCCGGTGATCATGGGCATCACCATGGTGATCTGCGTGGGCATCCACCGGACGCTGAAGCGCAACGGCTGGCTGTAGGCCCTGCCTGCCGACGCCTGGATAGGCTGGTCGCCATGACAACTCCCGAGCTGCTCGACCAGGCCCTCGTCGAGGAGGCCACCAAGAAGTCCGGCCTCGTCTGGGTCAAGGGCGCCGGCGTCCGCACCGCGCGTGCGCTGTGGCACGTGTGGCACGAGGGCGCGGTGTGCCTGGTCGGCGACGGGCCCGGGGAGCAGCCGCTGCCCGGGCTGGCCGACGGCGGCACGGCCGAGGTCACCGTGCGAAGCAAGGACAAGGGCGGTCGGCTGGTCACCTGGACGGCAGCCGTGTCCGAGCTCGCGCCCGGCTCCGAGGCGTGGGAGGCGGCGGTCGCCGAGCTGAAGGGCAAGCGCCTGAACGCACCGGACGGCGAGGAGATGACGCGGCGCTGGCTCAGCGAGTGCCGGGTGCTCCGGCTGACGCCGGCGGGGTCGTCGCTGCCGTTGCCCGAGGGCAGCCTGGCCGAGCCGCCGGTGCCGTCACCGGCGACGACGCGCCGGCCGATCCCGGCGGGACTGCCGCGGTTGCTCGCGAAGCGGCGCAGGGGGAAGTAGCGGTTCGGCTCCGCCGGGGCCGCTGTCGTGGTTGAGCGCGGTCCGGCACCGCCGGGAGCCACCGTCGTGGTTGAGCGCGGTCCGGCACCGCCGGGAGCCACCGTCGTGGTTGAGCGCGGTCCGGCACCGCCGGGAGCCACCGTCGTGGTTGAGCGCGGT
>NZ_JBIAVX010000011.1:40430-57915 GCF_042894725.1 Streptomyces sp. NPDC001480 | reverse complement strand
GTCCGGCACCGCACGGAGCCACCATCGTGGTTGAGCGCCGTCGCGGCGGATTTCCTCGACCGCGGGTCGAAGAGGGGCGGGCAGGTCGTGCGACCGCGGGACCTGGAAGCCCAGCCGCGCCCCCACCCACCGGCCCAACTGGCCGAACACGCCGGCCTCACCGAGGTGCAGCCGCACCTCACGAGCACCGGCCCGGGAAAGTCCGCCGCGGACGGCGAGCCGCCCGCCCGGCAGCCCCGCGCCGCCCCTAAGACGTCGGCAACTGCTTCCCGTAGTCCACCGTCGATCCCTTGGCCGGTTCGGAGACCGAGAAGTCCTTGCCCCAGTCCGAGAAGCGGAGCGTCCCCGCTCCGCCGGCGCGGGCCAGGCGGAGCGGATACGGCTTGCCCTCGAGGGAGACGTCCAGCGTGCCGCCGGAGCCCTTGTCGCCGGTGATGCGGATGGTGCGAACGCCGGACTGCTCGTAGTGGCCGTCCTTCGCCAGCTCGCCGTGCAGGGTCAGCAGTCCGTCGAGGAGGAGGTCCTTGTCCGTGAAGCCGCTGAACTTCTTGTACGCGGGGTCGCCCGTAGGCACCTTGACGTACTTGCCGTCGAGTTTGCCCGCGGCCGCCGTGTTCCCGTCGCTGCCGTCGGCGTGGTTCCAGAAGTCCGCGCCGGCCTTCAGGTACAGCTGCTCGCCGACCCGCAGCAGCCGGAAGGTCGCCCCCTTCGAGGTGACCGAGCCCGTGCCGCCGTCGTCCTTCAGCCGCATGTCCAGCGTGTACGTGCGCCCGCTGGTGACCACGGTCCCCGACAGCCGCACCGCCCGCGCGGAGCGGGCCACCGTACGCGTCTGCGACTGGATCTTGTCCGGGGCCAGCTTGCCGACCCCGTTCGTGCCCGCGTCCGGATCCTCACCACTGCATCCCGCGAGCGCCGCCCCTGTCACGACCAGTGCGCACGTCGCGCTCAGCAGCGCGGTCCGGCGAGTACGGCCCTGGGGAATCGCAGTCACAGGTGGGGCTGCCTTTCTGACGGATCCTGAGCGGCGTACGGCAGCGTACCGGGGCGCCGGACCACGAGCGGAGCCAGTCCGTCCGGACCGCCCACCAGCGCGTCCGCCATCGGGACGGGCTAGCCTGAACCCCACCGAGCGGGCAATTCGGAACAAGGGGTCCTCGCACCAGGAGCGCCCGGTGAGGTCGCGTGGTCTGGTGCCGTGCATCGCAAGGCGCCGGAGCGCCCTCGTGGCGGAGCCACGTGGGCGTTTCGGCAACGCCGCGAGGTGCGGTGCCAGGCCGCGCGGCCCGGGCGGGCCTGGTGCGAGGACCCCTCAGGAGCGCATCCAGCGCCACAGCCCGAAGCACGCCGTAAGTAAAGGAAGCACAGCCATGGCAGCCGGCGTCCCCCGCATCTTCGTCTCGCACCTCGCCGGTATCCCTGTCTTCGATCCGACCGGCGACCAGGTGGGCCGCGTCCGCGACCTGGTCGTCATGCTGCGCGTCCGACGACGCCCCCCGAGGCTGCTCGGGCTGGTCGTCGAACTGACCACCAGGCGCCGCATCTTCCTGCCCATGACCCGGGTGACGAGCATCGAGTCCGGACAGGTCATCTCCACCGGCGTCCTCAACGTCCGCCGCTTCGAGCAGCGGCCCACCGAGCGCCTCGTCTTCGGGGAACTACTCGACCGGCGCGTCAAGCTCGTCGAGACCGACGAGGAGGTGACCGTCCTGGACCTGGCGGTGCAGCAGCTGCCGGCCCGCCGGGACTGGGAGGTCGACCGGGTCTTCGTGCGCAAGGGCAGAAAGGCCGGCGCCTTCCGGCGGGCGAAGGGCGAGACGCTGACCGTGGAGTGGTCCGCCGTCACCGGCTTCTCCCTGGAGGAGCAGGGGCAGGGCGCCGAGAGCCTGCTCGCCACCTTCGAGCAGCTGCGCCCCGCCGACCTGGCCAACGTGCTGCACCACCTCTCCGCCAAGCGGCGCGCCGAGGTCGCCGCCGCCCTCGACGACGACCGGCTCGCCGACGTCCTGGAGGAGCTGCCGGAGGACGACCAGATCGAGATCCTCGGCAAACTGAAGGAGGAGCGCGCGGCGGACGTCCTGGAGGCCATGGACCCCGACGACGCGGCCGACCTGCTCGCCGAGCTGCCCGAGGAGGACCAGGAGCGGCTGCTGAGCCTGATGCAGCCCGGCGACGCGGCGGACATGCGGCGCCTGATGTCGTACGAGGAGCACACCGCGGGCGGTCTGATGACCACCGAGCCGATCGTGCTGCGGCCGGACGCCACCGTCGCCGACGCGCTCGCCCGGGTCCGCAACCCCGACCTGTCCCCCGCCCTCGCCGCCCAGGTCTACGTCTGCCGCCCGCCCGACGAGACCCCGACCGGCAAGTACCTCGGCACGGTCCACTTCCAGCGCCTGCTGCGGGACCCCCCGTACACCCTGGTCAGCTCGCTCGTCGACGACGACCTGCAAACGCTCGACCCGGACGCCGCGCTGCCCGTCGTCGCCGGGTTCTTCGCCACGTACGACATGGTCGCGGCGCCCGTCGTCGACGAGGCCGGGGCGCTGCTGGGGGCGGTCACCGTGGACGACGTGCTGGACCACATGCTGCCGGACGACTGGCGGGAGACGGAGTTCCACCTGGAGGACGAGGAGGTGGAAGCGCATGGCTCCTGAGCGTGAGACCGGCGTCCGTGAGCGCACCCCGGCGGGGGCCACCGCCGCCGCCCGGCCGCGCGCCCCCCGCCTCGACCAGCCGCGCCCGCCCCGGCGCCGGTTCCTGCCCGAATGGGATCCGGAGGCCTTCGGACGGCTCTCGGAGAAGATCGCCCGCTTCCTGGGCACGGGACGCTTCATCGTCTGGATGACGGTCGTCATCATCCTGTGGGTGGTGTGGAACATCGCCGCGCCGGTGTCCCTGCGTTTCGACCAGTACCCGTTCATCTTCCTGACCCTGATGCTGTCGCTCCAGGCCTCCTACGCGGCCCCGCTGATCCTGCTCGCGCAGAACCGGCAGGACGACCGCGACCGGGTCAATCTCGAACAGGACCGCAAGCAGAACGAGCGGTCGATCGCGGACACCGAGTACCTGACACGTGAGATCGCCGCGCTGCGGACCGGCCTGGGCGAGGTGGCGACCCGGGACTGGATGCGCTCCGAGCTCCAGGACCTGGTGAAGGAGATCGAGGACCGGCGGCGCCACGACGGGCACGTCGTATTCCCGACAGAGCGGTCGGAACGGTCACCGGGACGTGACGCAGACGACCGCTGAGGGGCTACCCGCAGGCCCCTCCGGGCGCCGTACCATCGTCCTTATGGCAACGGAAGACGCGGTGCGCGAGGCACTGGCGACGGTGAACGACCCCGAGATCAACCGACCCATCACCGAACTGGGGATGGTCAAATCGGTGGAGATCGGCGCGGACGGGGCGGTCGCGGTCACGGTGTACCTGACGGTCTCCGGCTGCCCGATGCGCGAGACGATCACGCAGCGGGTCACCGAGGCGGTCTCCCGGGTCGAGGGCGTCACCCGGGTCGACGTCACGCTCGACGTGATGAGCGACGAGCAGCGGCGCGAGCTGGCGACCGCCCTGCGCGGCGGCCAGACCGAGCGCGAGGTCCCCTTCGCCAAGCCCGGCAACCTGACCCGTGTCTACGCGGTCGCCTCCGGCAAGGGCGGCGTGGGCAAGTCCTCGGTGACGGTGAACCTCGCGGCGGCGATGGCGGCCGACGGTCTCAAGGTGGGCGTGGTCGACGCCGACATCTACGGCCACTCGGTGCCGCGCATGCTGGGCGCCGACGGCCGCCCGACCCAGGTCGAGAACATGATCATGCCGCCGTCCGCGAACGGCGTGAAGGTCATCTCCATCGGCATGTTCACCCCGGGCAACGCGCCGGTCGTCTGGCGCGGCCCGATGCTCCACCGCGCCCTCCAGCAGTTCCTCGCGGACGTCTACTGGGGCGACCTCGACGTCCTGCTCCTGGACCTGCCGCCCGGCACCGGTGACATCGCCATCTCGGTGGCCCAGCTGATCCCGAACGCCGAGATCCTCGTCGTCACGACCCCCCAGCAGGCGGCGGCCGAGGTCGCCGAGCGCGCGGGCTCCATCGCCGTCCAGACCCACCAGAAGATCGTCGGCGTCGTCGAGAACATGTCCGGGCTGCCCTGCCCGCACTGCGGCGAGATGGTCGACGTCTTCGGCACGGGCGGCGGCCAGCTGGTCGCCGACGGCCTCACCCGCACCACGGGTACGACCGTCCCGGTCCTCGGCAACATCCCCATCGACGTCCGCCTCCGCGAGGGCGGCGACGAGGGCAAGCCGGTCGTCCTCACCGACCCGGACTCCCCGGCGGGTTCCGCACTCCGGTCGATCGCGGGGAAGCTCGGGGGCAGGCAGCGGGGGCTTTCGGGGCTGTCGCTGGGGATCACGCCGAAGAACAAGTTCTAGGGCTTCGTTCCAGGTCCTCCTACGGCGAGGGGGCCGCCGTCCTTCACGGACGGCGGCCCCCTCGCCGTATGCCTTCCGCTGCGGTCGCGGTCACTGGTCCCGCTGCTCGGCCTCGCGCCCGGGGCACAGATCGAGCGGCGTGCACAGCTGGATCACACGGTAGGAGCCTCCCTGGGCCCCCGCGGCCGGCCCGGCCTCCTCATGCGGCACGAACCGCCACTGAGAGGCCTTGGTGTGCCGTGTCCTGTCCGCCTTCTCCACGTGCGAGTGGAGCGTGCGGGCCCGGGGGTCGTTCGTCTCCACCAGCACCTCGTCCGCGGCGACCGGGAAATGGTCGTGCAGGAGGCACAGGCCGAAGCGGTTCAGGTTTCCGTGTTTCTCCAGCACCGCCACCACGTCCCGAACGAATTCCGCGTCCTCGGCTCCCAGCCCCTCGGCTTCCTCGAAGCGGGGCAGTGGATTCCTTGAAACGGTCGCTTCTGCGTCGGTCATGGTTCCTCCGTCAAACGGCTGACGGTCACCGGACGTTTCCATTCTCGGGCCGTGATCGTACTCGCGCAAATGCCACGGGCAGCATCCGATGGAGTGGGCGTTCGAGCTCGTGCTGTGTGTCAGCGCATGACATGTACAACACCCTGCCTAAATTCGCCGGGGACAGGGAGAGGTGTGGGCGCGATGAGGAAGACCCGGTGGTTCTGGCGGTTTCTGCTGCTTGTCGTCCTGACGGTCTCGGGGTGGGGGTGCGGGACCGCACAGGCCGAGGTGAAGGTTCGGGACGGTTGTCGGTCGGACCTTCTCGGTACCAGCCAGGTCACCGCGCACATCCGGTTCGAGGAACACCCTCCGGCTTCTCCCATGGCCACTTCGGACATAGAGATCGAGGTACCGAAGACATGGCCGTTGGCCAGACACCTGACATACAGCGAGGATTCCGAGCGCTATCGAAAAGCGATGGGGTGTCTGCTGCGGAAACAACGCAACCCTGGCACACAGAACGAGTGGCGCCCGCACGATCCTCTGGTGAATGCCAGAAACGACACCGTGAAGGTGAGCTACACCGCGTTCAACACGATCGACACCAGCAACACCGGTGTCAAGAACATCCGAGTCGGCCCCTGGGTGATCGAGAAAGCAGGCGGAAAGAAGTGGCATGTCCTCCTCCAGCCGCCCGCGCTTCAGAACATTCGCTGGAAATTGATCGACGCCAAGCTCAGCGACCTCAACTTCGATGACCTGTCCGGCCGGGCGTCGTCCGCCAGCTCGAACAGCCTGGCATGGAGCAATCAGTTCCCCAGTAGCGTCCGAATCGACGTCGACCTTCCCTGGCAACGTTCCCTGGCACTGAGTCTCACCGGGTCGGGATCACCGCTGTGGAGTTCAGCGGCCATCGCCTCGTGGTGGGTGTGTGCCTCGGCCGTGATCGCCCTGGCCGCACTCCGTGCCCAGCGGACACAGCCGGCCAACGGGCGGCGGGCGCCTCAGCAGCCCCCGCGGGGACGGGCGCTCACGCAGACACTGGTGTACTGGACGCTGCTCAATGTGGCAGTGGCCGTGACACTGCTACTGCTCATTCAACTGCCCGGCATCTCAGCCCGGTGGCACGCCCTGATCTGCATCCCAGCGGGCTGGGCCCTGGTCCTCGCCGCCTGCCCCTGGAACCGTGCCGCGTCTCCTGGCGTCGTGCCCGACGAACCCTCCGAATCGACAGGTCTGCGACGCCGTCCGGCTCGCGTCGTCATCGCAACCGCTTCTTCGGTGGCGGGCATTGGCTTTCTGGTGGTACTGGCCCATGACCTCTTCGGGCTGCCCGAGAGCCTGGAACCGAGCACAGCGGCTCCCCTGGGTCGCTGCGCACTCGTCCTGCTGGGCCTTGCGACCATGTGGCTGTGGCTGGCTGCGATGACCGCCTGGGCATGGCGTTTCGCCCAGGAAGGCGGACTGGTACGCGCTCGCTGGGGCGCCGAGTGGGACAGGTCGCCGGGACGATGCGTCGCTGCCGTCGGGGCCGTGCTGGTGGCCGCCGCAGGTGTCTTGCTCACATGCCTGTGGTGGACGACGCAACGTCAGTGGGAGCGCAGCACTTGGTTGACCGAGCGAGCGAATTCGGCTAATTACGAGAAGCAGGTGAACAAGGTACTGGCGAACTTCGCCTTTACCGACCTCACATGGGTCTTCGCCTACAGCTGGGTTTTGACCGGTATTGCGTTGGTGGCTCTGCTGCACTTTCGCGCTCGTCAGCTACCACGTTCCCCGCGTGGACGCGCATACTTTTCCATTGGGCCGAGCAACTCCGATCTTCTACTGATCGTCTCGGCGTTCTCCTTGTTCGTGGGTATCAGGGCCGCCATTTTCTCGGGTTTCAGAGCACTGAACGGCGCCTGGCTGGTGTTGAGCGTATTCACCCTGTATATCGCCCTGACCGCGGGGCGACGGTATTCGACACTCAACCGGCTGGGAGACACCTTCTGCGCGCAGAGACTGAACAGCAAGAGATGTAGACGGGAACTGATGCAGAAAGCCCACGAGTACCGCCACCTGAACCACCAGATGTACTTGCTGGACCAGGGGCGCGCCGGCGGTGTCACCTGCGAACAACTGGAGGAGAGGCTGCACGGGCTACACCAGTGGCTGGTCGCGGGATGCAGGGGAACGAGCCCACCGGATCAAGTTTCCGTGCTGGACGTCGCACTGACCCTGGGCCCAGACGCACATTGGTGGGACAATGCGCTCCGCGCGGCGCGGCTGGCATTCTTTTTCGGTGTCCCGGCCAGTGGCGCCCTCACCTATTACGAAGTGCAGGACACGATGGAACAATTGCTGTTCTACAGCAGTCCCACCAGCCTTCCCCAATTCTTCGCTAATTTCATCGTGTACCAGCTGGCATGGGCGGTCGCCGGTTTCACCCTCGGCGCCCTCTGGCGCCTGCTGCCCGGACGTCAGGGTCCCCTGCGCGCTTGGAGCCTCACAGCCGCCTACGGCGGTCCCATCTGTGTGGGCTTTCTACTCATTGGCATCACTCGCACCGACCCCGGTACGTTCCTGCTGTACATGGTGCTCCTGCTGTCCGTCCTGACGCTCACCAGCATCTGGATGGACATGGCGACGTTTCGGGAAGAACGGCAGTACTGGCCCAGCCGCTCCGCCCTGTTGCTGTCGATCTACCAGATGCGGGGCTTTTCCAGTCAGATCGCCTGGATCCTCGTACAGTTCACGGCTGTCGTGGGCATCTGGTACAACCTGAACCGCCATTAGGACGTCCGACGGGTCCAGATGCCGCTCGGCACCCGGACCCGGCCCGGTGAAGACGGTGAACCGGACGGCTCACTAGGCGTACGCCGCGATGTCCTTCACCACCGCGAAGCCCAGCCCGTACGCGCTCATCCCCCTGCCGTACGCGCCCAGGTGGACGCCCGCCTCGGTGGAGCCGGCGAGCACCCAGCCGAACTCCGACTCGCGGTAGTGGAAGGGGGCGGGCACGCCGTCCACGGGCAGGGACAGGGTGGACCACTCGGGGCCGGAGAGGTCGTCGGCGAGGGCCCACGCGGTCTCCGTCTGCTGTTCCAGCCAGTCGTCGCGCAGGCTGTGGTCCATCTGGCCGGGCCAGGTGAAGGACAGCAGGCCCACACCGGCCAGCCAGGCCGCCGAGGAGACCGACGTGGCCTCCAACAGCCCCGTGCCGTCGGCGCTCCGCCGGGACGGATTCGCGGCGACGGTGACGACGACCGCGAACTTCTCCCTCGGCTCGTCCCCGGACGCGGCGGTGTGCTCGTTGCGTACGGAGGGTTCGTCGCCATGCCCGATCGACCCGTGCTCGACGGCGCCATCGGCCGCCATACCGACCTGCATCAGCCGGCGCGGACCCGTGAACGCCTCGTCGAGGCCGTACCAAGGGAAGGGCGCCAGCAGGTAGCCGTCGACCGTGCGCCGGGCGGAGGCGAACCGCTGTCCGCCCTCCGCGGCCGGCGCCTGCGCGACTGACCGACTTGTCGTCTCCATGTGCCCGGACGCCTCCTAGCTCTCGTCGGACCGGGGCGGCCCGCCCCCCTTCGGACGTACTCGCCCGGTCCGCACAACAACTCGGCAGCATATCCACACTGCTGAGCGAGGATGGGGAGCCGCCCGGCGCGTAGGTCGCGCAGCGGGCGGTTCGTGCCGCGCACGGGCGCGTGCGGGGTAGTGAGACGCGTCACGAACCGTGCAGGCGTACGAGGCTCAGGTGGCGTCCGCGTCGAAGGGCGGGCGGTCGTCCTTGCCGGAGTCCTCCGGCTTCTTCGTCATGTCGACACGGCCGCCGGAGGAGCCGACGGAGCCCGATGAGCCGGAGGCTTCGCTCTCGCGGCTGTTGACCGCGTCGGTGACCTCGGCCATCTCCTTCTTCAGGTCGAAGCCGTTGCGGATCTCCTTGAGCCCCAGTTCGTCGTTGTCCAGGTGCTTGCGGACGAACGTCTTGGGGTTGAGGTCCTCGAACTCGAAGTCCTTGAACTCGGGGCCCAGTTCCTGCCGGATGTCCTGCTTGGCGCTCTCGGAGAACTCACGGATCTTCCGGATCGTACGCGTGACGTCCTGGATGACCTTCGGGAGCTTGTCCGGACCGAAGACGAGCACGGCGAGCACGACGATCGTCACCAGCTCGAGTGGTCCTATGTCATTGAACACCTGAAGCTCCTCGCGATGTCCTCGGTCCTCGGCCCTCAGCGGTCTGCGGTGCGGGTCTTCCGTGGTCCGGGCCGGTCCCACGGTACCCGGCGTACCTGTCCGACCGGTACCTTGCCGAGGCGCGCGACCGGGTGCGGGCGGCCGGTTTTCCGGGTTGTTTGCCTAGTCGGGCCATGGGTCCGGCCCTTGCTATGGGGTTTCTGTCAGTTGCTGTCGGACGATCCCAGTACGAGGGAGACCTCCCGCGTGCGGCTGTCGCGCCGGACGGTGAGCCGCAGGTGGTCGCCGGGACGGTGCGCACGGGTCCTGATGATCAGCTCGTCGCCGGAGTGGACGGCCTTGCCGTCGATCGCGGTGATGACGTCGCCCGCCTTGAGGCCGGCCCGGTCACCGGGGCCGCCCACGGTGACCGCGGGGCCGCCGTTGCCGCCCTTGGTGCCGATGCGGGCGCCGTCGCCGGCGTAGTCCATGTCCAGGGTCACGCCGATCACCGGGTGGGTCGCCTTCCCCGTGTTGATCAGCTCCTCGGCGACGCGTCGGGCCTGGTTGACGGGGATGGCGAAGCCGAGGCCTATGGAGCCGGCCCGGCCGTCGCCGGAGTCCGAGCCGCTGTCGGCGGAGCGGATGGCCGAGTTGATGCCGACGACCCGGGCCCGTGAGTCGAGCAGGGGTCCGCCGGAGTTGCCGGGGTTGATCGGGGCGTCGGTCTGGAGCGCGTCGACGTACGACACGTCGCTGCCGTCCCCCCGCTTGCCACCCGCCGTGATGGGCCGTTCCGTGGCGCTGATGATGCCGGAGGTCACGGTGCCCGCGAGGTCGAAGGGGGCGCCGATGGCGACGACGGGGTCGCCCACCCGGACGTTGTCGGAGTTGCCGAGGGGCAGGGGCGTGAGCCCGTGTACGCCGCTGACCTGGACGACGGCCAGGTCGTAGCCGGTGTCCCGGCCGACGATCCGGGCCCCGGCGGTGTCGCCGCCGCTGAAGGTCACCGTGATGTCGCCGTCGGCCGCGGCGGGCTCGACGACATGGTTGTTGGTGAGGATGTGGCCGCGTGTGTCCAGGACGAAGCCGGTGCCGGTGGCCTGCTCGTCGCCGCTCTTGACATGCAGCGTGACGACACTGGGCAGCGCGCGGGCGGCGATCCCGGCCACGCTGTCCGCGGGGCGCCCGGCGGGCTCCTTCCCGGCCTGCGGCAGCGTGATGGTCCCGATCCCGCCTTCGCGCTCCAGATACGCGCCCACGGCACCTCCTACGCCCCCGGATACCAGCGCGAGCGCAACCGCTCCGCCCACGAGGATCCGCCTGGCCCGCCCGCGCCGCTCCCGCACCGTCGGCACGGCGGCACCGGTCTGCTGGAGTGGGGCGTGGGCCGGTGCCGAGGTCGATGCCGAGGCCGGAGCCGCCCAGGGGTCGTAGCGGTGCCACGGGTCGGCGGGCGGCGGGGTGGCCGGGTCGGGGGCGGGGGCCGGTGCGGCGGGCGCGATGTGCGGGGGTTCGAGCCGCGTGGTTGCCGGGGGTACGGCGAGCGGCGGCTCCGCGGGCACCGGAAACGCCGTGCCCTGGGCCGGTGTCGCCGCCGGGTGCTGGACCGGCGGGGCAGGCGCCCACGGGCCCGGCCGGCCGTACGGCGGGGTGCCGTACGGGTCCGGGTCGTGCAGGGGCTTGGGGCGGTCGGCGGGCGAGGGGGCCGGGGCAGCCGCCACGGGCGCCTCGGACCCGGTCACCGCCTCCCGCTCCCTGACAACCGGCTCACCGACAACCGGCTCACCGGCAGCCGGAGTCGACGGACCGGCCAGTTCGAAGTCGTCCCCGGCCGGATCGCCAGGGGCCGTCGCCGGCCGCGCCAGCTCGAAGTCGCCGTCGGCCCCCGCGCCGCCCGGCGTGGGCTCGGCCTCCCCGGTCTCCCCCGGCCGGACCCCGTTCCCCTCGTTCATGTTCTCCCCACGGCTCGCCGCGGCCCGGCACGTCGATGCCGGCCGCGGATCGTCGATTCCGCGCCCCGGACTGCACCGCGGGCGCGGCCCACACAGGATTCAACCAGGTGTGCGGGCCGGGGCGCAGAGGCCGGTCAGGGGGCGAAGCGTGAAGCGGGACGTGCGGAGGGGGACACTGCGGGCGCGGACGTCGGGTCCGGGACCGGCACGGCGAGCCGCCCGGCGCCGGTGGCATCGGGCGCCGAGGACCACGAGGTGAGGGCGAACGGCGGGGGCGGAGCGAGCGGACGTATCAGCGGGGACATGACGGCCGCACCGACCACCACCGGTGTGGTCAGGGTGACCTCCCGGTCCCGGCCGGTGATGGACGACGGTTGTCCGGGCAGCAGCGGCGCGGACACCGAGGTCGGCGCCGTCGGCGTCGCCAGCCGCGTGCTCTGCGCCAGCATCGGCGCGTTCGTGCGGCGGCGCTGGTTCTCGGGTGCCGACGTCGCTCCCGTGCCCGTCGTGCGGGCCGGGGCCACGCTGCCGCCGCCGGATCCGCCACGGGCGTCGGCGGTCGGATCGGTGGGGAAGCCGGCGGTCACGCCGCCCAGCGCGACCGCGGCCAGCGACACCGCCCCGGCGGCGACGAACGCGAAGCGCCTCCCGCGCGAGGCCGAGCGGTCGGTGTCCGGGCGGCCGACGGGGTGGATGCGGAAACCGCGGTCGGCGGGCTCGGAGGCGTGCGGGCCCGCCGGCACGTAACCGAACTCGAAAGGCTCGCTCCGGCTCACGCCGAAGACCCCGGTGCCGGAGGATGGTCCGGGGAATCCGCCCCCGCCCAGCGGCGTACCACCGCCGTCCGGGTCACCTCCTCCGGGGAGTCCCTGGAGGCGGGCCAGGAAGCTCTCGGAGGGCGGCGGAGGGGCCGCCTCCGCGAACACGTTCTTCAGTCGGCGCTGGGCGTCCGCCTCCGCCTTGCACCGGGCACAGGTGGCCAGGTGGGCCAGGACACGCTCACGCGACTCATGACCGAGCTCTCCGTCGACCAGGGCGGAGAGTCGGTCTCCCAGGTGCTGCTCTGCCAGTTGCCCCTCAGCAGGTTTCGGCCGTGATCCACTCACGCGGTCGCGCTCCCTCCCCCCAGGACGGGGACGCGGGCCACGAAGGAGCGCCGCCCGGCCGGCCGGGCCTGGGGCGCGCGGTGCGCCAGCGCCTTGCGGAGCTGGGAGCGGCCGCGGTGGATACGGGAGCGGACCGTGCCGAGCTTCACGCCGAGGGTCGCGGCGATCTCCTCGTACGACAGCCCTTCGATGTCGCACAGGACGACCGCGGCGCGGAACTCCGGCGCGAGGGTGTCCAGGGCCTGCTGGACGTCCGCGTCGAAGTGCGCGTCGTTGAAGGCCTGCTGCGGGGTCGGCTCCTTGCTGGGCAGCCGCTCGGCCGCGTCCTCGCCGAGGGCGTCGAAGCGGATGCGCTGCTTGCGCCGGACCATGTCCAGGAAGAGGTTGGTGGTGATGCGGTGCAGCCAGCCCTCGAAGGTGCCCGGCGAGTACGTCGACAGGGAGCGGAAGACGCGGACGAAGACCTCCTGGGTGAGGTCCTCGGCGTCGTGCTGGTTGCCCGTGAGACGGTACGCGAGCCGGTATACCCGGCCGCTGTGCGTGCTGACGATCTCCTCCCAGGTGGGCGGAGTCCACGCCTGCCCGTCCGCGTCGGTGGAGAAGGTCGCGGTCTGGGCGACGTCGGCCGTGTGGCCGTGGTCGGCAGCGGTGTCGTTCACGGATTTCGGCCTGCCCGCCGATCCGAGGAAGCGCCGTAGCACTCCTCCCCGATCCACAGGCGCGGCCGCACCTCCCCTGTCGGCTCTGGTGGTGTCCAGTGGAGCCCCTACCATAGCCACCTCGCCCGTTAGCTCCGGATAAGCGGTTTTACGAGAATTTGATCTGGGCTGATACGGCTCATACGGCTGCGTCAGCACTTGCTCGTCGCTCTGATCCACCTCTTACCCCCCGTCGGGTCCCGCGCCACTCGCTCATCCCTTTAAACGCCCGGTCCCATCTGCGGGTTCCCGGGGCAACGGATACAGTCACGCCCAGGCAACCACGGGACAGGAGAGGGTCATTACCGGCAACCGGCAGACGAGCTGGGCGTTCGCCGACGCCTTTGTCGCCGAGGAGGACGCGCTGCTCTGGGCCCGTGACCGGGCCCGGGAGGCCGGGCTGCGCTCGGTGTCGCCCGGCACGGGCGCCGCGCTGCGGTTGCTCGCCGCCACCGTGGACGCCAAGGCGGTCGCGGAGATCGGGACCGGTACCGGCGTCTCCGGGATCCACCTGCTGCACGGGATGCGGCCCGACGGGGTGCTGACCACCGTGGATCCGGAGCCGGAGCACCAGCAGTTCGCCCGGCAGGCGTTCCGTGCCTGCGGCTTCGCCAGCAACCGCGCCCGCTTCATCCCCGGCCCCGCCCTGGACGTACTGCCCCGCCTCGCGGACGCCGGCTACGACCTGGTCTTCTGCGACGGCGACCGCCTCGAGTACCTCGACTACCTCGCTGAATCGTTGCGCCTGCTGCGTCCGGGCGGCGTGGTGGTCTTCGAGGGCGTCTTCGGCAACGGCCGGACGGTGGACTCGGGACCGCAGCCCACCGAGGTGCTGCGCCTGCGGGAGCTGCTGCGCACGGTCCGGGAGAGCCAGGAACTGGTGCCGTCCCTGCTGCCGGTGGGCGACGGGCTGTTGTGCGCGGTCAAGCGATGAGCGGTCATGCAGTGTGCGGCCAGAGTGGTCACGCGGTGGGCGGCCTGTGCGCCGGCCGTTGCGGGCTCTCGGGCGTCCGGGGGGCGTGAAGGCTGTGCGGGCGGGTACGCGAGGGTCGGGGTAGATCCGGGGAACACGGCTGCCCCGGCACCGGGGCGGTGTCGGGGCAGCCGGAAGAACAGGGTCGCTCGCGCGTCAGACGACGACCTTCTTGAGGGCGTCGCCGAGCGCCTCGGCCTCGTCGGGGGTCAGCTCGACGACGAGCCGACCGCCGCCTTCGAGCGGAACGCGCATGACGATGCCCCGCCCCTCCTTGGTCACCTCGAGCGGGCCGTCACCCGTCCGCGGCTTCATGGCCGCCATGCTCGTTCCCCTTCCTGAAACCCAGCTCATCGTCAGCCGACGGCCCTGGGAGGGCACGCGCGGTCCGGCAGGACACGCGACACCGGCGTCGAACACATTGCTTCCAAGCCATTATCCCGCATCCCAGGACCCGATGACCAACATCGGTAGGCATCGCTTGGGCAACGCGCGCGAGCAAAACCACTCAATTCGGGGATGTGACTGCGATACTGCGCACCCCCACGGTCCTTCCGCCCGCCGGATGCGGACCGGCTTTCTTTGACGCAGGTCACACGTCCGGTCCGGTACGCCGACGATGATCTCGGCCATGCTGTCCTTCAGACACGCGACGTACCGAGCGGTACGTCCAGCCGCGACACCAAAAGGGGATACGCCATGGCCGACACCGTGCTCTACGAGGTCAGCGACGGGCTCGCGACGATCACGCTGAACCGCCCCGAGGCGATGAACGCGCTGAACATCGCGACCAAGGTCGCCCTCCGGGACGCGGCACTGGCAGCGGCCTCCGACGACGCCGTACGGGCGGTGCTGCTGACCGCGGCCGGGGACCGGGCGTTCTGCGTGGGGCAGGACCTCAAGGAGCACATCGGGCTGCTGGCCGCCGACCGGGAGACCGGGGCGGGGCACACGATGAGCACCGTACGGGAGCACTACAACCCGATCGTGCGGGCGCTGGCCGAGGCGCCCAAGCCGGTGGTCGCGGCGGTCAACGGCGTCGCGGCGGGGGCGGGCTTCGGCTTCGCGCTCGCGGCCGACTACCGGCTGGTCGCGGACACGGCGGCCTTCAACACGTCCTTCGCGGGCGTGGCCCTGACCGCCGACTCCGGCATCTCCTGGACGCTGCCGCGCGTCGTCGGCCCGGGCCGGGCGGCCGACCTGCTGCTCTTCCCGCGCAGCATCACCGCGCAGGAGGCGTACGAGCTGGGGATCGCCAACCGTCTCGTGCCCGCCGGTGAGCTGCGGGCCGAGGCGGAGAAGGTGGCGCGAGCCCTGGCCGAGGGGCCGACCGTGGCGTACGCGGCGCTCAAGGAGGCCGTGGCGTACGGACTCACCCACTCCCTCTCGGAGACCCTCGAGAAGGAGGACGAGCTCCAGACGCGGGCGGGACAGTCCGAGGACCACGGGATCGCGGTGCAGGCCTTCGTGAACAAGGAGCGGCCGAAGTACCTGGGACGGTGAGCTCCGGGTGCCTGGGCGGTCCCGGCGGGGCCGGTGAGCCGCTCAGGCCCGTCTCGCCACGCACTCCTGGAGGTGGTCGTCCACCAGGCCGCACGCCTGCATCAGGGCGTACGCCGTCGTCGGGCCGACGAAGCGCAGGCCCCGCTTCTTCAGCGCCTTGGACAGGGCCGTCGACTCCGGGGTGACCGGCGGGACGTCGGACAGGGTCTTCGGGACGGGCCGGCCGGCCGGGTCCGGCGCGTGGGACCAGATCAGCTCGTCCAGCTCGCCCGGGGACCAGTCGGCGAGCACGCGCGCGTTGGCGAGCGTCGCGTCGATCTTGGCGCGGTTGCGGATGATGCCGGCGTCGGCGAGGAGGCGTTCGCGGTCCTCGTCGGTGAAGGCGGCCACCGCGGCGATCTTGAAGTCGGCGAACGCGGCACGGAAACCGGGGCGGCGGCGCAGGATCGTGATCCACGACAGGCCCGACTGGAAGGCCTCCAGGCTGAGGCGCTCGTAGAGGGCGTCGTCGCCGTGGACCGGGCGGCCCCACTCCTCGTCGTGGTACGTCACGTACTCCGCGGCGGACAGGGCCCAGGGGCAGCGCAGTACGCCGTCCGGGCCGGCGAGGGCGGTGCCGTCGCTCACTGCTGTCCCTCCTGGGCGGGCTTGTCGGCCGGGGCGTGGGCCGCGGCCCGGGCACCGGCCAGCGCGGACGTCAGTTCGGCGATACGGGCGTCCCGCTCGGCGAGTTCGGCGCCGAGGCGGCCGAGCGCGTCGTCCACGTCGGCCATGCGGTAGCCGCGCGGGGCGAGCGGGAAGCGGAGGCTCTCCACGTCCGCGTGGCCGACCGGGCGGTCCGGCGGCAACCGGTCCTCCAGGCGCTCCGGCGCGACCTCGGGCAGCGGACCGCTCTCGCCGCCGCCCACCACGGCGAGTGTCACCGCGGCGACCACGACGGCGAGCGCGACGACCAGGAACAAGAACATAACCATCGCTTAGGGTCCCCACGCTCGGTGTGCTCGGTGTGCCCGGTGTCGAACACCGGATGCTGAAGTGTCTGGGTCCGATCGTGCCATGCGACGCTGACAGTCAGGGTCGCAGGCGGCCGTTGACCGGTATGTACTAGGAGAGGTCACAGGGGATGCTCAGGCTGGGCAGGCGGGAATTCGGGCCGCACGAGCCGGTGGTCATGGCGATCGTGAACCGGACCCCGGACTCCTTCTACGACCAGGGGGCCACGTTCCGGGACGAACCGGCCCTCGCGCGCGTGGAGCAGGCGGTGGCCGAGGGAGCCGCGATCATCGACGTCGGCGGGGTGAAGGCCGGGCCCGGCGAGGAGGTGTCGGCGGCGGAGGAGGCGCGGCGGACGGTCGGCTTCGTGGCGGAGGTACGGCGACGCTTCCCGGACGTGATCATCAGCGTGGACACCTGGCGGGCCGAGGTCGGGGAGGCGGTCTGCGAGGCCGGGGCGGATCTGCTGAACGACGCGTGGGGCGGGGTGGACCCGCAGCTGGCGGAGGTCGCCGCGCGGTACGGGGTGGGGCTGGTGTGCACGCACGCGGGGGGTGCCGAGCCGCGTACGCGGCCGCACCGGGTGACGTACGACGACGTCATGGCGGACATTCTGCGGGTGACGGTGGGCCTGGCCGAGCGGGCGGTCGCGCTGGGGGTGCCGCGGGAGTCGGTGCTGATCGATCCCGGACATGACTTCGGTAAGAACACGCGGCACAGTCTGGAGGCGACGCGGCGGCTCGGGGAGATGGTCGCCACGGGGTGGCCCGTGCTGGTGTCGCTGTCGAACAAGGACTTCGTCGGGGAGACGTTGGACCGGCCGGTCAAGGAGCGGGTGGTGGGGACGCTGGCCACGACTGCCGTGTCGGCGTGGTTGGGGGCGCAGGTGTATCGGGTGCACGAGGTGGCGGAGACGCGGCAGGTCCTTGACATGGTGGCGTCCATCGCGGGGCACCGGCCGCCGGCGGTGGCCCGGCGGGGGCTGGCCTGACCTTTTCCTCGCCCCCGCCGCCCCTACCCGTTCCCATCCCCAGGGGCGCCGCCCCTTCGCCCCCGCCAGGGGGCTGCGCTCCCAGCTGCCCCGCACGGGTGGTGGGTGGACGTATGCCCCGGGGGTGGGGGGGGGGGGGGGGCCGCCGCCCGCGCGCGCGGGGGCCGGGCCGCGGGCGCGCCCGGCCCCCCGCGCCGCCGCC
>NZ_JBIAVX010000011.1:0-40420 GCF_042894725.1 Streptomyces sp. NPDC001480 | reverse complement strand
TCGCCCCGGGCCCGTCGACACCCCTGTCTACACCGCCCACCCCCCACCCCCCCCCCGCCCCCCCCACACCCCCGCGCTAGCGGCCCGCCTCCTTCGACACCAGGGCCACCGCCTCGTCCACCTCGTCCGTGACGTGGAAGAGGAGCAGGTCCTTCTCCGCTGCCTTGCCCTGGGCCACGACGGTCTTGCGGAGCCAGGAGACGAGGCCGCCCCAGTAGTCGGTGCCGAAGAGGACGATGGGGAAGCGGGTGACCTTCTGGGTCTGGACGAGGGTGAGGGCCTCGAAGAGTTCGTCGAGGGTGCCGAGGCCGCCGGGGAGGACGACGAAGCCCTGGGCGTACTTGACGAACATCATCTTGCGGACGAAGAAGTACCGGAAGTTCAGCCCGATGTCGACGTAGGGATTGAGGCCCTGCTCGAAGGGCAGCTCGATGCCGAGGCCGACCGAGGTGCCGCCCGCCTCGCTGGCACCCTTGTTGGCCGCCTCCATCGCTCCCGGGCCGCCACCGGTGATGACCGCCCAGCCCGCCTGGACCAGGCCGCGGCCGAGGCGGACGCCGGCGTCGTACTCCGGGGAGTCGACGGGCGTCCGCGCCGAGCCGAAGACGCTGATGGCGGGCGGGAGTTCGGCGAGGGTGCCGAAGCCCTCGATGAACTCCGACTGGATGCGCAGGACCCGCCACGGGTCGGTGTGCACCCAGTCGGTGGGGGCGCGCTCGTCCAGCAGCCGCTGGTCCGTCGTGCTCGCGGTCACCTGGCCGCGGCGTCTGAGGACCGGTCCCAGCCGCTGCTCCTCCGGTGGCTGCTTCTTGCCCTCGGGGTTCCCAGTGGCCATGTGCGCTCCCTCCGCTTGCAGGGTCGTTCCACCTCAGCCTAGATCGCCGCGGGTTACGGACGGGGGACCTGAGCATGTCCGCCCTGAAGCGGCATGGCAGGCCGTCACCGGGTGAGCCAGCCCCGCAGGCGTTCCTCAGCCAGAAGGATCTTGGACGTTTCGACCCTTTCGTCACGCTTGTGCGCCAAATGCGGGTTGCCGGGACCGTAGTTGACCGCGGGGATGCCCAGGGCCGAGAAACGGGAGACGTCCGTCCAGCCGTACTTGGGCTGCGGGGTGCCGCCCACCGCTTCGATGAACTCCACCGCCGCCGGGTGGGACAGTCCCGGCAGCGCCCCGCCGCTGAGGTCGTCCACCACGAACTCCTCGACACCGCAGTCGGCGAAGACCTCGCGGACGTGCGCGACGGCCTCCTCCTCCGTACGGTCGGGCGCGAAGCGGAAGTTGACCTTGACCTCGCACGCGTCGGGGATGACGTTGCCCGCCACGCCCCCGCTGACGCCCACCGCGTTCAGGCCCTCGCGGTACTCCAGCCCGTCGATGACCGGGTAGCGCGGCTCGTAGGAGGCCAGGCGGGCCAGGATGGGGGCCGCCGCGTGGATCGCGTTGGAGCCCATCCAGCCGCGCGCGGAGTGGGCCCGCTCCCCCTTGGTCCTGAGCAGGACCCGCAGGGTGCCCTGGCAGCCGCCCTCGACCTGTCCGTCCGACGGCTCCAGCAGCACCGCGAAGTCGCCCGCGAGCCAGTCCGGGTGAGCCTCCGACACGTGCTTGAGGCCGTTCAGGTCGGCGGTGACCTCCTCGTTGTCGTAGAAGACGAAGGTGAGGTCGCGGTTGGGGGCCGGGACCGTCGCCGCGATGCGGAGCTGGACCGCGACGCCCGACTTCATGTCGCAGGTGCCGCAGCCCCACAGGACGCCGTCGTCGTCCAGACGGGAGGGCACGTTGTCGGCGATCGGGACCGTGTCGATGTGGCCCGCCAGGATCACCCGCTCCGGCCGGCCGAGGTCCGTACGGGCGATCACGTTGTTGCCGTACCGGTCGACCGTCAGATGCGGCAGGGCCCGCAGCGCGGCCTCGATCGCGTCCGCGAGCGGCTTCTCGGTACCGCTCTCCGAAGGGAAGTCGACCAGCCGCGCGGTGAGCTCGGCGGCGTCCAGAGTCAGGTCAAGGGTGCTGTCGGCCATGCCGTCGACCCTAACCTGCCATCCGGCACCCGGGACGGGGACCGCGGCGGGCTCCAGTACCCTCTAGCGCGTGTCAGAGCCGTCCCCCACTCCCAAACGTCGCGGCCGCCTCTTCCGATTCGGGGCGGCCTTCTTGGTACTGCTGGCCGTCGCGGGCTACCTCGTGGTGCAGTACATCACCGCAGGCAGCGGTCCGGGCTGCAAGGTCGTCTCGTCCGCGGAGGACGGGGCGTCGTACGACTTCACGCCCGAACAGGCGGTGAACGCGGCGACGATCGCCGCCGTCGGCACCGGGCGCGACATGCCCGAGAGAGCGGTGACCATCGCGCTGGCGACCGCGCTCCAGGAGTCGGGGCTGCGCAACATCGGGCACGGCGACCGGGATTCGCTGGGCCTGTTCCAGCAGCGGTCCTCGCAGGGCTGGGGCTCCCCGAAGCAGATCATGGACCCGACGTACGCGGCGGGCATCTTCTACGAGCACCTGTCGAAGGTCCCCGGCTACACGAAGCTGCCGCTCACCGTGGCCGCGCAGCGCGTGCAGCGCAGCGGCTTCCCGGAGGCGTACGCCAAGCACGAGCCGGACGCCACCCTGCTCGCCGCCGCCCTGACCGGGACGGCGGCGGCCACGCTGACCTGTGACGGTCGGCCGCAGTCGCAGGTCGCGGCCACCGGCCCGGACGCGGTACGGGCCGCGCTGGTACGGGACTTCGGGCGCGACGCCTTCGAGGAGGCCGGCGACGAGGTGAGCGGCAAGGAGCCGGCGACACCGTCCCCGAGCGTGACCGCCGAGGCACACGGGCGGACCGTGACCGTCCCGGTGCCCGCGGACGACACGCCGACGGGCGGCTCGCGGACGAAGCCGCGGACGAAGCGGACCGAAGCGGAGCGCGGCTGGCAGCTGGCGCACTGGGCGGTGGCCAACTCCTCCGCCCTGCACATCGAACAGGTGTCGTACGCCGGGCGTCAGTGGGTGGCCGGGAGCACGGACAGCCGGTGGCGCAGCACCACGTCGACGGGCGCCAACGGGGCCGAGGCGTCCGCGAGTGCCGTGCGGATCGTGACCGGGCAGTAGTGCGGGCGCTCACCCGCCGGGGTCAAGCGGCGCGGGCCGCGGACACGGGGTGCGCAGGTTTTCACGGTCCCCCTCGGGAGCGCTCGATCCCTTGGGAGATCAGGGCCGTAAGGATTCTTCCGGGCGCCCGGGCGTGCACCTTTTGCCCCTTTTGACCCGCGGTAGATAATGCGATGCGTTGCCAATTCTTTACCTTCGGCCTCCGCAACCTTCGGCGGGCTCGAGCGGTAGTCACTGCGTCCGACTCCGGACGATCAGTTCATCGTTCCCTCCCGTCGAAGGAGCATCATGTCCCTCCCCCTGACCCGCCGGATCGCCCGTGCCGCGCTGCTCGTCGCAGCGGGAGCGGCCGCCGGGGTCGGTGCGGCCGGCTCTGCCGGCGCGGCCACGAACCTGCCCGCCACCACGCCGGACCTCGGCGGGCTGACCGCATTGGACGGGGCCAGCGCCGGTAACGCGGTCGACAGCACCACGCAGCACGTCACCGGGGTCGCGGGTGAGTCCGGCAGCCAGGCGGTCAAGAAGGCGGTGCCGGCCGCGGGCAAGACCGGTGGCAAGGCCCTGAAGCAGGCGACGCCGGCCGCGCAGAAGACCGCCGGGGACGTGGCGGGAGCCGCCGGCGGGGTCCTCGGTGACACCGCCGCATCGGCCACGAAGGGCGGCCTGCCCACGGACGCTCTCACCAAGGGCGGACTGCCGACCAAGGGCGGACTGCCGACCAAGGGCGGCCTGCCGACCAAGGGACTGCCGACCAAGGGACTGCCGACCAAGGGCGGCGGACTGCCGACGTCTGCGCTGCCGGCCACCAAGGGTGTGAACCTGGGCGGCTGAGCCCGGCCGCGGCACGGGCGGCGGCTCGCCTCAGGCGGCGGGACCCCAGGGAGCGTCCTGGGACCCCGCCGCCTTCGCGTTCGTACGCCGCGGCGGCCGGGGGCGGTTACTCGGCCAGCCTCCGTACCGCCGCCGCCACGCGCTCGTCCGTGGCCGTGAACGCCACGCGGACGAACCTCTCGCCCGCCGGACCGTAGAAGTCGCCCGGCGCGACGAGGATGCCGCGCTCGGCCAGATGGGCGACCGTGGACCAGCAGGACTCGTCGCGGGTGGCCCACAGGTAGAGGCTGGCCTCGCTGTGCTCGATGCGGAAGCCGTGGGCGAGGAGGGCGTCACGGAGGGCGGAGCGGCGGGCGGCGTAGCGCTCGCGCTGCTCGTGCACATGGGTGTCGTCGCCCAGGGCGGCCACGACCGCCGCCTGGGTGGGCGCGGAGGTCATCATGCCGCCGTGCTTGCGGATCTCCAGGAGGGGGCCCAGGACGGCCGGGTCGCCGGCCAGGAAGGCCGCGCGGTAGCCCGCCAGGTTGGAGCGCTTGGAGAGCGAGTGGACGGCCACGATGCCGTCGTACGAGCCGCCGTTCACCTCCGGGTGCAGCACCGAGACCGGGTCGGCCTCCCAGCCCAGCTCCAGGTAGCACTCGTCGGACACCAGCAGCACGCCGTGCTCGCGGGCCCAGGCGACGATCCGGGTCAGCTCGTCCTTGGCCAGCACCTGGCCGGTGGGGTTGGAGGGCGAGTTCAGCCAGAGGAGCTTCAGGCCCTCGGGGTCCAGCTCGGTCGGATCGTCGTAGGCCTCGTACTCCGCCCGGGCGAGCCGCGCTCCGACCTCGTAGGTCGGATAGGCCAGCCGGGGGAAGGCCACCCTGTCGCCGGGGCCGAGGCCCAGCTGGGTGGGGAGCCAGGCCACCAGCTCCTTGGAGCCGACGATCGGCAGGACGTGTCGGTGGGTGACCTCACGGGCGCCGAGGCGGCGCTCCAGCCAGCCCGTGATGGCGTCGCGCAGCGCCGGGGTGCCCCAGACCGTCGGATAGCCCGGGGAGTCGGCCGCGGCGATCAGGGCCTTCTGGACGAGCTCGGGGACCGGGTCGACCGGGGTGCCCACGGACAGGTCGACGATGCCGTCGGGATGCGCGGCGGCCGTCTTCTTGTAGGGCTCCAGCTTGTCCCAGGGGAAGGTCGGGAGACGGTCGGAGACTGCGGACACGGGATCTGGCTCTCTTTCGTCGTACGGCAAACGCCTCGGTCCCGTGCGACCGTGATCGGGCGATCAGGCCGTACGGGACCGAGGCGGCGCGGATGCGGGCCGCTGGGCCGCTTACGGGGTCACTCGCCCTGCGGCGGCAGCGCGGCGATGAAGGGGTGGTCCCGCTCGATCAGACCCAGCTTGCTGGCGCCGCCCGGGGAGCCGAGCTCGTCGAAGAACTCGACGTTCGCCTTGTAGTAGTCCTTCCACTCCTCCGGAGTGTCGTCCTCGTAGAAGATCGCCTCGACCGGGCAGACCGGCTCACAGGCACCACAGTCGACGCATTCGTCCGGGTGGATGTACAAGGACCGCTGGCCCTCGTAGATGCAGTCGACCGGGCACTCCTCGATGCACGCCTTGTCCTTGACGTCGACACAAGGCTGCGCGATGACGTAGGTCACGCTGTCGTTCCTCCTCGATAGGGCGCTGGCGGGCCTCCTCAGGCTCCGCCGCCTGGCGCGCGGGAGCGCGGCGTCGTCGATGCCCGCCCCTAGTATCTCCGTTCTTGGGCATGATCCGAACAGGAGGGGTGAACTGACCTGTGGAAATCTCGGCCGCCGGGCGCTTCGAGGTCCGTATCACCGCCGCTGACGTGGGCAAACGGGTCTCGGTGCGACGCTTGAGCGACGTTGAAGCTCCGGGAGAGAAGTTCACCGACACGGTGGGTGTTCTCACATCATGGGACAACGGCGTGCTGCTGATCACACAGCGGGACGGCCAAAGTGTCCGGATCCCGGAATCCGCGCTGGTGGCGGGCAAGGTCGTGCCGGCCGCTCCGGCGCGTCGGCGCGGCCCCGCCGCCTCCTACGCGGAGCTCGCGCACGTCGCGTCCCGGGCGTGGCGGCCGGTGGAGAGCGAGCGGCTGGGCGAGTGGGAGCTGCGGGCCGCCGACGGGTTCACCCGGCGGGCGAACAGTGTGCTGCCGCTCGGCGATCCCGGTCTGCCTCTCGACGAAGCCCTCGCGGCCGTACGACGCTGGTACGACGAGCGCGGGCTCCCCGCGTACGTCCAGACCGCGACCGGCGCCGAGGGCACCCAGGAGCTGCTCTGCGCCGAGCTGGAGCGGCGCGGCTGGGTGCGCGAGGTGACCGCCGAGCTGTGGATCGGCGCGCTGGCGCCGGTGGCCGACCGGGCCGAGGGCACCGGGGTGCTGGTGACCCGGACGGCGGACGAGGCGTGGCTGGCGCGGTATCAGCGCAAAGGGGTGAGTGAGGTGGCCCTGAAGGTGCTGGGCGGAGGGCCGTCGGTGTGGTTCGCGACCGTCCCCCGGGAAGGGGGCGGCGAGCCGCTCGCCATCGGCCGGTGTGTCGTGGACGGGCGGTGGGCCGGGTTCGCCGCCGTGGAGGTCGACCCGGCCGAGCGGCGTCGCGGGCTGGCCACCGTCGTGATGGCCGCCCTCGCCCGCCGGGCCCTGGACGAGGGCGCCTCGGCGGCCTGGCTCCAGGTCGAGGCCGACAACGAGGCGGCGCGGGCGCTGTACGCCGGCATGGGCTTCTCGGCGCACCACGCCTACCACCACTACCGGGCGCCGGAGGCCTTCGGCGCCCGGCCGCACGGGTCCGCCTGAAAGGGGCAGGTACCGATCATGCGTCCCCCTTGCCCCCCACCCCCGGAACGCTCCGCCGAGCTGCGGCAGCGGTTCGCCGAGGAGGCCCGGTCCGAGCGGCCCGACCTGTCGGCACTGTGTCTGCTGCTCTCCGCGCAGGCGGACGGCTCCCTGGACGAGGCCGGCATCGACGCGGCGCAGATGGAGCTGGACCGGCTCGCGGGAGAGCTGCCGTTCCGGCCCGGCGGGCCGCACGCGTGGGCGACGGCGCTGTGCGAGCTGCTCGGCGACCGGTACGGGTTCCGGGGCTGCGCCGCGGACTACCAGCGGCTGGAGTCGTCGCTGCTGCACGAGGTGCTCCGGCGGCGGCGCGGGCTGCCGATCCTGCTGTCGGTGGTGTGGATGGAGGTCGCCCGGCGGGCCGGCGCGCCGGTGTACGGGGTCGCGCTGCCCGGGCACTTCGTGGTGGGGTTCGGGGCGGCGGCGGAACAGGTGCTCGCCGATCCGTTCGACGGGGGACGGGTGCTGACGGGGACGGACGCGGAGTTGCTCGTGGTCGGGGCGACGGGGGCTCCGCCGGTCCCTGAGATGCTGGAGCCCGCCGATCCGCTGGACGTCATGGTGCGGATCCTGAACAACGTCCGGGCGTGGGCCGCGGCCCGGCCCGAGCGGTCCGACGTGGCGCTGTGGGGCGTGGAGCTGTCACTGCTGCTGCCGCACCATCCGGCCCGGCTGCGCTATGACCGGGCGCAGCTGCTCGTGCAGCGCGGGGACTTCGTCGAGGGCGCGGCCGAACTCGACGCGTACGCCGAGCTGGTGGAGGTGGTCGACGAGACGACCGCGGGCCGGGTACGGCAGCAGGCCCATGCGGCGCGCGCCATGCTGAACTGAGTCGGGGCGCTCGGGGCGTTACAGCCAGCCCTTCTCCCGCGCGATACGTACCGCCTCCGCTCTGTTCCGGACCGCGAGCTTCTGGATCGCCGTCGAGAGGTAGTTGCGTACCGTCCCCTGGGACAGGTGCAGGGTGGCCGCCAGTTCGGCGTTGGTGGAGCCGTCGGCGGCGGCGCGCAGGACCTCGCGTTCGCGGTCGGTGAGGGGGTTGGCGCCCTCGGCCAGGGCCGCCGCGGCGAGTATGGGGTCGATGACGCGCTCGCCGGCCAGCACCTTGCGGACCGCTTCGGCGAGTTGGGCCGCGGGGGCGTCCTTGACGAGGAAGGCGTCGGCGCCCGCCTCCATGGCGCTGCGCAGGTAGCCGGGGCGGCCGAAGGTGGTGAGCACGACCAGCTTGACCGCGGGCAGTTCCTTGTGGACCTGCGCGGCGGCCTCGATACCGGTGCAGCCCGGCATCTCTATGTCGAGCAGGGCGACGTCCACACCGTGCTCGCGGGCGGCGGCCAGCACCTCGTCCCCGCGTGACACCTGGACGACGACGTCGATGTCGTCCTCGAGGCCGAGCAGGGCGGCCAGCGCCTCCCGGACCATCGACTGGTCCTCGGCGAGGAGAACCTTGATCGTGCTGCTCATGCCCCGGATACTACGTCGGCCGCGGTGGCCGTGGGCACGCGGGCGACCAGCCGGTAGCCGTGCCTGGCCCGGCCCGCCTCCAGGGTGCCGCCGGCCTTCTCCAGACGTTCGGTCAGGCCGGTCAGACCGTTGCCGGGCTCCTTGCCGGAGCCGCCCGATCCGTTGTCCTCGACGGCGAGTTCGAGGACGGGGCCGTCCAGGGTCTGGCGGCGCAGCACCTCCACCGTGCAGCGGTCGGCGCCGCTGTGCCGCACGACGTTGGTGACCGCTTCGCGCAGCGCCCAGGCGAGGACGGCCTCGGTCTCCTCGGGGATGCCCGCGAGGTCGGGTTCGGCGGGCACCTCGGCGACGACCCCGGCGGCGGTCAGGGCGACCTGGGCGCCGGCGAGCTCGGCGGCCAGGCGGGGACGGCGGTAACCGGTGACAGCCTCCCGTACGTCCACCAGCGCCTGCCGGCTGACCTGTTCGATGTCGGCGACCTGCTGGGCCGCCTTGTCGGGGTGGCCGGGGAGCATACGGCCGGCCAGCTCGCTCTTGAGCGTGATCAGGGAGAGCGAGTGGCCGAGCAGGTCGTGCAGGTCACGGGCGAGGCGGAGCCGTTCCTCGTTGGCGGCGAGCTGGGCGACGGTGGCCCGGGCCTTGCGCAACTGCACGGTCGTGTGGACGAGCTGGCGTACACCGCTCATGGAGTAGCCGACGAGCAGCACGATGATGAACAGCCCCCAGGCGGTCTCCTGACCGACGCGCAGCCCGACCAGGATCAGCGCGACGGTGGTCGCCGGGATCGTCCAGTACGCCACACGCAGCGGGAGGGTCGCCCCACAGGTGACCGAGACGTACACGAACAGGCCGAGCCAGGAGTCCCCCAGCGTGAGCGACAGGACGACGGCCAGCACGAAGAGCACGGCCACCAGGATCCCGACGACCGGGCCGCGGAAGGGCCGCCCCATGTTGCGGAAGACCACGGCCAGATAGATCCCGGTGAAGGAGACGAACCCCGCCCAGCCGGCCACGGTGGCGCCGGTGGTGTGGTGGCCCCCGGTCAGGTCGCTCACCGGCGAGCCGAGGAAGATCAGCCAGGGCAGGATCCACACCAGTTTGCGCACGGCCTCGCTCTTGTTGCGGGGGGCCTCCCCCATGCGCATCAGCCGCTCCGCCCGGGCCTCGTCGGCGGCCTCCAGGTCTTCCGTCATGGCGCTCACGCCTTCAGCGTGTCCTTCCGGTACAGCCAGGCCGCGCTGCCCGCGAAGAGGACGAAGAACACCGCGAGGACGGCGACGTCCTGGGCGTGCGGGGCCTGGCTCTGCTCGATCGCCCGTCCGAGAGCAGCGTACGCGTGCGTGGGGAGCCACTTGGCGATGTCCTGGAGCCAGGTCGGGAAGGTCGTGGAGGGCATCCACAGGCCGCCGAGCATCGACAGGCCGAAGTAGGTGATCATCGTGATCGGGCGGACCGCGTCCCCGGAGGCGAGGTAGCCGATGGCCACGCCGAGCGCGGCGAAGACCAGGCTGCCGGCCCAGATGGAGCCGGTGAGCGCCAGCCACTGCCAGGCGTCGAGGCGTACGTCCTTCACGGTCGCGGCGACGACGAACACGATGACGACCGACGGCAGGCTGACCACGGCGGCGCTCGCGGTCTTGGCGAACACGTAACCGCGCCCGGGCAGCGTGGTCAGCCGCAGCTGCCGTACCCAGCCGCTCTCGCGCTCCTTGGCGATGCGCTCGCTGTTGCCCATGAGGACGGCGGTCAGGGCGCCGAAGGAGGCCATGGAGACCATCATGTAGGTCGGCACGGTCAGACCGGTGCCGTCGATCTTGGTGTGGCTGTCGGCGTTGCCCGCGATGAGCAGGAACAGCGCCGAGGGGTAGATCACCGAGAAGAACAGGAACTTGCGGTTGCGCAGGGAGCGCGCGAGTTCCAGCCTGATGAGACTGTTCACGACTGCGTGGCCTCCTTGGCCTCTTCGGCCTCCGTGATGGCGACGAAGGCCTGCTCGAGTCCGAGTCCGGCGACTTCGAGGTTGCGGGGGTAGACACCGAGGCCGTACAGGGCGTGCACGGTGGCGTCGGCGTCGGTGGACTGGATGCGGACCGTCTGGCCCGATATGCCGATCGTGGCGAGGAACGGCAGGCCGCGCAGGGCGGTCTCGTCGATCTCGCCCTCCAGGTCGAAGGAGACGCGGCGGGCCCCCGCCTTGGCCTTGATCTCGGCGGCGGTGCCGTCGGCCAGCAGCCGGCCCCGGTGCAGGACGAGCACGCGGTCGGCGATGGCGTCGGCCTCTTCGAGGTAGTGCGTGGCGAACAGCACCGTCCGCCCCTGGTCGGCCTGCTCGCGCATGGTGGCCCAGAAGGCCTGGCGGGCGGAGACGTCCATGCCGGTGGTCGGTTCGTCCAGGACGATCAGGTCGCTGTCGCCGGCCGTGGCGAGGGCGAAGCGGACGCGCTGGGCCTGGCCGCCGGAGAGCTTGTTGACCTTGCGGTCGGCGATCTGGGTGATGCCCGCGCGGGCCAGCACGTCGGCGACCTTGTACGGCTTGGGGTGCAGATCGCAGGCGAGCCTGACCAGCTCGGTGACGGTGACCTCGTCCATCAGTCCGCCGCTCTGGAGCATGGCGCCCACGCGGCCGGCGACGATCGCCTCGCGCGGGCTGGTGCCGAAGACGCTGACCGTGCCGCGGTCGGCCTGCTTGAGGCCGAGCAGCAGGTCGAGGGTGGTGGACTTGCCGGCGCCGTTCGGGCCCAGCAGGGCCACGGTCTCACCCGGGTGCAGTTGGAGCGAGAGCCCGTCCACGGCCCGTGTGGTCCCGTACGTCTTGCTCACCTGATCGAACCCGACCACCGGGGTGGTGGTGGTCGCCGCTGTCGTTGTCATGACGTACATGCTGGCTTCGGGGGCCGGGCCGTCGTCAGTGTCGGCGGTCCCGAGTGCCGGATGACAGATGTCATGCCGTGCGGGTGACATGACGAGAGGGGGCGCCCGGTGATCACCGGGCGCCCCCTCTCGCGTCGGGCCCGCTCAGCTCGGGTTCGTGTCGATGACCGCGATCCGGTTGGTCTTGCTCATCAGCGCGGTGCGCAGGTTGATGTAGACCTCTTCCGGCGTGAGGGGGGTCTTCTTGCCGTTGGCCCGGGTGATCAGCACGCCGTCGAACGTCTGGCCGTACAGCTTCTTCAGGGCGGCCAGGTCGGGCTTGTCGACCAGCTTGCCGTTGACCGGCGTCACCCTGAGGAACTTCCACAGCGAGTTCTGCGGGCTCATCGGGATCGAGTGCGCGGCGTCCGTCTGCACCGTCACGTTCGCCGACATCGCCGGCTCCGCGAACTTCTTCATCTCGCGGTCGACCTCGGCGTTGGAGACCGTCGGCTGTTTGGTGGTCGTCGGCACGGTCACCGCAGTCCCCTTGCCGGTCTCCACCTCCGCGCGGTACGCCTCCTTGACGGACTCGGTGGCCCGGCCCGCGTCGATGGCCTTGCCGGGCTTGCCGTAGACGGCGACGGCCTTGCCGGACTTGAACTCGATCGTGCCCTCGGTGACCGATCCGGAGCCGCCGCCGACGCCCTCCAGAGCCGCCTGGAGCTTCTCCTCGTCCACCGGCATCGCCGGCTCGACGACCCGCTTCTGACCGAAGAGCGACCCGATCACGGAGACGGGGTTGTAGTCGCTCTTCGCGGCCGCGCCGACCGTGGACTGGAAGTCGAACTGGAGGCCCGCCTGGTCCGGCGTGAGGGACACCGTCTTGCCGCCCACCGACAGCTTCAGCGGCTTGTTCACCCGCTGGCCGAAGGCGTCGTCGAGCTTCTTGACGGCTTCGTCGCGGGTGCCGCCGCCGATGTCGACGCCGAGCACGGTGGTGCCCTTGGGCACGTCGGAGTGGTTCATCAGCAGCCCGGCGCCGTAGGCGACACCGGCGACCATGACCACGCCGCCGCCGAGCAGCACCAGCTTGCTGCGGCCCTTCTTCTTGGCCTTGGACTTGGTCTCCGGAACGTTCTGCGAGACCGGCTCGGGCAGCTTGGGGGGCGTGTGGGGCTGCGGCCCGTCACCGGGCGCGCCCGGCCCGAAGGGGGACGTGACGCCCGGCGGGACGACGGGGATGCCGCTGGTGACGGTGTGCCCGGAGACGTTGTCCGCCGGGGCGCCGTAGCCGGGGGTGCCCTCGGGGGCGGGCTTCTGCGGGGTGAGGATCGCGGTGTCGTCGCTCATACCGCCGCCGGGGCCGCGGGTGCCCGCGCCGGGACGCGGACGGGGGGCGCCGGTGGCACCAGGGCCGGCGAAGGCCTCCGGGGCGTCGAACGCCATGCCGGGGTCCATGCCGATGTCGCCCAGGCCACCCGGTCCGCCCGGACCACCCGGAGCACCGCCGGCGGGCGGGGCCAGCGGGCCGTCCCCGGTGACCGGACCGCCGGTGGGGCCCGCGGGGCCCTGCGGGCCGCCGGCGCCGCCGCGGCCGCCCGGTCCGTTGAAGTTGCTGGGGCCACCAGGCCCGGCCGGGCCGCCCTGGCCCTTCGGACCGCCGCGGCCGTTGTCCGCGAAGTACGGCAGGTCGTCACGGCTCGGCTCGCCGCCGCCACCCGAGCCGGGACGGGGACCGTTGCCCTTGCCGTTGCCCAGCGGGCCCGCGGCCAGCGCCTCGGTGACGTCGAAGGAGCCGGTGCCGCCCCCGTGCCCGGGGGCCACGGGACCGCCGGTGGCGCCGGAGAACCCGGCACCGTTCGTCCCGCCGGGCCGGGACGCGCCCGGCACGCTCATCGAGCCGACCACACCACCGGGACGCCCCGCGCCCGGACGCGTACCGCCCGAGGGGCCGGAGCCACCCGGACGCGCGGCGCCCGAAGCCCCGGAACCGTTCGGACGCGTACCGCCCGCGGCACCCGCGCCCGGCGCCGCCGCGGCGCCCGCGGCGGAACCGCCGGGCAGACCCGCGCCGTTCGTGCCACCGCCGCCCGGACCGCCCTTGGGCGCGCCGGACTTGCGGGGCGCGAACCAGTCGCTGGCCTTCTCCTCGCCCGGCGTGGCGGGCTCGGCGGACGGCTCCACGGTGCCCGCGGACGTCGCGGTGGGGGCCGATGGTTGCGGGTCGGTGCCCGCGTCGTCGGCCGCGCTCTCGGTGTCCGTCGCGACGGGTGTGCGCATCACGACCGGCGGGATGGGCCGCGATCCGGGGATGTTGATCCGGATGCGGGTCGTCAGCGTGGTCTCGGTCTTGCGTTCCTCCGGCTGCGCGGCCGAACGGGCCGCGTCCGTACCGTCGTCGGAAACCATGGGGGTTCCGTACGGCGGCGTGCCCGAGGGGTATGCGGCTCCGCCGCGCCCGTTGGGCCCGGAGGACGGAGTGTCAGTTTCACGACTCAAGGCAGGTTCTCCCGGTTGGCTCCGCCGCCCGCGTTACGACCTCTCTCGGGCGACTCGGCGGCGCGCACCACCATACTGGCCACTTCTGGCGCCTATCCCACGACCGCTGGGGAAACCCACACCGGACTCGCACGCGCGCCGCATGGCGAAGTGGTACGTCACTTGCCAAGTCGGGCGGCACCGGCCCCAGGTTGCCGCCCGGGGCCAAGGGTGGCGCAGATCACAGCGAGGGCCATGCCGCCGAGCAGGAACAGGTAGGAGCCGCCGCCCGCGCCGAACAGGAAATCCCCTTCGGGACGGCTGGTGGTGAGGAAGATGACGGTGACGATCCAGCCGACCACCGGCGCGACCGCCCCGGCGCGACTGCCCATCACGTACGCCCCGCCGAGGAACGCCCCGGCCGCGCCCGCCAGGGCGAGCAGCAGTCCCCCCGGGAACCAGCCGGCCTGCACCAGGGCCCCGGCCATGGCGACCACCACGCCGAGCAGGAACAGCCCCAGAAGGGCGGCGATCCGCCCGCCCGAGGGCCGCCGCAGAGGCTGCGCGAGCATCGGCCCCCGCCCTGCCCCGCTCATGACGACTCCCCGATCCCGGCGAACAGATCGGTCTCCCGCCCGGATTGCCCGACGACGCCCGGCCGCTCACCGCTCACCAGCTCGTAGTACTCGGTGGTGAACAGGGGCTGCGCCAGCTCGTTGGAGAGCGCGAAATAGGGCTCGGCGACCTCGATCTGGGTGGCGTGCGCGCGCATGGCGGCGGCCTTGGCGGCGGCGTGGGCGCCACCGTCGATCGCGGTGGTGATCCGCTCCTCGCCGACCACCCCCGGCACATCATCCACGGCGGCGGCCTTCGCGAACGGCAGTCCGGGCAGGTCGTCGGCCAGCCGCCCGAACGCGGCCTCGGCGACGGAACGCGGCACCCGGTTCCAGTAGACCTTGGGAACCCGCCAGCCCGCCTCGGCGGCCAGCTCCACGGCTCTCATGGCGACGCGGTGGGCCTTGATGTGATCAGGATGGCCGTACCCCCCGTTCTCGTCATAGGTGACGACAACCTGAGGCCGAACCTCAAGAATCACCTCGACGAGATGCCCGGCAGCCTCGTCGAGATCGGCCTGCCAGAAACAGCCAGGATCCTCATTGTCCGGAACGCCCATCATCCCGGAGTCCGAGTAGCGCCCCGCACCCCCGAGCAGCCGGAAATCCGCGACACCCAGCTCACCCATCGCGGCCGCCAGCTCCCGCAGCCGGTACTCACCCAGGGCGGCACCGGTCAGATGCCGCAGCTCGGGCGGAATGACCTCACCACGCTCCCCGAGCGTGCAGGTGACCAGCGTCACCCGGGCACCCCGGGCCGCGTACGCGGCCATGGTCACGCCGTTGTTGATCGACTCGTCGTCCGGGTGCGCGTGCACCAGCAGCAGACGCCGCGCGGGTGGTTCCGTCATGGCCCCAGCCTACGAGGAGGGCGCCGTCGATCAGGTCGGCGTCGTGCGCGATCCCGGCGTTTTCCTGATTCACGTCACTCAGAGTGGTCGGCGACACTCACCGTAGTGCGTGACGACACGGTCGCACACGGTGACTGTCCGCTGGTCTTACGGGAGAGGGGCGCGGATGTCGGTGGACGGCGAGGCGGTACGGCTCAGGACCGAGGCGGACGAACCGGGCTGGGAGGTGGACCCGGACGACGACTGGGGCGTGGCCGTGATCACCACGGTGGGGCGGCAGTTGCAGCTGCGGCGGGCAGCAGCGGGGATGCGGGCCGGCGAGTTCGGAGCGGCGGTCGGCTACGGGGAGGACCTGGTCTACAAGATCGAGGGCGGCAAGCGGCCACAGCCCGCAGCTATCAGCCCGCAGCCGTCCGCCGTCAGCCGTCAGCCGTCAGCCGTCAGCCGTCAGCCGTCAGCCGTCAGCCGTCAGCCGTCAGCCGTCAGCCGTCAGCCGTCAGCCGTCCGGCATACCACCTGCGTCACACAGACCTCACCAGCCACAGTCCACCGGTGAGTGGCAGATATGTCTCAGGGGTGGGATGCAAAGCCCCTGGTCGCCGGGATTCGGGGTGAAACAAATCTGCCACTCACTCCCACCACCCCACCCACGCGCCCCATTTGTCCTGCTGCGGAAGAAGGTTGCCGCCCGGGAAACCGCCGAGCCACCCCGGCGTGCCGCCACCCGCCGAGCGCGCACCCCGCCCCACTCACCGCAAGTCGCTAAGCCCTTCCGGCGTGCGCCCCTGCCCGGCGCGCCCACCATCCACCACCCACCGGCCGCAAGCCGCCAATCCGACATGGCATGCCACCCCCTGCCGACTGCGCTCCGCCCCCAACCCCCACTCACCGATCGCCGCTAAGCCGTCCCGGCGTGCAGGCGAGGCGCGTCCGCGCCCTCGACCCCGCCCCACCGCCCAGCCGACGGAAGGGAACGCCGGCCTCGGCCACCGCCTTTTCGGGCCGCTCGCTCGCTTCTCCCCCGTGATTCCGTGAGCCGAGTCAAGGGTGGCCCGAAGGGCCATCGCCGCAGGCGACGCGGAGTGCAGCGCAGCGGAACGCAGCGCCCTTTACTCGGATCACGGAAGCACGACAATGCCAAGAAGCGGGCGGCCCCCACGGTCACTCGGCACCGGGCTCTCGCTCAGCGCCAGACGCCCACACAAGCTCCGGGCCACCGGTCACCCGTCATCGGTCGCCAGCCACCAGCCACCCGCATCGGCCACCAGCCACCAGCCACCAGCCACCCGCATCGGCCACCAGCCACCAGCCACCCGCATCGGCCACCAGCCACCAGCCACCCGCATCGGCCACCAGCCACCAGCCACCCGCATCGGCGACCAGCCACCAGCCACCGCACCCGTCAGAACTTGATGCTCCCGATCATGCTCGCCACGTTGGTCGTCAGCTCGCTGATCGTGGGTGCGACCGTCGAGGAGGCGAGGTAGAAGCCGAGGAGGATGCAGACGACCGCGTGACCGCCCTTCAGGCCTGATTTCTTGACCAGCAAGAAGACGATGATCGCCAGCAGCACCACCGCCGAAATCGAGAGTGCCACGGCGGCTCACCTCCAAAGATCCAGGGACGCGGGGGGTGGGACGGACTATGGGGGTTGTAGATCGGTCCAGCAATTCCATACACGAGCCAGCAGGTTCATACCCACATGGCGGTAGTGATCATAACTATCCACCCTTGCGCATCGCTGGGCGCACGGCCGCACAAGGGGGCGCATGGCCAATATGGTCAGGGCATGACGACCGAGCCTGTCTCCTTCCCCCGACGGCACGCCCGCACCCAGCGTTTCACCCTCGGCGCGCCGCGCTCGTTCACCGTGGCGCCCGATGGTTCGCGTGTCGCGTTCCTGCGCTCGACCTCCGGTACCGACCGGGCGAACTCCCTGTGGGTCATCGATGTGGCGGACGGCGGGGAGCGCGTGGCGGCCGACCCGCGCGCTCTGCTGCAAGGCGCCTCGGAACAGCTCTCGCCCGAGGAGCGAGCACGCCGCGAGCGCAGCCGCGAGGGCGGTGCCGGCATCGTCGGCTACGCCACCGACGCGGCCGTCGAGTTGGCGTCTTTCACCTTGTCAGGGCGGCTTTTCACGGCGGAGCTGCGGGCCGGGACCGCGCGTGAACTCCCCGTTCCGGGGCCGGTGATCGATCCGCGGCCGGCGCCCGACGGACGGCACGTGGCGTATGTCGCCGAGGGCGCCCTGCGGGTGGTGGGCGCCGAGGGTGAGGGCGACCGGGCGCTGGCGGAGCCGGAGTCGGAGGGCGTCACCTACGGGCTGGCCGAGTTCATCGCGGCCGAGGAGATGGCTCGTTCGCGTGGCTTCTGGTGGTCCCCGAGTTCGGACCGGCTGCTCGTGGCGCGCGCGGACGACACGCCGGTGGGGCGGTGGTGGATCGCCGACCCGGCCCATCCGGAGCGTGAGCCGAACCACGTCGCGTACCCGGCTGCGGGGACCGGAAACGCGGACGTGCGGCTGTTCGTGGTCGACCTCGGCGGCACGCGCACGGAGGTCGTATGGGATCGGGCACGCTACCCGTATCTGGCGCGTGTGCACTGGTCAGACGCGGGGGCACCGCTGCTCCTGGTGCAGGCAAGGGACCAGCGCAGCCAGCTGTTCCTGGCCGTGGACCCGGAGTCGGGGGCGACGCGAATGGTCCATGCCGATGAAGATCCAACATGGCTTGAACTTTTCCCCGGGGTGCCGTGCTGGAGCCCCTCCGGACAGCTCGTGCGGATCGCGGACGAGGGCGGGGCCCGGGTGTTGGCGGTGGGCGAGCGGCCGCTGACCGGGCCGCAGTTGCACATCCGTGCGGTGCTGGACGTGACCGCCGACGACGTGCTGGTCTCGGCCTCGGCGGGCGAGGAGGCGGAGACGGAGACGGGTGCGCCGGAGATCGGTGAGGTGCACGTCTATCGGGTGAACGAGCTGGGCGTCGAGCGCGTGTCGCAGGAGCCCGGCGTGCACTCGGCGGTGCGCGCCGGGGGCGTGACCGTGCTGGTCTCGGCCACGCTGGACCGCCCGGGCGCCCGTGTCCGGGTACTGCGGGACGGAAAGCCGGTGGCGGCCGTCACGTCGTACGCCGAAGATCCCGGTTTGTCCCCGCGCGTGACGCTCACCGAGGGGGGCGCACGCCGAATTCCGTGCGCCGTGCTTATGCCTACGGACTACCCCGGGGACACTGCCGGGGGCGCTCCCCTTCCGGTACTGCTCGACCCCTACGGTGGACCGCACGGCCAGCGCGTGGCCGCCGCGCACAACGCCCACCTCACCTCACAGTGGTTCGCCGACCAGGGCTTCGCGGTGGTCGTGGCCGACGGCCGGGGCACCCCCGGCCGCTCCCCCGCCTGGGAGAAGGCGGTCCACCGCGACTTCACCGTCTCCCTGGACGACCAGATCGAGGCGCTGAAGGACCTCGCGCGGGAGTACCCCCTCGACCTGACCCGGGTGGCGATCCGCGGCTGGTCGTACGGCGGCTACCTGGCCGCCCTCGCCGTGCTGCGCCGCCCGGACGTCTTCCACGCGGGCATCGCGGGCGCGCCGGTGACCGACTGGCGGCTGTACGACACCCACTACACCGAGCGGTACCTGGGCGACCCGGCCACGGACCCGGCGGCGTACGAGAGGAGCAGCCTCGTCACCGACGAGGGCCTGGCCGCCCCCGCCGACCCGCACCGCCCGCTGATGATCGTGCACGGCCTGGCCGACGACAACGTGGTGGTCGCGCACGCCCTGCGGCTGTCCTCGGCCCTGCTCGCCGCCGGCCGTCCGCACGAGGTGCTCCCGCTGTCCGGCGTCACGCACATGACCCCGCAGGAGCAGGTCGCTGAGAACCTGCTGCTGCTCCAGGTGGACTTCCTCAGGCGTGCGCTGGCACAACCCCACGCATAGCGGAGTGAACAAGCACGAACATCCGTGAACCACCGCGAACTTCGTTAACACGGAGGCAACTTCACGGAAGCGGTACCGATATACGGACGCGCGAGGCTGTACAGCGTACGGCCGTGCGGGTGCCGTGAACGGGCCGGGGTGCTCCTTGTCACCCCGGCCCGTTGCCGTTGCGCTCCTCCACCGGCACGACCTGCCTCTCCTCCGCGAAATGGCACGCCGAGTCGTGCGCGGCCGGGCCGGTCTCCAGGCGGAACGCCTCCGGGACGGCGAGGGCCGGCACCTCCAGCGCGCAGCGCTCCCGGGCCTTCCAGCAGCGGGTGCGGAAGCGGCAGCCGGACGGGATGTCGGCGGGGGACGGCACATCACCCGAGAGGATGATCCGTTCGCGGTGTTCGCGGGCGTCCGGGTCGGGGACGGGCACGGCGGACAGCAGTGCCTGGGTGTAGGGGTGCGTGGGGTGGTCGTAGATCTCCGTCTCCGTGCCGGTCTCCACGATCCGGCCGAGGTACATCACCCCGACCCGGTCCGAGATGTGCCGCACGATCGACAGGTCGTGCGCGATGAAGACGTAGGAGAGCCTGAACTCCGACTGGAGCCGGTCCAGCAGGTTGATCACCTGGGCCTGGATCGAGACGTCCAGGGCCGACACCGGTTCGTCGGCGACGATCACCTCCGGCCGGAGGGCCAACGCCCTTGCGATGCCGATGCGTTGGCGCTGGCCGCCGGAGAACTGGTGCGGGTAGCGGTTGACGTACTCGGGGTCGAGACCGACCACGTCGAGCAGTTCCCGCACCTTCCCGCGCCGGTCGCCCTTCGGGGCCGCCTCGGGGTGGATCTCGTACGGCTCCCCGATGATGTCGCCGACCGTCATCCGGGGGTTGAGGGAGGTGTAGGGGTCCTGGAAGACCATCTGGATGTTGCGGCGTACGGCCTTCAGGGCGCGGCCGGACAGCCGGGTGATCTCCTCGCCCTTGAAGCGGATCGAACCCGCCGTCGGCCGTTCGAGGCTGCACAGCAGCTTGGCGACCGTGGACTTGCCGCAGCCCGACTCGCCGACGATGCCCAGCGTCTCGCCCCTGGCCAGGTGGAAGTCGACGCCGTCGACGGCCTTCACCGCGCCGATCTGCTTCTTGAACAGGACGCCCCGGGTCAGCGGGTAGTGCTTGACGAGCCCGCTGACCTCCAGCATCGGCTCGGTCAGGACCGGCTCAGTCGTCGAGGCTGCCATGCAGGCACTCCCTCCAGAAGTGGCAGGCGCTTCTCCGGTCCGCGTCGACCTCGTACAGCGGCGGCTCGTCGGTCCGGCACACGTCGCGGGCCATCGGGCAGCGCGGGTGGAAGGCGCAGCCGGGCGGGATGTGCGTGAGGTTCGGCGGCAGGCCCTTGATGGCGTAGAGCTCCTGGCCCTTGAGGTCCAGGCGCGGGATGGAGTCCAGCAGGCCGCGGGTGTAGGGGTGAGCCGCGGATTTGTAGATGTCGTGGACGGGCGCCGACTCCACGATCCGGCCCGCGTACATCACGGCGATCCGGTCCGCCACGTCCGCGACGACGCCCAGGTCGTGGGTGATCAGGATCAGCCCCATGTGGTACTCGCGCTGCAACTCCGCGAGCAGGTCCATCACCTGGGCCTGGACGGTGACGTCGAGGGCGGTGGTGGGCTCGTCGGCGATGATGAGCGCCGGCTCCAGGGCCATCGCCATGGCGATCATGATGCGCTGGCGCATGCCGCCGGAGAACTGGTGCGGGTAGTCGCGCACGCGCTGGGCGGCGGCCGGGATGCGTACCCGGTCCATCAGCTCGACGGCCCTGGCCCGCGCGTCCTTCTTCGACATCCCCCGGTGGACCACGAACATCTCGCCGAGCTGGTCGCCCACGGAGAGCACCGGGTTCAGCGAGGACAGCGCGTCCTGGAAGATCATGGCCATCCCGGCGCCGCGGACCTTCCTGCGCTCCTCCTCCTTCAGCTTCAGCAGGTCCTGGCCCCGGAAGAGGATCTCCCCGCCGGTGATCCGCCCCGGCGGCACGTCGAGGATCCCCATGACCGCCTGAGCCGTGACGGACTTCCCCGACCCGGACTCCCCGAGCACCGCGAGCGTCTCCCCCGCGTCCACCCCGTAACTCACCCCGTTCACGGCCCGGGCGACCCCGTCCCGCATCCGGAACTCCACGCGCAGGTCCCGCACTTCAAGCAGCACGACAGCTCACCTCGGCTCTCACTTCCTGCCGCACCGCCGCTCACCTCAGTTTCGGGTCCAGGGCGTCGCGTACCGCGTCGCCGAGCATGATGAAGGCCAGGACGGTGATCGCGAGGGCGCCGGAGGGCCACAGGAGGGCGTGGGGGGCGTTGCGGATGTAGGGGGAGGCGGCGGAGATGTCGATGCCCCAGGAGACGCTGGGCGGCTTCAGGCCGACGCCCAGGTACGACAGGGTCGCCTCCAGCGCGATGTAGGTGCCGAGCGCGATGGTGGCCACGACGATCACCGGGGCGACCGCGTTGGGCGCGATGTGGCGCAGCAGGATCCGCGGGGCGGAGGCGCCGAGGGCGCGGGCGGCCTGGACGTAGTCGTTCTGCTTGGCGGTGATGACGGAGCCGCGGGCGATGCGGGAGATCTGCGGCCAGCCGAGCAGCACCATGAACCCGACGACCGGCCAGACCGTGTTGCTGGTCACCACGGAGAGCAGGACGAGGCCGCCGAGCACGACCGGGATCGCGAAGAAGATGTCGGTGAGGCGGGACAGCAGCGAGTCCCACGATCCGCCGAAGAAGCCCGCGAGTCCGCCCAGCACGGACCCGAGGAGCGCCACCCCCAGCGTGGCGCAGACGCCGACCGTGACGGACGTACGGGCGCCGTAGACGGTCCGTGTGTAGACGTTGCAGCCCTGGCCGTCGTACCCGAAGGGGGCGCCGGACTGGGAGCCCTCCTGGGCCTTGGCGAGGTCGCACTGGAGCGGGCTGCCGGAGGCGATGAGCGAGGGCCACAGGGAGATGACGACGAGGAAGACGATGACGAGCCCGGAGAGGAGGAAGACGGGGTTGCGGCGCAGGTCCCGCCAGGCGTCGGACCAGAGCGAACGGGGCTTGCCCTGTGGTCCCGTGCCCTCGGGCCCGCCGGGCCGCGTCCGCTCCAGCGTCGTCGCCTCGCTCGCCGCCAGGTCCATCGCGCCGCCCGCGCCGGTGCCCGCGATGGCACCCGAGGGCTCGTACGGCTGCTGCTCAGGCATAGCGGATCCTCGGGTCGAGTACGGCGTAGAGGAGGTCGACGAGCAGGTTGGCGATGAGGAAGACCAGCACGAGGACGGTCACGAAGCCGACGACCGTCTGGGTGTTCTGGCGCAGGATGCCCTGGTAGAGCTGGTAGCCGACGCCGTGGATGTTGAAGATCCGCTCGGTGACGATGGCGCCGCCCATGAGGGCGCCGATGTCGGTGCCGATGAAGGTGACCACGGGGATGAGCGAGTTGCGCAGCAGGTGCCGGGTGATCACGCGGTGTCTGGGCAGGCCCTTGGCGATGGCCGTGCGGACGTAGTCGGACCGCCTGTTCTCGGCGATGGAGGTGCGGGTCAGCCGGGTGACGTAGGCGAGCGAGACGGAGGCCAGGACCAGTCCGGGCACGAGCAGTTCGCCGAAGGTGGCTTCCGGCGGCACCGACGGTCTGATCCAGCCCCACTCCACGCCGAGCAGGAGCTGGAGCAGCAGACCGGTGACGAAGACGGGCACGGAGATGACCACCAGGGTCGCCAGCAGCACCCCGGTGTCGACGGGCCGGCCGCGCCGCAGCCCGGTGACCACGCCCAGGGTGATGCCGATGACGACCTCGATGACGATCGCCACGATGGTCAGCCGGACGGTGACGGGGAACGCGGTCGACATCAGCTCGGTGACCGGCTGGCCGTTGAACGCCGTCCCGAAGTCGCCGGTGAAGACGTTCCCCATGTAGGTCAGGTATTGCTGCCACAGCGGCTTGTCGAGGCCGAACTCCTGCTTCAGCTGGGCGGCCGTCGCCGGGTCGCACTGCCGTTCGCCGCACAGTCCCGCGATGGGGTCGCCCATCACGTTCACCATCAGGAAGATCAGCAGCGTGGCCCCGAAGAACACCGGGACCATCTGGAGCAGACGCCTGACGACGTAGCGCCCCATGGCGGGTCAGCCGACCTTGATCTCGTTGTAGACGGGGACGCTGAAGGGGTTGAGCGCCACGTCGGACAGCCGTTCGGAGTAGCCCGCGCTGCCGTTCTGGTACCAGAGCGGGATGGCGGCCATGTGGTCCCGGACGACTTCCTCGGCCTGCTGGAAGGTGCGCACCGCCTTTGCGGTGTCGGTCTGGGCGTTCGCCTGGTCGACGAGCTTGTCGAAGTCCTGGTTGGACCACTGGCCGTCGTTGGAGGAGGCGCCGGTGTAGTAGAGCGGCTGGAGGAAGTTCTGGATGAGCGGGTAGTCCATCTGCCAGCCGGCGCGGAACGGGCCGGACATCTTGTGCTGGGTGATCCGGTTGCGGAAGTCGGCGAAGGTGCCGACGGGGTTGCCGACGCAGGCCTTGTCGTTGCCGAGCGCGTTGTTGATGGAGTTGCACACGGCGTCCACCCACATCCTGTGCGAGCCGGTGTCGGCGTTGTAGGTGATCTTGACCTGGCCGCCCGGGAGCCCGCCGCCCTCCTGTACCAGCTTCTTGGCCTCGCCCGGGTTGTAGTCGCAGGCGGGCCCGCACAGCCCGTCCTTGAAGCCGCCCTCCGCGCCGAGCACCGGTGAGGTCCAGTCGGTGGCCGGGATGCGGGTCTTCAGGAAGATCGTGTCGGTGATCTGCTTGCGGTTGATCGCCATGGACAGGCCCTTGCGGACCTTCTCCGAGCCGCTCGTGTCCCAGGCCTTGTCGTAGTAGGGGAAGGCGAGGGTCTGGATGATGCCGGCCGGGGTGTTGATGTAGCGGTCGCCCAGGTCGCTCTTGACGTTCCTGAGCTGGGAGGCGGGGACGTCGTCGACCAGGTCGAGGTTGCCGGCCAGCAGGTCGGTGTAGGCGGTGTCGTTGTCGGTGTAGACCTTGAGGTCCACGCCGTCGTTCCGCGCCTTGTCCGGGCCCGGGTAGCCGGCCCACTTCCGCAGGGCCATCTGCGAGCCCCTGACGTACGAGTCGACGGCGTACGGCCCGTTGCCCACCGGCTTCTCCAGCCAGGCCGCGTGGTCGGTGAAGAACGCCGCGGGCAGCGGGGCGAACGCCGGGTAGCCCAGGGTGTCGGGGAAGCTGGAGAACTTCTGGGCCAGCCTGACGGTGAACGTCCGGTCGTCGACGACCTTCAGGCCGGAGAGGGTGCCGGCGCTCTGTGAGCCGCTGTCCGGGTGGGTCTTGTCGTAGCCCTGGATGTAGCGGTAGAAGTACGCGTTCCGCTGGTGGTTCCGCAGGCTCGCGCCGTAGTTCCAGGCGTCGACGAAGGACTTGGCGGTCACCTTCTCCCCGTTGGAGAAGGTCCAGCCGTCCTTGATGGTGATCGTGAAGTTCTGGGAGTCCGGGGTGTCGATCTTCTGGGCGAGCATGTCCTGGGCCGCGCCGGTCCTCGGGTCGTACTTCTTCAGACCCCGGAAGATCATGTCGAGGACCTTGCCGCCCTGGACCTCGTTGGTGTTCGCCGGTTCCAGCGGGTTCTGCGGATCGCCCCAGGAGGAGGAGAGCACCGAGCCGCCGGCCCCGCTGCCCGTGCTCCCGCTGCCGCAGGCCGTCGCGGCGAGGGCCACGGCCGTCGCCACCGCCGTCGCGCAGGCGAGCCGTCGGGCGTACGTGGTTCCACGCATGCAGTGCCTCCTCGGGAACGCGCATGCCTGCGCTGCGGCGCCAGCGCCTACCTCCGGTACTTATGGGTCAATATCACCGTAAACGGCACGCAGCGCACACTCGGTCGGCCCGTCCGCGAGAGAGTGCACCCGAACGAGGGGTGGCCCTCCCGTCTGCCGCCGGGCGGACGCCCCTCGGGGCGACGGCCGTCGCGGTCGGCTCGGGGCCGGGTCCTGCCGCGGCGATGCCCGCGTCGCGATCCCGCCGTGGTCACGAGATCGTCACGGCGGCCGGGACCGCTCGCCGACCGCCGCCAGCGCTCCACCAGACCCCCTTCACCGGTATGGACCAATGTTTGGGCCGACGGAACATCAACTCGGCGTTTCCGCAGGCCACACCGGGTGCAGGCGCCGTTGACGCGCACAGTCGCCGCATGGACACTCTCATCACCCACCCGGTGTCACCAGGCGCGAGGTCACGTTTGATGAGTACACCAGACCGGCCCGGCAGAACCCGTCCGCACCCGAGAGGCCCGCGACCGCGTCTCACCCGGCTCGCCGCCGCCGGCGGCGCCCTCGCCCTGGCCGCCACGGCGGCGCTCACCACTCCGCTCGACCCGGCTCCGCAACGGGCGCAGGCCGCACAGGGACCCAAGGTCCTCACCGTCGCCGCGGCGCAGAGCGTCGACTCGCTGAGCCCCTTCCTGGCAGTACGTCTGCTCAGCACGAGCATCCTGCGACTGACGTACGAGTACCTGACCGACTACGACCCCGGGGACGCGCACCCCGTGCCGGGCCTCGCCACCAACTGGAAGCCGTCGGCCGACAAGCTCACATGGACGTACACGATCCGCTCCGGCGCCAAGTGGTCGGACGGGCAGAAGGTGACCGCCGAGGACGCCGCCTGGACGTTCAACAAGCTGATGACCGACAAGGCGGCCGCCACCGCGAACGGCAGCTTCGTCACCAACTTCCGCAAGGTGACGGCCCCGAGCCCCACCCAGCTGGTCATCGAGCTGAAGAAGCCGCAGGCGACGATGACCGCGCTGGACGTGCCGATCGTGCCCGAGCACGTCTGGAAGGACGTCGAGGACTTCTCGAAGTTCAACAACGACAGGTCCTTCCCCGTCGTCGGTGACGGGCCGTTCGTGCTCACCGACTACAAGGCGGACAGCTACGTCCGGCTCAAGGCCAACAAGAATTTCTGGCGCGGGGCACCGAAGTTCGACGAGCTGGTCTTCAAGTACTACAAGGACCAGGACGCCGCCGTGGCCGCCCTGCGCAAGGGCGAGGTCTCCTTCGTCGCCGGCCAGCCCGCCCTGACCCCGGCGCAGGCGGCCTCCCTCAAGGGGCAGAAGGACATCCACGTCAACGAGGGCCCCGGCCGCCGCTTCTACGCCCTGGCCACCAACCCGGGCGCGAAGGCGAAGAACGGCAGGAAGTTCGGCGACGGCGACCCGTCCCTGCTGGACGAGCGGGTGCGGCACGCGCTCTTCATGGCCGTGGACCGCAAGGTCCTCATCGACAAGGTGTTCCAGGGGCACGCCGTCGAGGGCCAGGGCTACATCCCGCCGCGCTTCTCGACGTACTTCTGGAAGCCGTCAGCCGGCCAGGAACTCGCCTACGACCCCGCCAAGGCCGCCCAGCTCCTCGACCAGGCCGGCTACAAGAAGAACGCCGACGGCAAGCGGGTCGGCAAGGACGGCAAGCCGCTGGACTACCGCGTCCTGTGCCACGCCACCGACCCGAACGACAAGGCGGTGGGCCAGTACCTGAAGGAGTGGTGGGGCAAACTCGGCATCGGCATGACGCTCGACTGCCTCGACAACGTCACCGACCCGTGGCTCGCCGGCAAGTACGACCTCGCCTTCGACGGCTGGTCGGTCAACCCCGACCCCGACTTCGTGCTGTCGATCCACACCTGCGCGGCCCTGCCCGCCACCCCGAAGGACACCGGCGCGACCGACAACTTCGTCTGCGACAAGACCTACGACGAGCTGTACGCCAAGCAGCTCGCCGAGTACGACTCGGCCGAACGGGCCGACATCGTCAAGCAGATGGAGTCGCGGCTGTACGACCTGGGGTACATGAACGTCATGGCGTACCCGAACGCCGTCGAGGCCTACCGCACCGATCAGATCAAGTCCATCGAGACCATGCCCAAGGCCGCCGGCAACATCTACGGCCAGGACGGCTACTGGAGCTGGTGGTCGGCCGTCCCGGCGGACTCCGGCGCCTCCTCCGGGGGCTCCTCGACCGGGGTGATCGTCGGGGTCGTCGCGGGGGTCGTCGTCCTCGCCGGCGCCGGGGCGTTCATCGCGATGCGCCGCCGCAGCACCGCCGACGACCGCGAGTAGGTGGTTCATGGTCTCCGACGCAGTATCCGCGCCCGTCGCCAAGGGCAGACGCGCCGGCGCCGACACCGCCTACCCGAAGTACGTGGCCGGCAAGGTGGGCGGCGCCCTCGTCTCACTGCTGGCCGTCCTGGTCACCGGGTTCTTCCTGTTCCGGCTGATCCCGGGTGACCCGGTCAGGACCATGACGGGGGGCCGCCCGGTATCGGCGGCCCAACTGGCCGAGTACCGAAAGGAATTCGGGCTCGACCTGCCACTGTGGGAGCAGTTCACCGACTACTGCGGCAAGGCGCTCACCGGCGACCTGGGCACGTCGTACCAGTTCCGCACCCCGGTCATCGACAAGATCACCGAGGCGCTGCCGAACACCCTGCTGCTGACCGGCACCGCCTTCGTGCTCTACACCTCGCTCGGCATGTTCCTCGGCACCCGTTCGGCCTGGCGCCACGGCCGCCCGGCCGACCGGCTGAACACCGGGCTGGCGCTGACCCTGTACTCCGTCCCGTCGTTCTGGCTCGGCCTGCTGCTCATCATCGTCTTCGCGGTGGGCCTCGGCCCGGTCCCGGGGCTGTTCCCGACCGGGGGCATGGAGTCGGGCGGCAAGGAGGGCTTCGCCTACGCCGTCGACGTCGCCCACCATCTGGTCCTGCCGGTGATCACGCTGGTCGCGGTCGAGTACGGCCAGACGCTGCTGGTCGCCCGCTCGGCGCTGCTGGACGAGATGGGCAGCGACTATCTGACGACCGCCCGCGCCAAGGGCCTGAAGGACGACCTGGTGCGCCGCCGGCACGCCGTGCCCAACGCGCTGCTGCCCACGGTCACCCTCGTCTTCGTCAACCTCGGCCGGACCGTCGCGGGCGTCATCCTGGTCGAGACCGTCTTCTCCTGGCCGGGCCTGGGCGGACTGTTCTACCAGGCCCTCAGCGTCCCCGACCTGCCCCTGGTACAGGGGCTGTTCCTCTTCTTCGCCTCGGCGGTGATCGTCATGAACACGCTGGCCGACCTGGCCTATCCGCTGCTCGACCCGCGGGTGGGCCGATGACGGCCGACGCCGCACCGGCGACCTCCGCGCGGCTCGCCCGGCAGCGCCGCCGCCGCTCCGCCGTACGGTTCTGGCGCAGCTACCGCGCCCACCGCGCCGGGCTGGCCGGCCTGGCCGCGCTCGTGCTGTTCGCGCTGGTGGCTCTGACCGCACCGCTGACGGTCGGCTCCGGCGTGACCGGTGTGACCGATGCCCCGGGCGATCCGCTCCAGGCGCCCAGCGGCGAGTTCCCGCTGGGCACCGACCGGTTCGGGCGCAGTGTGCTGGGCCTGGTGGTGTGGGGTTCGCGGGTCTCGCTGCTGGTCGGGCTGCTCGCGGCCGTGCTGTCGGTGGCGATCGGTGCCGTCGTGGGCGTCACCGCCGGGCATTTCAAGGGCGTGTACGCGACCGTGCTGATGCGGATCACTGACTGGTTCCTGGTGATGCCGACACTCGTGCTCGCCATCGCGCTGGCCACCGTGATGTCCCGCTCCCTCGGCACGGTGATCCTCGCGATCGGCGTGACCACGTGGCCGACGACGGCCCGGCTGGTGCGCGCCCAGACGCTGGCGGTGGAGTCGCGGCCGTACATCGAACGGGCCAAGGCCCTCGGCGGCGGGCACTGGCACGTCATGACCCGGCACGTGCTGCCCAATGTGATGCCGCTGGTGCTCGCCCAGACGACCCTGATGATCTCCTCGTCCGTCCTCGCCGAGGCGACGCTGGCCTTCCTCGGGCTCGGCGACCCGACGGTCGTCTCCTGGGGCGGGCTGCTTCAGGACGCGCGCGAGGCGGGCGCGGTGAGCGCAGGCGACTGGTGGTACCTGGTGCCGCCCGGCATCGCGATCGCCCTGGTCGCGCTGGCGTTCACGCTGTGCGGGCGGGCGGTGGAGTCCGTGCTCGATCCCAGGCTGGGGGTGGCCCGTTGACACTGCTGGAGGTGCGGAAGCTGACCGTCACCTATCCGGGCGGGGCCGAGGCCGTACGGGGCGTGGACCTGTCGCTGGAGGCCGGCCGCAAACTCGGTGTCGCCGGTGAGTCCGGCTGTGGCAAGTCCACGCTGGCGCTGGCCCTGCTGCGGCTGCTGCCGGCCGGTACCCGGGTGGGCGGGGAGATCCTGCTCGACGGGGAGGACGTGCTGACCATGCGGTGGGGGCGGGTGCGGGCGGTGCGCTGGGCGGGCGCCTCGATCGTCTTCCAGGGCGCCATGCACTCCCTCAACCCCGTGCACCGCGTCGGCGCCCAGATCGCCGAGCCGATCCTGCTGCACAGCGGGGCGACCGCCGCGGCCGCGCGGAAGCGGACCGGTGAGCTGCTGGAGCAGGTGGGTCTGCCGGCCGCGCGGGCCCGGGCTTACCCGCACGAGCTGTCCGGGGGCCAGCGGCAGCGGGTCATGATCGCCATGGCGCTGGCCTGCGACCCGCGGCTCGTCATCGCCGACGAGCCGACCACGGCCCTCGACGTGATGATCCAGGCGCAGATCCTCCGGCTTATCGAACAGCTCGTGTCGGAGCAGGAGCTGGGCCTGATCATGATCAGCCACGATCTCGCGGTCCTCGCCGACACCTGCGACCGGCTGGCGGTGATGTACGCGGGCCGGGTGGTCGAGGAGGGACCCGCGCGGGCGGTGTACGAGAACGCGCTGCACCCGTACGGCAAGGCGCTGTCGGCGGCGTTCCCGCGCATCGGCGACCCGGCCTCCCGGTTCGCCCCGCGCGGCCTGGCGGGCGACCCGCCCGACCCGTCGGACCTGCCCGCCGGCTGCACCTTCCACCCGCGGTGTCCGGTGGCCCTGGACCGGTGCGCGGTCGAGGACCAGCCGGTGCGGGAGGCCGGGCCGGGACGGCGGGTGGCCTGTGTGCACGTGGAGGCGACGGCGGTGCCGCCGGCCGGTCCGGCGGAGGACGTGAGGAGCAGCACTTGACGACTCCCCCGCCCCTGCTGAGCGCGCGGGGCCTGCACGTCACCTTCCCCGGCCGGCACCGCGCCGCGCCGGCCCGGGCCGTGGACGGCGTGGAACTCGACATCGCCGCCGGGGAGATCGTGGCGCTGGTCGGCGAGTCGGGCTGCGGCAAGACGACGCTGGCGCGTTCGCTGCTCGGGCTGGTCCCGCCGACCGCGGGAAGCGTCCGCTTCGACGGGAAGCCGCTGGAGTACTCCTCCCGGGCGCTGAAGGCCTACCGCCGGCGCGTCCAGCTGGTCCTCCAGGACCCGAGCGGATCACTGAACCCGCGGCACACGGTGTACGAGGCGGTGGCCGAGGGCCTGCGGATCCACGGGCACGGGGGCGACGAACGGGCCGCGGTCGCCGAGGCCCTCTCCCGCGCGGGACTCCGCCCGCCCGAACGGTTCTTCCTGCGCTACCCGCACGAGCTCTCCGGGGGCCAGCGGCAGCGGGTCGTCATCGCGGGCGCGCTGGTCCTGGAGCCCGAACTCATCGTCGCCGACGAGCCGGTGGCCTCCCTCGACGCCTCCGTACGCGGTGAGATCCTCGCGCTGCTGCTGCGCCTGCGCGCCGAACTGGGCCTGTCCGCGCTCGTGGTGACCCACGACCTGGGTCTGGCCTGGAACGTCGCCGACCGGGTGGCGGTGATGTACCTGGGCCGGATCGTGGAGACGGGCACGGTGGAACAGGTCCTGACGGCACCCCGGCACCCGTACACCCAGGCCCTGTTGTCGGTCCTCCCCGAGGCCCCCGGCACCCCGGTGGTCCTGACGGGCGAGCCCCCCGACCCCTCCCGCATCCCCTCGGGCTGCCGCTTCCACGTCCGCTGCCAGGTCCTGGCGGCCGGTGACGCCGACCGAGCGGGCGTCGCGGAGGCGTGCCGCACCCGGGACCCGGATGTGCTGAACGGCGGCGGGGAGGCCCAGGTGGCCTGCCATTGGGCGCGAACGCGCGTCGCTACGTGAGGGCGGGCGACGGTGTGTCGGCGGCCTGGGGCTCGGTGAAGAGCGGCGTCCACCCGTGGGCAGGCGCCTGCACCGTCGGCGCGGGCAGGCGGCCTGGGCGTGCACGCGCGGGGCTACGTGAGGGCCGCCGGAGGCGGGTCCGTGGCCACCAGTTCGGTCTCGAAGCCGTCCGTGTTCACCAGGTAGGCCGCGTAGTGCTCCGGGCCACCGGCATGGGGGTACCGGTCGGCGAAGAGCGGTGTCCAACCGTGGGCGGGGGCCTGTGCCGCCAGCGCGTCGACGTCGTCGCGGCTTCCGGCGTGGAACGCGAGGTGGTTGAGGCCCGGGCGCATCCGGTCGTGACCGGTGCCGCTCAGCGCCGGTGACTGCTCGACGACGACATACGCCGGTCCCTGACGCCAGCTGCGGCCGTGTTCCCATTCCTGGTACGGGTGGTAACCGAGCCGGGCAAGGAGCCAGCCCCATTCGCGCTCCGCGCGCGCTAGGTCGGGAACCCACAGTTCGACGTGGTGAATCATCTCGCCCCGGTGCTGGTGGATCCGAAGGGGCGCCCCGGCGAGTGGCAGTACTCGCCGGGGCGCCCCGCGTTCATCGGCCGATCGGTGTCACGCCGCGCCCACGACGTCCTTCTCCTCGGCGAAGTGGCACGCCGACTCGTGGGCCGCCGGCGTGTCCACGCCCGCGAACGGCTCGGGGATCGCCAGCAGCGGGACCTCGTTGGCGCACTTGTCCTGCGCCTTCCAGCAGCGGGTGCGGAAGCGGCAGCCCGAGGGCGGGTTGGCCGGGGACGGCACGTCACCGGTGAGGATGATCCGCTCGCGGCTCTCGCGGGCCTCCGGGTCCGGCACCGGGACCGCCGACAGCAGCGCCTGGGTGTAGGGGTGCGTCGGGTGCTCGTAGATCTGCTCGTCGGTGCCGATCTCGGCCATCTTGCCGAGGTACATCACGCCCACCCGGTCGGAGATGTGCCGGACGATCGACAGGTCGTGCGCGATGAAGATGTAGGAGAGGTTGAACTCGTCCTGCAGTCGCTCCATCAGGTTGATGACCTGCGCCTGCACCGACACGTCCAGCGCGGACACCGGCTCGTCGCAGATGATGACCTCGGGGTTGAGCGCGAGGCCGCGGGCGATGCCGATGCGCTGGCGCTGACCGCCCGAGAACTGGTGCGGGTAGCGGTTGATGTACTCGGGGTTGAGACCGACGACGTCCAGCAGCTCCTGCACCTTGCGGCGCCGGTCGCCCTTCGGGGCCACCTCGGGGTGGATGTCGAAGGGCTCACCGATGATGTCGCCCACCGTCATACGGGGGTTGAGCGAGGTGTACGGGTCCTGGAACACCATCTGGATGTTCCGGCGCACCGCCTTCAGCGCACGGCCGGACAGCTTGGTGATGTCCTGGCCCTTGTAGAAGATCTCGCCGGAGGTCGCCCGCTCCAGGTTCATCAGGAGCTTGGCCACCGTCGACTTGCCGCAGCCGGACTCGCCCACGATGCCCAGGGTTTCGCCCTGGTGCAGGTCGAAGGAGACGCCGTCGACGGCGCGGACGGCGCCGATCTGACGCTTGAACAGGATGCCCTGGGTCAGCGGGAAGTGCTTGACCAGGTTGCGCACCTGGAGGATCGGCTCGCCCTGTGCGACGGGCGCCTCGACGGCGGCCACCGCCTCCTCCTCGGTCGCCGCGTCCACCACCTCGACCTCGGAGACGTTGGGCGTGACGTCGGCCCCGTCGTCCTTGTTGAGCTCAGCCACGGATCGTCTCCTTCCAGAAGTGGCACGCGGAGCCGCGGCCGACCAGTTCCGTACCGTCCTCCTCGGTCACCGGAACGAGCGCCGGGACATCGGTGCGGCATATGTCCTGCGCCTTGGCGCAGCGGGGGTTGAAGGCGCAGCCCGACGGGATCTGCTGCAGGTTGGGCGGCAGGCCCTTGATCGCGTAGAGCTCGTGCCCCTTCTGGTCCAGGCGCGGGATCGAGTCCAGCAGGCCCCGGGTGTAAGGGTGGGCGGGCCGCTTGTACAGCTCGTGCACGGGTGCCGTCTCGACGATCCGGCCGGCGTACATGACGGCGATCTTGTCCGCCACGTCGGCGACCACACCCAGGTCGTGGGTGATCAGGATCAGGCCCATGTTGTACTCGCGCTGCAGTTCGGCGAGCAGCTCCATGACCTGGGCCTGGACCGTCACGTCGAGGGCCGTGGTGGGCTCGTCCGCGATGATCAGCTCGGGCTCCAGGGCCAGCGCCATGGCGATCATGATGCGCTGGCGCATACCGCCGGAGAACTGGTGCGGGTAGTCACCGACGCGCTCCTTGGCGGCGGGGATGCGCACCCGGTCCATCAGCTCGATGGCCTTGGCCTTGGCGTCCTTCTTGGACATGCCCTGGTGCACCCGGAACATCTCGCCGAGCTGGTAGCCCACCGAGAGCACGGGGTTGAGGGAGGACAGGGCGTCCTGGAAGATCATGGCCATCTTGGCGCCGCGCATCCTGCGCCGCTCGCTCTCCGGCAGCGCCAGGATGTCCTGGCCCTGGAAGAAGATCTGGCCCTTGCTGATCCGCCCGGGAGGGCTGTCCAGGATGCCCATGATCGCCTGCGCGGTGACGGACTTGCCGGAGCCCGACTCACCGAGCACGGCGAGCGTCTCGCCCGCCTTGACGCTGTAGTTGACACCGTTGACCGCCTTGGTCACGGCGTCCCGGATCTTGAACTCCACGTGCAGGTCGCGGACCTCGAGCAGCGGCGCGGTCCCGTCCGACCCGGTGTTCGCGGGTGCCATCTCCAGGCTGGTCATGCCATCACCTTCGTGTTGCTTCTGGGGGGGTCGACTCACGGCGGTGCCTCACCGGAGCTTCGGGTCGAGCGCGTCGCGCAGACCGTTGCCGAACAGGATGAAGCCCAGCGCGGTGACGACGATGGCGATGCTCGGGTAGGTCCACATGTAGTCCTTGACGCCCATGAAGCCGCGGCCGGCGGAGATCATGTTCCCCCACTCCGCGACCTGCGGCTCCACGCCGACGCCCAGGTACGACAGCGACGCCTCGGCGACGATCGCGATACCGACGTTGCTCGTGCCGTACACCATCACCGCGGTGATGGAGTTGGGCAGGATGTGCTTGCGGATGATCCGGCCCTGACTCGCGCCCAGCGCCTTCGCCGCGTGCACGTAGTCCATCTCGCGCACGGAGAGGATCTGGCTGCGCAGCAGTCGGGCGAACGTGGCCCAGGTGAAGATGGCCAGGGAGAGAACCACTGGCAGGACACCGCGACCCATCAACAGGATGATGACGATGGCGCCGATGAGCAGCGGGAAGGCGAAGAAGACGTCCGCGACGCGCATGATCACGGTGTCCACCCAGCCGCCGAAGTAGCCGGACAGGGCGCCGAGGAAGACGCCGATGGCGACCGCGACGAGGATCGAGGCGAGACCGACGATCACCGCGATGCGGCTGCCGTAGATGAGACGGGACAGCTGGTCCCGGCCGAGTGCGTCAGTGCCGAGCAGGTGCTTGCCGCCCGGCGACTGCAGGGTCGCGTTGAGGTCCTGCTTCAGCGGGTCGAAGGGCGCCAGCACGGGGGCCAGCACGGCGATGAGAATCAGGACGACGATGATCGCCAGGCCGACGACGGCGAGTTTGTTCGCGAAGAAGCGGTGCCGGATGTCGGACCACTGGCTGACCCGGGCGACACTGGGTTCGGCGCCCTGCTGTGCCGCGGCGGGGCCGGCCTGGAGCGGCTCTCCCGTGCCCGTGACGAGTTCGGTCATGGTGTGACTCCTAGAGGGGGACGACCCTGCCGGTCAGGCGAGGCGGATTCGCGGGTCGAGGGCGGCGTACAGCAGGTCGACGACCAGGTTCAGCACGACGAAGATCGCCACGCTGATCGTGACCACTCCCGTGATGATGGGGTTGTTGTTCTGCTGGATCGCCTGGACCAGGGCCAGACCGATGCCGTTCCAGTTGAAGATCGTCTCCGTGATGATCGCACCACCGAGCAGGCTGCCGAAGGAGATACCGATGTAGGTGATCACGGGAATGACGGAGTTGCGCAGGATGTGCCGGAAGAGCACCGTCCGGCTGGGAAGGCCCTTGGCCACCGCGGTCTTGACGTAGTCGGCACGCAGCACTTCCAGCATGCTGCTGCGGGCCAGCTGGGCGACCAGCGCCGCGTCGATGATCGCCAGCGTCACGCCCGGCAGGACCATCGACTTGAAGCTTCCGTCGGCGATCAGCGGGAACCAGTTCAGCTTCACGACGAAGATGCTCTGGATGATCATGCCGAGCACGATGGACGGGACACCGATGGCCATGGTGGTGAGGAAGGTGGCCGACACGTCCCAGACCGAATACCTCTTCATCGCCGCGAGTATGCCGACGGCCATGCCGATGACAACGTCGACCACGATGGCGAACACCGCCAGCTTCGCCGTGTTCCCGAGCTTCGGTGCGAGGATCTCGGTGACCGGGCGGCTCTGCGTGTAGTCCGTGCCGAGGTCGCCGGTGACGAGCTTGCCCACGTAGTTGCCGTACTGCACAACCAGGGGCTTGTCCAGCCCGTACTGCTTGTGCAACTGCGCGATCACGGCGGGGTCGCGCGCCTTGTCACTGCCCGCGATCTGCCCCACCGGGTCGCCCGGCAGAACGAACAGGCAGGCGAACAGGATCATCGTCGCGCCGAGCGTGACGACGACCAACTGGCCCAGCCTGCGGACCACATACCTTCCCATGACATGCCTCTCTGCGCCTTTGCTGCCGCTTCCCAGCAGCTTCCCAGCCCCGTATATGGGGGTTGTTGGGGTGGGGCCGGGAGGGCGGATCACACCCTCCCGACGGTCGTCGGGGGCCGTGGTGTCCGAGCACCCGGCTCGGCACCACGACCCCCATCACCGGACGCCGCCGTCAGCGGCATTCGATTACTTCAGGCTGATCTCCGGGAGGTTCGGGTCCTCGTGGAAGTCCATCTGGACGTTCCCGAACTTCTTGGTGTTGGCGAGGCGGAACTGGGTGCGGTTCCACAGCGGGATCAGCGCCTGGTCGTCCAGCGCGACCTTCTCGGCCTGCTTGTACAGGTCGTTGCGGGCGGCCTGGTCCTTGGTGGCGCGGGCCTTGGCGACCAGGTCGTCGAACTTCTTGCTGCTGTAGCGGGCCCGGTTGTCACCGGTGACCTTGCCGGAGGCGTCCTTGTTGATGGACGCGGTGTCCAGCAGCGGGAACAGGAAGTTGTCCGGCGTCGGGTAGTCGGCGCCCCAGGCGTAGCGGTACAGACCCGTGGCGTTCGGCTTGGTCTCGTCGGACAGCAGCTCGGCGAACGGCTTGCCGTTGGTCTTGACCTTCACGCCGAGCACGTCCTCCAGCTGCTGCTGGACGGCCTGGATCCACTCCTCATGGCCGGACCCGGTGTTGTAGCCCAGCTCGATGGTGGTGCCCGGCTTCAGGCCGGCTTCCTTGGCGAGCTGCTTGGCCTTGGCCTTGTCCTGCTTGATGCAGGTGGTGCACAGGTCCTTCTGGTACACGTCCTTGAAGGAGGGCGGCAGGATCGTCGCGGACCTCGTCATCATGCCCTGGAAGACGCCCTTGATGATGGCGTCCCGGTCGATGGCGTAGGAGATCGCCTGACGGGCCTTGACGCTGTTCAGCGGCTTGTTGTCCGTGACGGGCATCAGGTAGTTCATGCCGCTGGCCTCGTACTGCAGCCACTCGTTCTGGGCGCTGTACTTGGCCTTGGCGGCGGGCAGCTGCGGGGTGGGCATGCGCGCCCAGTCGTACTGACCCGACTCGAAGCCCTGGTACTCGAGGGTCACGCCGTTGTTGGCGTTGAGGATGTCGATCTGCACCTTGTCCAGGTGGGCCTTGGTCAGGCCGTAGTCGTCGTTGCGGACGAGCGTGATCGACTTGTTGTGCTCCCACTTGCCCTGCATCTTGAACGGGCCGTTGCCGATGGGAGCCTCGTTGAACGCCTTGTTGTGGGCGTCGCCGGCGACCTTGGGGACCGGGCTGAAGACCGTGTGCGTGGTCTTGATGTCGAACTCGAAGTCCGGCTTCGACAGCTTCACCTGGAGGGTGTAGGGGTCCGGGGCGGAGAGGCCGGACAGGGTCTTGGCCTTGCCCGCCTGCGCCTGGTCGAAGCCCTCGATGCCGGCCATGTGGTAGGCCACGTCGGAGGCGGCCGACTTCACCGCGACACGGCTCCAGCCGCGGATGAACGCCTCGGCGTTCACGTCCTCACCGTTGGTGAACTTGGTGCCCTTCTTGATGGTGAAGGTCCAGGTCTTGCCGTCGCTGCTGACCTTCTTCGAGGTGGCCAGCGCCGGGACGACGTGACCGTCCGCGGTGGGGTCGTACAGACCCGTGAAGAGGTTGTCCGCGACCAGGGTGCCCTCGGACTCCTGCGCGTTGTACGGGTCGATGGCCACCGGCTCGGTGATGCCCATCCGCCAGGTGCCACCGTTCTTGCCGGAGCCCTTGCCGCCGCCGCTGCCCCCGTTGTCGTCACTGCTCCCGCAGGCCGTCGCAGCCAGAGCTATGACGATCGCACCCGCAACCCACTTGGCGCTCTTGGCACCACGCATGGGGCTCCTCCTCATGAGTCCAATGGTTCACCGCATCAGGGAGCACAAGACACATCACCGTTACCGGTGCCTGAAATGGTCAAGTGCCCCCGCGCTCGTGAGTCGGCGCCGCATTCAGCGCGTGACGCGTCGATCCGAGCTCTACGCGCCTAACTATCTGCCATGCGCCAGGGGACGAACCACACCTTCAAGGTCTCGGTTCGATCACACCTGACGCGAACTTCTTCCAAAATCCGGACAAAGGGTTTGCCGAAAGATCCCTGCGAAACGGACTTGTTACACAACTATCGGGCATAGCTGTCCGCATACCGGACAGGGAGTCTGGAAAACCTGTTGCACGCGACGGCGGACCAAGCTGTGTCGACGCCATGACGCGGGACAGACCGGCGCGAGAGCCCGAATGCCGCAGAATCCGGTCACTTTACCAACGGTAAACAGCCAGGCAGGCTCATGAGCGTGAACTGACGCCAAGTCATAGGGAAAACCCTCTACACGCAGCACGTCCACAAACAGCACGGCCGGGCGTCCTGGGACGCCCGGCCGTGCTGCTTACCCGTGTTTACCCGTTGCCGTGTGTCAGCCGTGCTTGGCGCGGCTGGCGGCGCGGGCGCGCTCACGCTGGTCGAGGCTGACCTTGCGGATACGGACCGCCTCCGGGGTCACCTCGACGCACTCGTCGTCGCGGCAGAACTCCAGGGACTGCTCCAGCGACAGCTTGCGCGGCGGCACGATCGACTCGGCCACGTCGGCCGTCGAGGACCGCATGTTGGTGAGCTTCTTCTCCTTGGTGATGTTGACGTCCATGTCGTCGGAGCGGGAGTTCTCGCCGACGATCATGCCCTCGTACACCTCGGTGCCCGGCTCCACGAACAGCACGCCGCGCTCCTGGAGGTTCGTCATCGCGAACGCGGTGACGGCACCGGAGCGGTCGGCGACCAGGGAGCCGTTGTTACGGGTCTGGAGGGTGCCGAACCAGGGCTCGAAGCCCTCGTGGATGGAGTGCCCGATGCCCGTGCCGCGGGTCTGGGTCAGGAACTCGGTCCGGAAGCCGATCAGACCGCGCGAGGGCACGACGAACTCCATGCGGACCCAGCCGGAGCCGTGGTTGGACATGTTGTCCATCCGGCCCTTGCGGACGCCCATGAGCTGCGTGACCGCGCCCATGTGCTCCTCGGGCACGTCGATCGTCATGCGCTCGACCGGCTCGTACGTCTTGCCGTCGACGTCCTTGGTGACGACCTGCGGCTTGCCGACGGTCAGCTCGTAGCCCTCCCGGCGCATGGTCTCGACCAGGATGGCGAGCGCCAGCTCACCACGGCCCTGGACCTCCCAGGCGTCCGGACGCTCGGTCTCCAGCACGCGCAGGCTGACGTTACCGATCAGCTCGCGGTCGAGGCGGTCCTTGACCTGGCGGGCGGTGACCTTGCGGTCCTTGACGGCCGCCTTCGCGTCCGCGCCCTTGCCGGTGCCGCCGCGGCCGACCAGCGGGGAGGTGTTGGTGCCGATGGTCATGGAGATCGCGGGCTCGTCGACCGTGATCAGCGGCAGCGGGACGGGGTTCTCGGTGTCCGCGAGGGTCTCGCCGATCATGATGTCCGGGATACCGGCGACGGCGCAGATGTCACCCGGGCCGGCCTTCTCGGCGGGCTTGCGGGTCAGCGCCTCGGTCATCATCAGCTCGGAGATGCGGACGTTGCTGATGCTGCCGTCCCGCTTGATCCACGCGACCGTCTGGCCCTTGCGCAGCTCGCCCTGCTCGACGCGCAGCAGCGCGATACGGCCGAGGAAGTTGTCGGCGTCCAGGTTGGTGACGTGGGCCTGGAGCGGGGCGTCCTCGTCGTAGGTCGGGGCCGGGATGTGCTCCAGGATCGTGGAGAAGAACGGCTCCAGGCTGGTGGAGTCGGCCGGGACCGTGCCGTTCTCCGGCTTGGTCAGCGACGCGATGCCGTCACGGCCGCAGGCGTAGACGATCGGGAACTCGATCTGCTCCTCGTCCGCGTCCAGGTCGAGGAAGAGGTCGTAGGTCTCGTTGACGACCTCGTCGATCCGGGAGTCCGGGCGGTCCGTCTTGTTGATGCACAGGATGACGGGCAGCCGCTGCTGGAGGGCCTTGCGCAGCACGAAGCGGGTCTGCGGGAGCGGGCCCTCGGAGGCGTCGACGAGCAGGACGACACCGTCGACCATCGACAGACCGCGCTCGACCTCGCCGCCGAAGTCGGCGTGGCCGGGGGTGTCGATGATGTTGATCGTGATCGGGTCCCCGCCGTCCTTGGGGTGGTACTTCACCGCCGTGTTCTTGGCGAGGATCGTGATGCCCTTCTCACGCTCCAGGTCGTTCGAGTCCATCATGCGGTCGTCGACGGAGTCGAGCTGGTGCGCGGCGAAGGCACCGGCCTGCTTCAGCATGCCGTCGACGATGGTCGTCTTGCCGTGGTCTACGTGGGCGACGATGGCGACATTGCGGATGTCGTGGCGCGTGGCCATATTGCGGCGTACTCCCGGAGTGTGAGGATTGCCCTGCGCTTTTCGTCTGTATCGCGCGGGCCCTGCCGGGCTGGACACGCCACGGCCTCACCCCATGGTACGGGGCCCTCCGGGGGTTTGGCGGCTCGGGGTACGTCGGTGCAGGTCAGGCCTGCTTTTGCCGTACTCGGCACTGGTGCTGGAGCCGACGGGTGCGCAGCTCGGCGGTGCGAGGTGCCGCTGCGCCCACCCGTGCCGCCTGGGGGTCCCCCCAGGCCCTTAAGGCAATGCCGTTGCTTTTGGGGTTGTCGGTCGGTTGAGCGGGTGTGCTGATATCCCGTCTGGAACGGCTGGGGCTGGGAGTCCTGACCCGGTCATG
>NZ_JBIAVX010000010.1:231294-400447 GCF_042894725.1 Streptomyces sp. NPDC001480 | reverse complement strand
CATCGGTGCAGACTTCGCAATCCACACCGAACCCAGAAGGCCCTCACCCGTTCAAGCACCCAGCCCGCGTGTCACCAACGTCCCGGGACAGCACACCTAGGCCCTGCCGCACGCGGTCCCCGGATCACTCCCACCGGTCTGGACCAATCATGGCGTAGCCCCTTGACACCTTGATTGGTCCATACCAACTTGGTTGCGCACCGCTTTCCGTTACTCCCCGCACTCCCCCGCACACCTTCGTGCACTCCCGAACACCCCCACCACTCCAGGGAGATCGCGTGCGCAACACACCCCGGCGTTCCAGACGCCGACTCCTCGCCCTGCTCGGCTCCGCGGCCCTGGCCCTCGCCGGGGCCATCGCCCTCCCCGGCACCGCCCACGCCGCCAACATCCTCACCAACCCCGGCTTCGAATCGGGCGGCCTCTCCCCCTGGACCTGCACCTCAAACCTCGGCTCGGTCGTCTCCTCCCCCGTGCACGGCGGCTCCAAGGCCCTCGCCGGAGCGGTCAGTTCGAGCGACAACGCCCAGTGCAGCCAGACCGTCTCCGTCCAGCCGAACACGACGTACAGCCTCAGCGGCTGGGTGCGCGGCAGTTACGTCTACCTCGGCGTGAACGGCGGCGCCTCCACCTGGACGACGTCCCCGTCCGCCTACAGTCAACTGTCGGTGTCCTTCACCACCGGCGCCTCCCAGACCAGCGCCACGATCTACGTCCACGGCTGGTACGCGCAGGGCACCTACTACGCCGACGACATCAGCCTGGACGGGCCCGGCGGCGGGGGCGGCGGCTCGGACACCCAGGCCCCGACCACTCCCACCGGGCTGAGTTCCACCGGCAAGACCTCCTCGAGCGTGTCGCTGAAGTGGAACGCCTCCTCGGACAACGTGGGCGTGACCGCGTACGACATCTACAGCGGCTCGAGCCAGGTCCTCAGCGTGTCCGGCACCTCCGCCACGGTCAGCGGGCTCTCGCCGAGCACGTCGTACACCTTCACCGTGAAGGCACGGGACGCCGCCGGGAACACCTCCGGGGCATCCAACTCCGTGTCCGTCACGACCGACGCGGGCAGCGGCGGCGGCACCGGCTTCAAGCAGGCCGCGCCCTACCTGTACGAGGGCTGGGGCGATCCCCCGAGCCCGAGCACGGTGATGAGCGCGACCGGCATCAAGTGGTTCACGATGGCCTTCGTACTGGACTCCGGCGGCTGCAACCCCGCCTGGGACGGCAGCCGGCCGCTCACCGGCGGTACCGACCAGAGCGCCATCAACGCCATCCGCTCCGCCGGCGGTGACATCGTCCCGTCGTTCGGCGGCTGGCAGGGCAGCAAGCTCGGCGCCAACTGCTCCTCCGCGAGCGCTCTTTCCGCGGCCCTCCAGAAGGTGATCGACGCCTACTCCCTGAAGGCGATCGACATGGACATCGAGAACTCGGACGAGTTCGAGAACGAGGCCGTGCAGGCGAAGATCCTCACCGCGCTGAAGACCGTCAAGGCCAACAACCCCGGCCTGAAGACGATCGTCACCTTCGGCACGTCGACCACCGGCCCGACCTACTACGGCAACCGGCTCATCGAGCAGGCCCAGTCGCTCGGCGCGAACATCGACGTCTTCACGATCATGCCGTTCGACTTCGGCGGCGGCTCCGACATGTACGGCAACACCGTCAACGCCGCCGAGGGCCTGAAGACCAAGCTGAAGTCGACCTTCGGGTGGGACGACGCCACCGCCTACTCCCACATCGGCATCTCCGGCATGAACGGCCTGTCCGACCAGCAGGAGAACACCACCCCGGCCATCTGGACCCAGATCCGGGACTGGGCGAACTCCCACCACATCGCCCGCCTCGCCTTCTGGTCGGTCAACCGCGACCGGCCGTGCGCGGGCGGCGGCGTGGTGAGCAACTGCTCCGGCATCAGCCAGAACAACTGGCAGTTCAGCTCCATCACGGCCGGCTTCACCGGCTGAGCATCCCGCTGGGGCGGCCGGTCCCACGAGGACCGGCCGCCGCGGCGCGTCAGAACCGGCCCGACCCCCGGTACAGCTCCAGTTCGCCGTCCAGTTCGACGGCGAGCACGGTGGCGTAAGGATCGAGGTCGCACGCGGCGGGCGGGTCGATCCACAGCACACCGACGGCCTCGTGCAGCCCGCCGACGACCCGGTGACCGAGCTCGGTGCCGGTGCCGAGCACGGTCACCCTGCGGACCGGCGTGGCAAGCCCCCGGACGCCGATCTCGGCGCGCGGCGCGTCGAACAGGGTCAGATAAAGGGTGCGGCGGTCGGCGGAGAGGGTACTGGGCCCGTAGTGGTGCCCGGCGGGCAGCCCGCGCACCGTCCCGTACACGGCGTCGGCGTGCCTGCGGATCCACTCCCCCAGGCCTTCGAGCCGCTCGACCTGCGGCTGCGGGATGGTGCCGTCCTCCATCGGGCCGACGTCGAGCAGCAGGTTGCCGCCCCCGCCGATGGTCTCGGCGAAGTACCGGATCAGCTGCGCGAGCGACTTGTGGTTGTGGTCGTGGTGCTGGTACCCCCACGAGTCGTTGATCGTCAGGCACAGCTCCCAGGGTCCGTCCGGCGGCACGATGGGGGCGCCCTGCTCGGGGGTGGCGTAGTCGCCCTCGCTGAGCATGCGGGCGTTGAAGACGACATGGGGGACGTAGGAGCGGACGAGCGCGGCGAGTTCCTTGATGCGCCACTGCTCCTCGCTGCGGTCCCACTCGCCGTCGAACCACATCAGGTCCGGCCGGTAGCGGGAGGCGAGTTCGCGGACCTGGCCGTCGCGGTAGGCGATGAACCGTTCCCAGGCATCGAGGTCCTCGTCCTCGGCCGAGCACTCGGAGTACCGGTTGTCCTCCATCTCCGCGGGGCGGCCCGGCTTGCGGGTGGTGGCGTAGTCGGGGTGGCTCCAGTCGGAGTGCGAGTAGTACAGACCGACCTTCAGTCCCTGCTCGCGCAGGGCGTCGGCATAGCCCGAGATGTAATCGCGGCCCAGGTCGAGGTCGCCGTATGCGGTGTCCCACAGGGCGACACCGTCGTGGTGCCGGCTGGTGAGGACGGCGTACCGGGCGCCCGCACGGGCGAACAGGTCCGCCCAGGCGCGCGGGTCGTAGTGGGCACCGGTGAACCGGTCCAGCTGGGACATGTACCGGTCGTACGGCACGATGTCGTCGTAGAAGGACCACGACTCCTGGACGCCGTCGACGGCGTAGATGCCCCAGTGGACGAAGATCCCCAACTTGGCGTCGGTGAACCAGGGTTGCATGGACACCGGTCAGCTCCCCTCGGCCCGGCCCAGGCGCAGGGTCAGGATCTGGAAGGGCCGCAGGGCGACGGTCACCGCGCCGTCGGCGTCCCGCTCCGCGTCCGCCAGCGGCCGCTCCAGCAGGTCGGTCACCTGGGCGCGCGCGAGCGGGAAGCCGGTACGCAGCACGCCCTGGGCACGGCCGCCGCGGGACTCGTACAGGCGGACCACGACATCGCCCGAGGCGTCGTCGGCGAGCTTGACCGCCTCGACGGTGACACCCTCGCCGTCCACGGAGACGACCGGCTCGGGCGCCGGCCCGGACGCGCCCGCCGGATCGGCCACGCGCAGGGGGAGGTTGAGGGCGTAGCCCTCGGCGACCGCGTCGGCGATGCTCGCGCCGGGCAGCAGGGAGTAGGTGAAGCGGTGGCGGCCCTGGTCGGCGCCCGGGTCGGGGACGCGCGGGGCGCGGACCAGGCTGAGGCGGACCGTGGTCGTCGTGCCGCCGTCCTCACGGACGGTGCGGGAGACGTCGTGACCGTAGGTGGAGTCGTTGATGACCGCGACGCCGTAGCCGGGCTCGCCGATGTGCACCCAGCGGTGGCCGGAGACCTCGAAGCGGGCGGCCTCCCAGCTGGTGTTGGTGTGGGTGGGCCGCTGGACGTGACCGAACTGGATCTCCGCGCTGGAGTGCGGGGCCCGGATGTCCACGGGGAAGCCCGCCTTGAGGATCTTCTCGGCCTCGTGCCAGTCGATGTCGGTCTCGAAGTCGATGCGGGGGCTGCCGGCGCGCAGGGTGACCGTCTGGGTGATCTTCGAGCCCTTGCCGAAGCTGCGCTCCACGCGGATCGCGCCGAGCAGCGGGTCCTCCTCGACGACCGTCACGGAGTCCGGTTCCAGCAGGTCGGTGTAGCGGTTCTTGTAGTGCTTGTCGATGTCCCAGGCGTCCCAGTAGTTGGGGAGGTCGGTGTGGAGGCGGAGGAGGTTGCCGCGGTCGGCGAGGACCTCGCGCTGCATACGAAGATCGTATACAGACGACAGCGTGCCGTCCTCCGCCACCTCCACCCGGACCAGGCCGTTGTCCAGGACCCGGCCGCTCACCGTCACCGGCCGCGGCGGCCCGGCGACCCCGAGGGGCGCGCTGCCGCTCGCCGGCACCTCGGTGTACGCCGGCGCACCGTCGGCGGTACGGACGACCTCCGCCCGGTCGAACGGGCTGGTGTTGAACACACGGGTCCCGTCGCCGCCCAGCGCGGCCACGGCCTCACTCGTCAGCTCCTCCAGCTCGGCCGCCACCCGCGCGTACTCGGCCTCGGCCTCGCGGTGCACCCAGGCGATCGACGATCCCGGGAGGATGTCGTGGAACTGGTGCAGCAGCACCGTCTTCCACAGCCGGTCCAGCCTCTCGTACGGGTAGGCGTAGCCCGGGGCGTGCAGCGCGGCCGTCGTCGCCCACAACTCGGCCTCGCGCAGCCGGTGTTCACTGCGCCGGTTGCCCTGCTTGGTGCGGGCCTGCGAGGTGTACGTGGCCCGGTGCAGCTCCAGGTACAGCTCGCCGACCCACACCGGGGCGTCCGGGTACTCCTCGCGGGCCTTGGCGAAGAACGCGTCGGGGTGTTCGACCTCGACCCTCGGGGAGCCCTCCAGGTTCTTCAGCCGCCGTGCCCGCTCCATGATCTCGCGGGTGGGTCCGCCGCCGCCGTCGCCCCAGCCGAACGGGGCGAGGGACCGGGTGGCGCCGCCCTTCTCGGAGTAGTTGCGCACGGCGCGGGACATCTCCTCGCCGCTGAAGCGGGCGTTGTAGGTGTCGACCGGCGGGAAGTGGGTGAAGATGCGGGTGCCGTCGATGCCCTCCCACCAGAAGGTGTGGTGGGGGAACTTGTTGGTCTGGTTCCAGGAGATCTTCTGGGTCAGGAACCAGTCGTTGCCCGCGAGCTTGGCGAGCTGCGGGTAGGCGGCGGTGTAGCCGAAGGAGTCCGGCAGCCAGACGCCCTTGGTCTCGATGCCGAAGTGCTCGATGAAGAACCGCTTGCCGTGGATCAGCTGGCGGGCGATGGCCTCGCCGCCGGGGAGGTTGCCGTCGGCCTCCACCCACATGCCTCCGACCGGCGCCCACTGGCCCTTCTTCACCGACTCCTGGATCCGGGCCCACACGTGCGGGTAGTTGTCGCGCACCCACTCGTACTGCTGGGCCTGGGAGCAGGCGAAGACGAACTCCTCGTACTCGTCGGCGAGGGACGTGACGTTGGAGAAGGTGCGGGAGGTCTTGCGCTTGGTCTCGCGGATCGGCCACAGCCACGCCGAGTCGATGTGCGCGTGGCCGACGCCGGAGATCACGTGCGCGCTGGCGTGGGCGGGCTTGGCCAGCACCGGCTGGAGCACCGCGCGCACATCCGCCGCGGAGCCCGCGATGTCGTCGAGGTCCAGCAGGTCGAGGGAGCGGTCCAGCGCGTGCATGATCTCGTGCCGGCGCGGGTCGTGTTCGCCGAGCTCCAGCATCAGCTCGCGCAGCACCTGGATGTCGAGGTCGAGGTGCCAGACCTCCTCGTCCAGGACGGCGAGGTCGGCGCGGCGGAATGTATACAGTGGACGGTCGCCTGCTGTCAGCACATCGCCGAGCGGCGTCGGAGCCGCGAAGTCGTTCGCGAGGATGTCGGGGTTGGAGGCGGCCTCGACCAGGTAGTCGATGCTCTCGCCGCCCGCCGCCGGGTTGGCGATCGGCACGTACTGGTTGAGCGGGTTGACCGCCTTCAGCGGCTTGCCGTCGGTGAGGTGGACCAGGGCCTCGGCCTGGTTGCCCGGCCAGTCGCCCACGAAGCCCAGGTCGATGACCGCCTCGACACGCCGGCCGGCCCACTCGGCCGGCACCTGCCCGCGCATCCGGAACCAGGTCGTTCCCCAGGGCGGCCCCCACGGGGTGCCCATCGCGAAGGGCTTGTAGGGGGCGGCCGCGGCCTCCTCGAACGGGACCGGCTCCCCCGGCGCCTGCCAGGCCTCGACGGCGAGGGGAACGGTGACCGCGTAGACCGCGGGCTTGATGCGCTGGTTGTGGAGGCGTTCTACGCGCTCCTCGATCCGGCGGCGTTCGTCGTGCATGAGGGATCTCCTGGGAGGGAGCGGGCTGGGAGGGAAGAACCAGGCGGAGGAGCCAGGCGGGAGAGCCAGGGAAGGAAAGCGCTTTCCGACCGAGAGACTACTTGAGGTAGCCCAGGCCGGGATGCACCTGGGTGTAGCCCTCGACGAGCCTGCGGGCCACATTCACGGAGTCGACGAGCGGGTGCAGCGCGAAGGCCTTCACGGCGGTCGTGCGGGAGCCGGACTCGGCGGCGGCGAGCACTTCCCGCTCGACGGCCTTGACCGCGCAGACCAGCCCGGTGGCGTGGTCGGGCAGCGGGTCGACGGAGACCGGGTGGGCACCGTTGGCGTCGACCAGGCAGGGGACCTCGATGACGGCCTCGGCGTCGAGCACCGACAGGGTGCCGCGGTTGCGGACGTTGAGGATCAAGGTGGTGCGTTCGTCGCGGGCGATGGCCCGCATGAGGGCGAGGGCCACCTTCTCGTAGCCGCCGGAGAGGTCGTCGGCGTCGCGCTCACCGGCGCCCGCCGTCTCCCGGTTCTCGGCCATGTAGGTGGCCTCGCGTTCGGCGCGGGTGCGGTCCCAGGTCTTCAGGGCCGCCGCCGCGGGGTCCTTCATCTCCTGGTAGAAGCGGTCCTGCTGGTCGCGCAGGAAGGCGCCGCGGGTCTTGTCGGCCTCCTGATAGGCGCGTACGGCCTCGCGGTTGAAGTAGTAGTAGTGCAGGTATTCGTTCGGGACGGCGCCGAGCGACTGGAGCCAGTCGACACCGAAGAGCTTGCCCTCCTCGAAGGAGCCGAGCAGGCCGGCATCGGCGAGCAGGCGCGGAAGTTCGTCGCGGCCGGCGACGCGCAGCCCGCGGACCCAGCCGAGGTGGTTGAGACCGACGTAGTCGATCCACGCCTCCTTGGGGTCCGCGCCGAGCACGCGGGCGATCCGGCGGCCGAGGCCCACCGGGGAGTCGCAGATGCCGATGACACGGTCGCCGAGGTGCCGGGACATCGCCTCGGTGACCAGGCCGGCCGGGTTGGTGAAGTTGATGACCCAGGCGTCCGGGGCGAGGCGGGCGACGCGTCGCGCGATGTCGACGACTGTAGGCACTGTTCGTAGACCGTATGCGATCCCGCCCGCGCCGACCGTCTCCTGCCCGAGCACCCCCTCCGCGAGCGCCACCCGCTCGTCGTTCGCCCGTCCCTCCAGGCCGCCGACCCGGATCGCGGAGAACACGAAGTCGGCGCCGCGCAGCGCCTCGTCCAGGTCGGTCGTCGCCGTCACCGTGGGCGCGTCGGGGACCCCCGCCGCCTGCTCGGCCAGCACCCGGGTCACCGCCGACAGCCGGCCGGGGTCCAGATCGTGCAGCACGACCCGGGTGACCCGGCCCTCGGCGCGGTCCGACAGCAGCGCGCCGTACACGAGCGGCACACGGAACCCGCCGCCGCCCAGAATCGTCAGCTTCACGCTTGCACCTTTCCTGCCAGGACCACCTCGACGCCCGCCTCCTCCAGCGAGGAGCGGGTCACCGGGTCGACCGGCGCGTTCGTCACCACCACGTCCAGGTCCTCGGGACCGCAGACCTTCGCCATCCCCGTACCCGGGAACTTGGCCGAGTCGGCGAGCAGGACGACTTTGCCGCTCGCTTTGATCATGGCCCGCTTCACCGGCACCTCGACGACCGTCGTGTCCATCACCTGCCCGCCGGGGCGTACACCGCTGGTGCCGAGGAAGAGCCAGTCGGCGTGCAGCTGGCGCAGGTTGTCCTCGGTGAGGAAACCGACCAGGGAGCGGTACTCGCGGCGGACCATGCCGCCGAGCAGCACCAGCTCGATGCCCTCGTCGTCGGCGAGTTCCTCGTACACCACCAGGTTGCTGGTGATCACGGTGAGGCGGCGGCCGTGCAGCTGGCGGGCCAGGCGGTAGGCGGTGGTGCCGATGTCGAGCAGCACCGACTGACCGTCCTTGACCATCGCCGCCGCACGCGCCGCCAGCGCGTCCTTCTCCGGCACCCGGACCTCGGCGACCTCGGCGAAGGGCTGGTCGCCCTCCTCGGCGACCGCGCCGCCGTGCACCCGGGTGAGCAGGCCGTCTTCCTCGAGTTTGACCAGGTCGCGCCTGATCGTGGCCGGGCTCACACCGAGCTGCTCGGAGAGATCGGTCACGGCCGCGGGGCCGCCGGAGCGCAGGGCCCGCAGGATGAGTTGGTGTCGTCGTTCTGCCAGCACGCCGTGAACACTACTCGTCATCTTCAATCATTTCTATGCTCAGTTCTGCTCGGGTATTGACCAAACTCGCGGAGCAGCGCACGATTCCGGGCATTGAATTTGACGAGTTCTGACGAGCCGACGAGAGGACGCTTCCGTGGACGACGACCGGCCCGATGTGCTGCTGACCGGGCTGCTCTTCTACGACCTCGTCCTCACCGGACTGGGCAAGCCGCCGACAGCCGGCGAGGAGATCTGGACCACCGGGATGGGCTGCGGTCCCGGCGGCATCGCCAATCTCGCGGTGGCGGCCGCCCGGTTCGGCCTGCGCACCTCGCTGGCCACGGTCTTCGGGGACGACTTCTACGGCGCCCACTGCCAGGAGATCCTCGCCGGCCAGGAGGGCGTCGACCTCTCCCTCTCCCGCGTCGCCGACGACTGGCCCACCCCGGTCACCGTCTGCCTCGCCCAGGGCCAGGACCGGGCGCTCGTCACCCACGGCCAGGAGCCCCCCTTCTCGCAGGACGCGCTGATGGGCGACCCTCCCGAGGCACGCACGGCCCTCGTGCACATCGAGGCCGAACCGCGCGAGTGGCTCGCCAAGGCCGCCGCGAACGGCACCCGGATCTACGCCGACGTCGGCTGGGACCCCACCCAACAGTGGTCCACCGACCTCCTCGAGCAGCTCGCCCTGTGCCACGCCTTCCTCCCCAACGAGACCGAGGCGATGGCATACACCCGCACCGACAGCGCGGCCGCCGCCCTCGGCACGCTCGCCGAGCTGGTGCCGGTGGCCGTGGTCACCCGGGGCGGCGACGGCGCGCTGGCCGTCGACCAGACGACCGGCGAGTACGCGCAGGTCCCCGCCCTCGACGTCGACGTCCTCGACGCGACGGGCGCCGGCGACGTCTTCGGCGCGAGTTTCGTCGCGGCCTCCCTCGGCGGCTGGCCGCTTCAGGAGCGGCTGCGGTTCGCCGTCCTGGCCGCCGGGCTGTCCGTCCAGCACCACGGCGGCGCCCCGGCAGCCCCCGGCTGGTACGGCGTCGACCGCTGGTGGCGCTCGCTGACCGACCCCGGGCTGCGCCAGGCGTACGGCTTCCTCGCGGACCGCCTGCCGGCCGACCCCGGCCCTCCCGTCAGGTACGCCCCGGTCACCCCTCCCGCACCGCAGCACTGACCCCCGTACATCCGCGAGGTCGCGCGTCCGCGGCCTCGCGAGGAGATCCCGAAAGGCGGTGGGAGCTGTGCGGCTCTCACGAAGAGGCCTGTTGCGCGCCGGCCTGGCCGGCACGGCCGCCACGGCCCTCGGCGGCCTGGCGTCCGGCTGCGCCGTCCCGACCGGTTCGACCGGCCGGAACATGGTCCTGTGGTACTGGGACGGCGGCCTCGGCGAAACGGTCGTGAAGCGGGCCAAGTCCCGCTACGACAGCACGGTCGCCCTGAACGCGATCAAGATCGGCGGCTACTACCGCTCCAAGCTGATCACCACCATGGCCGGCCAGGCCCACATCCCCGACATCGCGGGCCTCAAGGGCGAGGACATGGCGTCCTACCTGCCCAACGCCGACCAGTTCGTGGACCTGCGAACCCTGGGCGCCGACAAGTACAAGAGCCAGTACCTGCCGTGGAAGTGGGAACAGGGCATCGCCGACGACGGCGCGGTGATCGGCTTCCCCATCGACTGCGGCCCGGTCGCGCACCTCTACCAGTACGAGGTGTTCCGCAAGGCGGGGCTGCCGTGCGAGCCCGCGGACGTGTCGAAGGAGCTGGACACCTGGGAGAAGTTCTTCGCCGCCGGGGAGCGGCTCAGGAAGCGGATACCCGGGGCCTCCCTGCTGACCGACGTCAACAGCGTGTTCGAGAACGCGGTGCAGCAGGGCGCCAAGCGGTACGTCGACAAGGACCGCCACTTCATCGGCGACCAGGAACACGTGCGCCACGCCTGGGCGCTCGCCGTTCAGGCCAAGCGGCGGGGGCTCGTCTCGAACCTGGTCACAGGCACCCCGGACCAGCTCTCGGCCGTCGAGGACGGCAAACTGCCCAGCCAGCTCGGCGCCTCCTGGGCGACCTACGACCTGAAGAACGGCGTGCCGAAGACCAAGGGCAGGTGGCGGGTCGCCGACATGCCCGTGCGGCCCGCCAACAACGGCGGCTCCTTCCTGGCGATCACCAAGGCGTGCCGGGAGCCCGAGCGGGCCTTCGAGATCATCGCCTGGATGCTCAACGCGGCCAACCAGGCCCAGGGTTACGTCGACGCGGGCCTCTTCCCCTCCACCCCCGCCTCGTACGGCCTGAAGCAACTGCGCGAACCGGACCCCTTCTTCGGCGGCCAGATCACCACGGACGTCTTCGGACCCGCCGCGCAGAAGATCGCGATCGCCTACAACAGCCCGTACGACATCGCGCTCGGACAGCCGATCAAGGACGAGATCAAGAACGTCGGTGTCCTCGGCAAGGACCCCGACAAGGCCTGGAGTGACGCCATGAGCAAGTGCCGGCGCATCGCGAAGCACCTGGGGGTGAGCTACTGATGGCCACCGCCCCCGCGCTGGACAAGCCCCCGATGGTACCGACGGCACCGGCCGCCGCACGGCCCCGGAAGGGCCTGCGCAAGTACTGGCACCTCTACGCCGCGATCTCGCCCTTCTACCTCCTCTTCCTCGCCTTCGGCCTGATCCCCGTCGGCTTCTCGCTCTACCTGTCCTTCCACCGCTGGGACGGGCTCGGCCCGATGGAGTGGGCGGGCCTGGGGCAGTACCAGTACCTGCTGAGCGACAGCGACTTCTGGCAGTCGATCGGGAACACGATCGTCATCTGGGCGCTGGCCACCTTCCCCATGATCGCCCTGGCGATGGTCACCGCCGTCATGCTCAACTCGGCGGTCCGCTTCAAGAACCTCTACCGCATCGCCTACTTCCTGCCGAACGTCACCTCCGTCGTGGCGATCGCGATCATCTTCGGCTCGGTCTTCTCCACCAACTTCGGCCTGGTCAACGCTCTTCTCCAGGCGGTCGGCCTGGACCAGGTGGCCTGGCTGAACACACCGTGGGGCATCAAGATCGCCATCGCGACGCTGATGACCTGGCAGTGGACCGGCTACAACGCGATCATCTTCCTCGCCGGACTCCAGACGATCCCCGGTGAACTGTACGAGGCCGCCCGCATGGACGGCGCCGGGCCCGTGCAGACGTTCCTCCGGGTGACCCTGCCGCTGCTGCGCCCGACGCTGCTGTTCGTGCTCGTCGTCTCGACCGTCACCGGCCTGCAGAGCTTCTCCGAACCGCAGGTGCTGCTCCAGAACACCTCCAACGACTCGACGTTCTCGGGCGGTCCGGGTCACGCGGGCCGGACGATGGTCCTCTACTTCTTCCAGCAGACCTTCGACAACAACGACTTCGGTTACGGCGCCGCCGTGGCCTGGGGCATCTTCCTCGTCGTCATCCTCTTCTCGATCATCAACTGGCGCCTGGTGCAGCGCCGGGGCGAAGACTAGGGGGGCCGTCACCATGGCATCCATCCAAAGCACACGCCGGCCCAGGCCCGTCAAGGGCATCCGCAGCCGGGGCATCGCGCTGCACGCCGTGCTGGTCGTCGGCCTGCTCCTGTCGGCCTTCCCGTTCTACTGGGCCGTGATCATGTCGACGCACACGTCGTCGGAGATCTTCTCCTACCCGCCCAAGCTGCTGCCCGGCTCACACTTCCTCGAGAACCTGCGCCATCTCTTCGACAACATCGACTTCTTCGGCTCGATGTTCAACTCGCTGCTGGTGGCGGGCGCGGTGACCTTCCTGGTCCTGTTCTTCGACTCGCTGGCCGCGTTCGTCTTCGCCAAGTTCGAGTTCCCCGGCCGCAAGGTGCTCTTCGCTCTCCTGATGGCCATCTTCATGGTGCCGACGCAGCTCCAGGTCATCCCGCAGTTCGTGATCATGGCGAAGATCGGCTGGATCGGCTCGATGACCGCGCTGATCGTGCCCGCGGCGGCCAACGCGTTCGGCATCTTCTGGATGCGCCAGTACATGAAGAGCGCCATCCACGACGAACTGCTCGACGCCTCGAAGCTCGACGGCGCGAACTTCCTGCGCCAGTACTGGCACGTGGCGCTCCCCGTGGTCCGCCCGGGCCTCGCCTTCCTCGGCATCTTCACCTTCATGGGCCAGTGGAACGACTACGCCTGGCCCCTGATCGCCCTCACCAACCCGGACAACGTCACCCTTCAGGTGGCCCTTTCCCAGCTCAACGGCGTGCACGGCACCACCGACTACGGCATGGTGATGACCGGCGCGCTGCTCGCCCTCGTCCCGCTGCTGGTCGTGTTCGCGATCGGCGCCCGGCAGATGATCGGCGACCTCGCCAAGGGAGCCATCAAGTGACGGACCCGCTGCTCGTGCTCCGGCCCTGGGAGGCCCCCGAGGTGACCTCCTGGCGGCGGCTGCCGATGAACGCCGTGGACCGGCGCCCGGGTGCGGTGTCCCTGGACGGGGCATGGCGCTTCCAACTGCTGCCCGAGCCGGACGCGCCGCTCGCCGACGCATGGTCGTCGGCATGCGTGCCCGGCGTCTGGACGATGCAGGGCACGGACGACCTTCCGCAGTACACCAACGTCCGTATGCCGTACACGGAATACCCTCCACTGTCACCCGCCGCCAACCCGACGGGCGTCTACGAGCGTGAGGTCGACGTCCCCGCCGAGTGGGCCGGCCGCCGGATCGTGCTCCAGGTCGGCGCCGCCGAGAGCGTCCTGCTCGTGCACGTGGACGGACAGCCCGTCGGCATCTCCAAGGACTCCCACCTCGCGGCCGAGTTCGACCTGACGGACGCGGTCCGCCCGGGAGAGCGCGCGGTCGTACGGCTGACGGTGGTGAAGTGGTCCGACGCCTCGCACATCGAGGATCAGGACCACTGGTGGCACGGCGGGATCACCCGTTCGGTGCTGCTGTACACGACGGACCCCCTGCACCTGGCCGACGTCACGGTACGGGCGCGGCACAGCGGCGAGCTCACGGTGGACTGCCAGGTACGGGACGCGGGCGGCGGGGCGCTCCCCGAGGGGTGGTACGTCAGCGGGGATCTGGACGGGCACCCCATCGCCCAGGACGCCGAGTTCGACCGGGCCAACGCCGACGACGAGCGGGTCTCCGACTTCCTCGGCGAGGCGCGGCTGCGCGCCACCGTGCCCGAGGTGCGGACCTGGAACGCCGAGCTGCCGGAGCTGTACGACCTGTCCGTCCGGCTGCACCGCGCGAACGGTACGGTCGCCGACACCTTCCGCCACCGGGTGGGCTTCCGCGACGTGGCGATCGTCGGCCGGGATCTGCTGGTCAACGGCGAGCGGGTGTTCATCCGGGGCGTCAACCGGCACGACTTCCACCCGCTGACCGGCCGCACGGTGTCGTACGACGACATGCGCGCGGACCTCAGCCTGCTGAAGCGTTTCGGCTTCAACGCGATCCGCACCTCGCACTACCCGAACGACCCCTCCCTGTACGACCTCGCCGACGAGCTGGGCTTCTACGTCGTCGACGAGGCGGACATCGAGTCGCACGACCACGCCCATGAGATCGCCGACGACCCGCGCTATCTGAACGCCTTCGTCGACCGCGTCTCCCGGATGGTCCTCAGGGACAAGAACCACCCGTCGGTGATCATCTGGTCGCTGGGCAACGAGTCCGACTACGGCGCGAACCACGACGCGGCGGCGGGCTGGGTACGACGGCACGACCCGACCCGGCCCCTCCAGTACGAGGGCGCCGCCAAGCGCGGCTGGGCGAACCCGGACGTGGCCTCCGACATCGCCTGTCCCATGTATGCACCGATCGAAGACTGTATTGCACATGCGCTGTCCGGCGAACAGACGAAGCCGCTGATCCAGTGCGAGTACTCGCACGCCATGGGCAACAGCAACGGCACCCTCGCCGACCACTGGGCTGCCATCGAGTCCACCCCGGGTCTTCAGGGTGGCTTCATCTGGGAGTTCTGGGACCACGGAATCCTTCAGCGCGTGAACGACGGAAGACCGGCCGGGCGCACGGGCGCCGGGCTGTATGCGAACGGTGTCGCCGCGCCCGGCCACCGGTGGGCGTACGGCGGTGACTTCGGCGAGAGAGTCCACGACGGCGCGTTCGTCGCGGACGGGGTCGTCTTCCCCGACCGCACCCCGAAGCCCGCACTCCACGAACACCGGGAGATCGCGGCACCGGTCCGCATCCGGTGTTTCCGGCACGAGGGACTGGTCCTCGCCAACCACCAGCACTTCCGCGGCCTGGACTGGCTGACCGCAGAGTGGGAGCTGTCCCTGGCCGACGGCCGCACGCTGACCGCGCCGGCCGAACTGCCCGATCTGCGACCGGGTGAGACGGCGGCGGTGCCGCTGCCCCTGGAGTTGCCGCAGGACGGCGGCGAGGCGTGGCTGACGCTGCGGGTGAGGACGGCCCGGGACGAGGCGTGGGCGCCGAGCGGCACCGAGGTGTGCGCGCCGCAGGTGCGACTGCGGGCGGCCGACGCCACTCCGGCCCCGGCCCCGGGCCTGCCCGCCGTGCCCGCCGTGGCCGCCGCGCAGCGGCCCGTCGAGGTCGACGCCGACGGCCTCCTGGTCCATCCCCTGCTGACCGCCGCGCCCGCGCTGTCGCTGTGGCGGGCGCCCACCGACAACGACGAGCTGGGCGGCGTCGCGCTGCGCTGGCGGGCGTGGGGCCTCGACGCCCTGGTCCGCAAGCTCGTCTCCGTGCACCGTGCGGGCGGCCGGGTGACCGTGCTCGCCGAGTACGCCGGAACGGCCGGCGTCATCCGGCACGGCCAGGAGTTCACGCCCGTCGCGGACGGCATCCGGGTGGCTGAATGGGCCGAGCTGCCCGAGGAGTTCGACGACGTGGCACGGGTCGGGTCGGTCTTCGAGACGGTGGCGGGCCTGGACCTGCTGGAGTGGTTCGGGCAGGGACCCTGGGAGTCGTACCCGGACCGCAGCACCGGCGCGCCCGTCGGTCATCACGCTCTTCCCGTCGACGAGTTGTTCACCCCGTATCTGCGGCCGCAGGAGAGCGGCGGCCGGCACGGCGTACGGCGCTTCACCCTCTCGGCGCCCGACGCCACCGGCCTCGCGGTGGCGCTGGACGAGCCCCGCCAGGTGTCCGTCACCCGCTACCGCGCCGAGGACCTCACCGCCGCCACGCACCATGACGAACTGGTGCCGCGCCCCGGGTGCGTCGTGCACATCGACGCAGCACACCGTGGCGTGGGCACGGCGTCCTGCGGCCCCGACACCGCTCCCTCCTACCTGATCCCCGCGGGCGTCCACCACTGGAGCTGGACACTGCGCGTCCTGTGAATCCCCCGGCTTCACCATCCTCACGGAGCACACGTGTGCACTTCGCATGACCACACCCAGGGCGAGGCAGCGCAGGCCGGCGCCGGCAGACGCAGTTTCCTCAGGGCGACGGCGCTGCTCGGCGCCGTCGCCACGGCAGGGGTCGCACTGCCGGCCGCCGAGGCCGAGGCCGCCCCGGCCTCGTCGGCCGGCCCGCGCCCGGATCCCGACAGCCGGCGCTTCACCCTCGCCGTGATGCCCGACACCCAGTACCTCTTCGACGGGCCCAGCATCGACAAGGCGCCGGTGGAGGCGTCCCTGCGCTACCTCCTCGAGCACGGCGGGGACGAGAACATCGTCTTCCTCTCCCACCTCGGCGACCTCACCCAGAACGGCGCCGAGGACGAATTCGCGGCGATCGGCGAGGCGTTCGGGATCCTCGACCGACGGGGCGTCGGCTACAGCGTCCTCGCCGGCAACCACGACGTGAAGTCCTCCACGGACGACCAGCGCGGCCCGACACCGTACCTGGACGCCTTCGGACCGCAGCGTTCCAAGGGCAGGCCGACATTCGGGGGCGCCTCCGCGGACGGCTACAACACCTACCACCTGTTCAAGGCCGCGGGGCGCGAGTGGATGGTGCTGGCGCTGGACTGGCGGCTGTCGGCGAAGGGGTACGCCTGGGCGAAGGACGTCCTCGCGCGGCATCCGAAGACGCCGGTCATCCTCACCACGCACGAACTGGTCGTAGAAGACGGCCAGTTGTCGACGTACGGGCAGCAGCTGTGGGACCAGCTGATCGAGGACCACGACCAGATCTTCCTGACCCTGAACGGCCACTACTGGCCGGCGGGCCGGGCGACCCGCGAGAACGCGGCGGGCAACGAGGTGCACCTGCACCTCACGAACTACCAGAACCGCTACTTCGGCGGCGCGGCGATGATCCGCCTCTACCGGTTCGACCTGGACCGGAACGTCATCGACGTGGAGACGGTCTCGCCGTGGATCCTGGGCCGGGCCGCGAAGGGCCTGAACGAGCTGGAGCGCCAGGAGATCGAACTGAGCGGCGACGCCGACCGCTTCTCGGTGGAGATCGACTTCACGAAGCGTTTCTCCGGCTTCGCCCCGGTCCCGGCCCGCCCGGCACGCCCCGCGTCCAAGGTGTTGATCCCCGGCACGGTCGCCTACTGGCGCTTCGACGGACACGACGACGGTGCGGCCGTCACGGGCACCGTCCGCGACCTGTCCGGAGGCGGCAACGACCTCAGCCTCGTCACGGTGGGCGGCGGCGCCCTGGCCTGGTCCGCCGACCACCATCCCGACCAGCCCGGCCACGGCAGCCTGGAGTTCCAGGGCTACAAGTCACCGCTGAAGGGCGCGTACCTGAAGACGGTCGACGGCGCACCGCTCAACGCGGCCGATTTCAAGGACGGTTACACCATCGAGGCGTTCTACCGGCTGCCCGCCGACTGGGACCCCGACCACAACGCCTGGTCCGGCATCGTCAGCCGCACCGGCACGGGCGGCGCCGCAGGCAAGACCGCCGACGACCCCGACGAGCCCCTCGCCACACTGTCGCTGTCCAACGACCGCGAGCCGCAGTGGGCGATGCGCCCGCTCAACCAGGAGGGCATCTCCACCAACTGGGGCCAGGAGACCCCGCTGGAGACCTGGTGGCACCTCGCGGTCGTCAACGACGGCAGACACACCACCCTGTACGTGGAGGGCTGCCCGGCCGTCCGCAACCCGAAGGCCGCCGCGGCCGGCATCACCTCCGTCGGACTGCCATGGCTGCTCGGCGGCTACGAGTACGCCGGAAAGATCGACCAGATCCTGCACGGCCGCCTCGGCGACGTCCGGATCGTCTCACGGGCGCTGCCCGTCACCTCCTTCATGAACCACTGACGCCCTCGAAGAGGACCTTGAAAAGGACCTTGAAGATCATGACCGAGCAGCAACTGCCCGCCTGGGCCGACCCGTCCGTCTCCCCCGCCGCCCTCGACGCCCAGGGCGTGTCGCGGCGCCAACTCCTGCGCCGAGCGGGCCTGTTCGGAGCCGCCTTCGCCCTCGGCTCCGCGGCGACCCCCGCGCTCGCCTCCGCACAGCGCGGCTTCGGCGGCGACGACCCTCGCCTCGCCTACCTCGTCGGCGACCACCACGTCCACTCCGTCTACAGCCACGACGCGAAGTACACCTTCACCCAGCAGGCCCGAGCCGCCGCCAAGTACGGCCTCGACTGGATGGTGTTCAACGAGCACTCCAACTTCGGGCACGCCTACTACGGCGCCAAGATGGAGCACGCCGAGATCCTCAAGGCCCGTGCCGCCAACCCGCGCCAGCTGATCTTCCAGGGCCTGGAGTGGTACATCCCCGCCGCCGAACACTGCACGGTGTTCGCCGCCCCCGGCCCGGCCGAGACCGACCTGCTCACACGGTTCGAACTCGCCTACGACGGAAAGCTGCTCGGCTACACCGAGGGCTCCGCCGGCGCTACCGACACCGCCCGCAACGAGGCCCACGCCGTCAAGGCTGTCCAGTGGCTGGCCGAACAGCGCCGCACCGGATACGTCGACGACGTCCTCGTCCTCGCCAACCACCCACTGCGCCTCGGCATCGACTCCCCGCACGAGATGCGCAACTGGCGGGACGCGGCCCCCGAGATCGTGATCGGCATGGAGGGAGCGCCCGGCGCCCAGGGCGCGGCCCTCCCCGGCTGGCGCGGCTCCACCTCGATCCGCGGCGAGTACGAGAACAAGCCGTCGGCGCAGTCGTGGGCGGGCTACCCGGCGGACGCGTACCTGACGTACGGCGGCTTCGACTGGGCGACCGCCACCGTCGGCGGGCTGTGGGACTCGATGCTGGCCGAGGGCCGGCTGTTCACCATCACCACCAACTCCGACAACCACCGGACCGTCTTCGACACCTGGAAGAACGGCGACTGGCCGGCCGGCCAGAACTTCGACAACACCGGCAAGCTGCCCGACCCGGTGAACACCGACACCCCGCAGCCGGGCAGCGACTTCTGGCCCGGCGAGTTCAGCCGCACACACGTCGGCGTGACCCGGTACGGCTACCGCGCCGTGATGACGGGCCTGCGCGCGGGTCGCGTCTGGCTCGACCACGGGCACCTGCTGGACGGGCTCGACGTGCGGGTGAAGCGGGACTGCGACGCCGGCCGCGGCGTCACCCTCGGCGGCCGGCTGCGGGTCCGCAAGGGCGAGAAGATCACGCTGTACGTCACGGTGACGACCGCCTCACGGGCCAACCCGCAGGGCATCCTGCCCCAGTTGGCCCAGGTGGACGTGATCCGGGGCGCGGTGCGCGGTCCGGTCAGCGACCGCGACACCTGGAAGGCGCCGGACACGAAGGTCGTGCACACGACGGACGTGTCCGGCCGCAAGGGAACGTACACACTGCGCATCCCGCTGCCGGTGGGCGACGAGTCCTTCTACGTCCGGCTCCGCGGCAGCGACGGCAACCGGCACGGGGCCGGCTACCTGGGCGCCGCCGTCGACCCGCACGGCCCGATTCCCCACGAGCCCGGGAACGGCGACCCGTGGGCCGACACGTGGTTCTATGCGAACCCGGTCTTCGTCGATGTGGTGGGCGCCTGACACCGCAGGCCGTTGACGAAAGTCGTAGACAGTAGACGAAGATCGCAGACTGCAGACGAAAATCGTAGACAGTAGACGGTGGACGTCAGGCGTAGAACCGGGACAGGCTCTGCAGGACGGCGGCGGGTTTCCCGCCGCCGTCGATCTCGATCGTGCCGTCGACGGTGATCTGCACCCCGCCGGGCACCTCCTCGACGTCCGCCAGCCGCGCCACCAGACGGATCCGGGAGCCGACCTTGACGGGCGAGGGGAAACGCACTTTGTTCAGGCCGTAGTTGACCTTGGTCGTGACACCCTGGACGTCCAGCAGCTCGGTGAACAGCGGGATGAACAGGGACAGCGTCAGATAGCCGTGGGCGATGGGCGCGCCGAACGGCCCTTCGGCGGCGCGCTGAGGGTCGACGTGGATCCATTGGTGGTCGCCGGTGGCGTCGGCGAAGGTGTCGATGCGCTCCTGGGTGACCTCGATCCACTCGCTGCTGCCGAGGTCGCTGCCGGCCAGCTTCTTCAGTTCGTCCAGGCCGTTGACGGTGACGCTCATGAGTACCTTGTTCCTTAGGGGAGTTGGTTGCCGTAGCGCTGACGCACCCGGGACTTGAGGAGCTTTCCCGAGGCGGTGCGCGGGAGTTCGTCCGCGATCACCACGGACTTGGGGATCTTGTACTTGGCGAGGCGGCCGGCCAGGGAGGCGAGCACCTCCTCGGGGTCGAGGGCGGCGCCCTCGCGAGGTACGACGACCGCGCGCGGCACCTCACCCCACTTGTCGTCCGGCACACCGATGACCGCGCATTCGACGATGTCGGGGTGGGCGAGGAGCCGGTCCTCGATCTCGGCGGGGTAGACGTTCTCCCCGCCCGAGATGATCATGTCTTTCATACGGTCGACGATGTACACATAGCCGTCCTCGTCGACCCGTGCCGCGTCGCCGCTGCGGAACCAGCCGTCCGCGAAGGTGGCGGCGGTCTCCTCGGGCAGCCCCCAGTAGCCGGGCATGACGTGCGGTCCGCGTACCACGACCTCGCCGGTCTCGCCGACGTCGACCGGGGTGAGGTCCGGCCGGACGACCCGTACGTCGCTGAAGAAGTGCGGTACGCCCGCCGATCCCGCCTTGCTCACGGCGTGTTCGGCGTCCAGGAAGAGGGTGCCGGGCGCGGCCTCGGTCATGCCGTAGCCCTGGAGGAAGGTCAGCCCGCGCTGCTGGTAGGCGGCGATCAGCGGGGTGGGTACGGGCGAGCCGCCGCAGGTGAGGATCCTGAGGGAGGACAGGTCGGCGCCCGCCCAGCGGGGGTGCCGGGCCACCTGGTCGAACATGGTCGGCACGCCGAACATGAAGGTGATGCGGTGCCGTTCGATCAGGTCGAAGGTCGCGTCGGGGTCGAAGGCGTCCACCAGGACGCAGGTTCCGCCCTTGAGCAGTACCGGCAGCGTCAGCATGTTGAGGCCGGCGGTGTGGAACAGCGGGGCACAGACCAGGGCGCGTTCGTCGGCGATCAGGTCGTGGTCGACGAGGACGTTGACGGCGTTCCAGGTCAGATTGCCGTGGGTGAGCATCGCACCCTTGGGACGGCCGGTCGTCCCCGAGGTGTACATGATGAGGCAGGTGTCGTCCGCGGTGACCGGCTCGTCGATGGGGTCGGAAGGGGCGGCGGCCACCGCCTCCTCGTACTCGGCGCCCACTTCGACGTACGTCCGTACGCCGGTCTCGCCGGGCAGCCCGGCGACGAGCCCCGAGTGGCTGGGACCGTACACGAGGGCTTTGGCGCCGGAGTCGGCGAGCTGGTAGGCGATCTCGGGGCCGGCGAGGCGGGTGTTGAGGGGGACGAAGACCGCGCCCAGGGTGCCCGCGGCGAACAGTGTCTCCAGGTAAGCGGGGTGGTTGGGGCCGAGGTAGGCGATGCGGTCGCCGCGGCGGACGCCCCGGGCGCGCAGGGCGTGGGCCAGGCGTGTGGTGCGTGTATACAGTGTGCGGTAGTCGGTGTACCGGTCACCGTGTACCAGGGCGGTGCGGTGCGGGGTCTTGCGGGCCCGGCGGGCGGGCCACGATCCCAGTCCCTCATTGCGCATCCGACGCCCCCTTCACGGTTTCGTCAGCCCGAGCAGGCGGGCGGCGTTCTCCTTGAGGATCTTCGGCCGCACCTCGTCCTTGATCGGCAGCTTCTCGAAGTCGGCGAGCCAGCGATCAGGGGTGAGGACGGGGAAGTCGGAGCCGAAGAGGACCTTGTCCTTCAGCAGCGTGTTGGCGTACTGCACCAGTTGCGGCGGGAAGTACTTCGGCGACCAGCCGGACAGGTCGATGTGCACGCCCGGCTTGTGCGTGGCGACGGCGAGGGCCTCGTCCTGCCAGGGGAAGGACGGGTGCGCCAGGATGATCTTCAGGTGCGGGAAGTCGGCGGCGACGTCGTCCACGTGGAGCGGGTTTGAGTACTTCAGCCTGATTCCGCCCCCGCCGGGGACTCCGGCGCCGATGCCGGTCTGGCCGGTGTGGAAGAGGGCGATGCTGCCCGTCTCCTCGATCACCTCGTACAGGTCGTACGCCACAGAGCGGTCGTTGGGGAAGAAGCCCTGGATGCTGGGGTGGAACTTGAAGCCCTTCACCCCGTACTCCTCGACCAGGCGGCGGGCCTGCCTGACGCCGGCCTTGCCCCGGAAGGGGTCGATGGAGGCGAACGGGATCAGGACGTCCGCGTTGGCGGCCGCGGCCTCGGCGACCTCCTCATTGGGGACCGGGGCGGTGCCGGTGGCGGACTCGGCGTCCACCGTGAAGATCACGGCGGCCATCTTCCGTTCGCGGTAGTGGGCTGCCGTCTCCTGAAGGGTCGGTTTCCGCTTGCCCTCGACCTTGAAGTAGGCGGAGGAGGCGTCGTGCAGGTCGTCGTCCAGGGAGGAGTGGCCTTTGGAGGACACTTCGGCGTGGGTGTGGACGTCGATCGCGACGAGTTCCTCGAGGTTCATGGCGAGGTCCATCACGCCTCCGGGAACGTGGGCGCAGGGATGCCGACGGTCTGCGGTTCGGCGCCGACCGAGCCGGCCCACGCGTCGGCCAGGGTGTCGGGGGTCCAGCCGCCGTCGGCGTAGGCCGCCCTGATCTCCTGCGGATGCGACCAGAGTGCCACCTTGTCGCCGCCGATGCCGATGGCCTGGCCGGTGATGCCGCGCGCGGCCTTCGAGGCGAGGAAGGGGACGAGGGCCGCGCAGTCCTCGGGGGTGCCGAAGCCCTCGCCCTTGCGCAGGAAGTCCGGGAGCGGTTCGCCGTTCTTCAGGGCTTCGACGTAGGGGGCGAAGGCGGGGATGGTCTCGGTCATGGCGGTCGCGGCGACCGGCACGATCGCGTTGACGGTGATGTTCGCGCGGGCGAGCTCCATCGACCAGGTGCGGGCCATGGCGGCGATGCCGGCCTTGGCGGCCGCGTAGTTGGTCTGGCCGAAGTTGCCGCGCTGTCCGGCCGGGGAGCCGACCAGGATCAGGGTGCCGCCCTCGCCCTGCTCGCGCATGCGGACGGCGGCGGCCCGGGCGCAGGTGAAGGTGCCCTTGAGGTGGGTGGTGATCACCGCGTCGAAGTCCTCGTCGGTCATCTTCCACAGCACCTTGTCGCGCAGGATGCCGGCGTTGGTGACCAGGACGTCCAGCCTGCCGAACTCCTCGACCGCGCGGCCGACGAGCCGGTCGGCGGCTTCGGCGGTGCCGACCGGGACCACCTCCGCGACGGCCGTGCCGCCCGCCTCGGTGATGGACTTCACGGCCTGCCCGGCCACGTCCTCGTCGATGTCGTTGACGATCACGGACGCCCCGTGGGCGGCGAGGGCATGGGCGTAGGCGAGGCCGAGGCCCCGGCCGCTGCCGGTGACGACGGCGGCCTTGCCGGTGAGATCGATGCTGGACACGAGCGAGTCCCTTCACAAGGCGATGCGGGTTCACAAGGCGAAGCGGTTCACAGGGCGAAGCGGTTCACAAGGCGATGCGGTGCAGCTGGCTGTACCGCGGCTTCGAGATCGAAGCTAAGAGCAATAATTGTTGACGTCAATAGTTGTCCCGGACCTACGGGTGGGGCATGCTGGCCTGCGAGGGCCGGACGACATCCGGGCCGGCCGAGACGAGGGAGAGCCGCCATCACCCGCCAGCACGCCACGAACCCCAGCCTCGACGCGCACGAGCCGTGGATGCGCGGCCTGCACGCCGACACCGGCTATCTGCTGTACCGGCTGGGCCTGCGCTCCGGGCAGCTGTTCAACGCCTTCCTCCAGGAATCGGGCCTGCGCCTGCGCCACTACGCGCTGCTGCGCTTCCTCGCCACCACCGAGGGCGCCCTCCAGCGGGAACTGAGCACACGGCTCGGCTACGACCCGAGCGCGATCGTCGGCCTGGTCGACGACCTGGAGAAACTGGGCTTCGCCGAGCGCCGCCCCGCCCCCGACGACCGCCGCAGCCGCATCGTCGTGCTCACCGGGGCGGGCCGGGCCTTCCTGCGGAACACCGACGAGGCGGGCCTGCGCGTCACCGGGGAACTGCTGGGCCCTCTGGACCCGGCCGAGCGGGAGACGCTGCACGCGCTGCTGCTGCGGATCGCCGAGGACGGGCTCTCCTGAGCCGGACCACCGGAAACCTGGGCCACACCGCTGGAAACCGCGGCCACACCCCGGGAAAGGGGCACTCGGCGATGACCGTCCGTTCCGCGCCGGACCGGCTGCTGTCGGTGCTCGCCGCGTTCGACCACGAGCATCCGGCGCTGTGCCTGACGGACATCAGCCGCCGGGCGGGGCTCACCCTGACCACCACGCACCGGCTGGTCGCCGCGCTCACCGAGTGGGGCGCCCTGGAGCGGGACCCGGACGGCGTGTACCACGTGGGTCTCAGACTGTGGGAGCTCGCCGCTCTGGCGCCGCGCGGCCTGGCGCTGCGGCAGATCGCGTTGCCGTACCTGGAGGACCTGTACGAGGCGACGCACGAGAACGTGCAGATGGCGGTACGAGACGGGTCCGAGGTCGTCTACATCGAGTGGATCTCGGGCCGTTCGGCGGTCGGCGTGCACATCCGGGTCGGCGCGCGCTGGCCCCTGCACGCCACCGGGGTCGGGCTCGCGCTGCTGGCGCACGCCGGCACCGGCCTCCAGGAGGAGTACTGCGCCGGTCCGCTCGCCTCCTTCACCCCGTACACGATCACCGATCCCTCGCGGCTGCGCCGGGTACTCGCCGAAGTGCGGCGTACCGGCGTCGCGGTGAGTGACCGCCAGGTGACCGAGGATGCGCTGTCGGTGGCGGCCGACGTGCGCGGGCCGGGCGGGGCCGTGGTCGCCGCCGTGTCCGTCGTCGTCCCCCAACGGGCAGCCCAGGTGCCGGTGCTGGCGCCGGCGGTACGGCTGGCCGCGCGCGGGATATCCCGGGCGCTGGGCTGGCAGCCGGAGCGAACGCCCTGAGCGCCGGGGGCCACCCGCCGGCGCCGGTGTCCGGCATGTGAGGGAAGCGCGGCTCGGGCGACAGCCGCGCCGTCCTCACCGGAATCTCAGGCTGGACCCCTCGGATTCAAAGAAGCGACCCAGACAACCCACGCAGTATGCCCACGCACAGACGGACAACTCAGAAAGGCGTGTCGTGGGCGTCTCGCACATATCGAACCGGGCCGGACAGTCGGCGCGGACCTGGTCCCGGCGCGGGATCCTCGGCATCCTCGGCGCCGCGCCCGCCTCCGCCGTCCTCGCCGGATGCGACTCCTCCCCGGGCTCCTCCGGCGGCACCGGCACCGCACAGGCCGCGAACGGCGGCGCGACAGCGTCCGCACAGGCCGCGACGACGAAGAAGGCGACGATCACGGTCACGCCCGCGGCGGGCACCAAGAAGGCCGACTTCACCAGCCGCGTCGAGGTCACCGCGACCGACGGCACCCTGGCCTCCGTCAAGGTCACCGGCGACGACGGCTCCACCCTGGCGGGCTCCTACAACGACGCCCGCACGAAGTGGACGTCGACGAAGAACCCGTACTCGGGAACGAAGTACACGGTGACAGCCAAGGCGAAAGGCAGCGCCGCCGAGGAGACGGTGACCACCTTCACCACCAGGCCCCCCGGCGCCACCTTCGTCGGCTACTTCACGCCCGAGGCGGGGTCCACCTCCGGCGTCGGCATGCCGGTGTCGATCAACTTCACGCACGCCGTCACGGACCGGGCCGCCGTGCAGAAGGCGATCACGGTGACCGCCGAGCCCGCCGTCGAGGTGGTCGGGCACTGGTTCAGCGACACCCGGCTCGACTTCCGGCCGGAGACCTACTGGGCGCCCGGCACCACGGTCACGCTGAGCTTGCGGCTCAAGGACATCGAGGGAGCGGACGGTGTGTACGGTATGCAATCAAAGGATGTTGTATTCCATATCGGTCGCCGGCAGGTCAGCACCGTCGACCTGGCCACCAAGCAGATGACGGTGAAGCGCGACGACGCCACCGTCGCCACGTACCCCGTCTCCGGCGGCGACCCGGACCACACCACCTGGTCCGGGATCATGGTGATCAGCGAGCGGTTCAAGCAGACACGCATGGAGTCGTCCACGGTCGGGCTCGGCGACGAGTACGACATCCCGGATGTTCCGCACGCCCAGCGGCTGACCACCTCCGGCACCTTCGTCCACGGCAACTACTGGGCATCCACCGCGGTGTTCGGGCACGAGAACACCAGCCACGGCTGCGTCGGCCTGCACGACGCCAAGGGCGCGGGCGACAGCTCCGTGGCGGGCTACAAGTTCTACGAGTCCTCGATGCTCGGCGACGTGGTGATCGTGAAGAACTCGGGCGAGAGGACGGTCGATGCGGCCAACGGACTCAACGGATGGAACCTGTCCTGGGCGGACTGGAAGGCCGGCAGCGCGCTCTAGGGCAGACGGCCGGGCCGGGACCATATACGGCTTCATCGGGTGAACTCCCCTCCCGATAGGGGAGTTTCCTTGTTTCAAGTCTTGACGACCGCAGAGGCGGAGAGCACATTGGCCGCACCTTGAGAGCGCTCTCAAGGGTATCCGCACACATCGACTCCGTACCCGAGAGGCCCCCATGAGCGAAACCTCCGGCATACCCAGACGGCGCCCGCTGCGCCGTGCGCTAGTGGCCGTGCTCGCCACCCTCAGCCTCGCGGCAGGCGCCGCGACAGCCGCCACCCTCCCCGCCAACGCCTCGGCGCCCACGCCACCGTCCGGCTGGACGCAGGTGTTCCTGGACGACTTCGACGGAGCGGCGGGGACCGGCGTCAACACCTCCACCTGGCAGTACGACACCGGGACGTCCTACCCGGGCGGCGCCGCCAACTGGGGCACCGGCGAGGTCGAGACGATGACCTCCAGCACCAGCAACGTCGCCCTCGACGGCAACGGCAACCTGCTCATCACCCCGCGCCGAGACTCCTCCGGCAACTGGACCTCGGGCCGCATCGAAACGACCCGTACCGACTTCCAGCCCCCGGCCGGCGGCAAGCTGCGCGTGGAATCCCGTATACAGATGCCGGACGTCACCGGCGCCGCCGCCAAGGGATACTGGCCGGCGTTCTGGATGCTGGGCGCGCCCTACCGCGGCAACTACCAGAACTGGCCGAGCGTCGGCGAGCTGGACATCATGGAGAACGTCCAGGGGCTGAACACCGACTGGGCCACGATGCACTGCGGCACCAACCCCGGCGGACCCTGCAACGAGACCTCGGGCATCGGCGGCAACACCCCCTGTTCCGGCACGACCTGCCAGGCGGGCTTCCACACCTACGCGATGGAGTGGGACCGCTCCACCAGTCCCGAGGAGATCCGCTTCTACCTCGACGGCGTCAACTTCCACACGGTGAAGGCGAATCAGGTCGATGCCACGACCTGGGCGAACGCCACCAACCACGGCTTCTTCGTCATCCTCAACGTGGCGATGGGCGGCGGTTTCCCGGCGGCGTTCGGCGGCGGGCCGGACAGCGGCACGGAGCCCGGCCACCCCATGGTCGTCGACTATGTGCAGGTGCTTCAGTCGACGGGCGGTGGGAGCGGTACCACACCCCCGCCGTCCGGTAACCGCGACGCCTACAGCGCCGTTCAGGCGGAGTCGTACGACAGCCAGTCCGGCACGGGCACCGAGACCACCACGGACACCGGCGGCGGCCAGGACCTCGGCTACCTGGCCAACGGCGACTGGGCCCTGTACAAGGGCGTCGACTTCGGCTCCACGGCGGCCAGGCAGTTCTACGGCCGGGTGGCGAGCGGCGCCGCCTCCGGGGTGAGCGGACTGGTCGAGGTGCGCCTCGACAGCCTGAGCAACTCCCCCATCGGCAGCTTCGCGGTCTCCAACACCGGCGGCTGGCAGAGCTGGCGGACGGTCCCGGCCAACATCGCCTCGGTGACCGGCACCCACGACGTCTATCTGACGTTCACCAGCGGCCAGTCGTCGGACTTCGTGAACGTGAACTGGTTCGACTTCGGGCACTGACCTCGCCCGCCGGTGACGCCCGGGGGTTGACCTTCACGTACGGGTCAATCCCTAGCGTCGCCGGCATGACCGCAACCGTGAACCACCGCACGGGCCTCGAGGCCCGCCTGATCCGCCGCCCTCAGGGACTGCCCGCCGCCGGCGACATCGAGATCACCGAGGTCCCGGTACCGGACCCCGCCCCCGGCCAGGTCCTGGTCCGCAACCTCTTCCTGTCCCTCGACCCGGGCATGCTGCTGCTGATGTCGGGTGAGCCCGGGCTGCCCATGCCGCGCTACGAGATCGGCGAGCCGATGTACGGGGACGCCGTCGGCGAGATCGTCGCTTCGGCCGAACCCGCGCTGGCGCCGGGCGACTTGGTGGTGCACCGGCTGGGATGGCGGGAGTACGCGGTGGCCGGGGCCGAGGCGTTCCGGAAGGTGGACCGGGCCGCCTATCCGACACCGTCCCTGCACCTGGGCTTCGGTCTGGTCGCCTACGTCGGACTCGTCGAGGCCGCTCGACTGCGGCCGGGCGACACCGTGTTCGTCTCCAGCGCGGCCGGCGCCACCGGCAGCCTCGCCGGCCAGATCGCCCGGCTCAAGGGGGCCGCACGGGTGATCGGCAGCGCCGGCTCCCCGGAGAAGGTCGCCCGTCTGACCGGCAGGCTCGGCTTCGACGCGGCTTTCGACCACCACGACGATCCGGTCGTCGACCGGCTGCGCGAGGCCGCGCCCGACGGTATCGACGTCTACTTCGACAACGTGGGCGGCGAACAACTGCGCGCCGCCATCGAGGTGATGAACGACCACGGCCGCATCGCCGTCTGCGGCGCCCTGCACCGGCAGAGCACCGGCCGGCCCGACACCGGGCCCGGCGATCTGCTCACCGTGATCGGCAAGCGGCTGACGATCCGCGGCTTCACCGTCCGCGACCACCTGGACCGGGCAGCCGAGTTCGGGGAACAGTTCCGCGGCTGGCTGCGCGACGGCTCGATCGTCCACGAGGAGACGGTCGTCGACGGCCTGCCCAACGCTCCGCAGGCGCTCCTCGGCCTGGTGCGCGGCAGGTACACCGGGAAGACGGTGGTGCGGCTGAAGGGTTGAACTTCGCATACAACATGCGCATACAACATGCGAATGCACCATGCCGAAGCCTGCGGAGGCGACTGTGATGCTGATAGGTGACCTGGCCGCGCGCACCGGGACGACCACCCGGGCCCTGCGCTACTACGAGGAACAGGGCCTGCTGGAGTCGGAGCGGACCGCGGCGGGTTACCGGGTCTACGGGCCTGAGGCACAGGCTCGGGTGCGCAACGTCAGGGACCTGCTCGCCTCCGGGTTCACGGTGGAGAACGTCAAGTCCTTCGTCCGCTACCTCGACAGCGATCTGCCCGAGGTGTTCGGGTACTCGCCGGCCTGCGCCGCCGCCTACGAGGTCGGCGCGCGCCGGGTGGCCGAGTTGGAGGAACGGATCGAGGCGCTGTCGCGTATGCGCGACACGCTCGTGCGCCGGATGCCGTGGCTGGGCGAGCGTCCCCGGCCCCAGGGCGTGCCGGGCCAGATCCGCTAGCCCAGCTCCGCCCGGAACGCCACCGGTGTCTGTCCGGTGTGCAGTTGGAAGAACTTGGAGAAGTTCGCCGCGTCGGGGAAGCCCACGGCCGCCCCGACGCGGCCTATCGGCATGTCCGTGTGGGCGAGGAGGCGTTTGGCCTCCAGGACGACGCGTTTGTCGATGAACCCCTTCGGTGTCTCGCCGGTGGCGGCGCGGACCGCGCGGACCAGGGTGCGGCGGGAGTAGCCGAGGGCGTCGGCGTAGGCGCTGACGCTGTGGTTGGTGGCGAAGCCCTCCTCCACGGCGTCGCGGAAGAGGGTGAACGTCGTGTCGGCCTGCTGCCGTGCCGCCTGTTCCGAGCTGGCCGCCAGGTGCGCCAGGCGCAGCAGGAACGCCGTGAGGGAGTGGCGCAGCACCGAGGTGTGCAGGCTGAGCGGAAGCGTCGTGGTGTCCTCGTACTCGCGGCGCAGCTGGGCGAGGGAGGCCTCGAGGGCTGCCAGGCGGGGCTCGTCCGGGTGGAGCAGGGGCGGCAGGTCGTAGCGGTACAGGCCGGTGGCCTCCACCGTGGAGCGGGGCAGGAAGCCGGGTTGCATGGTCAGGACGGTTCCGCGGTACTCGCTGGTGCGCGAGAAGCGGTGGACCTGCCCCGGGCGGATCCACAGCAGGTCGCCGGCCCTGGCCTCGTACTCGGCGAAGTCGATCATGTGGTGTACGGGACCGGCGGTGAAGAGCATCACGACGTGGAAGTCGATGCGGTGCACCCGCTCCAGCGGTGCGTCGGCGTGCCAGGTGCGGCCGTCGCCCATGGGGCCGATCTGCATGCCGACGCCGCAGACGCTGAGTTCGACCGGGAAGGGGAAGGTTCTGATCCCGTCCACGCCGCCGTCTCCGTCGATGTCATCTTCTGGGCCTTGGATGGTTCTGTCCGCCATGTCCTTCTCGCGCCGCGCGTTGCCGGCGTCGCCGGCATGGGTGTCCCAGTTTCACCACAGGCTGACACACAGCGACCTTCCCCCGTAAAAGTCAGACTTTTAAGTTTGAACGCGTCAGACCAGCCATCCGCTCGGATCGAGGATTTCTTGAAGATGAGCACGCAGACACCGGACAGCTTCGAATGGACCGAACTCGACCGGCGTGCCGTCGACACCGCCCGGCTGCTGGCGGCGGACGCCGTGCAGAAGGTCGGCAACGGCCACCCCGGCACCGCGATGAGCCTGGCCCCGGCGGCGTACACCTTGTTTCAGAAGGTGATGCGTCATGACCCGGCCGACCCGGAGTGGGCGGGCCGCGACCGCTTCGTGCTGTCCCCCGGTCACACCTCGCTGACCCTCTACACCCAGCTCCATCTCGCGGGGTACGAGCTGGAGCTGGACGACCTCAAGGCGTTCCGCACGCACGGCTCGAAGACGCCCGGGCACCCGGAGTACGGGCACACCGCCGGTGTGGAGACCACCACGGGCCCGCTCGGCCAGGGCGTCGCGAACGCCGTCGGTATGGCGATGGCCGCCCGCTACGAGCGCGGCCTGTTCGACCCGGAGGCCCCCGAGGGCGCCTCCCCCTTCGACCACACCGTCTGGGCGATCGTCTCCGACGGCGACCTCCAGGAGGGCGTCTCGGCGGAGGCCTCCTCGCTGGCCGGACACCAGAAGCTCGGCAACCTCGTCTTCCTCTACGACGACAACCACATCTCCATCGAGGGCGACACCGCCACGGCGTTCTCCGAGGACGTGCTGAAGCGGTACGAGGCGTACGGCTGGCACACCCAGCGCGTCGAGCCGGCCGAGAACGGCGACATCGACGTGCGGGCCCTGCACACGGCGCTCGAGGCCGCGCGGGCCGAGACCGGGCGCCCGTCCATCATCGCGATGCGCACGATCATCGCCTGGCCCGCCCCGAACGCGCGGAACACGGAGGCCGCCCACGGCTCGGCGCTCGGCGCCGACGAGGTGGCCGCGACCAAGCGGGTCCTCGGCTTCGACCCCGAGAAGACCTTCGAGGTCGCGGACGACGTCCTGGCCCACACCCGCCGGGCCCTGGACCGGGGCGCGGAGGAGCATGCCGCCTGGGACAAGCGGATCGCCGAGTGGCGCGAGGCCCGGCCGGAACGTGCGGAGCTGTTCGACCGGATCGTCGCGGGCCGGCTGCCGGAGGGCTGGGAGGATGCCGTACCGGTGTTCGAACCCGGTAAGTCCGTCGCGACCCGCGCCGCCTCGGGCAAGGTCCTCCAGGCGCTCGGACCGGTGCTCCCCGAGCTGTGGGGCGGCTCCGCCGACCTGGCCGGTTCCAACAACACCACCATCGACAAGGCCAGCTCCTTCCTCCCCGAGGGCAACCCGCTGCCGGAGGCGGACCCGTACGGCCGTACCGTCCACTTCGGTATCCGCGAGTTCTCGATGGCCGCGGAGATGAACGGCATCGCGCTGCACGGCAACACCCGCGTCTACGGCGGCACCTTCCTGGTGTTCTCCGATTACATGCGCAACGCCGTCCGGATGTCCGCGCTGATGCAGCTGCCGGTGACGTACGTGTGGACGCACGACTCCATCGGCCTCGGCGAGGACGGCCCGACCCACCAGCCCGTCGAGCACCTGGCGTCCCTGCGGGCCATCCCCGGCCTGAACGTCGTGCGTCCGGCCGACGCCAACGAGACCGCCGTCGCCTGGGCGGAGATTCTCCGCCGGCACTCCAGCCACCCCGCACCGCACGGGCTGGCGCTGACCCGGCAGGGCGTGCCGGCGTACGCGCCGAACCCGGACGCGGCGCGCGGCGGCTACGTCCTTGAGGAGTCCTCCACCCGGACGCCGGACGTGGCCCTGATCGCCACCGGCTCCGAGGTGCAGCTCGCGGTGGCCGCCCGTGAGCTGCTGGAAGCCGAGGGGACCGGTACGCGGGTGGTGTCGATGCCGTCAGTGGAGTGGTTCGAGGAGCAGCCGCGGGAGTACCGGGACCGTGTGCTCCCGCCGGATGTGCGGGCACGCGTCGCCGTGGAGGCGGGCATCGGCCTGACCTGGTACCGCTTCGTGGGAGACGCCGGACGCATCGTCTCCCTCGAACACTTCGGCGCCTCCGCCGACGCCAAGATCCTGTTCGCCGAGTTCGGCTTCACGGCCGAGAACGTCGCCGCCAAGGCCCGGGAATCCCTCGCGGCCGTCCGCGGTTGATCCGATCGCACGAAGGAAGATGATCACAGTGACCGAAGCGACCGCGACCGCGGGAGCACTGGAGCGCCTCGCCGACGAGGGCGTGTCGATCTGGCTGGACGACCTGTCCCGCCGGCGGATCGAATCCGGCGGCCTCGCCCGGCTCGTCGCGGCCGGGAACGTCGTCGGCGTCACCACCAACCCGTCGATCTTCCAGGCCGCCATCGGCTCCGGCGCGGGCTACGAGGAGCAGCTCGCCGACCTGGCCGTGCGGGGCGTCACGGTCGACGAGGCGGTGCGTATGCTGACGACCGCCGACGTGCGGTCCGCCGCCGACATTCTGCATCCTGTATACGAAAAGACAGCGGGCCGGGACGGCCGCGTCTCCATCGAGGTCGACCCCCGCCTCGCCCACGACACGGCGGCCACCGTCGCCGAGGCCCGTCAGCTCGCCTGGCTCGTCGACCGCCCCAACGTCATGATCAAGATCCCGGCGACCCGGGCGGGTCTGCCCGCCATCACCGAGGTCATCGCCCAGGGCATCAGCGTCAACGTCACGCTGATCTTCTCCCTGGAGCGGTACCGCGAGGTGATGGACGCCTACCTCGCCGGTCTGGAGAAGGCCCGCACGAAGGGCCTGGACCTGTCCGCCATCCACTCCGTGGCGTCGTTCTTCGTCTCCCGCGTCGACACCGAGATCGACAAGCGGCTGACGGTCCTGGGCACCGACGAGGCCCTCGCGCTCAAGGGCCGGGCCGCGCTGGCCAACGCGAGACTGGCCTACGAGGCGTACGAGGAGGTCTTCTCCGGCGAGCGCTGGCTCGCCCTGGCCGGAGACCGGGCGAACAAGCAGCGCCCGCTGTGGGCGTCCACCGGTGTGAAGGATCCCGCATACAAGGACACGCTGTATGTAGACGATCTGGTCGCGCCCGGCACGGTCAACACCATGCCGGAGGCCACCTTGAACGCGGTCGCCGACCACGGAGCCGTCACCGGTGACACGGTCACCGGCGGCTACCCGCAGGCCCGCGCCGACCTCGCGGCCGTCGAGCGGCTGGGGATCTCCTACGAGGAGGTCGTCCGGCAGCTCGAGGACGAGGGTGTCGCCAAGTTCGAGGCGGCCTGGCAGGACCTGCTGGACGCGGTCACGAAGTCCTTGGACAGCAAGGGAGTTGACGCGTAATGACCACCAACGAAGACCAGGGCGCGGCACCGGAGCCGGTGCAGGTGCCCGTCGTCCCGGCGGCCGACTGGGTGAACGCCCTGCGCGATCCGCGCGACCGCCGGCTGCCCCGCATCGCCGGCCCGTCGGGTCTGGTCATCTTCGGCGTGACCGGTGACCTGTCCCGCAAGAAGCTGATGCCGGCCGTGTACGACCTGGCCAACCGCGGGCTGCTGCCGCCGGGCTTCTCCCTGGTGGGTTTCGCCCGGCGCGACTGGGAGGACCAGGACTTCGCCGAGGTGGTGCACGACGCCGTCCGGGAGCACGCCCGCACCCCGTTCCGGGAGGAGGTCTGGCAGCAGCTCGCCGAGGGCATGCGGTTCATCCCGGGTGACTTCGACGACGACACCGCGTTCAAGCAGCTGCGGCAGGCCGTCGACGAGCTGGACGCCTCCCGCGGCACGGGCGGCAACTTCGCCTTCTACCTCTCCGTACCGCCGAAGTTCTTCCCCAAGGTCGTGCGGCAGCTGAAGAAGCACGGCCTGGCGAGCCCTCCGCAGGGCGCCTGGCGGCGCGCGGTCATCGAAAAGCCGTTCGGGCGGGATCTGGCGAGCGCCCGCGAGCTGAACGCGGTCGTGCACGACGTGTTCGAACCGGACCAGGTTTTCCGGATCGACCACTACCTCGGCAAGGAGACCGTCCAGAACATCCTGGCGCTGCGCTTCGCCAACCAGATGTACGAGCCGATCTGGAACCGGTCGTACGTCGACCACGTGCAGATCACCATGGCCGAGGACATCGGCATCGGCGGCCGGGCCGGCTACTACGACGGCATCGGAGCCGCCCGTGACGTCATCCAGAACCACCTGCTCCAGCTGATGGCGCTCACCGCGATGGAGGAACCCATCGCCTTCGACGCCGAGGCGCTGCTCACCGAGAAGCTGAAGGTGCTCAAGTCGGTGCGGCTGCCCAAGGACCTGGGTGCGAGCACCGTGCGCGGGCAGTACGCGCAAGGGTGGCAGGGCGGCGCGAAGGTGCCCGGATACCTCCAGGAGGAGGGCATCGACGCGCGGTCCAAGACCGACACCTACGCGGCGGTCAAGCTGGAGGTCGACAACCGCCGCTGGGCGGGCGTCCCCTTCTACCTGCGCACCGGCAAGCGGCTGGGCCGCCGGGTCACCGAGATCGCGGTGGTGTTCAAGCGGGCCCCGCACTCCCCGTTCGACTCCTCCGCCACCGAGGAACTCGGGCAGAACGCCGTCGTCATCCGCGTCCAGCCGGACGAGGGCATGACCGTCCGGTTCGGCTCCAAGGTGCCGGGCACCTCGATGGAGATCCGGGACGTGTCGATGGACTTCGCCTACGGCGAGTCGTTCACCGAGTCCAGTCCGGAGGCGTACGAGCGGCTCATCCTGGACGTGCTGCTCGGCGACGCCAACCTGTTCCCCCGTCACCAGGAAGTGGAAGAGTCCTGGAAGATCCTCGACCCCGTCGAGGAGTACTGGGCGGCGCACGGCAGGCCGGCCCAGTACCCGGCGGGCACATGGGGTCCACAGGAAGCAGACGAGATGCTCGCACGAGACGGACGGAGCTGGCGCAGGCCATGAAGATCGACCTGACCGACACCACGGCAAGCAAGATCAACAAGGCGCTGGTGCAGGGCCGCCGCGCCATCGGAACCCCTGCTGTGGGCATGGTCCTGACGATGGTCATCGTCACGGACGAGGAGAACGCCTACGACGCGATCAAGGCCGCCGAGGAGGCTTCGCACGAGCACCCCTCGCGCACCCTGGTCGTCATCAAGCGGCACGCCCGCAGCCCGCGCGAGCGCACGCAGTCCCGGCTGGACGCGGAGGTCCGGGTCGGCTCCGAGGCCGGCACCGGCGAGACGGTCGTACTGCGCACCTACGGCGAGGTGTCCCAGCACGCCGACTCGGTCGTCCTGCCGCTGCTGCTGCCGGACGCGCCGGTGGTCGTGTGGTGGCCGGTGGACGCGCCGGAGAACCCCGCGAAGGACCCCCTCGGCGCGCTCGCGCAGCGCAGGATCACCGACCTGTACGCCGTCGAGAACCCCCTCGCGGTCCTCCAGGACCGCATGCGCTCCTACGCGCCCGGCGACACCGACCTCGCCTGGACCCGCCTCACCCCCTGGCGGTCGATGCTGGCCGCCGCCCTCGACCAGGCCCGCACCGAGGTGATCTCCGCGGCCGTGGAGGCCGAGGCCGACAACCCGGCCGCCGAGCTGCTCGCCCGCTGGCTGGAGGCACGGCTGAAGGTGGACGTCGACCGCGTCGTCACCGCCGGACCGGTGGTCACGGCCGTCCGGCTGGGCACCCAGGGCGGCGAGATCGTCATCGACCGTCCCGAGGGCCCGCTGGCCACGCTGACCCTCCCGGGCCAGCCGCCGCGCACCCTGGCGCTGAAGGTGCGGACCATGTCCGAGCTCATCGCCGAGGAACTGCGCCGCCTCGACGCCGACGAGATGTACGCCATCGCCCTGCGAGGCGACGGCGCCGAGGGGGTTCCCGCCCATGTCTGACGTCCCGAACCTCACCCGGCGGCCGGAGTGGGCCGCCCTGCACGACCATCGCACGGACACGATGCCGCACCCGGGCCTGCGGGACCTGTTCGCGGCGGACCCCGCTCGCGCCGAGCGGTACGTCGTCACCGTCGGCGATCTGCGCATCGACTACTCCAAACACCTGGTCACCGACGAGACCCTCGCCCTGCTCCAGGAACTGGCCACCGCCACCGGCGTCTTCGGCCTGCGGGACGCGATGTTCCGCGGCGAACGGATCAACGCCACCGAGGACCGGGCCGTGCTGCACACCGCGCTGCGCGCCCCCCGGGATGCGGTGGTCGAGGTCGACGGGGAGAACGTCGTCCCCGAGGTGCACGCCGTCCTGGACAAGATGGCCGCGTTCGCCGAGCGGGTCCGCTCCGGTGAGTGGACCGGTCACACGGGCAGCCGGATCCGTAACGTCGTCAACATCGGCATCGGCGGCTCCGACCTGGGCCCGGCGATGGCATACGAAGTACTGCGATCGTATACAGCACGCGATCTCACGTTCCGTTTCGTGTCGAACGTGGACGGCGCGGACCTGCACGAGGCGACCCGTGACCTGGACCCGGCGGAGACCCTGTTCATCGTCGCGTCCAAGACGTTCACCACGATCGAGACGATCACCAACGCGACATCGGCGCGCACGTGGCTGCTCGACGGGCTGGACGGCGACGACAAGGCGGTCGCCAAGCACTTCGTGGCACTGTCCACGAACGCCGGGAAGGTCACCGAGTTCGGCATCGACCCGGACAACATGTTCGCGTTCTGGGACTGGGTCGGCGGCCGCTACTCGTACGACTCGGCCATCGGCCTGTCCCTGATGATCGCCATCGGCCCGGACCGCTTCCGGGAGATGCTGGACGGTTTCCGGATCGTCGACGAGCACTTCCAGACCGCGCCCGCGGAGGCCAACGCACCGCTGATCCTGGGCCTGTTGGGCATCTGGTACAACAACTTCTTCGACGCCCAGTCGCACGCGGTGCTGCCCTACAGCCACTACCTGTCCAAGTTCACCGCCTACTTGCAGCAGCTGGACATGGAGTCCAACGGCAAGTCGGTGGACCGTCAGGGCCGCCCGGTCGAGTGGCAGACCGGCCCCGTGGTGTGGGGGACGCCGGGCACCAACGGGCAGCACGCCTACTACCAGCTCATCCACCAGGGCACCAAGCTGATCCCGGCCGACTTCATCGGCTTCGCCCGGCCCGTGGCCGAGCTGAGCGAGGAACTCAAGGCCCAGCACGACCTGTTGATGGCCAACTTCTTCGCCCAGACCCAGGCCCTCGCCTTCGGCAAGACCGCCGAGGAGGTCCGCGCGGAGGGCGTGGACGAGGAGCAGGTACCGCACCGCACCTTCCGCGGCAACCACCCCACCACGACGATCCTCGCTCCCGAACTGACCCCGTCGGTCCTCGGCCAGCTCGTCGCGCTCTACGAGCACAAGGTGTTCGTGCAGGGTGCGGTGTGGAACATCGACTCCTTCGACCAGTGGGGCGTGGAACTGGGCAAGGTCCTCGCCAAGCGCGTCGAGCCCGCCCTCACCGAGGGCGCGGACGTGCCCGGCCTCGACCCGTCCACCCGCGCCCTGGTGGCCGCGTACCGCTCGCTCAAGAACGCCTAGAGAGAAGTGAAGCTGATATGACAGCCATGCAGTTGGGCCTCATCGGCCTCGGCAAGATGGGCGGCAACATGCGCGAGCGGATCCGCCGCGCCGGCCACACCGTCATCGGCTACGACCGCAACCCCGAGCTCTCCGACGTCAAGGACCTCGCCGAACTGGTCGAGAAGCTCGACGCCCCCCGCACCGTGTGGGTGATGGTCCCGGCCGGCCGCGCCACCCAGTCCGTCATCGACGAGCTGAAGGAACTGCTGTCCGAGGGCGACACGGTCGTCGACGGCGGCAACTCCCGCTGGACCGACGACGAGAAGCACGCCGCGGAACTCGGCGTCAAGGGCATCGGTTTCGTCGACGCGGGCGTCTCCGGGGGCGTGTGGGGCCTGCAGAACGGTTACGCCCTGATGGTCGGCGGCGACAAGGAGCACGTCCGGCGGCTGGAGCCGGTCTTCGAGGCGCTCAAGCCTGAAGGCCCGTACGGCTACGTCCACGCGGGCAGGGTCGGCGCCGGGCACTTCTCCAAGATGGTCCACAACGGCATCGAGTACGCCATGATGCAGGCCTACGCCGAGGGCTGGGAGCTCCTGGAGAAGGTCAAGTCGGTGGACAACGTCCGTGAGGTGTTCCGCTCCTGGCAGGAGGGCACCGTCATCCGCTCCTGGCTGCTCGACCTCGCCGTCAACGCCCTCGACGACGACGAGCACCTCCAGAAGCTGCGCGGCTACGCCGAGGACTCCGGCGAGGGCCGCTGGACCGTCGAGGCGGCCATCGACAACGCGGTGCCACTGCCCGCGATCACCGCCTCCCTCTTCGCGCGGTTCGCCTCCCGGCAGGACGACTCCCCGCAGATGAAGATGATCGCGGCCCTTCGCAACCAGTTCGGCGGCCACGCCGTCGAGTCGGCGAAGGACTGACCGGCCGTGGGGGACCTCCTGCTGGTCCGCCACGGTGAGACGGAGTGGAGCGTGTCGGGGCAGCACACCAGCTGGACCGACCTGCCCCTCACCCGGCACGGCGAGGAACAGGCCAAGTCCCTCGCTCCGCTCCTCACCGGCCGGACCTACGCGTGGACGCTCACCAGCCCGCTCGGCCGCGCGATACGCACCGCGCATCTCGCGGGCCTCGACGCTGCCGCCCCGGACCCCGACCTGCACGAATGGGACTACGGCGGTTACGAGGGCGTCACCACCGCCCACATCCACCGAACCCGCCCCGACTGGGACCTGTGGACGGACGGCGTGCCGCCCGGCCCCGACGGGCACCCCGGTGAGTCACCCGCCGAGATCGGCCGGCGCGCCGACCGGGTGCTGTCCCGCCTGGACACGGCCCTCGCCGGCGACGAGGGCGACGTGGTTCTCGTCGCGCACGCCCATTTCCTGCGCGTCCTGACCGCCCGCCGGCTGGGCCTGCCACCCGCCGAGGGCCGGCTCTTCCAGCTGGCCACCGGCACCCTCAGCCGCCTGTCGACGGAGCACGGCCGGCCGGTGATCGCGGAGTGGAACAGCAGACCCTAGTGCCGGGTGTGCTGCGCCGCGAGGCGTACCGGCGCGTTCGGGGCGCCGTAACCGTGGTAGCCGGGATCGCGCTGGACCAGTTCGAAGAAGACCCGGCCGACGGTGGCGGTGTAGCAGTGCCGGAAGGCGCCGCCCGCGTCCCGGTCGTAGAGGATGCCGAGGCCGCGGTACGTCTCCAGTTCCCCGTCGGCGAAGTCGTACCGGGCGGCCAGGTCGTCGTAGTAGTTGGCGGGGATGGGCAGCAGACTGCCGCCGGCCGCGCGGAAGCGGCGGGCGGCCGTCACCACGTCGTCGGTGGCCAGGGCGATGTGCTGGGCGTGCGCGCCGTCCTCGGTGGGGGCCGCGCCCACGGTGAGGGCGATGCGGACGCCGCCGTCGGCGCCGGCGACGGCGCGGCTGCGCAGCAGGCCGTGGGGATCGGCGACGTCGACGCTCTCCTGGGCGTCCAGGCCGAGTACGCCGCGGTGGAAGAGGGCGGCCTCGTCGAAGTGGTGCCAGGGCTGGGTGAGGGCGAGGTGGTCGACGCGGGTCACGTGGGTCACGCGGGTGGCGCCGTCGGCCGGCGGGGGGTGCGGCACGTCCGTGAAGTCGGCCCGCCAGTCGGGCAGCGGGGGGCGGCTCGTGGCGCAGAAGAACAGTTCCGTGCCGTCGGGGGCCGCCACCGCCTCGATCGGGGCGTCCCCGGGGGCGCGGCGGCGGGGCAGCACCGGGGCCAGCAGGGCCTCGGCGCGCCGGGCGGCGCCCGCCGGATCGGGTGACTCCAGGCCCACCGCGGCGAGGGCGGTGCCGTCCCGCCGTCCGGCCGCGCCCGTGTTCACCAGGATCCGGGCCTGCCCCTGTTCCCACAGGTCCACCGGCTTGCCGCGGTGGCGGGCCGTACGGACGAAGCCCAGCGCGCCCAGGACGGCCGTGACCGGTTCGGCGTCCGGGGTGAGCAGTTCGGTGAAGGCGACGCCCGTCGGCACCACCGGCGCGGGCGGCTCGGCCACCCCGGCGGCCTCCTGGAGCAGCAGCAGTGAGCGTTGCGCGTCCACGGCCGTCGGGCCGGCGTCCGCCTGCCGGAAGACGTCGTTGAAGACCTCCAGGGACAGCGGGCCGTCGTAGCCGGTACGCAGCACGTGTCCGAGCAGTCCGGCGACGTCGAAGCCGCCCTGCCCGGGGAAGCAGCGGTAGTGGCGGCTCCACTGGAGGACGTCCATGGCGAGCCGGGGCGCGTCCGCGAGCTGGAGGAAGAAGATCTTCTCGCCGGGGATGTCCTCGATGCCCTTGGGGTCGCCGCCCCGGGAGAGGATGTGGAAGCTGTCCAGGCAGGTGCCCAGGGCCGGATGGCCGGCCGCCTCGACGATCCGCCAGGCGTGCTCGTAGGTGTTCACATGACGGCCCCACGCGAGCGCCTCGTAGGCGACACGGATCCCGAAGTCCTGTGCCAGGTCGGCGAGTTCACTCAGCTGCGCGGCGGCCAGCGCGTCGTCGTCCTCGGCGGCCGGACAGACGCTGGAGCACACCAGGACGGTGTCCACGCCGAGTCTGCGCATCAGCTCGAACTTGCGCCGGGCGCGGCGCAGGTTGCGTGCGAACTCACCGGCGGGCACGGCCTCGATGTCGCGCATCGGCTGGTACAGGTCGATGCCCAGGCCGAGGTCGGCGCAGCGGGCGCGGATCGCCTCGGGGGTGAGGGGGCTGGCGAGCAGGTCGTTCTCGAAGATCTCGACGCCGTCGAAGCCCGCCCGGGAGGCGGCGGTGAGTTTCTCGGTGAGGGATCCGCCGAGGCAGACGGTGGCGATGGACGTACGCACGTCGGTTCCTCTCTCTACCGGGTGCCGGCCACGGCACCCGTGAGTTCGGCGAAGTCGTCGAGCATCCGGGCGCTGTCGGGTTCCCGCCCGGTGAACAGCCGGAACGCGTCCGCCGCCTGGAAGACCGCCATGCCGCCGCCGTCGAGGGTGGCGCAGCCCGCCGCCCGGGCGGTGCGCAGCAGCTCGGTGCGCAGCGGGCGGTAGACGACCTCGGCGACCCACAGGCCGGGGCGCAGCAGGGCCGCCGGGAAGGGCAGGCCGGGATGGGCTGCCATGCCGGTGGGGGTGGCGTGCACGATGCCGTCGGCCCGCGTCAGCAGGGCGGGCAGTTCGCCGGGGGCCGCGGCGGTCGACCGGCCCGGGCCGAAGTGCCGGTTCAGGGAGGCGGCGAGGGCGGCGGCACGGTCCTGAGCCGCGTCGACGACGGTGACCAGCCCCGCGCCGAGGGTGAGCGTGGCGTGCGCGACGGCCGCGCCCGCGCCGCCCGCGCCGAGCTGCACGACCCGCTCCAGCGGGGCGTCCGGCAGGCCGCGCGCGAAGGACGCCGCGAATCCGGTGACGTCCGTGTTGTGTCCCGTGGCCCGGCCGTCCTCGCCGAAGACGACCGTGTTGACCGCGCCGAGCGCCTCGGCCCGCGGGGCGAGCGCGTCGAGGTGCTCCAGGACGAGCTGCTTGCACGGGTGGGTGATGTTCAGCCCGTCGAAGCCCAGGTCTCGGGCGGCCCGGACGAGGTCGCCCACCGCCTGGGGGCCGACGCCGAGCGTGTCGATGTCGATGAGCCGGTAGACGTAGCGCAGCCCCTGCCGGTCGGCCTCCCGCTCGTGCAGGGCCGGGCTGAGCGAGGGTCCGATGCCCGCACCGACGAGCCCGACGAGATACGAGTCCCTGGCCACGCAGACCTCCTGCACCGCTTAATGTACGAACCAGTACGTTAGCTATACCAGGCCGACGAGTCCTGGGGAAGACCCGGCGCGGTGCTCCCCCGCCCGGGGAAGAACCCGTGGCGAACATCCCGCCGACACCCCGGGGGCCTGCTTCTACAATCACGGGCACCGGCCCCGCGCCCGCACGGACACTGGCCCTACGCCCGAAGGAACCCGATGACCACCGTCGACGAACCGGCACGCGACAACGGGCGTATCCGTGACGCCGCCCGCACCAGGGCCGAGATCCTCGACGTGGCCACCCAGGAGTTCGCCCGGGCCGGCTACGACGGTGCCCGTGTCGACGAGATCGCCGCCCGCACCCGCACCACCAAGCGGATGATCTACTACTACTTCGGCGGCAAGGAACAGCTGTTCACGGCCGTCCTCGAGCGGGCGTACGGCGTGATCCGCGAGGCCGAGCAGGAACTCGACGTCGAACACCTCGACCCGGTCGCGGCCATCCGGCGCCTGGCCGAACTCACCTTCGACCACCACGAACGGCATCCCGACTTCATCCGCCTGGTCAGCATCGAGAACATCCACGGCGCCGAACACATCGCCGCCTCCGAGAAGCTCGCCAGGATCGGCTCGCCCGCCCTCGAGGTGATCCGCCGCATCCTGGCGTCCGGCCAGGAGTCCGGCCTGTTCACGGCCGACGTCGACGCCGTCGACCTGCACGCGATGATCAGCTCGTTCTGCTTCTTCCGGGTCGCCAACCGGCACACCTTCGGCGCCCTGTTCGGCCGGGACCTGGTCGACCCCGCGCAGCGCGAGCACTACCGCGCCATGCTCGGCGACATGGTGATCGCCTACCTGACGGCGGAGCGCGCGGCCGGCTGACGACGCACGGGCGCAAGCGGCGGAGGTCGTACGGGCACAACCGGCCCGGGGCGCAGGGCACAACCGGCCCGGGGCGCAGGGCACAACCGGCCCGGGGTCACAGGGGGCAACCGACCGGGGTCGTGCCGCAGCACCCCTTGACACCCGGGAAACGCGGACGCAACATCCCTACCCACCGGACTAACTATCCAGTGGGTTAATTAGCCGAGGTCCGGCACCTTCATCTCCCACCTCCGCTCACTCCGCCTACGGTGGAGTCCCCCCGAAGGAGCACGCCGTGTCCGTCCCCGCCGAAGCCGCCGGACAACCGAAAAAGGCGGCCGCCGCCGCCTGGATCGGCAGCGCCCTCGAGTACTACGACTTCTTCGTCTACGGCAGCGCGGCCGCGCTGATCTTCCCGAAGGTGTTCTTCGACGCCTCCGACCCCGCGACCGCGACCCTGCTGTCGCTGGCCACCTTCGGCGTCGCCTACGCCGCCCGTCCCGTCGGGGCGCTCTTCCTCGGGCACGTCGGCGACCGGCTGGGCCGCAAGAAGATCATGGTGTTCACGCTGATCCTGATGGGCCTGTCGACGTTCCTCATCGGCTGTCTGCCCACCCGCGCCCAGGCCGGCTCCCTCGCCCCCGTGCTGCTGGTGCTGTGCCGGGTGCTCCAGGGGATCTCGGCGGCGGGAGAGCAGGCCAGCGCGAGTTCCATGAGCCTGGAACACGCCCCGGAGCACCGGCGCGGCTTCTTCACCAGCTTCACCCTCAGCGGCACCCAGGGCGGCCAGCTGATCGCCACCCTCGTCTTCCTCCTCGTCGCCCAGCTGCCCGACGACCAGTTGCTGTCCTGGGGCTGGCGGGTGCCGTTCTGGCTGAGCGTCGCCGTCGCCGTCGCCGGCTACGTCATCCGGCGCAGGCTCGAGGAGACCCCGGCCTTCACCCGTCAGGCGGCGACCACGGGCGTCGTACGGCTGCCGCTGCTGGTGCTGCTGCGCGAACACTGGCGGGACGTGCTGCGGGTGATCGCGGGTGCCCTCATCGCCTCGGTGAGCACGGTCTTCACGGTGTGGTCGCTGGCCTACGCCACCAGTGACACGGTCGGCATGTCCCGGTCCTCGATGCTGTGGGTGGGCGCTCTCGCCAACCTGGTCGCCCTGGCGGCGATCCCGCTGTGGGCGACGCTGTCCGACCGGATCGGCCGCCGTCCCGTGTACCTGGCCGGCGCGGCCGGCAGCGCGGTGACGATGTTCCTGTACCTGTGGGCGATCTCGGCCGGCTCCTACCCGCTGACCCTGCTGACCGGCGTCCTCGCCTTCGGTGTGGTCTACAGCGCCGCCAACGGCGTGTGGCCCGCCTTCTACGGGGAGATGTTCTCCACCCGGGTCCGGCTGTCCGGCATGGCCATCGGCACGCAGATCGGCTTCGCGGTCGCCGGGTTCGCGGTCACTTTCGCCGCGAAGGTGGCGGGTCCCGGCGGCGACGACTGGTCGGCGGTCGGCCTGTTCACCGCGGCCCTGTGCGTCCCGCCGGTCGTCGCCGCCCTCTCGGCCCGCGAGACCCACCGGGTTCCGACGCGGGCGCTGGGCGAGCGGGCGGGGCGGGAGGCCTCGCGGCCGGAGACAGTGTCGGCCTGAGCCGGAGCCGCTCCCCCGGTCCCCCGGCTCCCGCTGGGCGCGTGCCGGGCGGACCGTCGTGCAGGCGGTCTACGATTCGTGCATACGGTCTACGATTTCGGAATACCGTATGTACGCTCCACCCGCAGCCTCAGCACCAGCCGATGGTCGCGGACCATGGCGGCCCGGTAGTCGTCCCAGTCCGGGTGCTCGCCCCGCACGTCGCGGTAGAGGCGGATCAGCTCCTCCACCGTCTCGTCGTGCGGGTCCCCGGCGACGGGCGAGAGATCGGCGGTGCCCTCGGCGACCGCGTACGCCCACCGGTCGGCGGTGGTGACGTGGTACGAGGCCCTCGGATCCCGGCGCAGATTGCGGGTCTTGGCGCGGTCGTCGGTGAGCGAGACCCGGATGATCCGCTCGTCCGGGTAGTAGGCGTGGTTGACGTTCGACAGCTGGGGCCGGCCGTCGCGCTTGAGGGTGACCAGCACTCCGCTGTTGCCCTCGGAGAGCAGCCCGAGCAGTGCGTTCTGCGTCGCGTCGTGAGTCATGCCTGGATCAACCTCCCCGCCGCACCCGCGCATTCCGGGTAGACACTGTCTACGTCGACTTGGTAGACAGTGTCTATGACCTTGAGCGAGAGTGAACCCGAGCCGGGCCTGCCCACCCGCCTCGTCGACGTCGGCGTGGAACTCGTGGCCGCCGAGGGTGCCGGCGCGCTGACCCTGCGGGAGATCGCCCGCCGGGCCGGGGTCTCGCACGGGGCGCCGCGCCGCTGGTTCCCCACCCATTTGGAACTGCTGTCCGCCATCGCCCGCCGCGGCTTCACCGACCTGGCCGGCCGGGCGGAGGCAGCGCTCGCGGACGCCCCGCCGGACCCGCGCGGGCAGCTGACGGTCCTGGGCCGGGTCTACCTGGACTTCGCTCTGGGCAATCGCGGCATGTACGAGCTGATGTTCCGTCACGATCTGCTGGAGAGCGGTCACTTGGGCCTCCGTGAAACCAGTCTGCCGCTCTTCGGCCTGCTGGCCGAACTGGTGAGCCGGGTTCGTCCGGAGGCCGACGCCCGCCTCGTCGCGGGCGCGTTGTGGGCCAACCTGCACGGCATCGCCCAGCTGTGGGGCTGGGGCAGCCTGCAACTCGCCTCCGGAGGCGCCGACTTCGCCCCCCTTCTGCATACCGCGCTGGACGCCCACCTCGGACCGGAGGAGACGCGGTGAACCGTCCGCTGACGCTGGTGAGCAGCGTGGTCGGCGCCGTGGTCGTCGCCCTGGACGGCACGGTCCTCACGGTCGCCCAGCCCACCCTGCAAAGGGAGTTACACGCCTCCTTCGCCGAGGTGCAGTGGACCAGTACGGCCTATCTGATCGCGGTGGCGAGCCTGCTGGTGTTCGCCGGGCGGCTCGGCGACCGGTACGGGCAGCGGCGGATGTTCGCCTGGGGCATGCTCGGGTTCGGGACCGCGTCGGCGGCCATCGGCCTGGCGCCCGGCGTGGGCTGGGTGATCGCGCTCCGGGCGGCGCAGGGCGTGTTCGGCGCGCTGTTGCAGCCCGCCACGCTGGGGATGCTGCGCACCGCGTTCCCGCCGGATCGCCTCGCGATGCCCCTCGCCGTACGCACCGCCGCGATCGGGCTGGCCGCGGCCGCAGGACCGGTCGTGGGCGGGGCGCTGGTGACGGAGCTCGGCTGGCGGGCGGTGTTCTTCCTCAACGTCCTGCCCTCATGCGGTTTCGGCGCGCTCGCGCTCGCCGCGCGCGACACCGGCGGGGCGCGGCCCGCGGGAGCCCGGCTGGACGTTCCCGGTGCCCTGCTCCTCGCGGTGACGCTCGGCTCTCTGGTGCACGCGCTGGTCCTGCGTCCGGCGTCCGCGCAGACGGTGGCCGGGCTGAGCCTGGCAGCGGTCGCGGGCGCCGCGTTCGTCCGGCACGAGCGGCGGACCGCGTACCCGCTGCTGCCGCCCGAGGTGATCGGCTCGCGGGCGGTCGGGGCAGCGCTGGGTGTCCTGGTGGCCGCGTCGGCCTCACTGTTCGGCACGCTGTTCGCCGTCACGTACGTGCTCCAGGACGGGCTCGGCCTCGACCCCTTCCACAGCGCCCTGCGCAGTCTCCCGCTGGCGGTGCTGATGGTGCTGTCCGCGCCCGGCTGCGCGGTGCTGCTGCGCCGGGTGGGCGCCCGCCGTACGACCGGGGCGGCGATGGCCGTCCTCGCGGCCGGGGTCCTGGTGCTCTCCCGGGCCTCGGGCACGCTGGCGCTGGGCGCCGGATTCGCGCTGCTGGGCGCCGGGTTCGGCACGGTCATGGTGGCGGCCACACACGTCGTCGTACGGCAGGCGGACGCCGGTACGGCCGGAGTGGCGGGCGGATTGCAGCAGACCGCGCTCAACATCGGACCGACCCTGGGCGTGGCCGCGGCGACCTCGCTGCTGGGCGCAGGGACCACACCGGCGCTGACCGTCCTGGCCGCCGTGGCCGCGCTCGGGGCGGTGGCCTGCCGGGCACTGCCCGGGCACCGCGTCGCGTCGATCACACCCCGCCCGGATCCACGGGGGCGGGCCGGCGTTCCTGCGACGATGAGCCCCGACGACGTCGGACGAGATCCGACCACGTCCGACAGGGTCTGACCACGTCCGATGAGGCCGGAGGAGGTCTGAGGTCGTCCCGGTGGGGGTAGGACCGACCACGCCGGGTCGGACATGACCGGAGGAGAACGATGGCACAGCTGCGACAGGAAATCGACCCGGGCGAGGCCGGGCTGGACGCGAAGGCGCTGGACCGCCTCGACCAGTACGTCGCCCACCATGTCGACGAAGGACGCCTCCCCGGATTCCTGGTGGCCGTCTCGCGCGGCGGCCGCGTCGCCCACCTCACCGTGCACGGACACCGCGACCGGGCGGCGGGGCTCCCGGTCGAGCCGGACACCCTGTGGCGGATCTACTCCATGACCAAGCCGGTCACCGCGGTCGCCGTGCTGATGCTGGCCGAGGAGGGCAGGCTGTCGCTGGACGACCCGCTCGAGACCCACCTGCCCGCCTTCGCGAACCCGCGGGTGTACGTCTCCGGCTCAGGCTCCGGCTCCGGATCCGAGGTGACGACCCGCCCGGCCGACGGGCCCGTCCTCCTGCGCCATCTGCTGACCCACACGGCCGGCCTCACCTTCGGCTTCTACTACTCCCACCCCGTCGACGCCCTCTACCGCGAGGCCGGCCTGGAGTCGTCCGTGCCGCCGGGCGCGGACCTGGCCGAGACGATGGACGTGTACGCCCGCCTGCCCCTTCAGTTCGAGCCGGGCACGCAGTGGAACTACTCGGTCGCCTCCAACGTGCTCGGCCGGGTGATCGAGGTGGCCTCCGGCCGTCCTCTCGACCAGTTCCTGGCCGACCGGGTCTTCCGGCCGCTCGGCATGACGGACGCCGGTTTCGAGGTCACGTCCGAACAGTCCGGCAGGCTGGCCGAGTTGTACGGCGAGACCGACACCGGCGGCATCGAGCCGATCCCCGGGCTGCCACTGCACGGCCGCCCCCGCTTCCTGTCCGGCAGCGGCGGCATGGTCGCCTCGGCCCACGACTACCACCGGTTCATGGAGATGCTCCGCCGGGGCGGCGAACTGGACGGCACCCGCCTGATCTCCGCCGAGTCGGTGGCCCTCATGACCAGCAACCACCTCCCCGGCGGCGCCGACCTGCTCGCCTTCGGCGCCCCGGCCCACCAGCAACCCGGCAACGCGGGCGTCGGCTTCGGCTTCAACGTCTCCGTGGTCACCGACCCCGCCCGGACGGTGGCGCCCGTGGGCCTCGGCACGTTCGGCTGGAGCGGCGTGGCGACCACGACCTTTTGGATCGATCCGGGGCGGGACCTGACCGTGCAGTTCATGACCCAGGTGCGTCCCAAGACGCTGAAGATCTTCCCGGAGCTGAAGCGCCTGGTGCACGAGGCTGTCGTCGACTGAATACGATTTCTGTATACGAGCGCGGTATACGACTTCTGTATGCAATCTCTGTATGCGATCTCCGTCGGCTACCGCCCGGTCACACCAAATTGCCCTCCGGGCGCGGGGCGTCGGCCGCGAAGCGGTCGGCGCTCAGCGGGCGGACGTCCAGGAACGGCGTGCGGCCCAGGTACAGGTCGCGGATCACCTCGCCGACGGCGGGTGCCTGGAGGAAGCCGTGGCCGGAAAAGCCGGTCGCATACAAAAATCGGGACACCGAAGACGCCTCGCCGATCAGGGCGTTGTGGTCGGGCGTGTTCTCGTACAGCCCCGCCCAGCCGCCGGTGCGGCGCAGGTCCAGCAGGGCGGGGGCGCGCCGTTCCATGGCCTCGGTGAGGCGGGGGATCCAGCGGTCGTGGGTGTCGGTGGCGAAGCCGGGTGTCTCGTCGGGGTCGGACATGCCGACCAGCAGGCCGGGGCCCTCGGCGTGGAAGTACAGGCTGGTGGTGAAGTCGATCGTCATCGGGAGCGTGGGAGGCAGGCCGGGTACGGCTTCGGTGACGGCGATCTGGCGGCGCAGCGGCTGCACCGGCAGGTCCACTCCGGCCATTGCGCCGACCGCCCGCGACCAGGCGCCTGCCGCGCAGATCACCGTTCCGGTGGCGATGCGGCCCAGGCTCGTGGTGACCGCCGTGATCGTGTCGCCGTGCCGTTCGATGCCGGTGACCTCGGTGTGCCGCAGGATCCGGGCGCCGTGGGCTCGGGCGGCCAGGACGTAGCCGTGGACGACCGCCTCGGGCGTGCAGTGGCCGTCGTCCGGGGACCAGGCGGCGGCCAGCAGTCCGTCGGTGCTGATCAGCGGCGACAGGCGCCGGGCCTCTTCGGGGGCGATGATGCGGCTGGGCACGCCGAGGGAGTTCTGGAGCCGCACGCCCGCCTCGAAGGAGGTCACGTCCTCGGGCGTCGACAGCAGGAAGAGGTAGCCGACGCGGCGCAGCCCGATGTCGTGTCCCGTGTCCTGTTCGAACCGGGCGAAGGCCTCCAGACTGCGGGCGCCCAGTTGGATGTTGAGCTCGTCGGAGAACTGCGCCCGCACTCCGCCGGCCGCCTTCGACGTCGACCCGGCGGCCGGTTCGTCGCGTTCGACGAGGACGACGTCACGGACGCCGGCCCGGGCCAGATGCCAGGCGATGCTGGTGCCGATCACCCCGCCGCCGACGATGACGACCCCGGCCTGCATGGTCACTTGGCGCCTCCGCGGCAGTCGGCGTCCGGGGCCCGGAGAGGAAGAGGACGCCTTCGGTCATGGCCTCTTCTTCCTGTCCGGTTCTCCGGGCTCGTATGCGGGACAGGTGGTTCAGGACAGGTGATTCAGGGACGGGTGATTCAGGACTGGTGCTTCAGGGCTGGTGCTTCAGGACAGGTGGGCGACGGCGTCCAGATGGGGCAGGTGGTGGTCGAGTCGCTCCCGCTTGGTCCGCAGATAGGTGATGTTGCTCTCGCACGGCGGAATCAGCAGCGGCACCGTCTCGGCGACCTGTATGCCGTGCCGTACCAGCGCCTCCCGCTTGCGCGGGTTGTTGGACATCAGGCGGACCGAGTTCACGCCGAGGTCGCGCAGCATCCCGGCGGCGACGCCGTAGTCGCGGGCGTCGACGGGCAGTCCGAGGGCGAGGTTCGCCTCCACGGTGTCCAGGCCTTCCGCCTGGAGGGCCATCGCGCGCAGCTTGGCGAGCAGGCCGATGCCACGGCCCTCATGCCCTCTCAAGTAGACGACGATGCCGCTGCCTTCGGCGACGACCGCGCGCAGCGCGGAGTCCAGCTGGTCGCCGCACTCGCAGTGCTGGGAGCCGAACGCGTCGCCGGTCAGGCACTCCGAGTGCAGCCGGACGAGCACGCCCTCGGAACCGATCTCGCCGTGGACCAGGGCCACTTGCTCGTCACCGCGGTCGTGGTCCAGGTAGCCGACCGCCTGGAATTTCCCGTACACCGTGGGCAGTGGCGCATTGACGACGCGTTCCACACCCGTACGCTGCGGTGCCTTCTTACCGAGTACGCCGATGTTATCTGTCATGATCTGATTCCTAAAGCAGAGACGAAAGGCCGTGAAGAAATGAGTGGTTCGGGCGCGGGTGGGGCGACGTACGGTACACGGGGCCCGCTGCCGGCGGACACCACGGAAGATGTACGGGCGCGGGCGGCGGGCGTCTCAGCACAGGTGGCCGTCCTTCCTGTCGGCAGTTTCGAGCAGCACGGCCCCTACCTTCCGTTGGCGACCGACACCCTGGTCGCCTGTGCCATCGCCCGGGAGATCGCCGCGGCGCACCCGGTGCACCTCCTTCCTCCGGTGACGGTCGCCTGCTCGCACGAGCATGCGGCCTGGCCAGGGACCGTGAGCATCTCCTCGGTGACCCTGCATGCGGTGGTACGGGACATCGCGGCGTCGCTGCGCCGCTCGGGTGTCGACGCGCTCGTCGTGGTGAACGGGCACGGTGGCAACTACGTGCTGGGCAACGTGGTTCAGGAGGCGTCCGCGCGGGGGGAGCGGATGGCGCTGTTCCCGGCCGCGGAGGACTGGGAGGAGGCGCGGGAGCGGGCCGGGGTGCTCACCTCGCTGCTCACCGACATGCACGCGGGGGAAATCGAGACGTCCATTCTGCTGCACGCTCATCCCGAATATGTCCGTCCTGGTTACGAGTCCGCCGATTTCACCGCGGACGACCGCCGTCATCTGCTCACCGTGGGAATGTCCGCCTATACCGAATCGGGTGTCATCGGCCGTCCTTCCCTGGGTTCGGCGGAAAAGGGGAAGGAACTGCTGGCGAGCCTCGTCGAATCCTTCGGGGCGTACCTGGAGTTGCTGACCTCGCCGGAGCCGGAGGACGCCTCCGGCAGCGGGCGCGCGTAGCGGCCGCGGAGTCCGGTGTACCACCGGGCGACGAGGACGAGCGCGCCGGGCAGGGCGGCGACGAAGCTCAGCACGCCGTACACCACGGCGACGGCCAGTCCGCTGCTCGCGCCCAGCCCGGCCGCGCCGAACGCCCAGGCGGTGGCGCCCTCCCGGGGGCCGAAGCCGCCGACGTTCAACGGCAGGCCCATGGCGATCAGGGCGAGCACCGCGAGCGGCAGCAGCACCGGTACGGAGGCGCCGGATCCGGCGACCCGGGCCGCGACGACGAACATCGCGAGGTGTCCGGCCAGGACGACGACGGAGGACAGCGCGACGCCCGGACCGTTGCGGCGCGACAGGAGCGCACGGCGGGCCTCGACGAGGCCGGCGCGGCGGGTGCCCCGGCGCGAGGGGGCGCGGTTCATGCGGACCGCGAGGACGACGGCGAGCGCGCCCAGTGCGGCGAAGACGGCCGGCAGGGCGAAGCTGCGGGCGTCGGCCCGTACCGGCGAGGGCAGCGTCAGCAGCGCCGCCCCGCCGATCAGGGCCAGCGCGACCTGGCCCGCGACGCGCTCCAGCACGACCGCCCGGACGCCGCGTCCCATGTCGCCGGCGCTCTGCCCGTGGCGCACCGCCCGGTGCACGTCGCCGAGGACGCCGCCGGGCAGGGCCGCGTTCAGGAACAGCGCCCGGTAGTAGTCGGCGACGGCCGCCCCGAGCGGCAGCCGGATCCCGAGGCCGCGGGCGACCAACTGCCAGCGCCAGGCGCTGAACACCGTGGTGACGACGCCGATTCCCAGCGACACGAGCAGCGTTGGGCCGTCGATCCGCCGCAGCCCGTCGAGGAACACGCCCGTGCCCAGCCGCCACAGCAGGACGACGAGGATGACGACACCTGCGACGGTGCCGAAGTGGGTGCGCACGGCGGGCGTGTTGAGGCGTGCGAGGAAGGAACGCGCGCCGGAACGGGGGACGGAGGAGACGTCAGGACCGGTGGATTGCGGGGGCACCGGGACGGGGTCCGGCGTGTGGGGGGAGGGCGCCGCGGCGTCGGGCACCCGCACGGCCGTCGCGACCGCCGGGGACACGGCCCCGGTTCCCGCGGACCTGCGCACGCGGGTGCGTGCGGTCCGGGTGCGTACGGTCGTGGTCGGCTGCACGCGCGCGTGGGTGGCCGCACGGGCCGTCCGCGGCTTCGTGGCACCGTACGCCTGCGCGGACCTGGCGGTGCCGGCTCGCGCGGTCCGGGCGGCGCCCGGCCGTGTGGCGCGGGCGCTGGCCGCGAGCGTCGTCCGCGCGCTCGCCGGACGCGTGGCCGCGGCGTTCCCCGTCTGCGGGGCCCCCGCGCTCACGCGGCGCCGCCCGTCGGCCTCGGCAGTGCCAGCAGGTCGCTGTGGTGGACGGTGACGCGCAGTTCGCCGGCGGCGCAGGCGGCCAGGCGCTCCTGGAGGTAGCGTTCGGCGCGTTCGCCGAGTTCGGGGCGCTGTTCGACGGCCGCGCCGACCCAGCCGCGCAGCCACTGGGCGGTCAGTTCGGCGTCGTCGGGGCCCAGTCGCCAGGGGCTGGGGTTGACCCGTACGGTCGCGCCGCGCTCTCCGAAGGCCTCGACCGCCACGGTGACGGCGTCGGGGCCGAGCAGGCCGCCGCGCCGCTGGTGGGCGTTGAAGGCCTCGGCGATCTCGGTGTCCAGCGGGTCGGACGGGGTGAGTTCGACGCGGCCGGCGACGGACAGGGTCAGCAGGGCCGGGCAGCCGGTGCCGACGCAGGCCTCCGCGAGGGCTTCGATCTCGTCGCGGGTGAGGACGTCGAGCAGTGCGGAGGCGGTCACCAGGGAGGCGCCGGACAGGGCGTCCGGGGTGAGCCGGGCGACGTCGGCGCGCCGGGTCTCGACGGTGACCCGGCTGCCGTCGGCGGCCGCCCGGGGGGAGGCGACGGCGGCGAAGTGCAGCAGGTAGGGGTCGCGGTCGTGCAGGATCCAGTGCTGGGCGCCGTCCAGGCGGGGCGCGAGCCAGCGGCCCATGGAGCCGGTGCCGCAGCCCAGGTCGTGCACGACCAGGCTCCCGCACCGGCCCGGCAGGTTGGCCAGCCGGATCCGCAGCGGGTCGAGCAGGTCGTGGGCCCGGGCCGCCCCGTCGGCTCCTTCGCGCAGCTGGAGCCACTCGGGCGCGTACCGGGGCGGTTCCTCCTCCGACTCCGACCCGGCGTCCCTGAGCCGTACGGTGGCCCGCTCGCCGGGGCGGGCGACGGGGCCCGCGCCGGCGATCACGCCGGACGGTCCGGGCTCGCCGGCGGTGTCGTGCCGCGGTGCGGGTTCCGTCATGTCCGTGGCCCTGTCGGTCGTACTGTCCGGCGCACTGCCCGTCGCCGTATTGCCTGCCGCGTCCGAGACGGTCCTGGGGCCGGGCTGGGCCGGGATGCCGTCGGTCGTCGTGGTGGTGGTCCGGCTCATGCCGCCCTCCGGGGTTCGTCGGGGAGTCGCAGCAGGACTCCGGCCAGGCTGCGGGCGGTGGCCGCCCAGCCGCCGAGTGCCGCGCGGCGGCCGCGGGCCGCTGCCTTCAGCCGGCGGCGCACGTCGGCCTCGCCGAACCAGCCGCGCAGTTCGGCGGCGAGGGCGGCGGGGTCCTCCGGCGGTACGAGGATGCCGGGCACGCCGCCGTCGGGGGCGCGGCCGACCGCCTCGGGCAGCCCGCCGACGTCGGTGGCCAGTACGGGGATGCCGCGCGCGAGGGCCTCGGTGACCGCCATGCCGTAGGTCTCGGCGTAGGAGGTGAGGACCATCAGGTCGGCGGTGGCGTAGCTGGCGTCGAGGTCGGCGCCGGAGCGCGGGCCGGCCAGGTGCAGGCGGTCGCTCAGGCCGTGCCGCTCGATGAGGGCGCGCAGGTGGGCGACGTACTCGGGGTCCTGGCTGAGGCCGCCCACGCAGGTGCAGGTCCACGGCAGGTCCCGTACCGCGGCGAGGGCCTCGACCAGCCGGTGCTGGCCCTTGCGCGGGGTGACCGCGGCCACGCACACCAGGTGGGAGACGCCGTCGGTGCCGGGGGCGAGGGGGGCGATGTCGGCGCCGGGGGCGGCGACGTGCACCCGTTCGGGGGCGAGGCCGTGGTGGGAGACGAGGCGGCGCACCGCCCAGTCGCTGGTGGCGATCACCGCAGGCACCGCCCGCAGCACCGCCCTCTCCCGGGCGTCGAGGTCGGCGGCGACGGACGGCTCGAGGCCGGTCTCGTCGCCGAGCGGCAGGTGCACCAGAACGGCAAGGCGCAGCCGTTCGGCCTCGGGGACGACGATCTCGGGGACGCCGCAGGCGACCAGGCCGTCGAGCAGGACGACCGCGCCGTCGGGCAGTTCCCGCAGGGTGCGGGCGAGCGCGTCACGGGCGGCGGCGCCGGGGCGGGGCCAGGCACCGTCCACGGGGTGCTTGGTGACCTGCCAGCCGAAGCCGGGCAGGTCCAGGCAGACCCGCCGGTCGTAGGCGTTGCCGCCGCTGGGGTTGGCCGGGTCGTCGACGCCGCCCGGCAGGACGAAGTGGACGGTGCGCAGGGACATGGGGATGATCCCGACGTTGTTCAGGGCCTCGCGCTGGGCGGGCACGTAGGCGAGGGCCGGGCCCCGGCCGATGGTCGTGTCGGTCACAGGGCACGCTCGTAACTCGCCCAGGCGATGTGCGACTCGTGCAGGGTGACCGTGATGCCCGCCAGGCCCCGGGCGCCCTCGCCGAGGGCGCCCTTGTGGACGCGTTCGGCGAGCCGGTCGGCGATGACCTTGGCGAGGAACTCGGTGGAGGTGTTGATGCCGGCGAAGTCGGGCTCGTTGTCGAGGTTGCGGTAGTTCAGCTCGCTCACCACGGCACCCAGTTCCTGGGTGGCCAGCCCGATGTCGACGACGATGTTGTCGTCGTCCAGCTGTTCGCGCCGGAACGTGGCGTCCACCAGGAAGGTGGCGCCGTGCAGCCGCTGGGCGGGCCCGAACACCTCGCCGCGGAAGCTGTGGGCGATCATGATGTGATCGCGGACGGTGATGCTGAACAAGTGACGACCCTCCAGGTGCGGCGCGTCCGGCTCCCCGGCCATTCCCTGCCGGGGGATGCCGTGTAGTACGGCTCTTCGCTTCCCCTTGTTCAGCCGTTCCTCACTCTTTTCTCAGGTCAGGCGCTCTTGCCGGGCCACGGGTCGTCCGGGATCGGACAACCCGTCAGTCGTCCTCGGCGTACCGCACCCGGTGGCACAGTGCCGGGATCTGCCCGGAGGCGAGCCCGGGCAGCACGTCGGGGAGCTCCTCGAACGCGGACTCACCGGTGACGAGCGCGTCCAGGGCGGGGTCGGCGAGCAGGTCGAGGGCGAGGGCGAGCCGGTCGGCGTAGGTGCGGCGGCGGCGGGCCGGGGAGACGGTGCCGACCTGGCTGCTGCGCACGGTCAGCCGCCGGGAGTGGAAGGCCTCGCCGAGCGGGAGGCTGACCCGCCGGTCGCCGTACCAGCTCAGTTCGACGACGGTGCCTTCGGGGGCGAGGAGTTCCAGCGACCGGGTCAGGCCCGCTTCGGTGGCGCTGGCGTGGACGACCAGGTCGCAGTCGCCGAGGGCGTCCGCGGGCGAGGCGAAGCCGGCGCCGAGCGCCTCGGCGGTCTTCGCGCGCGCGGGGTCGGCGTCGACGAGTTGCAGCCGTACGCCGGGGAAACGGGCCAGCAGGGCGGCGACCGAGCAGCCGACCATGCCGCCGCCGACCACGGCGATCCGGTCGCCGACCAGCGGGGCCGCGTCCCACAGGGCGTTCACGGCCGTCTCGACGGTGCCGGCGAGGACGGCCCGGTGCGCGGGCACGTGGTCGGGCACCACGGTCACGGCGCTCGCCGGGACGACGTAACGGGTCTGGTGCGGATACAGGCAGAAGACGGTGCGGCCGACCAGTTCCCCGGGCCCCTCCTCGACGACACCGACGCTGAGGTAGCCGTACTTCACCGGGCCGGGGAACTCGCCCTCCTGGAACGGCGCCCGCATGGCGGCGTGCTGACTGACCGGCACCCCGCCGCGGAAGACGAGCGTCTCCGTGCCACGGCTCACCCCGGAGTACAGCGCGCGGACCAGCACCTCGCCCTCGGCGGGTGCCGCGAGCGTCTCCTCGCGGATCTCTCCGTTCCCCGGCGAGGCGAGCCAAAACGCGCGGGCCGAGTGGTTCATCGGCATCCTCCTGAACGATCGGGAACTTGTCCACGTACCGAGGTGTGCACAGGGAGATGTGCACAGGCCGCGCACAGTACGCGGCGTTGATCGACTCTGTCACTCGGCCGGAGGATGTGCGGTGGCCCTGAACAACACGTACGACGCGAGGCTGGTCCAGCAGGAGACCGCTGTGGGAGCGGGCGTCCAGATCCTGCTGCTGGCCCTGCTGGGCTCTGCCATCGGGATGGGGCCGGCCGGCTGGCTGACGGGCCTGGTGTTCGCGATCGCCACCTGGGCGGTGCTCTCCCGGGCGCTGCACCGCTCCCGGCTGCGCTCCTTCGGGCCCGCCAACCGCGTCACCCTCGGCCGGGCCACCCTGGTCGGCGGGGTGACCGCGCTGGTCGCGGACTCCTTCGAGAGTTCCCCGCCGGTCACGCTGCTGGTCGGCCTGACCGCCGTCGCCCTGATCCTGGACGGCGTGGACGGCAAGGTGGCCCGCCGCACGGGCACGTCGACGGCGCTGGGCGCCCGCTTCGACATGGAGGTGGACGCGTTCCTGATCCTGGTGCTGAGCGTGTACGTGGCCATGCAGCTCGGCCCGTGGGTGCTGCTGATCGGCGGTATGCGGTATGCGTTCGTCGCCGCCGCCCGGATCCTGCCCTGGCTGAACGCGCCGCTGCCGCCGTCCTTCGCCCGCAAGACGGTCGCCGCGACGCAGGGCGTCTGCCTGCTGCTGGCCGGCGCGGAACTGCTGCCGCACGCCGCCAACCTGGGGATCGCGATGCTGGCGCTGGGGTCGCTGCTGTGGTCGTTCGGACGGGACGTGCACTGGCTGTACCGGACGTCCCGGACGAGCCCGGTGACGCCGATGGAGGAGCGGGCGCAGGCGCTGGTGCAGGAGCAGGCGCCGGTGCAGGAGCAGGCGGGCGCGGAGGAGCAGCTGCTGGAGCCCGCGCTGCGGTGAACCGCTCCGGCAGACGTGCGAAAGGGCCCCGGACCATCGACTGGTCAGGGGCCCTTCGCCTGTGCGGTGCTACGAGCGCTGTGCTACGGGCACTGCGCCGTGCGCGGTGCTACGGCCGTGCGGACCGGCCGCGTACGAGGGCGAAGGCCGCCGCCGCGAGGCCGAGCACGCCGACGATCAGGCCCGCGACGCCGAGGCCGCGCGCCGTCGAGTCGCTGCTGGAGGCGGCGGCCGACTTGGTGCCGGCGGAGCTCTTGGCGTCCGAGGACCCGGTGTTGCCGCTCGCCGAGGAGCTGCCGTCGTCCTCGGCCGCGCCCTTGGCGGTGAGCTTCAGCGCCGGCGCCGGGTTCTCCGGTTCGTCCGCGCCTTCCGCGGGCTGCTCGATCCAGCGGACCGTCTTGCCGTCGGAGTACGTCTGAAGGGTTTTGAAGGTCAGCTGGTCGGTGTCGTCGGGCAGCTGGCCGAAGGCGATGTCGAAGTCCTCGAAGTGCCCGGCGGTGATCTTGCCGCCGGTGAAGGTGACCTCGGAGGCGGCCTCGGTGATGGTGCCGTCGTCGGTCTTCACCGGCTTCTTGAGCTTGCTGGTGGTCACCTTGGCGGTCCAGCCGTCCCGCGGGGAGACCAGGACGCCGAGGACGGGGTGGTCGGTGGGGAGGAAGACCTGCACCTTGGTGGTGGCGGCGCTGTTCTCCTCGTTGGGCACGCGGAAGGTCAGCACACAGTCCGTGGCCCCCTTGGCGTAGCTCTCGGGGTGCACGGTGACGTGCGCGGAGGCGGCTCCCGCGGCGGCGAGGACACCGGCGGCGGCGAGAACGGTGACGAGCCCGGCGCGGCGCGCGCTCCTGGACGTGCGGGTGGACATGCGGGTGGACATGCGGGTGGACATGCTGATGGACATGGGTGAGTGGATCTCCGTACGTACTGAAAGGTGTAGGGGGTCAGATCGGGTACGGGATCCGGGCCGGCGGCCCGCGACGGCTCACCGCGTGCCGCAGTGGGAGCAGGCGGGGCGTTTCCGGGTCGGCCGGGGCGCGCAGCGGCCCGTCGAGGAGTCCGGGCAGCGGTGCGTCCCGCCACCAGGCGGCAAGGCCCGGCACCAGGGCGGCCGCCCGCCGCAGCAGCGAGAACAGCGCGGCCTCGCCGCGCCTGAGCCACCAGGAGGCGAGCAGGGCGGCGAGGATGTGGGCGGCGGTGGCGTGCGCGGTCACCGCGTGAACGGGGTGCGGATGGGCCATCCCCGCCATGACGTGACCGGGCATTGCGGTCATGCCCATGGCGTGCACGGACAGTGGCCCGGCCTGGTGTGCCGCGTCGAAGGCGATGTGCAGGCCCGCCTGGGTGGCGAGCATGGCCGAGCCGATCCCGAGCAGCGAACGCTCCCGCCCACCGAGCAGCCACCCGAGCGCGAACACGCCGAGGAAACCGGCGGCGTCGACCCGCACCGGCGGCATGTCACCCATGGCGAGCCCGTGCCCGGCGGCAGCCAGCAGCACACACACCGCGGCGAACACCGCGGCACGCAGGCTCCGGACGGCCGGGGACGCGCTCATGGTGAGGGATCCTCCCACGTCCGGGGGATACGTACGGCACCGATGTCCGGTTCACCCGTCGGCGGGGCGGGGGCAGCAGGGCCCAGCCGGCCCGGGGTACGGGGCCGAGCAGGGCACGGAGCGGCCTACACGAAGACCCAGTTCCTTTCGACCTTGGCCAGTTTCACGAAGCGTCCCTTCTGCGTCACCCAGGGATACGGGGTGCGCAGACGGGTCAGGTCGTCCATGGAGACGACCATGGCGTCGAGTTGTTGGGCCACGCTCAGAACGGCCTGGGGCGAGGAGGACGGAACGGTCACGACCAGGCCTTCCTCGATCGCCTTGTCGAGGACGGACTGCTCGTCGTACTCCACGGCGTCGACCAGGTCGGTCCCGATGACGGTCACCACGTGCCGGTCGTTGAAGCGACGCCTGATCTCGGCAAGTGCGGAGCCCAGCAACCGCATGCTCGGAGGACGCGGGGAGGCGGGGGTGCGTCCGGCCGTCATGATGCCGCGGCCGTCGACCACCAGAACGGGGGTGTCGCCTGCCGTCTCCTGCGGCTCGATCTCCTCGGGGACCAGCGGCGTCTCCGTGTGAGCGGGCGCAGGGGAGGCCGGTGGCACGGCGGGCTCCTCGATGCGCCGCAGGAGCCGCTCCAACTCCCTGTCGAGTCCTTGCGCGATGGGCGTGCCGTCGGGGCCGAAGCAGTCCAGTTCCTCGTCGAGAATGACGGTGCCCGCGTGACGGGACTTGGCGTGGATCTTGAGGATGCCGCTGCGGTCGTAGTGGTAGTCGACGTCGAACACGTTGCTCGACGGTTCGGCGTTGGGCTGGGGCACCGGCAGTTCGAGCCGGGCCAGCGGAAACGTCCGTTCGTCGTCCGCGGCGCGTTGTCCGTCACCCTCGACGATCTCCAGGATCACCTTGGAGGCTCCGCGGACGGCGGGCATGGCGCTTCGGGTTCCTCGTGCGGGCAGGGTCGAGTATCTGGGGATCAGAGTGGCGAAACCACGTCGTCCGCCCGCCTCGAAGGACAGTCCGAGGTCGTGACTCGTGGCCACCGAGATCGTCGTCTGCGGGATCAGTCCGTCGATCTCGGCCGCCGTGATGGCAGCGCCCCTGGCAACCGCCGTCATCGGTTTGCACAGCCGGGGGTCGACCACCTCTCTGCCCAGAGCCCGTTCGACTTCGCGCCGTACCAGGGGGATCTGCGAAGTACCACCGATCATCAGCACGGCGTCCAGGTCGTCGGCGGTGAGGCCCACGTCCTGGAGGCATTCCTCCAGGGGGACCAGCGCGCGGCGCACCAGGGGCTGAACGGCCTCCTCGAACTCCTCCCGGTGGATCACCACCGGTGCGAAGCCGCCCAGAGGCTCGAAGAGCACCTCGTCCGTCCCCGGCTGGGACAGCACGATCTTCGTGAGTTCGACGTGCCGTCGCCAGCGGCGGGCCTCCTGCCGGGTCAGTCTGCCCGGGTGGCTGCCCAGTTTGGACATCACCAGCTTCACGAGTTCCTCGTCGAACTCCAGGCCGCCGAGCGCGGTGATGCCGCGCGACGCCATCTCGTCGAAGATGCCGTCATAATGCTCGAGCACGGTGACGTCGATCGTGCCGCCACCCCAGTCGAAGACGAGGAACCGGCCCTCACCGGGGAAGTCGTGGGCGTAGCTGATGGCCGCGGCCGTCGGTTCGTTGATGAGCGCCTTGACCTTGATGCCGGCGAGCCGTGCCGCGGCCCGGGTCCGGTAGCGGGCGGCTCCGGTGGCGTTCGCCGGCACCGTGACGACCGCTTCTTCCATCTCCCGCAGGTTCCGGCGCACGCCGGTCCGCATCTGGTCGAAGAGGGCAGCGGCCACGGCGGTGCTGCGGAACGGCTCGTCGCCGAGCCAGACCTCGTGTTCCTCCGGCACCGTGCCGGCGGGTGCGATCTCGTCCTCGTCCATGGCTCGTGGCCGCGAGGCGAGCATCCGTTTGACCGCGTCCTGCGGCTCGGCCGTCTCGCACTTGGCGGACCAGCCGAAGCACAGCGTGCGCTGGATGTCCCGCAACGAGACCACGGACGGGAACAGTTCGTCGAAGCCCGGCCGGTTCCATTCCGCGGGCAGGGCCGCGGAGTCCACCCGGATCACCTCGGTGCCGCTGCCGGTCCAGCGCGCGACGACGGAGTTGCTCGTACCGAAGTCGATACCGAAGGTCATTCCTTCTCCTCTCCCTCGGAGCCGGTGACGGTGTCGGTGGGTACACGCCTCATCTCACCCCGCTGAACGATGCGGCCGGAGCGGCTGTCCGTGTAAGCGGGAGCGAGAACCTCGTACCGGGTGCTGCCCGCGTGCTCCGTCGGGTTGACCAGGTTGAAGCAGTCGGGATCCGGCTCGGTGACGCGAGTCAGGCCGGAACGGCGCATCTCCTCCTCGACCCGCAGTCTGACGGCACTGACGTCTGCCGCCGTCTGGGCTGTGCGGTCGATGAGCGCCAGTTGGGCCAGATGCTCCTCGTGCACCCGCGTGGCGTTGAGAACGGCGGTGCGCAGCGCCTCGTCCACCGCGGCTTGCACCGCCTGTTGCACGAGTGTGCCCATTTTCCCGGCGGTCGACTGCGCTCCAGCGATCGCCGCGTCGAGTTCCGCCGTGAGCCTCCGGCCGACTTCCTGGGCAGCGCTGGCGCCCGCCTTCATCGCCGCCCGGTCCACCTTTGCCGCGATCTTGTCGCTGAGGATGCGGAACATCACCTCGGGGTCCGACCGGGGGTCCACCAGCGGTGCGGCGTCGGCGGACCGGACCTCGACGTGTTCGCCGTTGCCCCGAGCTCGCGTGCTGTGCGTCGACTCCGTCCCCGAAGCGTTCTGTTCGTTGCGGACGGACCGCTGTGCTCCGTCGTACGGCCGGGCGCGCCGCGTACCGCTCTTGACGGGCTTGGGACGCACCCCCTCGAACTCCGGAATGCGCCGGGTCTCGGCGGCGGGCTTCTGCGGCTTCTTCTTCGGGGGCATCAGTGGTCGTTCCTCAGTCTCGCGGCACAGCGGCCGATGATCTCCTGTGCCGCCTGTTCGGCGGTCCAGGACCTTTCCTGCTCGGTGCTGGGCGGGGTACGGCGCGTCAGCGGGCGGGGAGCGGGGTGGAGCAGTTCGCCCCGGACGTCGGGCACCCACAGGAACTGCTCGTTCAACGGCAGTTCGTAGAGGGCCTCCCCGTCGTCGCCCAGGCGTCGCGCCGTCTCGATGCGCCGGATGCGGTCCTTGGCGCCGTTGATGTACTCGAGCTGCTCCGGCGGTACTTGCCGGCGCAGGTCTCGCCAGCCCTGCCCCCACTCGCTCGAGCCGTTCTCGACGCAGAGAGCGAAGTAGGGGTTGAGGACGTCGTGCGGCTTGCTCTTGAACCTCAATGCCTGGAGCAGTTCGCTGAGTGCGTGCATCCTGCGCCGCTGCTCCCCGTCCACTCCGCCTCGCCGTCCGCCCCCACGCTTGAGGATGTCTTCGAGAAGGCCGACTCCCTGGTCGAGCCGGACGCGGTCGCCCGGACGCGCGTGGAGGTACGCCAGGTACGCCTGCACCGCCCGTGCCTCCCGGTCGGCGGCGCCGGCGGCTCCTCGGGATTCCGGATTCCGCAGGACCGCGGCCTGCTGCAGGGTCGCCCGTACCACGCGTTCCGTTTCCTGCGGTTCGCAGGCCATCGCCCAGTGCACGTCGTCCAGGAGCCGGTACAACCTCCGGGTGCCCGCCCAGTAGTGGAACGCCGTACCACCGGAGACGAGACGCTTGCCGGGAAGGCAGTCCTCCAGCAGTCCGAACAGGGAGCGATCGTGGCCCAGGCGGTTGTCCACTCCCCCGCCCTGCCGGATGCGCTGCAGGGACAGCACCAGGTCGGCGAGGTCGCGGGGCAACTCCTCGCATTCGGCCGACCGGATGCTGTCCAGTACGGAGATCTCACCGCTGAGCAGTGCCGAGCGCAGGCTCCACTCGTCGTGCCGTCCGTCGACGGGTTCGCACGTGCCACCCGCCGCCAGGATGCGGCGGCACTCTTCGTCCTGCCAGTCGAGAGCCTCGATGTCGGTGTCGTCGAGACGTCCGGGGTCGAGGCGCGCTCGCACGTACCGGACGCGTTCCGTCTGCTCCGGCCAGGTGTGCGGCGCGTCGTGCACACGGAGGCTGCCCCGGTCGATCAGGTCGTCGACGACGGGCAGCGGAAGCTGTTCGACGAGCCGCTGCCAGGAGGCCGTCGAGAGCACCGCCCTGCCCCGGGCCTCGACGGCCTCCAGGTGCAGCTGCCAGGCGTCGACGGTTTCCGGTGCGGTCTGCGGTGCGGGCGCGCGGCCGGAGCGAATCGCCTCGGCACGCACCCGGTCGTCATCGGCGAGGACGGGCAGTCCGCCGGCCGCGAGGTCGAGCAGGTGCCGCAGAGCGGGCAGGGCGGTCATCCGGCCCAGCAGCCCGACCGCTTCGGCCGCGACGGCACGCGGCGGATCGGCAGCCGCGGCCGCTCGCAGCGACAGGCCATCGACGACCGCGACGTCCTCCCCCAGCTCGTCGGCGACCCGTCCGAGAACCTGGGCCACGCGCGGTGGCAGCAGAAACGGCTGGGGAGCCGCATCGCCCGCCGCATGAGCGTCTGTCACCCCGGCCGGAGTGCCACTCGCGGGCGAACGGCGCCGTGCGCGCAGGGGTGCGACAGTGCCGTTCTCCCGCGCCCGGCGCCGCTGCTCCCGGCGTTCCGTCTCCGCGCGTCGCAGATCCTCCACATTGCCCATGGCAAGCGGCTCGGACGTCATCGAAGAGTCCCCCCTCCTCCCGTGCAGACCCAGCCCACTCCCCATGGGCCCGGTCACGGTGATCGTGCCGATGGTAGAGCAGGCACCCACCGTGTTTGAAGTCGAGTACCTCATTCACCAGCGAAAACGTCCTGGGACCGCCTTGTCGCAGCGCCTGAACACCAGGTGCACTTCTGATTTGGATGGCATCACCATAGAATCCGTCCGTCCGTGGGGGGCGAGTGCGACAAGGCGAACATGTCGCACTGAGGGGAGTATTGCTCGGAGAACGCCGGGTTTGCCCGCGTTGCCGTGCCCCGGGAAGAAGTCTGTGCTTCTCCCCCGTCGGGCCCGAGTTGTGCAACGTGAGAGCAAGGACAACCGTGACGACCAATCCGGGTGCATTCGGGGGCGGCAGCGACCTGGAACGCCTCAAGACGATCCTCGCAGGCTGGCGAACGTCACTTGTGGACCTCAGCGGACGCAACAGGCTGCTGAACTTCAGGCATACCCGCAGCTCGACACTGGAGGTGTCGGCCCCTTCTCCGTCCACCCTGGTGACCCTGCTGGAAAACCGCGCCCTGCAATTCGCGGCGCTCCCGGACGAAGTACCCGCGGACGACGAGGAACCAGGGTTCCCTCCTCCAGGTGAAAACGATGTCGTCACGCAGAAGACCACCGCCCCCGCCCTGCAGAGGGCGCTGCGCTCCCTCCGGTCAAAAGCGACGCAGGTGTTCAACGACTACGGTCTGTGGACCCTGCACCTGGGCGTAGGCATCCTGCACTGGCGCGAGGACGGAGCCTCCACCGGCAGCCAGGCACCACTGATCCTTTTCCCCGTGGAACTCGTGAGGACGCCCACCGGGCAGGTGCTCCTCCAGGCGAACGACGACGAGGATCCGCAGCTCAATCCGGCGCTGCCCATCAAGCTGGAGCAGTTCGGCATCGACTGGGCACCCGTGGCCGAGACCGACTGCCGTGACGTGAGCGCGGTGGTCGAGGCCGTACGCAACGCCGTTTCCGGCAAGTTGCATTGGGAGGTGGAAGAACGGGCCGTCATGGCTCTCTTCGCCTCCCACAAGGAATCGATGTACCGGGACCTGCTCGAGAACGAGGAGCGGCTTCTGGCAAGCGATCTGGTGCGCGCGGTGGCGGTCGGGCCCGGCAGCTCGCCGGCCTCCGATCGCTTCGACTTCGAGGAGGTGCCGGCGGAGCGGGTCGACGAGCTGGCACCTCCGGAGGACACCCCGCTGGTCCTGGACGCGGACACCTCGCAGCGGCAGGCCGTCGCGGCTGCCGTGGCAGGACGGTCCTTCGTACTCGACGGTCCTCCGGGGACCGGCAAGAGCCAGACCATCACCAACATCATCGCCGGGCTGATGCACGCGGGCCGCAGCGTGCTGTTCGTCAGTGAGAAGGCGGCGGCACTGGACGTCGTGCTACAGCGCCTGAAGTCAGTGGGGCTGGATTCCTACGCCTTCGCCCTGCACAGCCGCAACACCAGTCGCAAGGCCGTGGCGCAGGAACTGGGCCGGGCTCTGTCCGAACAGCCTCAGGCCTGTGAACTTCCCGCCCAGGAAAGGACTCAGGCACGCCTCGACCGCGAGGCGCTGTCGGCTTACGCCACCGCGATGAACGAGGTCCGTCGGCCTCTGGGCCGCACGTTGCACGATGTCATCGGGCGGGTGGGGCACCTCGACGACGCCCCAGTCGCCTACCTCTCCACCTCCGGCGACAGCACATCCCAGCGGTTCGACGCTTCGTCCCTGTCCACAGCCGACCTGGAACGCGTGCTCCACGCCGCCGGCACCATCGCCGACGCCTGGCAGGCCGTGACCGACCCGGGCTTTCCGTGGCGCGGTCTGCGTACGGACCGGTCCCACCCCGGTCCCGTACTGGAAGAAGCGCGCACGGCCCTGAGCGGGCTCCTGTCCGCCCTGGACGGTTACGAAGCTCTCAACACCGACGGTGCGCCGTTCACGACGCCGGAGCAGGTCGATCGGCTCGTCCGGCTGCTGGGCCTGCTGGGCGAGCGGCAGCCCGTGCCGGAGTGGTGGCTCACCGACCCCGATGTCGCGCATGCCGTGACCGGTCCGGTCGAGTCCTTCCTCGACGCGCTGCGTCGTGTGCGCAGCGCCCAGCAGTCCGCGCGGGACCTGGTCGGTGACCGCTGGCAGGAGGTCTCTCCGCGTCTTCGTCCGGAACCGCCCGCCGCGGAGCGGGCTCTGCTCACCCTCGCCCCACGGGGTCTGGACCTGACCGGACTGACGGAGCGGCAGGCTGAAGACCTCGCTCGGGACGTACGAGCGGCCGCGGACCTGCTGGGAAGCGCCATGGTCTCGACCCGCGAGCTCGTCCGGATCCTGGGCGTCGACGAACCGGGCTCACCGGCCGAGGCAAGGGCCTTGTGCGATCTGGCGGACCTGTCCGGTGTCCCGCATCGCCCGTTGGAAGCGTGGTTCGCTCCGGAGGGCCTGACCGCCGCGCAGCAGGCGGCCCTCGAAGTCATGGCCGCGGCGGTGGGAGAGTTCGAGGCCCGCCGGAACCGTACGGTCGCGGCGCGGACGACGGCGCGGGAGCAGGCGGGTCCGGGATGGGCGGACGTGCCTCCTCACCTGCCCCGGCAGCCGGAGGCCGCGGAACTCGCCCTCAGCACCCTGCAGCCGCCCGGTGCCGATCTCACCCGGCTCGGCAGGAACGAGGCCGACTCCCTGGCCTCGCAGTGGCGCGCTCTCGCCGACATGCTCGAGGGCACCGCCAGGTGCGCGGTGGAAGCAGCGGAACTGGTCGGCTACGAACCGTCGGACACCGCTTCCGGCACGCGTTCCGTGGCGGAGCTGGTCGCACTCGCCGCCGCTCCCCGCCGAGCCCCCGATGCCTGGTTCGATCCGGCGGTACTGCCGCGGGCACGTCATGTGGTGGACGAACTGCACCGTCTCATGGGCGTCCTCGACGCGGCCCGGCAGGCAGCCCACGGAATGTTCGGTCCCGACACGCCTCACACGGCAGGCCTGACCGACGCGGTACGCCGTCTCTCGGGGAGCGGCCGCCGTTTCGCGGCGGGACTGTCCTCCCAGGTCCGGGCCGACCGGAAACTCATCGGCCGGATCAGCACCCACGGGTCCTGGAACAGCGGACTGCAGGAGGCGCTGCCCAAGGCGGAGGCCTGGTGGCAGGCACACCACGCCGTGCGGACCGCGGTGGCCGAGCACGCGGAACTGCTCGGTGCCCATGCCGGCGACGATCTGCCCGACCTCGACACCCTGGACGGCGCGCTGCGGCAGGCCGAGGAGGCCTGCAGACTCGCCCCGGCCGTGGTCGCCGATCCGGACCGCCGCTGTCACCTGACCGCCCAACTGGCCCACGGGACCACTCCTGACAGCTCGCTCCTCGCATGGGGCAAGCGGCTGGAGAGTGATCTCAGCACCTGGTCATCGGCGCTGCGCGAGGTGCGACTGCGCGAGCACAGCACGGCGCTGGGCCTTCTCGGGCCGGCCTCGGCCGCCGCATGGCTGCACGCCCATGTGCCGGCGCTGGAAGACGCCGTCCGACACATCGATGCCGTTCAGTCCGTCGGCGCCCGGGAGTTCAGCGAGGGCGCAGGACACACCCTCGCCTCGGCACGCGCGGCGGTCGTCGCGGCACATGCGGCGCAGCAGGAGGACCTGGTTTTCACCTCCCAGGAGGCCCATGACCGGGACCTGCTGTGCTCCTGGTACGCGGGCTTGGACACGCGTCTCGACGCCCGGGTGAACGCCGGTGGCGCCGATGCGGTGGAGGAGGAACTGCTGCGCCGGGCCGTGCGGCTGTCGGCCGCGGGCGGCGGGACCGTGACTCAAGCGGCTGCTCCTGAGTCGCTCGGTCTCCTGGGCGAGTACGCCCCGGATGGTCGGCCCCGCACGGCCGCTCTGTCGACGGCGCTCGCCGCCGCTTCCGAAGCGCACCGGCTGGCCGGGCCACTCCTCGCGGAACCGGTGCGGCGCGGCGCCCTCGTCCGCGCCCTCTGCGCCGGACGCCCCGTCGTTCCCGGTCTGCTGGAGACGGCCGCCCGCCTGCGCGCGGAGTGCGCCGACTGGGAGACGTTCACCGACACCCCCGCTCTCGCCCCCGCCGTCTTCGGCCTGCGAGCCCATTCCCTCCCCGAGAGCATGGCCTGGCTTCGTGCCCACCTCGACCCCTTGGACGAGGCGGCTTCCCTGATCCACTCGGTGGCTCGTGCGGCCGGTCCCTCCGCAGGAGGCGCGGACTGGTTGTCACTGGGCGCTGCCCGGTCCTCCCTCTCGGCGGTGGTGGCGGCACGCTCCGCCGAGGAAGATTTCCTGAAGAGCGAGGCGGAACACCGCGGCCTGCTCGGCGCTCTGTACGAAGGGATCCACACCGCCCGGGAGACACTCCTCAACGCCCTGGACTGGACCCTCGACGCCAGGCGTACCGCTTCCGGCACCGGGGTGGCGGCCCCCCTGACCCTCGATGCCGCCCGGCTGCTGGTGCACGCGAGCCCCGACTCGTCGGTGGAGCGCCGCTACCGCGACTGGCTGGACCGGGCGGAGATGCTCGCGGTCCGCTTCGAGCCGGCCCGGGCGGCGGAGATGCGTGCAGAGCTGGGGACCGGATTCCCCTCCGCCCAGGCGCTGCTGGACCGCATGTTCGCCGATCCGTACGGCCCGGACGCCTGGATCCGTTCCGCCGAGGCCCGCGACGTGCTCAGCGGCTACGGACTGGCGGATCTGCCTGCCCAGTTGGCGGACCGCGAAGTACCGGCGTCGCTGTTTCCCAAGGCCGTGGAACGCACGGTGCTGCGCGCCTGGGTTGAGCATCAACTGGACGTCGACAGCAGGCTGGCGGTAGTGCGGGCCACCGACCGGGATCATCTGGTGGAGCGGTACCGGCGGCTGGACAAGGGGCTGGTGCAGGCCGCTCATGCGACGGTGATCGGCGCGTGCAACGCGCGGCGTCCCCGTCGGGCGACGACGGGGCAGGCCGCGGTTCTCAGCCGCCAGGCGAAGCTGCAACGACGGCACATGCCGGTACGGCGGCTGCTGGACGAGACCCGGGACGTCGTGCAGCGGCTCAAGCCGTGCTTCATGATGAGTCCGCTGACGGTCAGCCAGTACCTGCCCGCGGACTTCCGCTTCGACGTGGTGATCTTCGACGAGGCGTCCCAGGTTCTCCCGCAGGACGCCGTCAACGCGGTCTACCGCGGCGATGCCCTGATCGTGGCCGGCGACCCGCGGCAGCTTCCGCCCACGTCCTTCTTCAGCGCCGGTGGTGACTCCGACGATGACGACGAGTGGGACGAGGAGACGCCCGACTCCTTCGAGTCCATCCTGGACGCGTGCAAGGCCAGTGGAGTACTGCGCGAGTTGTCGCTGCGCTGGCACTACCGCAGCAGGCACGAGAACCTGATCGCCTTCAGCAACAACGAGTTCTACGACAACTCCATGGTCGTGTTCCCGGGCGCGGTCACCGACGGCCATGACGTGGGAGTCGCCTTCTACAAGGCCGACGGCCTCTACGACCGCAGCAGCCGGCGCGACAACGTCCGCGAGGCCGAGGTCGTGGCCGAGCGGGTCATCCACCACTTCTCGACGCGGCCTCATCTGACCCTGGGGATCGTCACGCTCTCCAAGGCACAGGCCGAGGCCGTCGAGGACGCCGTGGCCCAGGCGCGCAGGACCCGGCCCGACCTCGACGAGCACTTCACGGAGGACCGTCTGGGCGGGTTCTTCGTGAAGAACCTGGAGACGGTGCAGGGTGACGAGCGCGACGTCATCATCCTGTCGGTGGGTTACGGCCCGGACGCACAGGGCAAGCTGCGCGCCCAGTTCGGTCCGATCAACCGCGAGGGCGGCTGGCGGCGACTGAACGTCGCCGTGACCCGGGCGCGGCACCGGGTGGAAGTCGTGGCCTCCTTCCACGGCTCGGAGCTCCCGGACAGCACGAACAAGAGCGTCCAGCACCTGAAGCGCTATCTGCAGTACGCGGAGCAGGGTCCTGCGATCCTGGCCACGGCGGCACCCGACGCGGGCGCCGCTCCGGAGAGCCCGTTCGAGGAGGACGTGCTCGACGTCCTGCGCGGCTGGGGCTACGACGTGCAGCCCCAGGTGGGCGTCGCCGGTTTCCGGATCGACATGGCGGTCCGGCATCCGCAGGCGCCCGGCTCGTACGCCCTCGGTATCGAGTGCGACGGGGCGATGTACCACTCCTCACGCACGGCACGCGACCGCGACCGGCTGCGGGAGGAGATCCTGCGCGGTCTGGGCTGGAACCTGCACCGGATCTGGGGAACGGACTGGTACCGCAACCGCAAGGACGCGCAACGACGGTTGCGCGAGGCCGTCGAGGCCGCCTGCGCCGTCGATCCTCACGCACCGGACCCGGAGCCGGTCCCGGCCATAGTGCCCGAGCCGGTGACGGCGGGTGTCGAGATCGTGCCCGTCGAGGAGTCGGACCGTTCGGCGTGGAGTCGGCCGTACCGTGCCATGCGTCGTGAGGAACTGTACGAGTTGCGGCGCGTCCTGGGCATGCAGATGGGACTCGGCGACATCGATCTCCGCGAGCCCCAGGCGCTCGGCCTGGTGGCGGAGGTGGCTCGTCACATCGTCTCGGTGGAGGGGCCCGTCGAGGAGGAAGTGCTGATCGGCAGAATGCGGGAAGCCTGGGACCTCGACCGGGCCGGGCAGATCGTACAGGCCAGCGTCCGCAAGGCACTGGCACGGCTCGGCAACAGGAAGCGGGCGGTGCGGGTGGAAACGGCGTGGGACCTGCCGGACCGCGAGGTGACGACGGCCCGTACGCCGAGTGCCGACTTCGACCGCAAGAAGGTCTCGCACGTTCCCCCGGCCGAGCGGCAGGTGGCCCTCCTGGGTGTGCTGTCCGAGTCTCCTGGTCTGCGGCGCGAGGAACTCGCCAGGGAGACGGCCCGGTTCTTCGGATGGCTGCGTCTGGGGGCTGACATCAAGGCGGCCTTCGGCAAGGACATCGAGGCGCTGCTCGGCAGGAACGCGGTGGAGGAAGGCCCGTCGGGGCTGGTGCCGGTGGAAGGTCCTGCCGGAGGTCACTGATCGGTACGGCGCGTCCGGCCGGAACTCCCGGCCGGACGTCCGGTCAATGACCGTGCTGGAAGCGCACCGCTTCACGCAGGGCCGCACCGGCGCCGTCGAAGTCCGCCAGGCGAGCCGCGACCGTGGCGACGGCGAGGCGTTCGGGCAGGGCTGCCGAGAACTTGAGGCCGCGTACGGCCCGACGGTCCACGTCCGGGAGGACGAGGGCCTCGCCGACACTCTCGCGCGCCTGTCGCCAAGCCTCTGGAGTGAGATCCTCGCGCAGGCGGACCCAGCAGTCGCTGGGACGTTGCAGAGGGTCGCTGACCGATTGCAGTGTGGCGGCGAGGGTGGCGTTGGCGCGATAGCCGGCCCAGGTCCACCAGCGCACGTCCCGGTCGGTGCGCGTCACCAGTGTGCCGTCCGGATGCACCGTGTCGGGGGCGTCGGTCTCGCGCTGCTCGAGCAGGCACGTCGTGGCGCGCCTGGTCAGGGAGACGGGTGGGTCCGTGCCCAGCAGAACTTCGCGCATGGCGCGCGTCAGGGCGTACGACAGACCGGCGACGCCGCCGTTCATCCACTTGGCGATACCGCCGCCGTCGGCGGGTTCGACGAAGACGCGTTTGCGCAGCCAGTCGATGTAGGTGACCTGCCAGCTGCGTCCGCCGAGCAGCAACCGCCTGGGTCCGGAGCGTTCCTCGGTGAGCACGCTCGGGTCGGTGCGGCCGATCTCCGTGCGCCCGGACAGGACGGTGAACTGGGGCGGTGCGGTGAAGGATGCGGTGAGTTCGATGAAGTGCCGCTTGCCGAAGCGGCGTTCCGCCTCGGGTCCGACGAACAGCATGCCGCCGTCGCTGTCGAGGAAGCCCTCTTCGGCGAGGAAGCGCAGGATGGGCGCGGCGGACTTGTCGAAGGGGGCGAGGCCGTTCCACTGCCGGTCCCACAGCTGGTCGCCGAGCTTGTGCTGCTGCAGGGTGACGGCGAGCAGTTGCTGGGCCACCAGGTGGCGCGGCTCGGGCGGCGGGAGGACCGGTTCGACCCAGCCGCGCGACCACAGCAGCAGCAGGCCCGCCGCCTGCAGCAGCGTGTCCTTGCGGGTGGTGAGGAACAGGCAGTTGCGGACACTGCCCGAGCGCCGGCCGGTGCGGCCGATCCGTTGCAGGAACGACGCGACGGAGGCCGGTGAGTCGATCTGGATGACACGGTCCAGGTCGCCGACGTCGATGCCGAGTTCGAGGGTGGAGGTGGACACGATGACGCAGTCGCGGGCCTCGGCGAATGCCTGCTCGGAGCGGGTTCGTTCGTCGACGGAGAGGGAGGCGTGGGACAGGAAGACGGTCACGTCGCGCGCCCGGAGCGCGGCGCCCAGCTCCTCGACCTGGCGGCGCGAATCACAGAACACGAGCCGCTTCTCGCCCCGGTGCAGGGCTGCGATGAGCTTGGCTGCGTTGTCCAGGGAGCCCACATAGTCGAGTTCCACTTCGCCCGCGGGCTTCGGGACTTGGTCGGCGCCGGCCTTGTCGGGGCGCCCGGCTGCGTCGGACGCGGAAGGCAGCTTTACTCCCGGGGCGACCACCTGCCCGGCACGGTCTCCGGCACCCGAGCCCTGCAACCAGTGCAGCAGCTGACGGGGGTTGCCGACGGTCGCCGAGAGTCCGATCCGCTGGATGGACCGGCCGGTGACCCGTTCCAGCCGTTCGAGCACGGCGAGCAGGTGCCAGCCCCGGTCGTCGCCCGCGAAGGCGTGCACCTCGTCGACGACGACGGCCCTTACGCTTCCCAGCAGTTGAGCGTGGTCGGTCTTGACGCCGATCAGCATCGCTTCGAGCGACTCGGGCGTGGTCAGCAGGAGGTCCGGCGCCTCGGTACGGATGCGCTGCCGCTGTGACTCCTTGGTGTCGCCGTGCCAGAGTGCCGCACGCCGCCCCAGCCACTGAGCGTAGGTGTCGACCCGGCCGACCAGGTTGTTGAGGAGGGCCTTGAGTGGACACAGGTACAGCACCGAGGTGCCGGTCCACCGCTGCTCGGTCATCGCCGACAGCAGGGGGAAGCAGGCCGCCTCGGTCTTGCCGCCCGCCGTCGGCGCCAGCAGCACGGCGTCGTGTCCGTCCATGAGCGGCGTGATGGCCGCCCGTTGGAGGGGGCGCAGGTCGGGCCAGCCGAGGGTGTTGACGATGTGGTGCACGACGACAGGGTCGAGCCGGTCGAGCACGTCGGCCCCGTCCTCTCCCGGCACTGTCCCGGCGGCGTCCCCCGCGTCCGCCATCACAGCTCCAGGTCGATGTCGTCGGCCGAGACGGACCCGCCGCCGGACACCGCGGCGGCGAGGTTCCGCTCCACGTCGCTGAGTTCGCTGCTCGCGACCGTCAGCCGGTAGTGCTGCCGGGGGTCGAAGTCCTCGAACTGGTCCACGCGGTCGAGCACGTCTCCGACGAGCTTCTTCAGGAACAGCCGCGGAGCCACCCCGACCTTCCCGCCCAGCGCCCCGCCGACGGCTCGCGCGAGGTCGGCGACATACACGTCGTCGACGACCGTCTTCACGCGCTCGGGCGACGCGGCGGCCTCCGCGTACAGCTCGCGGATGGTGACGCCGAGGCCGACCAACGAATCCTGATCGAAGCCGGGAAGCCGGATCTGCACGGCACGCGGGTTGTCGAAGCGCGGGTCGGTGGTGAAGTCGGTGGCGAGCCGCTGGGCGAGCGGGGCCAGACGCTGCACGCCCTGCTGCCCGTCGTAGAAGGCGGGCGTGCCGGTGATGACGAGGTACAGGCCGGGGAAGCGGCCGGAGTGCACCTCGTCGATGAGCTGCCGCAGCGCGTTCAGCGCCTTGTCGCGTGCGTCGGACCGGACCCGCTGCAGCGTCTCCACCTCGTCGAGGACGACGAAGAGCCCGGTGTGCCCGGAGTCGCGCAGCACGGTGAGGAGTCCCTGCAGGAAACCGAGGGCCCCGAAGTGGTCGAGGTCGCCGCGTACCCCCGCGGACCTGCGGGCGGAGGCCGCGACGTGCGGCTGGCCGCCCAGCCACGCCAGGACGGCCGCGGCGGTCGCCTCGTCGCCGTCCGCGAGGGCGGCCCGGTAGCCCCGCAGGGCGGTCGCGAACGACGGGGCGTGCCTCGACACCTCGGCGAGCCGCGCGACGAGCAGCTTCTCCACCTCGCCGGGCAGCTCGTCCTCGCTCGCCCCGGCCGCGAGGGCGTCCTCCTCCAGGGCGTAGAACCAGGCGTCGACCACGGGCCGCAGCGCGCTGGGCGGGAAGCTGGAGGTGGTGAGGCGTTCGGTCAGCCTCCGGTAGACCGTCTCCAGCTTGTGCAGCGGGGTCTCGTTCTCCGAGACCTGGATCTCGGCCACGGCGAAGTTCCGGCGCTTGGCCCGCTCCCCCAGCCAGCGTGTGAAGAACGTCTTGCCGGACCCGTACTCACCCCGTACCGCCTTGAACACGGACCCGCCGGACGCCACGGCGTCCAGTTCCGCGTCGAGGGCGGCTTCGAACCGGTCGAGTCCGGTGGCCAGCAGGTCGAGTCCGCTCTCGGGAACGGCGCCGCGCCGCAGCGCGTCGATGACGGTCCGGCGGCGGGCGGCGCTCACCTGGGCGAGGCGTGGGGATCCGGTGGTACTCACGGGCACCAGTCTTCCATTTCTCCCAAGGCCACCGGAAAGGTGCGGTGGCGTTCAGCCGTCCTGGGGCAGAGAGTGCTCCGGTCAACGCCGCCCGACTTCGGTGAATCGGTTGACGTTCACCAAAGAGCGCTGCTGGAATCACTCTCCGTAAAGACGGACAGGGTGGGAGTTGGAGTCGCATGGCGGCGCTCGACAATGTGAAACTGAAGGACGTACTGGCGGACGTCGCCTCGGGCGCGTTACAGCTGCCCGACTTCCAGCGGAACTGGAAGTGGGACGACGACCGCATCCGGGCGATCATCGCGACCGTGACGCTGGACTATCCCCTCGGCGTGGTGATGACGCTGCAGACCGGCGGCGCCACCCGGTTCCGCTCCCGGACGCTCACCGGGGCCCGCCCGGACGGGAATCCTTCCGCGGACCTCCTGCTGCTGGACGGACAGCAGCGCCTCACCTCGCTCTTCCAAGCCCTGTGGCTGGACGCCCCCGTGGAGACGGCGGACGCCCGGGGCAAGCCCATCGAGCGCTGGTACTACGTCGACATCGCGAAGGCCGTCGGACCGCCCGCCGACCGCGACGAGGCGATCCTCTCCGTCCCCGTGGACAAGGTGCTCCGCACGGACTTCAACCGCACAGTGGTGCTGGACCTGAGCACCACCGAGGACGAGTGCGCGGCCGGCCTCTTCCCCCTGCACCTCGTCTTCGACGCCCAGCGTGTGAACCAGTGGAAGAAGGCGTACATCAAGGCGGACGAGGACCGTAACTGGGACCTCTGGGGCCAGTTCGACGAGCTGGTCCTGCAGCAGGTCCGCGCCTTCCAGGTGCCGATGATCCGGCTGGCCGCCTCCACCTCCATGGACGCCGTCTGCGCGGTGTTCGAGCGCGTCAACACGGGCGGCGTTCCCCTGAACGTCTTCGAGCTGCTCACCGCGACGTACGCCGGGGACCGCGAGTACGTGGAGCGGACCGGGGACTACTACCAGCTTCCCGAGGTGTGGAGGGAGACCAAGCAGGCTCTGGCGGGCAAGTACCCGGTCTTCGGCCGCCTGGAGAGCGGTATCGAGAACGGGCTCAGCAGCATCGATTTCCTGCAGGCCATCGCTCTGGTGCGCACGTGGGAGCGAAAGCAGGAGGGCGTCGGAACGACGGTGTCCTGCAAGCGGCGGGACCTGCTGGACCTCCCGCTCACCGACTTCATCCGCCTGGCACCGAAGCTCGCCGACGCCTTCGCATGGGTGGGCGACTTCCTGGAACGGCAGTGCATCGTCCGCCCAGGAGACCTGCCGTACAAGACGCAACTCGTCCCGCTCGCGGCCGTCCGCGCCATCCTCGACACCGCTGCGGACGGTCTCGGGGCGGAGGAGAAGGTCGAGCAGTGGTACTGGTGCGGGGTCCTCGGGGAGATGTACGGCGGGTCCACGGAGACGCGTTTCACCCGTGACGTCGAACAACTCGTGCCCTGGATCAGACAGGACGACCGGGCGCCCGACACGGTGACCGACGCGTTCTTCTTCGCCGACCGCCTCGACAGCCTCACCACCCGCAACAGCGCCGCCTACAAGGGGATCTACGCCCTGCTGATCAAGCAGGGTGCGGTCGACTGGCACTTCACCGCCGCCCCGCTCAACCCGGCACGGCTGGACGAGTACAGCGTGGACCTCCGACAGATCTTCCACAAGGCGTGGCTCAAGCGGGGCAACAGCCAGGGCCTGCCAACGAACTCGATCGTGAACAAGACCCCGCTGTCCTACCGTGCCGCGATGGACATGACGGGAGCGCCGGCCTCCTACCTGTCCACGATGGTCGCCGCCTCCGACATGCGTCCCGAGTGGTTCGACGACGTGCTCGCCACCCACCTGATCGATCCGGAGGCGCTGCGCGACAACGACTACGAACGCTTCTACAACGACCGTTCCAAGCAGTTGCAGGACCTGGTGCACGCCGCCATGGGCAAGAAGACCATGCTTCGTGACCTCCCGGAGGGCGACGCCCGATGACCACCAGGCCGAGCGAGCAGGATGTCGCCTCGCTCAAGGGCAGGACCGTGCCCGTGCAGGACATCCTCGACCTGTTCCGGGTGCGGGTCCGCGACCACCGGACGGTACACCTGATCTCCCAGGCCCTGACGGACGCCGGTCTGACGACGCTGCCCGACTTCGCCGTCTGCGGCCTGCGCAGCAACGTCGACGTGGTCCCCCTCGCCTCCGTCCCCACGCAGGGGACGCCGGCCGATCCGGACGACGAGGAGGAAGAGGAGGCTCTGCCCTCGCACGCCCTTCCGCAGCGTCTCCTGCTCGGCGACATTCCGTCGGCGCGGCGCGGCCTGGTGTCCGTAGGCCCCGGCACACCCCTGGCGCAGGCCACTTTCCTCATGAAGACCGAGGGTGTCTCTCAGATCCCGGTGACGACCGGCATGGCCAAGGTCCACGGCGTGGTCACCTGGGGGTCCGTCGCCAGGATGTACGAGGCGGGCAAGCCGCCGACCCTGGACAACGCGATGGAGAAGGACTCCCTGCCCCTCGCCGACGCCCGCCAGGAGTTCTTCTCGGCTCTCCCGGTCATCCGCGAGCACGGCTACCTGCTGGTCCGCGGCGACGACGGCTGCCTGTCGGGCATCGTCACCGCCGCCGACATCACCGACCGCTTCGAGGGCGCGGCCCGGCCCTTCTTCATCGTCGGCGAGATCGAGTCCCTGCTGCGCCGCTGCCTGGGCGCGGCACTGGACCAGGAGGACATCAGGGCGGTCCAGACGAACAAGAAGCCCGAGCACCGCAGCGGCCAGGTGTCGGACCTGATGTTCGGCGACTATCTGAAGCTCCTGGACGGCGACCAGACGAAGCAGTCCATGGCGGAACGCGCCGACGCCAACTGGGAAGCCCTGAAGTGGCCCAACATGCCGCGGGAGCAGTTCATCGGCCGGTTGAAGCGGGTGAAGGACATCCGCAACCGCATCGCCCACTTCGACGAGAAGCCGCTGCCGCCGGAGATGCTCGACGAGCTGACGACGTTCGCCAAGGTGCTGCGGGCGTTCGTTCCGTGAGGATGCGATTGATGAAATGCGCTGTTTCATAGGCCAGTTGGGGGATACCCTTCACCCGTATCCATCTCTCCGTCTTGGGGGCCTCTGTGACTTCCTCGCTGAACGCGCACCTACCAGCTACCTGCTGGTTGCGGGCTCCGTAGAGCCTGAACGCGCACCGCTGGGGGCACGACTGACCTCGGTCAGGCATGCCCGTTTCCAGCGAGCGAGTATTTTCATGGAGGAACGGTGTCGATCCACTCGACCCAGCAGACCTGTAACCACCCCGCGCGTGACCTCACCATCGTCGCTCTCGCGTCCGGTGTGGTTTCCCTCGGCACTGCCGTCGCGACGATGGCGCTCCACGCGAGCCCGTTGGCGAGTCTCACCACCAGCGGCGCCGCGTTCATGGCGGTCCTGACCGCAGGGATGAACGTGCTCAAGCACATCAGGCGCGACTCGTAGCGTGTTCGGGGGCGGCCTCTCCGACTGGTGCCGCCCCCGGCCCGCTTCCCCGGCCCTACTCCGCTCCCCTGACGCCGTCAGCCCACCCGGAGCGCGAACTGCTCGCGCAACAGCGCCTCATGGAGTCGTAGGGTCCGCCCGTCCGGCAGGGTCTCCAGTACCTGTACGCCGTCGTAGTTGAGGAGCTGCCGCAGGACCGCGGCGAAGCCGTCGCCCCGGGTGGTGGGCATGCCTGCGCGCTGGGCGAGTGCGGTCACGGGCAACGTGCCGCCCGCGTCGAGCAGGGCGGCGAGGGCCTTGTGGACCTGCTCCTGCTGGGGTTTGCGGGCCAGACCGCCGAGCTGCCCCTGGTACGTCTCGGAGTCGAGCAGCGCCGTCACGAGCGCCTCGGTCCGGGAGACGACGGTCGGCGTGAGCAGGGCGTCGTCGCCCCCGGCCGTCAGCTCCACGGGGAAGAGCGCGTCAGGCTGTGTGCCTGGTTCGGGCTGCTTCTTCCGGGACTTCGTCGGCGTCTTCTTCGCGGCGACGACGGCCGCCTGAGCCGCACGTTCGTCCACCGGAGGCCTGCCGGCCTCTTCGGGAGCCCACCAGGTGGGCCTCTGGTCGCCCAGCTCCCGCCACCCCTTCGGCGGTTCCGATCCGAATCGCAGGAAGGCCAGCACCGGAATGGTGAACTCGGCCAGGGACGCCCCGCCGTGATAGCCGGCCTTGAGGGCGGTGTAGCGGGAGTCGGTGTCCCACAGCGCGACGATGGACGCGCCGGGTTCGGGCCAGACGACGCGCGGACCGGAGAGGGCGACCTCCCGTGCGGCGAGCGGCCCGCCGGGCAGTCGGTGCCGGGCGGACGCGGGCTCGGTGGCGGCGTCGGCCTTCGTACCGTGCCGGTCCACGACATGGCCGTGGTCGCTGGTGACGACGACGGCCATGCCTTGGGCCGCCGCGACCCCCAACAGCTCACGCAGACCAGGCACTTCATCGACCCGCCAGGCCCCGTCGCCCAGCTTTTGCTCCTTGCCGAGCCGGTCGTCGATGGCGTTGAGGACGACGGCGACATGGGTCCGGCCGTCGCCCAGCGCCTGAGTCAGCGCCGGGCCGAAGGTGTCGCCCGCGGTCTCGGTGCGCAGGTCGTCCTTGTGGAACACCGCGGCTGGTGCCCCGCCCCACAGCTTCAGCGCGGGGAAGAGCCGCTTCTCGTCGGCCTGGGTGCCCTTCACCAGGGTGCCCGCGAACAGTGAGGTGCGGGACACGGCCGTCAGGGTGGGCAGTGCGGCGGCCATTGCCCGCCGGAGCGGGGAACCCTCGGGCAGCGGGTCGAACTCCGCCCAGGAGCGGCGCAGTTCCTCGCCGAGTTCGTTCGCTATGGCCGCGCTCATGCCGTCGAGCACGAGCAGCAGCACCCTCCGTTCCTCATCGCGCCGGACGAGCGGTCCCACCACGCGGTCGAGGAAGGTCTCGACGGTGAGCATGCCGCCGGGCTGGGTACCGGCCTCCGTCCAGGCGGCCAGTGAGCGTGCGAAGGACGCGTCGATCTGCTGCCGCCGGTCCCTGACGCGTGCGCCGAGGGTGTCGTACGCCGCCTTGAGGACGGGATCCGGGTCGCCGCCGGCCTCGATGTGCTCCAGGGCGAGGTCGGCCCAGCCGGTCTCGGCGACGTGCCGCTGTATGGCGTCGGCGACGGTGGGCGCGTCCGTGGGCGGATCGCTGGCCAGCCAGCGGGCGAGGCGCTGTCCCATGCGGGCGCGTTCGATACGGGCGGACTCCTCCGGATCGCCGGCGAGCCGATGGTCCGCCAGACGCCGTACGGCCTCCGTCACAGCGGCCGTGTCACCCGTCGCGAGGGCTTGGCCGACGGAGGTGAACCGGGCGTCGAGTCCGCCGCGCAGGACAGGGCTCGCCGCGACGGCTGCCTCCGCGCCGAACTGGCGGGCCAGCACGGCCGCCCGGTCGAGCAGGATGCCGCTGGTGCGGCGTGCCTCGCGGGCCTCGTCGGGGTCGACACCGGCGTTGCGGTGCCCGACTGCCAGCAGCGTGATCACATACTCCTCGGCGGACCGGCCGAAGACGGTCACCAGGGCGTCGAGCTGTTCGCCGGTGGCCGGGGGCTGGTCGCCGAAGTAGCGTTCGGCGCGGCCCCGCGCCTGGTACGTCTCGGGGGCAGGTTCGGCATGCTGCCAGAGTGCCGCGCATACGAGGCCGAAGGCGGCGGCGTCCGCGCCGCGTTCGGCGTCGACGAGGGCGAGCAGGGCGCGTCCGGCGAGACCGGCCTGGTCCTCCTCGCCGAGGAAGGCGGTCAGTCCGGTTCGTTCAGGGCCGCGCAGGCCCAGCAGCCGCTCGGGTGCGCCGGCTCGGGTCGACCAGTGCAGCAGGGTCTGCGCGTCGAGCCGGTCGTCGCCGAGGCGCCACGTGCCGCCCTCGGTGTCGTAGCGCCCGAGGCGCAGGCGGCGCTGGGCGAGCGCGGTGAGGGCGTACTGCCGGGACAGCCAGCCACCGGGCACGGGCTGCCAGCCACCGGGCGGAGTCGCGTCGAGCAGGGCTTCGGCGGCCCAGTTGACGTCCTTGAGCCGGGGGTCGATCTGCCGGGCGCCGAACGCCTCACGGACCACGTCCCAGCTGTCGACGGTGTCGATGCGCAGCTTGTGGACGCGGGCGAGGATCGCCGGATCGAGTTCGTTCTGCTCGCGGTCGGAGAGGACGACCAGCACGGCCGGGCCGGGGCGCCTGCCCGCGAGGTGGTCGAGAACGAGTTCGTGCACAGCGAGCGGTGAGGGCGCCACCGCGACACCGGCCGTCCGGCCCTCGCCCCAGGCGGGTTCGGCGGGGCCGTCCCACTGGGGTGCGGACCGCAGCAGCACGACGCGGCGCCTGCCCCCGCCCTCCCCCGCGAGAGAGGCGGCGAGGGACGACTGCGAGGACAGGTACTGGGTGACGGTCGCGGTGTTCAGCCGGACGGCGCCCGGGGCGACAGCGACGGTGTCCGTCATTCGACGACCTTCCAGGTGATCTCGATGGTCGCGTCGGGGTGGCGTGCGGCCAGCTCGGACAGCTCCGCCTGAAGGTCGGCGACGGCCCGCGCGGCGGTCGTGCTACGGCGTCCGGACTTCTGGGCGGGGCCGCTGCTCGCGGGGGGCGTCACCTGCGGGGTGTACGGGATCCGCGGGTCGCTGGTCGGCGTGTCCAGGGACTGGCCGTCGGCCGTGGGGGTCTGGGGCGTGACGGGTGCGGGCTGCGGGGTGGCGGCGGCCTGGCTGCGCTTGACCAGGGCGACGACCTCGCGCTGGGTGCGGGTCAGGGCCTCGCGCAGGTCGGCGGTGCGCTGGTCGTCGCGGGCCACGTTGCGCAGCGAGTCGAGCAGCGCCTCGCCCTCGGGGCCGAGTCCGGCGGCCAGTTCCAGGGTGCTCCAGGGCGCGGAGGCGACGGCCTCGGCGACGCTGCGGGCCTGCTTGACGGAGGTCCCGTACCGGTCGGCGCTGGTCTCGCCCAGGTCGAAGTCGGCCAGGGCCTCCACGGTCTTCTTCGCCCCGGCCGCGCCCTTGCCGGCCTCCGCCGTGAGCGCGTCCAGCAGTTGCAGCGAGCGGCGGGCGAGGGCGAGCCGTCCGATGTCGGTGGTCTGGTCGAGGCCGAGGAAGGAGGTGTGTGCCTCCAGCTGGTGCACCAGGTCGGCCGCGTGGTCCCGGTGGGCGCGGGCGGACTCGATGATCTGGCGGGCGAACTGGTTGACCATCCGGCCGCGCCGCAGCGCGGGCGCCTTCTGTCCGAAGATCGTCTCGAAGCGCTGCCGTGCCGTGTCCCAGTCGGACTCGGCGGGCAGCGGCTGGCTGCGCAGCGCGTCATGGTCCTTGATCGCGGACAGTTCGGGCGCGGGGTCGAGTACGGTGCCGACGCGCACCCACACCCGGTCGTCCATCTCGGCGAAGGCGGCGACGACGAGCCGGGCGAGGAAGTCGGGCAGGCCGCGCGGGTCGGGCTTGTCGGTCCAGTCGGTCAGCGTGATCAGGGACAGGTCCCCGGTGGCACCCTGTGCGCTGGCGAGCTGACGGAAGTGGTCGGCCCAGTAGCGGGACAGCTCGAAGTACGCCTCCTTCTGCTGCCCGAGCCGGAGGGGCCCGGCGATCCGCTGCATGAGCTTGCGGTCGGCGGCCGGGACCTCCACCCGCCCGTCGCGTGCCTCGGCGGCGGCCCGGACGTGCGCGAAGACCTTCTTCGTGTCGATGGGCTTGACCGCGATGCCGGTGACGTCGGGGTCGAGGTCCGGGTGCGCCGGGTACTGGTGGGCGAGCAGCTTGCCCGCGACGTGCCGGATGCCGTCGTGCAGGCTCTGCCCGAAGGACAGGGTGAGCCCGTCCACGTCCGGGACCGGGACGAGGTGGTCGTCGAAGTCGGGCACGACGTCGGCGGCCTGCTTCTGGGCGAGGCCGTACGCCTGCTTGAAGGCACCCTTGACCTGCTTGAGCAGGGCTTCGCGCTGGGTTTCGAGGAGGCCCTTGGCGCGGCTGCGGTTGTCGGCGTTGAGATGGCCGGCGTACTGGGTGTCGAAGCGGTGCTCGTCGGCGAGTGCCTTGTCGATGACGACGAGGCGCCGGAAGTCGGCGAAGCGCTGAGCCGACAGGTGCGCGGGCAGCCAGGCGACGGTACGGGACCGCTCGCCCTGCTGGCGCTCACGCAGCCGCCGGATGCGGTTGACGTCCTCGACGGGACCCCATTCACCCTCGTCGAAGGGCAGGTCTATGGCGATCCGCCAGCGGCCCTCCTCCTGCGGCATCAGGTCGTGGTCGGGCAGCTCGTCCTCGTCGGCGACGTTGCCGAAGACGATCTCGGCGCTGCGGGCGGTGCCGCGCCAGGTGAAGCTGAGCTGGTCGCTCAACTGGCCGTGCTCGACGCCCAGTTCCTCCGACAGCAGGCGGCGGGCGAGCGCTACGCGGTTGCCGGGGTTGTCGTTGACCTGGGCGTTGGCGATGACGGAGTCCACGTCGACGCCGGACAGCTCCAGCCGTACGCCGGGGTTGGCGTCGGTGCCGGTCTCCTTGATCTCGGGGAACCGGGCCGCCCACTCGGCGACCTTGTTCTTGATGATGCCGACCTCGGCACCGGGGATCGGCGCGAGCACCGACCCGTGGTTGAGCGCGCCGAGCCGTCGGATGGTCAGCTCGGCCAGCGCGGGCACGCTGGGCGCGAGCGCGGACAGCAGGAGGGTGCAGACGAGCCGGTTGTCCCCGGCGAACATGCGGCAGCGGTTGGCGCGCTGCGGGTCGGTGATGGCCTCCGGCCGGTTGACGTACTGCTCGACGTCGTCCTCGGTGATGTCGTACGAGCTGAGCAGATAGGGCCGCAGTTTGGTCTTGTACAGCTTGTCGGCGGCCTCGAAGACGACCTTCAGGCTGTCGGTGAACGGCTTGTCGCCGCCCTCCGCGATCACCGGGTAGAGGTCGCCGACCGGGATGAGCTGCCCGAGGCGGATCTCGTTGCGGTGGTCGGCGAGGAGCTGGCCCATCAGCTTCAGACCGGTACGGGAGCGCTGCAGCGCGGACGAGATGTGGACGAGGGTGTCCATGAACGCCGGCGAGAAGGGGTACGTCAGCCGGAACGACTCGGCGTCGGCGCCGGTCGTGCCCTTCTCCGAGCCGAGGAGGGTGTCCCAGACCTGCGGACCCACCCGCTTGGTCTGCTCGAAGGCCGCGTCGACGAGGCGTTCCGCCTCGGGGTCCTTCGCTTTGAGAAGGCGGGCGTGGGCGATCTGCGGAAGGTTGCGGTCCTCCAGGGTGATCTTGTCGAAGCGGCCGGAGGCGAGGTTCAGGGTGTCCTGGATGGACGACTCGGCGGCGCCGGAGACCTCTTCGCCGACCAGTTCGCGCAGGTCGCGCTGGCGGGCGATGAACGACACGACGGGGATGGCGCGGCGGGCGTCACCGCCCTCCACGAAGTTCGTGATCTTGCTGGCCTCACGGGCGACGAACTTCTGGTCGTGGATGAGGGTGGCGAGCCAGAGGATCAGCTCGTCCATGAACAGGATCAGGCCGTCGTAGCCGAGCGACTTGGCGTGCTCGGCGATGACGGACAGACCGGCGTCCAGGGAGATGAAGCCGTGCTCGTCCTCGGCGGCGTTCTTCGCGAAGCCGGGGAAGAGGTTGGTGCTGGCGTCGTTGACGAGCTTGGCGCGCAGTTCGGCCGGTGTGGAGGGGTTGCGGAGGTTGAGCAGGACGCCCGCCTCGTGGTTCTCCTCGGCGGCGAGTGCGGTGTCCAGGAGCTGCGGGGTCCAGGCGAAGCCCTCGCCCCACTCGTCCTCCTCGCCGTCGTCCGCGTCGCCGCCGCCCAGACCACGGACGACCGCCTCGTCGCCGTAGGTGGCGCGGTTGGCCCGGATGTCGTCGAAGAGGGAGTCGGTCCGGTACACCTGCGGCGTCGGGGCGTCCGGGTGCAGCTTCTTGACGTGCGTGACGTACCCGCCGAGCACCCGCTGTTCCAGGGCCTTCGCGCCAAGCATGTGGTACGGCACGAGCAGGAACTTCTTGCCGTCCGTGGTCAGCCACTCGTGCCTGGTCAGCACCGGGTCGAACTCGGTACGGGCGCGGGCGGCCGGGTCGCCGCTGAGCAGCGCGTACAGCACGGCCATGAAGTGCGACTTACCGGAACCGAACGAGCCGTGCAGGTACGCGGCCTTCGAGCGGTGCCCGTCGAGCGAGGACTTGATGAGCTTCAGCGCCTCGTCGAAGTTCTCCAGCAGCCGCTCGGTGACGACATAGTCCTTGAGCGCGTGCGCGGCGCCCTCGGGTGTCGTCGCCTCGGCGAGGGACAGCACGAAGTCCGAGGTGGAGATGGACTCCTTGATGTCGATGACATCGCGGAGGAGGGGCGACTGAGCCATTACCTGTCACGCTCCCCGTCTGGCGGCTCCCGCCGCCGCTTGTACTCGCTTGCTGGTCAGAATCGTAGGCGAGGATCCGGAAGCCCTTACCTCCCCGTACGAGACCCGGTCCCCCTTGATCACACATTTCCTGTGAACGCGGTACAACCATGCGAATGCCTCACGGGTCATACGAGAAGAAAGCAATCACCGCCAAAGTCCACAAGGGGGAAATGTGGTATCGAATCGTTCCATCCTGGTTGCCTCCGCGTTAGCGGCCCTGTCGCTCGGCACCATGACCGCTCTGGCAGCGCCGGCCTCCGCCGCGGCCAGCACCACGCCGCAGAAGGTCTGCGGAAGCGGCTACAAGACCGTGAACTCGGCGCCCCTCGGCTCGCTGGGCACCGTCTACCTGACGTACAACTCCGCGAACGGCAAGAACTGCGTCACGACTATCCGCAGCAACCCCGGCGCTGTCCTGGACATGTCCGCGTGGATCTACGTCCCCGACAACGAGCAGAACAGCGACGACTTCGGGCAGTACGCGTCGTACGCGGGGCCCACCTATGTCTACGGCAAGGGCCACTGCGTCACCTGGGGCGGAAACATCAGCAACGTGTACGTGCAGGTGAACAACTCCAACTGCAGCGCCCTGAAGGAGAGCCGGGTCACCTTCACCCGTTGACCTGTGGCTCCCGCCCGGCCTCCGTCGAGGTCCGGCTCGCCCTGGCGGAAGTCGTGGAGTTCCGCCAGGGCGGTGAGCTAAGAGGATTGAGGATTTCCCAGCTCCTTGGCAGTGCGGTCCACGTCATGTTGCTCGGTGTGTTCTGTGACAAAGGACTCGTCGATGTCTACGACTTCCACATCCACGAATCGGTGCGTCGGCTTGGTCAGCTCCAGGCTGGAGAGGTGCTTCTTCAGCCTTTTGGCCATAGGAAGGTAGGTCGCAAAAGTGAGCCCGCCGGCGACGACGGCCCCGACGACAGGGATGGCCTTCGAGACGGTCCTCGCGAACGTCTGCTTCGTCATCTGAACGCCGAGGTACCCCGCGACCTTTTTCACCATCGGGTAGATGACACCCTGAGTGAGTGCCTTCTGGGGTAGCTTCTTGGCTACCTGCTTCGACATCATCCCCGCGACCTTCCCCACCGCGGCGTTCGCCGATTGGGTGCCGAACATCACGCCGAAGAACAGCGTGAGCACTCCCATGGTCGCGTCATCGAGGTCGTCGCCGTCGTCGGAGAACAGATCGGGCCAGCTGTAGAGGTAGGCGAGTTTCTGCGCGATACGCAGCATGTGGCCGAAGTACTGGGCCACATCGGCGGGCACCGTGGCGGGAAGGGCGATGATGCCGGGTATTCCAGCGGCCGCGGAGAGGGCGCTGACCTTGGCGGTCTCGTAGCTGATGGAGTCATTGGCCGCTTTGTCCAGAACCTCGATGGGGATACCGGCCGTTGCGGGGCTCTCTTCGATTGCTTCCCGGATTTGATCCTCGGAGCAATAGCGAGCCAGCGCCTTTCGGAGGTACGCCTCCCTGTGGATACGCACGCCCGGAAGCTTCGCTGCGGCCAGCAACACTGCGGAGAAGCGCGACTCGGGGTTCTCGATCACTTTACTCGTGGCCATAGCAAGAAGTTACAGCACCTGGGGGACGTTATCTGCCCAATCGGTCTGTCTGGTCGAGGGGTTGACATTCGCTCTGGCCTCCGCTGACCAAGGTGCGTCGGCTCAGTGTGGGCCCTATGTGGGCGATGGGCGGGCCGGCCGCGCCGTACAGGGGTGATCACCACCAGGAGGGAGGGGCCCTCGGCAAGCGCGTGCCTGCCGAGGGCCTTGCCCTTGTCAGAGTGCCGCGAATTCGATGAAGGCTGTCCACGCCGCGGGCTCCACGGCTAGTGCGGCGCGGGTTGTGTCCTTCGAGTCGCGGACGTGGACCTTGGCGAGGGAGGCGACCTCGACGCACTCCCCACCTGCTCCACTGCTGTAACTGCTCTTGAACCAGGCAGACTCAGGTACCGGCTGTTCGACGTTCATCTCTCTCCAAGCAACTTCTCGACGAAGGCCAGCGACTCGCGCGGAGTGAACGCCTGGGCCCGAAGGAGTCCGTACTGTTCCTCGATCTCCCGGACTGGCTTCCGCGCCGTGTAGAGGCGACTGTCCTGCTGAGCCTCCACATACGCGATCCTCCGCCCTTCCTTCGTCTCGATCAAGGTGAACGGCCCAGCCAGTGCGGCATGCTCGTCCCGCTCCATCGGCATCACCTGGATCTCCACGTTACGCCGCTGTCCATGGAGCAGGATCTGCTCCAACTGCCCGCGCATGATGCCCTGCCCGCCCAGCGGCCTACGCAGAACTGTCTCCTCGATGACGAAGCTGATGGTGGGCAACTGCGTCCGGCAGAAGATCTCCTGCCGGGCCAGGCGCGCCGCCACCCTCTGCTCGACCACATCTTCGTGCAGCAAGGGCCGCCAGTTGATGAAGACCGCCCGCGCGTACTCTTCAGTCTGCAAGAGTCCAGGCACCGCCTGGTTGGCATACACGTGAAGCTCAACCGCTTCGGCCTCCAACTTGGCCGCATCCCGAAAGAACGCCGGATACTGAGCCCGAGCCACCTCCTCCTTGCTCGCGCTCAACACCCCACCGGCCCTCAGCGCTTCATCCGCCTGGTCGATGAACTTCGGCGGCGGAATACGTCTCCCCTGCTCAAACGACGCGATCGTCGATGCCGAGTACGCGGTCAGCGACCCGAACTTCGCACGGTCCATCCCCGCCCGTTCCCGGAACAGCTTCAAATGCCGCCCGAACAGGCACAGTGTGCCCGTGCCGACCTCGTACTCCGGCTGCTGATGAGCCTCGTCGTCCACGCCGCAGCTCCTCCCACGACCATCACAGTCACCGGCCTCAGCCCGCCCAACGCACGGTCCGGAAACCGGTCACGCCCGACACCGCGTACAGCGCCCCGCCCACGTGTACAGCCCGCACCCTTCAGCACGTCGCTCCTGTTCGACGCTACGCAGAGCCCGCGACCTTTGACCGCATGAAGTCAGCAACTCCCCCGAACGGGCATATGCCGCAGCACCCCGCGCCCGAACACGAGTTCGGTATGCGGTTCACCTCGACCCCACGCGGTGCTCGCCTCGCCCGCCGACTCGTCTCACACCGCCTGAACGACTGGGGCCATCCCTACGCGACCCCGGCCAACGAGACGCTCACACTCATCACGGCTGAACTCACGGCCAACGCCGTACGCTACGGCCACGTCCCCGGTCGGGACTTCGACGTCCAACTCACCCTGACCGAGGACACCTTCCGCATCGAGGTGACCGATACCCGCGCCGAGAAACAGCCCTCGCCCGCTCCCCCGGCCCTCGACAGCCTGTCCGAGTCCGGCCGCGGCCTCCACCTCGTCGCCGCTCTCGCGGACGACTGGGGCGTCAATCCTCGCCCGTCCGGCCCCCGCAAAACGGTCTGGGCCGAGCTGCGCGTGCCGACCGGAGGCCACCCGCACACGCACACGGTGGCCCCTCGTCCGGCGGACTCGGCATCGACGTGCGAGCACAACGCCGAGTCACTCGCGGCTACTTCTTCACAGCGGCACGACGGCCTCGAGTTGCGGCCGGGGGACGCCAGTTACGGAGGTCTTCGTCGGTGAGTCCGTGCTCGCCCTGCTTCTGCTGGCGGTAACCGGCGAAGAAGTCCGCCGGGGAGCCGCTGTAGAGCATGTCGAACTCGTTGTGCCACTGGGACAGCCACGGCTGCAGTTCCAGCAGGCCGGCAAGGAACGGCGTGATCTCCTCGGTCGACAGCGCGGTGTTGGTGAAGTACGTGGCGAGGGCCTGCGCCTGCTCCTGGTGGTCCCAGCCGGCCCACCCGTACAGCTCCGGGGTGGCCGCGTTGGTCCGCCCGTAGGAGATGAACCGCTCCTTCGGCACGTCGAGCTTGCCGCGCGCCTTCCAGTAGGAGGGGCGGAGGAAGTCGGCCGAGGTGTACTTCGGCGGCATGGGGATGGAGTCCCGGATCTTGCGCTTGGCGGGCTCGTCGGGCACGGCGTCCTCCTTGCGCTGGAGGTCCCACACCTCTTCCCAGTCGGCGCGCTTCTTCATACCGGAGGGCTTGTAGCGCAGGGCGGAGAGGAACGGCACATGCTCGTCGGTGATCAGCTCGGCGACCACCTTGGCGAGTTCATTGCGGGGTGCGTAGAGCTTGGCTACGGAGACGAAGTCCTCGTCGCGCGAGACGGCGTCGGTGAGGCGGGCCAGGGTGAGGATGGTGGGCTGGCCGTTCTCGTCGAACCAGAGGTCGCGGTTCTCCATACGATCGAGCAGCCAGGAACGCAGAGCCTTCTCCTGAAGCGCGTCCCAGCCTTCAGTAGCCCAGCGGCGCTTGTACTCGGGGCGCTCGACCATGCCGATGGCACGGTTCGACTCAATGGCGTCGATCCGCTTCTGGACGATCTCGCGGTAGGGAGCGGGCCAGTGGGCTGGGATCTCCGACATCGGGGTGGAATTGTGCCGCTTGAACCACTCGTCGCTGGCCTCTCCAGCGGCTACGCGGCGAGCGAGGACGATTTCGAAGGCACGTTCGCCTAGGGCGAGTTCGGGGATTTTGGGGTCCTCAGGATCCTCAGAAACTCGGAGGTCTTCGGAGTGGAGGTCGTAGAGGCCGTAGACCTGCCAGTCCAGCTCTTCCTGGAGGGCGATCATGCGGCCGCGAGTGGACTCCCAGCGTGCCCTCGCCTCACGAAGTAGGCCAGCAATCGGGACAGCCTCAGCAGCCACTGACACCGGGCTGGCCGCGACAAGTCGCTGGGCCAGGGCATCGAGGGTGGAGCCGAGGCCGGTTGGGTACTCGGAAGGAAGTGGGAATTCTTGGAGCTTGGTTCCGGTGAACTCGTACCTGTCGGACCAAGGATGCACACTGACCCGCGCACCCTCGACGCCAACCGGATCGCCGCCCTTCGGATAGCTCACCATCTTGAGCCAGAACCCCGCTGTGGAGCTGTTGAGCAACCCGAGCAGCCGCAGGTGTTCCTCCTCACTCGCCCCCTCCCGCAGCTTGATCACCGGTGCTGTCCTGGTGAACGCACACCCATTGCGGTCAAGAACCACATGGTTATGAGTCGCCACAAAGGCGAAGTTCAGCGACCACGCATGGGCACCCACATCCTTAGGAAGCTGATGCCACTCCCACCAAGGCCGACCATCCGTGAAGTACGTGCCGCCCGAGAACGTGGCGCGGCCTCCCAGTTCGGTCCGGTACGGCCACAGCCAGCTGGCCAGGTTGGGAAAGGCATCTGTACTGACCAGATCGCGTCGACTGCCGTACGGGTGGAAGGCGTCGTCGCCGTCCATGATTTGGAAGTCACGCACCTCGTCTCCCACTACAAGGCGCCGGACGTACTCAGACTCGGCGTTGATCCTCTTGAACGTGCGCGGAACGGCGCTCATGGCGTCGTCCGCCCCCATGATCCCGTAGAACCCGATCCGGTGCAGGTCGCGCTTCAGGATCGCCTGCCGGGCCGTGTTGATCTGCTCCAGCATCTCCTGGCCGCCATCTGCAAGGACCCACGGCTGCTTACTGAAGTACTTCTCGCGGTCCAGATCATCCACGGACACCCACTGGCTCACGGAACCTGGCTTGTCAATCTGCTCGACAATCGCCCGCCAAACCAGGCCATCCTCGGCATTATCCGGCGCGGCAGGCTCGCCCTGCACACTGCGGACGGTCCGAATAACCCGCGACCGTCCATCCCCGCCCCGCCTCGTACCCACGAGAATGACCGTCGGCGTACCGTGCCCCGGGATGTAGGCACCGGAGGTATCAATGACTTCGGTCAGCTCTACTGCGTGGCCGAAATAGCCCTCGATGAGCTTTGTGCCAAACTCGCGCTTCATGAAGGAGTTGGCGGTGATCTGCCCGACCATGCCATAGCCGCGTCCCTCGGAATCCCCCCGCTTGGCCAGTTCGAAGAACCGCTGAGCGAAAGGAACCGACAGTGCATATTTGCCCGCACAAGCCGGATACAACTCTCGGTACAGGACGTTGAGATTCTTGTCCTTGACCGTAATGTACGGCGGGTTCCCCACTACGACGTGGTAGCGCCCCGGCCCGAGCATCTCCGGGTACCCACCCAGGTCCTCCGTAGCATACTTGAACTCAGCCAGCTCATCCGCGAGATCAGTGTCCACCTCGCCGAACAAGCTACCCTGCTGGGAGCGGGACTTGATCAACGAGTCCCCTACCGCCAGATGAACTGGCCACTCGTATTTCGAGGCCTCGTCCAGCGTCCGCACGCCGCTCGCTGCCATCGCGGCAACCAGCAACCGGAACCGCGCAATGGCCACTGCGAACGGGTTGATGTCTACACCGTGCACCGAGTCCAATGCAGCCCGCACCCGCTCGTGCACATCTTTGGCCGGCTGCCCCTCCCTCCACAGCCGCACCAACCGCCGAAACGCCCCCAGTACAAAGTGCCCCGACCCACACGTAGGGTCGATCATCTTCAGTTCTTCGTGGCCAAACTCCCGCACCGCCGGATTCATAGTCCGATCGAGGATGAACTCCTGTACGAAATCCGGCGTTTGGAGCAGCGCATACGTCTTCCGCGCGGCTTCGCTCAGGTCCTGGTACAGGTCCCCCAGGAACCGCGTGTCCCACCCCTCCGTACCATCATCATTCAACGGGTCGGTGAAGTCGTGAACGAGGACGCCCGTCTCGTCGCGCTGTCGCCAGAATTCAACCAGCTCTCGCGCGCCGTCGTGCGAAAGCGGAATCTGGTACAGCGGGTTATGGGTGCTGTCGAACAGCAAGCGACCGGCCTGGCCATCACCCAACTCAGCGAAGGCTCGTCGCAACCAGCCGCGGTAGGTGGGATCGTCGTCCGACTCCACGTACGCGTCGTACCGAGACTCCGCCAGCTCCCGCCGGTCCCCCTCCGCCCCCGTCAGGTACGGCTCCGGAATCAGCCGGTTGTCCTCGCAGAACCGCACGAACACGGTCCCCAGCACCCACGCCACCGCAACCTGCGTGACCCGCTCGTCCAGCCACGAGTTCCACGTCGCCGCCGTACGCCCCAGCTTGCGCGCCTGGTCGTACTCGGCCCGCAACCTCGCGCCGACATCCCCCAGCGCCTTCACCTGCTTGCCCAGGTCGGTCTCAACCGCCTTGACCTGCTGCTTCAGGTCGTCCAACAGAGCCTTGCGGTCGATCACTTGACGTCTCCCTCGACACCACTTGCCACAACATCACCGGACCCCCGATGGGCGTTGCCCACCCACGTGTCCGGAAGCTGAATCCACTCCCCCAGGCCAGCCTGATACGGCACAGCCACCTGCCCCAGCCGGGGCTCGCGCGACGGGTCGGCCTGCGGGACCAGGAGCCACAGCCCCCGCCCACCCCTCCGGGCCGCCGACGCCAGCCGGTCCAGGACGCCCATCGCGTCGTACCGGGCGAACACCCCGGCCTCCGTCAACAGAACAGGACCAGCATCGCCACCGTTACCCAGCAGCTCCACGATCCGGGGCTCCACCGACCCCCAGGCCGTGCGCGCGTACTCCGCGAACCGCACCGCACCCTTCGAACCCGGCTCGGCGGCATCCGCCTTGAGCAGGGTCTCCCAGGTGGGCTTGGTCCCGGGCGTGACCTGCCCGTGCAGGGCCTCCAGGAACAGCTCCGTCACCGACACCGCATCCGCGCCCAGCCGCTCGGCACCCAGCTCCCGCACCGCATCCCGCACCAACTGCTGCCGCACGGTCAGCACCCGGTACCCGTCCCGCCGGGCAGACGCGAGCAGCCGTTCCTCCGCGCGCACAGCAACAGCGAGCTGCGGGTCGTCCGCGTACCGCGTCACCGCACCCGTACGCGTCGACTGCCGCCACGCACCGGTCGTGAGGTAGCTGGACGCGTCGTCCACCCGCGTCGGCAGGTAGCGCAGCACGCCCTCACGTTCGTGCATGCTGAGCGACAGTTCGAAGCCGGCGTCACGCAAGGCCTTGGTGAGCGGGCCGCCCGTCGGCAGTTCGTGGGTCGTGCCGCCACGCCCGTCCGGGACGACCATCTCCGGGAAGCGAGCACGGACCCGCTCGTGCACGGCCTCGCCCGTCAGGCCCGGCTGCTGCCCCTCCGGCATGCCCGGAATCCAGCGGACGAGCCCGGCCTGGGTGAGGCGCAGCGCACGGACGAGCGACAGGTCGCGTGGGTAGATCTCCAAGCGCGGAGTAGCAGCCGCATTCACCGATGCCGCTGCCGCCAGCTCCACCATGCGCCGCTCGTCCCAGTCGACGGCGCCCGGCGGCACCGTCAGCGCGCCCAGCTCCGCCAGCACAGTGGCCGCCGTCGGCATGGTGTCCAGCCTGGCGAGCCGGTCAGCCGTCTTACCCAGCCGGGTCGCGTACTCCAGCAAGCCCGGCGCGGTCGGAGTGTCCGGACCGTCGTTCTCGCGCACGTCGAGCGCGAGCAGGCCGGCTCCCAGGGACTCGTCCGTCGCCTTGCGGTTCGGCTGGTGCTGGAACTCGGCCTCCTGCGGCAGTAGTTGCTCCACCTCGACCACGGCCCGCACAGCGGCCAGCGCCATCGCACGCCGCTGCTCACGCCCGGCGAGATGCGTACCGCGGCGTACAGCCAGGGCATCCGCGATCTCCACCGCAGAGGCGACACGCCCCATGCCCACCAGCAGGTCGATGATCTCCTCGCGAAGCGCCTGGACGGCAGGCTCGGCCTTCCAGCGCTTGCGCTCCTCCTTGAGCATCTGCGGGATACGGCCGTGGCTCAGCCCAAGGCCCTCCGCGACATCCTTCTGCTTCGGCCAGACACCGATGTCGGGCAGCACGCCATGCTCGTCGGGCAGGCGCAGCAGCAGCCGTACCATCTCCGCCTTGTTGCGGTTGGAGCCGTTGTTGTTGACGGCGGGCACGAGGACGGTGGCGAGGGTGTCGAGGCTGACCGAGCGCAGCGTGCGGGCGGGCAGCGTACCCGCCGATTCGCCCGTCGCGAGGCGGCCCACCAGGGCGGACTCGGCAGCCGTGAGCTGATCCAGCTCCTCCTTGGCCTCTGCCCGCCCCTTCGGCGTGAGCGGCGAGACGGGGATCTCGCGCAGCCGCTCGCCCCACTCCCGCTGGCGCTGCTGGACCTCGTTACGGGTCTTGGCACCGAGGCCGGGGGCGTTGACGAGCTTGCGGCGGCTGTAGTCCAGCAGTTCGCCGACCGTCGTGATGCCCAGGCCGTACAAGAAGGACTGCGCGGCGGGCGTGAGACCGGAAACGGTCAGCGGGGTGTCCCGGGTGACCTCGGCGGCGAGCCGGTCGCGCTGCTGCTCGGCGGTCTCCGGCTCGGCGTCCGCGATCTTGGCGGCGGCGGCGACCTCCGCGGGCGTGCCCTCCCCCGTGGTCACAGCGGCCGGGGGGCGGGTGCGGTGGCTGGACGGGACCGTCTGGGAGGCGTCGAGGAAGACCTTGCGCCAGGCGTCCCGCATCGGCTTCAGCTCGGGGTACCGCTTGCCGGCGTCGCGGTGCAGGGCCTTCTGGAAGAAGGCGACCAGCCCGTCCCGCACGGCCGGGTCGAAGGCCTCTGCCGCGATGGTCGGGTACGGCCACTCCTTCGCGTCGGTCATGCGGGGCAGGAGGCTGCCGTCGCCCCACTTGGGCAGCTCGCCGGAGGCCATCTGGTGCAGGGTGACGGCGACGGCGTACCGCTCGGCGTGCGAGTCGTACGAGCCGCGCGTGATGACGTCGACAAACGGGTCGAGGTAGCCGTCGGTGCCCGCGTCGGTGTTCTTCGCCGGGTAGCCGGCGAGCGAGAAGTCGATGAGGACGAGTTCGCGGGTGCGGTTGGGGCGGACGCGGACGGCGATGTTGTCCGGCTTGATGTCGCGGTGCCAGACGCCCTCGCCCTCCAGGAAGTCGACGGCGCTGAAGAGGTAGTCGCCGTAGGCCTCCAGCTGGTCGACCTGCAGACGGCCGTTCTCGCGGAGCTGGCGGGCGACGGTCTCCTCGCGGCGGCGCGGGCGCCCACCGCCCTCGGCGCCCTGTCCGTTGTCGTCGCGCTCGTCACCGACGTACTCCAGCACCAGGACCGTACGGCCGCCCATGTGCAGCGGCTCCGGTTCGACGAGGCGGATGATGCCGGAGTGGGGGCGCAGGCGGCCCATGGCCTCGGCCTCGCGCGCCAGGATCTCGCCCCGGTTGTCGGAGAGGGCGACCTTCAGCACGGCCAGCGGGCGGGTCTTGCGGGCCTCGGCCTGAAGGTCGCGGACGAGGAAGGCGCGGCTGGTGGAGCCGGTGCCGAGGCGGCGGCGGATCTCCCACCGGCCGGCGAGCACGTCACCGGCGACGGCCTCCAGCGGGTCCTTGTCGGCGGAGGTCCCGTCCTCCTCGCCCGGCCCCTCCGCACCCGTGGCCGCCGGGGCCGGGGCGGTCAGGGAGTCCTCGACGACCTCCAGCAGCTCCAGGAACTCGTCCACGCTGGAGAGGCGCTGACCTGGCCGGTAGGCGGTGGCGGCCTGCACCAGTTCGTCGACGTCCTCCGAGAGCCCGTCCACCAGAGAGCTGGGGCGCAGGCCCTCCCCCGCCTCCAGTCGGGCCAGCAGCTCGGCCTGGCTGGCGGCCGGGGCCTTGCCGGTGACCAGCAGGTAGGTGAGGACGCCGAGCCCGTACACGTCGAGGTAGACCGGGTCGGGGTTGAGGGCGGTGAGTTCCGGGGCGAGGTAGGCGTCGGCGTCGTCGGCCAGGTGCATGGCGGACAGGGCGGTCGGGGCGAACCGGGTCATGCCCTGGCCCTGGGAGGAGTCGCCGCTGCGCTGGGTGGCGATCTGCCAGTCGGAGATCTGGAGCCGCGGGCTGAGCCAGGCGGCCTCCTCACCGACGGCCTGGCCCTTCCTGCCGCGCGGCCGGGGGACTACGTGCACGGAGCGGGCGGCGAGCGCCCGGTGGTGGATGCGGCTGGAGTGCGCGGAACGCATGGTCTCGGCGAGCTGGCGTACGAGCGCCATCCGGCCGAGGATGTCCAGCTTCTCGCCGTACTGGACCAGGTACTCGTCCAGCTTCAGCGTGTCCGGGTGGTAGTCGAAGATCAGCGCGGGGCCGGCCGCGTGGCCGGACGGGAAGTACTGCTTGAGTTCGACGACGCCGGGGTGCTTGAAACGGCCCAGCACCGCGGCCTCGCGCCGGGCGGCGTTCTCGACGGACTGCCGCAGCGAGGCGTCCGAGCCGCGCTCGCTCAGGTAGATCCGGACGCGGGCGGCCTCGGGCAGGTCACTGTGGCGGGCGAGGTGGTCCGCCCAGGTGGGGCCGGAGTCGAAGGACTTCCGCTCCAGCTCGTACGGACCGACCTTGTACTGCGCGTCGCTCTTGCGGATGCCGATGTTCGTCAGGGCCGCCGCGATCTCGCGCGAGCCGATCGCGGTGATGCGGCGCCGCTCGTCGCGCGGAGGCTGCTTGAGCATCTCGACCAGCTCGTCGACGGTGTACACGCCGTTCTGGTCGTAGGCGGGCAGCCGTACCCGCAGGCTGTTGTCCGTGAAGCAGACGGCCTCGGCGACCCAGACCCGCTTGCCGCCGCTCTGCGCGAGCAGGCCCGCCAGTTCCTTGGCCTTGCGGTTGACCAGGTGCAGCGGGTTGCCGTGCGTACGGCGGTGGCCACCCGGCGTGGTCTGGACCCAGGTGCCGTTCTCGGAGGTGACCGAGCCGTGCCAGTCCTTCAGTTCGATCATGCAGAGGCCGCCGGGGGCGACGACCAGCAGATCGACCTCGCGGACGTGGCCGGTGTTCGCCGTGAAGGTGAAGTTCGACCAGGCACGCCAGGGGTCGGAGTCCGGAAGCTTCTCCCGGATCGCCTCCAGGCCGCGGCGTTCATGATCGAACTCGGACTCGGTGACCGTGACCCACCGGCCTTCCCGCATGCCTGTCCCCACTCGTTCGTACCTCTGGGCCCGCCGTTCCCCAAGGTCGGACCTGCCGCAGATCCTAATGGTTGCCTGCTACATGGGAAGACCTCGTGAAAGACGGGACTATAGGACATTCGACCCGCGAGACGGGAATCACCCGTTCCGTATCACCCGGACCGAGCCGTCGCAGGCTGATTATTCTGTGACGCATGCGAGGAAATCGCCCCATACCGATGGGGAGCTAGCAAACCGCGACCCTTCCTTCTTCCTGGAGTCCCGCACATGCACGGCACCAGGCGTGTGTACGACCTCCACACAGTCGTCGCCCTCGGACCCGCTGTAGCTGCTCTTGAACCAGTCCAGCTCGCTGACGGTGCTCATAGCGCTCCCCGCATCCGCTGCAACAACTCCGCCGAGTCCCGGCTCCGAGTACCCGAGCCACTGGCGGCCCGAGGTCTCCAAGAGCCGCATAGGCGACGATGAAGCTGAAGGCGATCGGCGGTTCGCGGCGCATCAGTTCCTGCCGGGCCAGCCGGGCAGCGATCCGCTGCTCCAGTTGCTCCGCGGTGGACGGGGGACCGTGAAGCGGCTGGGCGCGGTTACGCGCAAGGCTCAGCCAGGGTCCGTACACGCGGCTTGTACGGAGCCCAGTTCGTTCGATGCGGATGAGTGATTGTCATACCCTCCTACTAATCTCCGTGGCATGGGACTTGGGGATGTGACGCGTGCAGGAGTGCTGGCTGCGGTTGCGGAGTGTCAACTCCTGGGACGTGAGGTGTTCCGCCGCCGGTACGGCTTCGGCCGGGCGACAACGTATGAGCTGGTGTGGGACGGAAACCACTACGACTCGAAGGCCATCGCGGGCGTAGCGCATCTGTACTCGGCCGGCGAGTTGCTGTCCGCCGACGACTTCAGCGGGGGTGCGCGCACCGTGGCGTCTCGTCTGCGTGCGCTTGGCTTCACCGTGACGGACGGGACCCCCGTCGCGGAGACGACGCAGCAGGTAGCGCCGCAGCTCGTTCTCCAGCCTCGCGGCGGGGCTCGGGATCGTGGTCCACAGAACTTCGCCAGGTCGATACGACAGGGCATTCCCGTGGCAGACATCAGGGACGCACTCGGCGATCAAGCGGAAACGCTGACCGCCCTGTATCCGGATGGGATCGCTCGGCTGTGGGGCTCCACTCCCACCACGCAGGTCAACAACGAGAAAGTGCGAGCTTTGCAGAATCGTCGTGTCGGCGACGACGTGTTCTTCTATGCGGAGAACCACTTCTTCGCCCGCGCCCGCATTCTCCATCTGTTCGACAGCCTGCCCGTGGCGCAGAGGGTCTGGGGAGCCGACGAGAACAACGCCACATGGGAACACATCATGGCTCTGGGAGAAGTCGAGGAGTTCACCACTCCCGTTCTTGCCGCTCCCATATTGCGGCGCCTGCGCGTTCCAGCACCTCTGCGGAGCCTGACCTTGCGATCCGCCGAGGAGTACCGCCGCGTCACCCAACTCCTTCCGACGAGGCGCCCAGCGATCCCACCGCAACGACCGCAGCCCGCCCCGTCTCCCCAGCTCACCGCAACGGAATTGCTGGATCGGATGTGTTCTCTCAACGCTCCTCACCGCCCGGAGAACAGAGCTGACGATAGCCACCAGCCGCTGGCTCTGCTGTGGGCGGTATCCCGGATAGCCGCGGGAAAGCCTCGTCTGGCGCCGTGGACCGAATTTCGCGCGGAAGTGGGTCCACTCCTGGCCCAATTCGGACTGCCCGGTTCCAAAGCCGCCCCCGAGGCCCCCTTCTGCCAACTGCAGGAAAGTGGCCTGTGGGAGGTGCACGGGATACCGAGCGAGGCAGACCCCATGCCGCCGGTGGGGACCCTCGACACCGTCCAGCCCGTCGCAGGTCTCACCCATGCAAGCGCTGAACTGCTGCAGAACCCTCTCACCCGACTTGAGGCCGTGGTCAGGCTCTGCAGCACGTATTTGGACGACGTCGACCATCGCGAGTTGCTCAGTCGGGTGGGCCTCGCCGGGTACGCGACGGCCGAAGGCCTGCCCGACGAAGATGAGGACGGTCAAGACCAGGAGGCCGCCGATGCGGAGCGGCCGACTGGTCCGACCGCGCGCCGGGATTCCACCTCCTCGCGGCTGGTTCGCAATGCCGCGATCGCCAACCGGGTCAAGGAGCTGCACAACCATGCTTGCCAGGTGTGCGAGACCCGTCTGCAGTACAAGCGCAGGCCCTACAGCGAGGCCGCCCACATCCGTGGCCTCGGATCCCCGCACGACGGTCCAGACGAACTGCCGAACCTGCTCTGCCTGTGCCCCAACCACCATGTTCTCTTCGACGGTCTGGAGATCTACATTGACGTTGACGGCTTTGTGAGGCAGACGCATGGGGGTGATTCCGTGGGGCGACTTCGCCGACGCACCGACCACCAGATCGATGAGGCGTATCTGCAGTACCACCGAACCCTGTGTGAGCTCAACAAGCTGACGAGGAAATAGCAGCCTTCATGATCCGGGGGGAAAAGGACATGCCGAGCGAAGCAGAACTCAAGTTCCACGACGACGTGCGCAGGGGTGCCGAGCGCCTCAAGCGTGAGATCGGCTACAACCCGACACGGTTCACACAGATGCTGGGAGAGCTCGGCGGTGTCGGAGCCGCCAAGCAGCTCCTGCGCGGCGGCAACGCCTCGGACGGGTTCACCACCCTGTGGGAGGCGAACCGTCTCGAGCTGAGTGTCGAGGCGTTCGTCCTGCTGCCCTGGTACGAGCACCTCTTCGAGGAGCACCACCTGGAAACCGCTCGGCATCGGCTGGGCGAGCACCGCTTCGATGTCGAACGCTTCTTGCGCACAGCCCGGCAGAATCCGCCCGGCTGGGCTTCCGGCAGCGTCTGACCGTACCGTCCGACACCACGGGAGCGGGTCCGTCAGGCCGGCACCGCCTCCTGTGGCACCACGACCGCCAGCTCCCGGAGCTTCTCCCGCGTCTCCGGATCCGTCGAGTACACGATCGTGCCGATCATGCCTCGGGTCAGCAGCACCTTGTAGGTGTTCCGGATCAGACGGTCCACATCGGCGTCAGAGGTCGACTTCTTGAAAACCGGATCCTTGGACTGCGTACGGTCCGTGATCCAGCGGTCGCCGCGCCAGACGAGGTCGGGGCCGATGATCACGCCGGACCAGTCGTACTCGAAGCCCTGGGCGGTGTATACACAGCCGACCTGGCCGAAGCCGGCCGGGTCGGTGGCCCACAGGGCCGACGGCGGCGCCCCGGAGACCGAGCGCTCGCCGCGGAGGTTCCAGGGGCGGGCCCATTCGCCGATCATCACGTCGGCCGGAAGGGGATCGCCGGGCTTGGGTTCCGGGGACCAGGGCCAGCAGTAGCCGGCCGACATGCGGGCGCCGTAGCCCTGGGCTCGGCGGGCCTCCAGAAACTCCTCCATCTCCTGGGGACTGTCGGCGACCAGCAACTGCATGCGGTCGTCGGGTTCCCAGACCACCGGCCCACCGGACTGCAGGCCGAGTAGGCGCACCACCCACCGCAGATACGCGTCGCTGCCACCGCAGCGGAACTGGCTCTCCAGCGGTACGACATGGCACTCGAGGCCCTGGGCCGCCGCGGCCGCCTTGATGTCTTCCACCGTGCCCATCTCGCCGGGACGCACCACCTGGTGTTCGTCGAGGAGGAAGACGGGGACACGGGCGACATCGATGAGTTCGTCGATCTGCCGCTTGCCGGTCCGCTGGGCCGCCGGTGTGTAGCGGTTGGCGGAGTTTTCGCGGATGCGGTGGGCCTCGTCGCAGATGAGGACGTCGAGGGAGTTCTGCTCGGCCGTCATGAAGCTGTTGAAGTACTTGAAGAGGTCTTGTACTTCCCGCTTGCGAGTGCCCGCGACCTTGCGCATCGTCTTGGTGAACGACTGGGAGCCCGTGGCGTGCAGGGCCGGGACCCCCTGCCTGAACAGCTCGCCGAGCAGGGAGAGCGCGATGACGCTCTTGCCGGTGCCAGGACCGCCCGTGACGACCACGACCTCCTTGTGGTTGGACTGCTTGGCCTTGCGTACCGCGTTGAGCACCATGCGGTACGCGACCTGCTGCTCGTCCAGGAGCACGAACTGCTCGCGCTCGCGCACCTCTCGGGCCGCGACGGACATCAGCTGCTTCGACGGGACCGTCCTGCCCGACTGGAGTTCGTCGGCGGCCCGCGCACCGGGCACCTTGGCACTGAGTCTGGCCCGGAGATAGTCGATGAACTCGCCGCGCCGCTCACCGGTGAACATCTGGCCGGCGCTGTCGAGTTCGATCGCCCGGAGGCCGCCCACGCCGAACTCCGTGGCGTTGTGCAGATAGGCCACGCCGCTGACCCTGCCCGGGTGCTCGGCCACCGCCCCGTTGAAGTTGATCAGGTATTCGCAGTAGCGGCGTACCTGTTCTATGGGGTTGAGGACCGGATGTGCGTACGTGTCGATCCGGCACAGCGCCGGATCGTCCTCGTCCGGCTCGGCCTGGCTCCACTGCTTCAGCTCGACGACGACGTACGACGGCTCGCCCGTGGCGGGGTGCACTCCGGCGAGGACCGCGTCGGCGCGCTTGCTGTTCAGCGGCAGCGCGTACTCCAGCATCACCTCGACCTCGCCGAGGCCGGCGTCGTTGAGCGCGGCAGCCAGGGCAGGGATGCTCCGTTCCCAGGAACGCACCTCGGCGGCGCTGGGTCGGTAGCCGTGCATGTGGACGAACTGTTCGGTGAGGTGGAGGTAGAGCGAACTGTCGAGCGCTCTTGCGGCGATCGTTTGCGCGGACTCACGGAACAGCAAGAACTTCCCCCAGGCAGCACGAACTGACTCGTGCGGGTGGGGGCATGTCCTTCGAGACCCCGCCGCGGCGGAGCGGAAGCCCGTCGGGCCGCTATGACGACGCGATCAAGCCTACCTGGCCCCTGGCCGGGAGGCAGGGGCACTCAGTCCTTGCCTCCGTACGGACCGGTGGGCACGGGCTCCCGCACCCGTGCCCACCGGTCGGCCAGGCCGGGCTCAGGCGGCCCGGCGTGCCTGGCCACGGTGGACGCGGACGATGTCCGCGTACCGGTGACCGGAACCCTTGATCGTCCGCACCTGGGTGCGGTAGTCGACGTGGACCAGGCCGAAGCGCTTGTCGTAGCCGTAGGCCCACTCGAAGTTGTCCAGCAGCGACCAGGCGAAGTAGCCGGCCAGCGGGGCGCCCTTGCGGGCCGCGGAGGCGCAAGCGGCCAGGTGCCGCTCCAGGTAGTCCTGGCGCTCGGGGTCGTCGACGGTACCGTCGGGGCGGACCACGTCCGGGAAGGCCGAGCCGTTCTCGGTGACGTAGATCTTCCGCGCGCCGTACTCCCCGGTGAGGCGCAGCAGCAGTGTCTCGATGCCGTCGGCGTCGATCTCCCAGTCCATGCCGGTGCGCGGGGCGTCCGGGCGGCGTACGGAGCGGGCGCGCGGGGCGGGGCCGTCGGGGTCGTCGGCGACGTACGCCGGGAAGTAGTAGTTCAGGCCCAGCCAGTCCAACGGGGCGGCGATGATCTCCAAGTCGCCTGTCTTTGAGGGGAGTTCGGCGCCGTAGGTGTCGACCATGTCGGCCGGGAAGCCGCGGCCGTGCACCGGGTCCAGCCACCAGCGGTTGACGTGCCCGTCGTGGCGGCGGGCGGCCGCGACGTCCTCGGGGCGGTCGGTGGCGGGGTGCACGGTGGACAGGTTGTTGACGATGCCGATCCGCGCGTCGGGGGCGGCGGCGCGGATCGCCTGGGTGGCGAGGCCGTGGCCGAGGAGCAGGTGGTAGGAGGCGCGTACGGCGGCGGTCAGGTCGGTCAGGCCGGGGGCCATCGTGCCCTCCAGGTGGCCGATCCAGGCCGAGCAGGACGGTTCGTTGAGCGTGGCCCAGTGCTTGACGCGGTCGCCGAGACGGGCGGCGACGACCGAGGCGTACTCGGCGAACAGGACGGCGGTCTCCCGCTCCGGCCAGCCGCCGCGGTCCTGGAGCACCTGCGGCAGGTCCCAGTGGTAGAGGGTGACGGACGGGGTGATGCCCGCGTCCAGCAGCGCGTCCACCAACTCGTCGTAGAAGGCCAGCCCCTTGGTGTTCACGGGTCCGTCGCCGCCGGGCCGGACGCGCGGCCAGGCGACGGACAACCGGTAGGCGTTGGTGCCGAGTTGCCGCATCAGGCCGATGTCCTCGCGCCAGCGGTGGTAGTGGTCGCAGGCGACGTCGCCGTTGTCGTCGTTCGCGATCTTCCCGGGGGTGTGGGAGAAGGTGTCCCAGATGGAGGGCGACCGGCCGTCCTCGGTGACGGCTCCCTCGATCTGGTACGCCGCTGTGGCCGTGCCCCACAGGAAGTCATGCGGGAGTGCGGCGAGGTCGATGCGTACGGACACGAAAGTCCCTTCGGAATACGGGGTGTTGGTCACTTGACGGCGCCCGCCGTCAGTCCGGCGACGAGATAGCGCTGGAGCAGCAGGAAACCCGCGACCACGGGCACGCTGACGACGAGCGAGGCGGCCATGATCTGGTTCCAGTAGACGTTGTTGAGCGTGGAGTAGCCCTGGAGGCCGACGGCCAGGGTGCGCGTGGTGTCGTTGGTCATCACCGACGCGAAGAGCACCTCTCCCCAGGCCGTCATGAACGCGTAGACGGCGACCGCGACGATGCCCGGGACCGCGGCCGGCACGACGATCCTCAGCAGCGCGCCGAGCGGCCCGCAGCCGTCCACCAGCGCCGCCTCGTCCAGGTCGCGCGGCACCGAGTCGAAGTACCCGATCAGCATCCAGATCGAGAACGGCAGGGAGAAGGTGAGGTACGTGAGGATCAGCCCGCCGCGCGAGCCGAACAGGGCGATGCCGGTGGCGTTGCCGATGTTGACGTAGAGGAGGAAGAGAGGGAGGAGGAAGAGGATGCCGGGGAACATCTGCGTCGAGAGCACGGTGACCGTGAAGACGCGCTTGCCCCGGAACTCGTAGCGGCTGACGGCGTAGGCGGCGAACACCGCGACGACCACCGAGCAGACCGTCGCCGCGCCAGCCACGATCAGCGAGTTCACGAAGTACCGGGCGAGCGGCACCGTCGACCAGATGTCGATGTACGGGCGGACGGTCAGGCCGCTGGGCAGCCAGCGGAACTTGCCGGTGACGTCCGCGAGGGGCTTCAGCGAGCTGGAGACCATCACGTACACGGGGACCAGTACGAAGCCGGTGAGCAGGGTGAGGAAGATCCGCCGGGACCACAGGAACGAACGGGGCGGTGCCATGGGCGAGTCAGACATCGGCGGCCTTCCGTCCACGCGAGGTGAGCAGCAGGTACACACCCGTCACGACCAGCAGGAACATCAGCAGCAGCACGGACATGGCCGAGCCGGTGCCGAAGTTCCAGGTGACGAAGGAGGCTTGGTAGATGTGCACCGAGATCAGGTCGGCGGCCTCGGGGGCGGCCTTGCCGAACAGGACGTACGGCGTGTTGAAGTCGTTGAACGTCCACAGGAACAGGACGAGGACCAGCACCTGGTTGACCGGGCGCAGTGACGGCAGGGTGATGCGGCGGATCTGCTGCCACATCCCGGCACCGTCCAGTGCGGCGGCCTCGTACAGCTCGCGTGGGATGTTCTGGAGTCCGGCCATGACGATGAGGAAGGCGAACGGCCAGCCCTTCCACACGTGCACGACCAGCAGGGCGTAGAAACTGTTGTCGCCGATCAGCCAGAAGGACGGCTTGCCGGTGAGGTGCAGTTGGTCGTGCAGGACGTGGTTCACCAGGCCGTTGTCGTGCTGGAACATGAACACCCAGGTGATGACGGCCGCGTAGACGGGCAGCGCGTACGGCACCAGGAACAGGGCGCGCAGCAGGCCGCGTCCGCGGAAGGTGTCCTGCATGAAGACCGCGGCGGTCGTTCCGATCAGCCAGCACAGGGCGACCGACAGCAGGGTGAAGCCGACGGTGACGAAGAAGGAGTGCAGGAGTGCCTCGCCGACGGGGGCGTCGAAGTCCACCGAGACGCGGTAGTTGCCGAAGCCGGACCAGGGGGCGGTGCCCCAGTCGCGGATGTAGAACTGCGTCAGCTCCTTGAAGCTCATCACGATGCCGATGACCATCGGCACCAGGTGGACGAGGAGTTCGAGGAGCAGGGCGGGCAGGAGCAGCAGGTACGGCAGTCCGACGCGGCGGATCCGCCCGGTGCGGCGGCGGGGTTCGCGTGCCGCCGCACCGGGTGGGCCGTCGCCGTGCACCGTCTCCTTCAGGGCGGTGGTGGTCATCGTGCTCACTTCGCGGGCATCTGCTGCTGGGCCTTGGCGAGCTGGGCCTTCACCGAGTCGGCGGTGACCGCGCGTCCGGCGGCGGCGTCGGCGAACAGTTCCTTCACGGCCGTACCGACCGCGGTCTCGAACTGCGACTCGTCGGCGACCTGGGGCAGCGCGGCGGCGCTCTTGGCCAGGGTGTCCTTCAGGACGGCGTTCGACGGGGTGGTGAACGCGGCGTCGGACTGGGCGGACTTGACCGGCGGGATGGTGCTGTAGGCCGTGTTGAGAATCTTCTGCTCGGCGTCACCGGTCATGAACTTCACGAACTTCGTGGCGCCGTCGAGGTTGTGGGTGTTCTTGAAGACGGCCAGGTTGATGCCCGCGACCATCGAGTTGACCTGTGCGCCGGCGCCGGGGGTGCCGGACTGGACGGGCACGGGTGCGATGCCGTACTGGTCCTCGCTCATGCCCTGCGACTTGAGGTTGGAGGACGCGGACTGCCACAGCAGCATCGCCAGCCTGCCCTTGGCGAAGTCGCTCACGGACTGGTTCTGCGCGTACTCGGCGTCGCCGGTGGGGATGACCTTGTCCTTCGCCATGAGACCGACGTACTGCTGGACCGCGGCGACCACGCCGTCATTGGTGAAGTCGGGCTTGCCGTCGGCGGTGAAGAAGTCGGCGCCGTGCTGCTTGGCGAAGACGAAGACGTGGTGGATGTTCTCCGAGACGTTCGCGCCCTCGGCGCCGAGGGCCGACTTGCCCTTCGCGTTGATCTTCTTGCCGTCGGCGACGAGTTCGGCCCAGGTGGCCGGGGGCTTGGCTACGCCGGCGTCGGCGAAGATCTTCTTGTTGTAGTAGAGCGCGTACGCCATCGAGTACAGCGGCACCGCGGCCGGGTCCTTGCCTGCGGCGCCGGTCGAGCCGAGAGCCGAGTCGACGAAGCGGTCCTTGCCGCCGATCTTGCCGAAGTTCTTCGCGTCCCAGGGCAGCAGCGCGCCGGTGGCCTGCAAGGAGGCGCTCCAGGTGTTGCCGATGTTCAGGACGTCGGGGCCCTGGCCGGAGGTGGTCGCGGTGAGGATCCGGTTGAGCAGGTCGGACCAGGGGACCACCTCCAGCTTCACCTTGATGCCGGTCTGCTTCTCGAACTTGTCGAGTTCGGGCTGGAGGACCTTCTTGTCCACCGCGATGCTGGCGCCCTGGTTGGACGCCCAGTACGTCAGCGTCTTCGGCGAGTCGTTGGATCCACCGCCTGTCGATGAACCACCGCCGCAGGCCGTGGCGGCCAGGGCGAGAGACAGGGTGACGGCCCCGACGGCCGCGACTCGGATTCTGCGCATGGCTCCCGGTGTCCCTTCAGGGATTGCAATCATGGCTTAATTTAGGACGTGAGTTAAACCTCCGGAGGTGCGCTCGTCAAGGGGTACGGCAACCCTTGTGGAACTCCGGCCCCGCCTCTTGACGCGCCCGTTCGGGTAGTTGAAGCATTCACCGGCAAGAGAGCGCTCCCAAACCCCACCCCGTTCACTTCCTGAACAGGAGAGCCGCCCCATGCCCCAGCCCGCCCCAGGCCGCAGAGCCGTCCTGGCCGCCGCGGCCGCCGCGGCCCCCGCCGCCGTGCTCGGCCTGTCCGCCCCCGCGACCGCCGCCCCGCCGACAGGGAACACCCCGACCGGGAAGACCACGGGCGGGAAGACCCCCGCCGGGAGGACCACAGCCGGGAAGAAGCCGCGCCTGCTGCCCGGCGGCGGCGACCTCGGCCCGAACGTCCTCGTGTTCGAACCGTCGACACCGAACATCCAGGCACGACTGGACGAGGTGTTCCGGCAGCAGGAGTCGGCACAGTTCGGCACCGGCCGGTACGCCCTGCTGTTCAAGCCCGGCACCTACCAGGGCCTCAACGCCCAACTCGGCTTCTACACCTCCATCGCCGGCCTCGGCCTCTCCCCCGACGACACGACCCTCAACGGCGACGTGACGGTCGACGCGGGCTGGTTCAACGGCAACGCCACACAGAACTTCTGGCGTTCGGCGGAGAACCTCGCCCTGGTCCCGGCGAACGGCACCAACCGGTGGGCGGTCGCGCAGGCGGCACCCTTCCGGCGCATGCACGTACGCGGCGGCCTCAACCTCTCACCCACCGGGTACGGCTGGGCCAGCGGCGGCTACATCGCCGACAGCCGCATCGACGGCCAGGTCGGACCGTACTCGCAACAGCAGTGGTACACCCGCGACAGCGCGATCGGCAGCTGGCTCAACGGCGTCTGGAACATGGTGTTCTCGGGCGTCCAGGGCGCACCGGCCCAGAGCTTCCCGAACCCGCCGTACACCACGCTCGACACCACCCCGGTCTCCCGCGAGAAGCCGTTCCTGTACGTCAGCGGCAGCGAGTTCCGCGTCTTCCTGCCCGAGAAACGCACCAACGCCCGCGGGGTCACCTGGGGCAACGGCACCCCCCGCGGCACGTCCCTGCCGCTGTCGCAGTTCTACGTCGCCCGGCCCGGCGTCACCGCGGCGACCCTCAACCAGGCCCTCGCACAAGGGCTTCACCTGCTGCTGACACCGGGGATCTACCACCTCGACCAGCCGATCCAGGTGAACCGCGCGGGCACCGTCGTCCTGGGCCTCGGTTACGCGACCCTGGTCCCCGACAACGGCGTCACGGCCCTGAAGACGGCCGACGTCGGCGGCGTACGCCTGGCCGGACTCCTCATCGACGCCGGACCGGTCAACTCCGCCACCCTGCTGGAAGTCGGCCCAGGCGGCGCCACCCGGGACCACTCGGCCAACCCGACCACCGTCCAGGACGTGTTCGTCCGCATCGGCGGCGCGGGCGCCGGCCGGGCCACCACCAGCATGGTGATCAACAGCCGCCACACCATCGTCGACCACACCTGGGTCTGGCGCGCCGACCACGGCACCGGCGTCGGCTGGGAGACCAACCGCGCCGACTACGGGGTGGTCGTGAACGGCGACGACGTACTGTGCACGGGCCTGTTCGTCGAGCACTTCAACAAGTACGACGTCCAGTGGAACGGCCAGCGGGGCCGCACGATCTTCTTCCAGAACGAGAAGGCCTACGACGCCCCGAACCAGGCCGCGATCCAGAACGGCTCCGTGAAGGGCTACGCCGCCTACAAGGTCGGCGACGCCGTCACCACGCACGAGGGCTGGGGCCTGGGCAGCTACTGCTACTACAACGTCGACCCGGCCATCGTGCAGCACAGCGGCTTCGCCGCCCCGAACCGGCCGGGGGTGCGCTTCCACGACCTGCTCGTCGTCTCGCTCGGCGGCAACGGCCAGTACGAGCACGTGATCAACGACACCGGATCGCCGACGCAGGGCACGTCGACGACGCCGTCCACGGTGGTGTCGTACCCCTGACAGGTCGCGACGACGGTCCCGGGCGGGTCTGACAGCCGTCCGGGGCGCGTCGCGACGGCGGCACCGGCGGGGGCCACCGGAGGCCGGCGGGGGGCGGGGCGGGGGCCGTCCCGCTACCGCGCCGGAGCCGGTCCGGCAGTCGCGGCCGCGGTCGCCGACGGGGCCGGCGCGTAACCGGTGGGCCGGGCCGTGAAGGTGCCCCGGCCCTGCGTCCGGCTGCGCAACCGGGTCGCGTAGCCGAACAGTTCGGCCAGCGGCACGGTGGCGGTGAGCACCGCCGCACCGCCGCGCGACTGCGAACCCGTGACCCGGCCGCGCCGCGCCGCCAGGTCGCCGAGCACCCCGCCGACGGCGGCCTCGGGCACGGTGACCGTGACCTCGGCGACCGGCTCCAGCAGCACCATCGCGCACGCCCGCAACGCCGCGCGCAGCCCGAGCCGGCCCGCCGTGCGGAACGCCGCCTCCGAGGAGTCCTTCACATGCGTCGACCCGTCGGTCAGCGTCACCCTGAGCCCGGTCACCGGCTGACCGCCCAGCGGCCCCTCGGCCAGGGCGTCCCGGCAGCCGGCCTCCACCGCACGCATGTACTCCTGCGGCACCCGGCCGCCGACCACGGCCGACCGGAACTCGAAGCCATTGCTCCCGGGTTCGGCCGCGAGCGGCTCGACATCCAGGACGACATGGGCGAACTGGCCGGCCCCGCCGTCCTGTTTGACGTGCCTGAACACCAGCTGCGACACCCCGCGGACCACGGTCTCCCGATACGTCACCCTCGGACGGCCGACGGTGACGTCCGGCCCTGAATCGCGGCGGATCTTCTCCACCGCGACCTCCAGGTGCAGTTCACCCATGCCCGACAGCACCGTCTGGCCCGTCTCGGGATCCGTCCGCACCACCAGCGACGGGTCCTCCTCCGCCAGCCGCGCCAGCGCCGACGCCAGCCGGCCGGTGTCGCAGCCGCGACGGGCCTCGACCGCCACCGACACCACCGGGTCGGCGACCGACGGCGGCTCCAGGAGGAGCGGAGCGGCCGGATCGCACAGGGTGGAACCGACCCGGGCGGACTTCAGGCCCACCACGGCGACGATGTCCCCGGCGACCGCCCGGTCCACCTGGGCGTGCCGGTCGGCCGTCACCCGCAGGATCCGCGCGACCCGCTCGGTGCGCCTCGTGCCCGGATCCCATACGGTGCCTCCCTTCTCGATCGTGCCCGAGTAGACACGGACATACGTCAGCCGGCCGGTGGCGGTCGCGTTCACCTTGAACGCCAGCGCGGCGAACGGCGCCCCCGCGTCGGCGGGGCGGAACTGCTCGGCGCCGTCGTGCGTCCCGCGTACGGGTGGGACGTCGAGCGGGGACGGCAGGTAGGCCACCACCGCGTCGAGGAGCGGCTCGGTGCCGCGGTTGCGGTAGGCCGAGCCGCAGAGCACGACGAGGCCGTCTCCGGTGCGGGTCAGGTCGCGCAGGGCGGTGATGAGGGTGGGCGTGGATACGGCCGGCGGGGGCGTGCATACGATCTGCGGCGCGGTGGATGCAATCGACACGGATGCAGTCGGCATGTCGGCAGTCGGCTGCATACAGAATTCCTCCATCGCCGCCGGATGCAGTTCGGCCACGGCCTCCTCCAGCGCCCGGCGCCGCCGCCACGCCTCCTCCCGCAGCCCCTCGGGCACCGGCTCCTCCTCCACCGTGTCACCACCGTCGGCCCAGACCAGCGCTCGCATGCGCACCAGGTCGACCACACCGGTGAACGCGTCCTCCGCCCCGATCGGCAGCTGCACGACGAGCGGCGCCGGGTGCAGACGTTCCCGGATCGACGCCACGGCGGCGTCGAGGTCGGCGCCCGCCCGGTCCATCTTGTTGACGAACGCGATACGCGGTACGCCGTGCCGGTCGGCCTGCCGCCACACGGACTCGCTCTGCGGCTCGACCCCCGCGACGGCGTCGAACACCGCGACCGCGCCGTCGAGCACGCGCAGCGAGCGCTCGACCTCGTCGGCGAAGTCGACATGGCCCGGCGTGTCGATCAGGTTGATGCGGTGGCCGTCCCAGGCACAGCTCACCGCGGCGGCGAAGATGGTGATGCCGCGGTCGCGTTCCTGAGGGTCGAAGTCGGTGACGGTCGTGCCGTCATGGACCTCGCCGCGCCGGTGCGTGATGCCGGTCGCATACAGGATCCGTTCTGTGACGGTGGTCTTGCCGGCGTCGACGTGGGCGAGGATGCCCAGATTGCGGACGGCGGCCGACGGAGTGGTGGAGTGCGGACGGGGTGCGGTGCGCATGGCCCGATGCCTTTCGCGTGGATGCGGAATGGGCGGCGCGATTCCCGGGCAGACAAAAGCCGATCGACCGTCAACAGGGGGTCGTCGGTGGGCACCGAAGCGACGGATGTGGCATGCGAATGCGGAATACGTCAGCGGTGTGCCGCGGGGTTCCGGTGCCGGCCGCGCTGCGGGCACCGGACGGACGAGGACACGAGGATCACCTCGTACCCGGAACGGGGAACGGCGATGGCGGCGTGGTCACACACGGCGCGGCTCCCCTCACTCGTCGGCTGGTCACGAACGGCGCACCGGGCTGGGCCGGCGGTGCGCGACGCATCGTGAGTGTAGGGAGGACGGCCGCCCCGGGGCACGGAATTTTTTTCGGCGCCCGGTATTGCCGAAGCTCCCGAACAGGCGGAGAAAACACGGAGATTCCCGTTCGGCACCGTTTCTCCGCGCTCTTCCGGGAATTCGTTCCACCGGCCCGACATTTTCCGGACATTCGACCGACGGGCATCGGCCGACTTCGGGGCGGCGGCGAGGTGTTGTCGAGCCGGGGCCGGCGCCCCGGGGGCTGTGCACGGGGAGGGCCCCTCCGTACCCGCGCTTGTCCGAAAAACGATGGTCGCGTGCCGCTGACAGAACACCGGTGGACAGTGACCGGAGCACCGGCCCGCCGGTCGGAATGGCGGTGATCACACCCCGGGCACACGGCAGTTGCGCCGCGGCGGCCCGCGGACGGGCGGCCGGGACGGCCGTCGAAGCCCGGCATTCCGCGGTACCGGAGCGCCGGACGCCCATTTCCGCCCGGTACCGGACATGGCCGAGAAGCCGGGATACCGGTGCCCGGGCCGAGGCTCCTCCAACACCGCCCGGGCGGTGTCCGGGGGGTGGCCGGTGGACGCCCTCCCGCTCCTGGAGCAGACCTAATCTGTTCCGCAGCAGCCTTGAAGTGATCACGGCAAGCAGATGGATTGGACTCGATTGGACACGCACAAAACGCGGAAGACGAGGTTCGCCACACTGCGCCGAGGCCTGTTGATCCCGGCCCCCGCTCTGGTACTGATCGCGGGCACTGTCTTCTCACGCGTGGGCGACTCCCTCGCCTCCCTCGGGATGGTGCTGGACGCGGCGGACCACGGCATCCGCTGGGGCGTCACCGAGGTGTTCCTCGCCGAGCTGATCCCCACCGTCCTGGCCGCTCCCCTCGTCGGAGCACTGGTGGACCGGCGCAGCGCCCGGTCGGTGTGCCTGTCGGCGCTGGCCGTCCAGGCGCTGTCCTTCGGCGCCGCCGCCGCAGTGGACGGCTTCCATCTGCGCGTGGGGCTGATCGCGCTGTCGGGGCTGGCCGGTGTGGCGTCGGTGACGGCCGGCTTCAAGATGCTGCCGGTGGTCGCCGGTGGCGAGCACACCGGACGGGCCAACAGCCTGCTCACCGCGGGGCTGTCGACGGCCGGGCTGATCGGACCGCCGTTGGCCGGCTTCCTGCACTCCGCACGGGGCACCGGGTTCCTCCTCGCCGCCGACGCCGTGTCGTTCCTCGTACTCGCCGGGTGCACGGCGCTGGCCGTCCCGCGCCGTACGGACGTGGCGCTCGGACGCCGGCCGTCGACGAAGCTCTCGGACGGCTACCACGCCCTGCGCGACGCCCCGGTGCTGGGCGTGCTGCTGCCCACGCTCGCCGCGGCGATGCTGGCCACCAGCGTGGAGGGGGTCGCCGGCGTCTTCTATCTGCGGGACGTGGCCGACGGCAACGAACTCCTCTTCGGTCTCTTCCTGGCCACCTGGGCGCTGGGCAGCATTCCCGGTGCGCTGCTGGCCGGCCGCGCGGGCTGGTCGGCGCGGCACACCGCGCTGATCCTCGGTGGAGTGCTCGGCATCTCCGTCGCGCTGCTGTCCGCCGGGCTGCTGCCGGTGGCCGCGGTGATCTTCCCGCTGTTCCTGCTGGGCGGGTTCGGCAATGGTGTATGCAATGTCGGTCTACGAAATGCCGTACACAGTCAGGTGCCGGCGGAGGTGCACGGCAGCGCGTGGGCGTGCTACCAGGCACTGTCGCGGATCTGCATCGGCCTGGGCTTCGTCCTGGGCACCCCGAACGCCCTCGTCTCCAGCCGTGGCCAGGTGATCGTCTCCGGTGCCGTCCCGCTGGCCTTCTCCCTGTGGGCGCTGATCGGCCTGGGCCGCCGGGGGCAGTCGTTCCTCGGGGAGTCCCCGGCCGACATGGGCAAGGTATCGGGCTGAGCCGTCGGGCCGAGGGACCGGGCCTGCCGGCGGACGCGGGACGCGGACAACGCGCAAAGGGTGCCGACCGTCGACCGGTCGGCACCCTTTGTGAGAAGTGTCCGAGGGGGGACTTGAACCCCCACGCCCGATAAAGGGCACTAGCACCTCAAGCTAGCGCGTCTGCCATTCCGCCACCCGGACCAGGTGTCTGCCGCCTTGCCGGGGGTCTTCCCCGCGGCGACATGGACAACAATACCAAGGTTTCGGAGTGCGTTTCACCTGCATATCCGCTGTGTGGGCAGGACCACGGGGGCCCGGTGGCCCCCACGGCCCCGCACCTTCACACCGGGTGAACGCCGTTTCACTCTGCGGTGGCGCAAGGCGTCGCGCGGCGCATCGTCAGGCCGGACCGGTCACGGCCGGAGCGGAGTCACGGCAGAAGCTGGTAGTCCGGGAAGTTCCCGGGCAGCCGTTCCCCGGCCGGGCCCTGCGTGACCGCGCGCACCAGGAGCTCACCGCCGACGAAGGCACCGCGCCAGGACGCGCCGAACCCGCCGAAGAGTTCGTCGCGGTCACCGCGCGAGCGCGGCTTGCCGTGGCCGACCTTGAACGCCCGGATCTGCGGTGCCAGCCGGTCGTAGGTCGCGCGGTCGTCCGTGGCGAGGGTGGCCACCAGGGCGCCGTTGGAGGCGTTCATCGCGGCCAGCAGCTCGGCCTCCGTGTCGACCAGGACGATGGTGTCGACCGGGCCGAACGGCTCCGCGTGGTGCAGCGGGGACGACGGCGGCGGATTGAGCAGGGTGACCGGCTGTACGTACGCGGAGGTGTCCTGGCCGGGCAGGAGGCGGGCGTCGGCGAGCCTGCCCCGGTGCAGCGGGACGGCGCCGCGGTCGACGGCCTCGCTGACCTGGTCCGTGAGCTCCTTGGCCTTGGCGGCGTTGATCACGGGGCCGAAGTCCAGTTCGGGCAGGGCGTCGTCCGGGTTCTCGACGGCCAGCGGGTGGCCGACCCTGATCGTGCGGACCGCCGGGAGGTAGGCGGCGAGGAACTCGTCGAACAGCGCACGCTGGACGACGAAGCGGGGGTAGGCGGTGCAGCGCTGCTTGCCGTAGTCGAACAGCTTGGGGACGACCGCGGTGAGCGCCTCCCAGTCGGAGAAGTTCCAGATGCCCCAGGTGTTGAGTCCTTCCTGTTCCAGGACGTGCCGCTTGCCGAGGTCGGCGACGGCCGTGGCCACCGCGGCGCCGGTGTCGCGCCCGCCGACGAAGGAGACGCAGCCGATCTCGGGTGCCCGCACCAGCGCGTGGGACAGCTCGCCGCCGCTGCCGCTGACGAGGGTGACGGGAACGCCCTCGCGGGCGGCCAGTGCCGAGGCCAGGGTGAGGCAGGCGACACCGCCGTCGGTGGGGGTCTTGGCGATGACCGCGTTGCCCGCCAGGGCCTGGACCAGCATGGCGTGAACGAGCACGCTCATCGGATAGTTCCAGCTGGCGATGTTGGACACGGGGCCGTCCAGCGGGGTGCGGCCGTCGACCATCGGTTCGATGCCGTCGACGTACCAGCGCACGCCGTCGATCGCCCGGTCGACGTCCGCCCGCGCCAGCCGCCAGGGCTTGCCGATCTCCCAGACGAGCAGCAGGGCGAGCAGGTCACGGTGCTCGGTCAGCGCGTCCAGGGTGGCCGCGATCCGGGCCCGGCGTTCGGCGAGGGGGACGTGCCGCCAGGCGCGGTGCTGGTCGAGTGAGGCGCGTACGGCCTGGTGGGCGGTGTCCCGGTCGAGGCGCGGCGCGCCGGCGATGGGGCTGCCGTCGACCGGCGTGGTCGCGGGCAGTGCCCGCCCGTCCGGCTGCCAGGCGCCGCCGAAGAGGTTGAGGACACGGTCGTCGCGGAAGGCCTCGGGGGCGACGGAGAGGCTTCGCTGCCAGGCGTCGTTCCAGGACGTGCCCGGTTTCAGGACGAGGGGGCGGTTCGTGGTCGGGGTGGATGCCATGGGTAGCTCCGCTCTCGGTGCAGGCTCGGGGCGGGTGTGGCCCAGGGTCGTCCTCGGCGCCTGAGTCCGCTTCGACGCGGACTCGGGCGGGGGTGTCCTGCGTCGTCGGCGCGCGCCCGTGGCCGCGGCCGGACGGCAGGCCGGGCGTACCCCGCTCCAACGCCGCCTCGGCACCTCGCAGTTGGTCCTCGTCGCGGCATGCGGCGATGCGGACCGGTCCACGTCGTCCCTCTACGATCGGCTCACCGATCATCCAAGGGGGAACACCGAATGGACACCGCGACGGAGGAGACAGGGCGCCGGGTCACCACCCTGGAACTCTTCTTCGACCTGGTCTTCGTCTTCACGCTCACCCAGCTGACGGTGCTGCTCGCCGCCGACCTGTCGTTCGCGACGGCGGGCCGCGTGGCGCTGATCTTCGTGGTGCTGTTCTGGATGTACGGCGCCTACGCCTACCTCACCAACCAGGTACCGCCCGACCGCCCCTCCCGGCGTCTGCTGCTGATGCTCGGGATGGCCGCGTTCCTGGTGTGCGCGCTGGCGATCCCGCGGGTCTTCGACGACACCGGCGTCGTGTTCGGGCTCGGCTTCCTGCTCGTAGTGATCGTGCACACGGCGCTGTACACGCGCAGCCACGGCTGGGACTCGGTCTGGTACGGCGTGCCGAACGCGCTGGCCGCCCTCTCGGTCACCGCCGCCGGCCTGGTCGACGGCCTCCCGGCGGACGGCCTGTGGATACTGGCGCTGTCGCTCCAGTTCATGACACCGTTCGTGGCCGAGCACGGCCCCGGCCGCCGGGACGGACGTACGGCCGCCGCCCTGCGGGTCCAGCTCGGCGCCCTGGATCCGGCGCACTTCGTGGAGCGGCACGGACTGCTGCTGATCGTCGCGTTCGGTGAGTCGGTGATCTCCATCGGCGTCGGCATCGGTGATCTGCCGCTCTCGCCCGGCCTGTTCGGCGGTGCGTTCCTGGCGCTCGCGCTCGCCGTCGCCCTGTGGTGGACGTACTTCGTACGCGACGAGGAGGGCGCCGAGGCCGCGTTCCGGGCGACGCCGCCGCAGCAGCGCTGGCGGCTGGCGATGAACGCCTACTACTACGCCTTCCTGCCGATGCTGCTGGGCATCGCGTGTCTCGCCGCCGGGGTGAAGAAGACGCTCGGGCATCTCACCGAGGAACTCGCCACCGGCCCGGCGCTCGCGCTGGCCGGCGGGGTCGCGCTGTTCCTCGTCGGTGACGTGGCGTTCAGAAGGGCGATGCGGCTGCTTCCGGTGCGGCACCGCGCGGTCGCCGCACCGGTCGCCCTCGCCGCCGCGTTCCTCGGCGTCCGTTGGTCCGCGGCCGTCGAACTCGTCGCCCTCGTCACGGTGTTGGTGGCGATGCTGGCGGTGGAGGCCCGCTGGTGTACGGCCGAGAGGCGTGGCCTGGACATGGCACGCGCGTGAGGCCCCGGCCGGTCGTCAGGACTGGTCGCGCGCGTGGTACGACCGCCGGGTGTGTTCGGTGTGCTCGCGCATCAGCCGGGCGGCGCGCTCCTCGTCGTGGCCGGTGATGGCGGCGACCAGATGCTGGTGTTCCTCCCAGGACTGCTTGCCACGGGTACGGGCCACCGGCGTGTAGAACCAGCGCACCCGGCGCTCGACCTGCCGGCCCAGCTCGGCGAGGACGGCGTTGCCCGACAAGTCCATGATCTTGGCGTGGAAAGCGGTGTTCAGGGCCACGGCGGTGGCGATGTCGTCAGGGTGGTTGGCGACGGCCGACATTCCCCGGATCAGCAACTCCTCCAGGGCGTCGATGCCGTCGTCGTCCGCGTGTGCGGCGGCGAGGCGGGCCGCCTCGGTCTCCAGGAGCGTCCGGACCGTCAGGAGCTGGTCGGCCTCCTCCTCGGTCGGCTCGTGCACGAACGCGCCCTGGGCGGGCCGCAGATCGACCCAGCCGTCGGTGTTCAGCCGTTGCAGGGCCTCGCGCACCGGCTGCCGGGACACTCCGAGCTGTCCGGCGAGTTCGCTCTCGACGAGGTGCCGGCCGGGCTGCAACGCGCGGGTGGTGATGAGTTCGAGCAGCGCCTCGTAGACGCGGTCGCGCAGTGGGCCGGGCCGTTCGAGTTTGGGCACTGCTCCCTGCGGCAGTCCGGTCGACAACATCCCGGGTCCCCCCTTCTCGGCACGCCGTCCGTCGTGGACGGTGTGCGCGTGTGCAGTGGGCGCCCAGTATCGATTGTCTTTCGTCTACGGTCTACGGTGCACAACCGACCGTAGACCGTGAACCGGGCGCGTGACTGGTGATCTCAAGGGCACCGTACGACCTGCCCGGCATAGGACAGATTGCCGCCGAAGCCGAACAGCAGGACGGGGTCACCGCTGGAGAGCGCGCCCCGCTCGACGAGCTTGGACAGGGCCAGCGGAATGCTGGCGGCTGAGGTGTTGCCCGATTCGGTGACATCGCGCGCGACCACCGCGTTGACAGCACCGATCTTCTCGGCCAGGGGTTCGACGATGCGCAGGTTCGCCTGGTGCAGGACGACTCCGGCGAGGTCCTCGGGGGCGGTCCCGGCGCGCTCGCACGCCTTGCGGGCGAGGGCCGGCAGCCGGGTCGTGGCCCAGCGGTAGACGCTCTGCCCCTCCTGCGCGAATCGCGGCGGTGTGCCCTCGATCCGTACCGCGTGCCCCATCTCGGGCACCGAACCCCACAGCACCGGCCCGATCCCGGGCTCCTCCGCCGCACCGGACGCCTCGACGACGACGGCTCCCGCCCCGTCCCCGACCAGGACACAGGTGCTGCGGTCGGCCCAGTCGGTCACCGCGGACATCTTGTCGGCACCGATGACCAGGGCGCGGGTCGCCGCACCGGCGCGGACCGTGTGATCGGCGGTGGCCAGGGCGTGGGTGAATCCGGCGCACACCACGTTGACGTCTATCGCGGCGGGCTCCGGAACACCGAGCCGGGCCGCGACCCTGGCCGCGTTGTTCGGGGAGCGGTCGATCGCCGTGGAGGTGGCGACGAGGACCAGGTCGATGTCGGCGGGGGCCAGGCCCGCCGCGGCGAGGGCCTTGGCGGCCGCGTGCGCGGCGAGTTCGTCGACCGACTCGTCGGGGCCGGCGAGGTGCCGGGTGCGGATGCCCACCCGGCTGCGGATCCACTCGTCACTGGTGTCGACCATGCCCGCCAGGTCCTCGTTGGTGAGCACCTTGGCGGGCTGGTGGTGGCCGATGGCGATGATGCGCGAGCCGTTCAACTGGGGACCCCTCGTTCAGCGTGAGCAGCGGGATCCACCAGTCTGGGCAGTGACTCACGGGTACGGCGGCAGGTGAAGCCACAGGAATCGGGCGCCGGTGTTGTCGGCTTCTGTCAGACCCTCGGACGCCCGAGCATTCACCCGGTGAACAGCTGGGTCGCCTTCTGCACGAGTTCGTAGAGCCCGTATCCGAGCGGCGCGGCCACCCACAGCCAGGCGAACGCGATCAGTCCCCGTCGGCTAGGCGGACTGGTGTCGCTGGACATCGGCGGCCTCCCTCGGCGCGGGGACGTGGTGACGGGCGTGGACGGGGCGTACGAACTCGTTGGCGACGAACCCGACGACGAGCAGGCCGATCATGATCGCGAACGAAAGCGCGTAGAGCGCGGATCCGTGCTTGCCGGCCGCTTCCTGCCGGTCGGCGATCCAGTTCACGATCAGTGGCCCGAGCACGCCCGCGGTCGACCAGGCGGTGAGCAGCCGTCCGTGGATCGCACCGACCTGGTAGGTGCCGAACAGGTCCTTCAGATAGGCGGGGATCGTCGCGAAGCCGCCGCCGTAGAAGGAGAGGATCACCAGTGCGCACAGGACGAACAGCGGCTTGACCGAGTCGCCGGCCAGGGCGAGGAGCAGGTAGGTCAGCGCTCCGACGCCGAGGTAGACCCGGTAGATGTTCTTGCGCCCGATCAGGTCGGAGGCCGACGACCAGCCGATCCGGCCGGCCATGTTGGCCGCCGACAGCAGGGCGACGAAACCGGCGGCCGCGGAGGCCGACACCGGCGTGGAGCTGTCGGCGAAGAAGTCCGTGATCATCGGCGCGGCCTTCTCCAGGATGCCGATGCCGGCGGTGACGTTGGTGCAGAGCACGACCCACAGGCACCAGAACTGAGGGGTGCGCACCGCGCTGCGGGCCGACACCTGAACGCCCTCGAGGGAGCTCACGGCGCTGCCCTCGGGCCGCTCGGCGCGCGGTACCCGGACCAGGAGGACGCCCAGCGACATGAAGATCGCATACGAAAGACCGTGCACGAGGAACGCGAGCGCGATCCCGGAGTGGTCCGTGCCGAACGAGTCCAGCATCTGCGCCGACCAGGGCGAGGCGATCAGGGCACCGCCGCCGAAGCCCATGATGGCGATGCCGGTGGCCATGCCGGGCCGGTCCGGAAACCACTTGATCAGGGTGGAGACGGGTGAGATGTACCCGATGCCGAGGCCGATCCCGCCGACGAAGCCGTAGCCGAGGACGATGAGCCAGTACTGCTCCGTCTGCGCGCCGAGCGCGGAGAGCAGGAAACCCGAGGAGAAGCAGACGAGGGCCACGGTCATCGCCCAGCGCGGGCCGTTGCGTTCGACGAGTGTGCCGCCGAACGCGGCCGACAGTCCGAGCATCACGATGGCGAGCTGGAAGGGCAGGGCGCTCTGGGTGCCGTCGAGATGCAGCGCGGCTTCGAGAGGCGGTTTGAAGACGCTCCAGGCGTAGGCCTGGCCGATGGAGAGGTGGACGGAGAGAGCTGCGGGCGGGACGAGCCAGCGGCTCCATCCCGGGGGCGCGACAGGGGGCTGCTCATGAGGCCGAACGCTAGGGGCCGGGGAGGGAAGTTGAGAACCGGGCGCGTCGACCGTATGCGATGAACGGTATTCAGGATGCGGTGAACGGTCGGCGTGCGACCCTTGGCCTGCTGTCCTCCACGCTGGGCGTGCAGGACAATGGGATGGCTACCAGCACGTACGGAACCGGGGCTGATCAGGACATGGGACGAGTCACCGAACGACGCAAGGTGATCCGCATCCGCGACGGGGCGGTCTCCGCCCGCCCGGACACGCTCGTCGCCGAGGAACCCCTGGAGATCAGACTCAACGGCAAGCCGCTCGCGGTCACCATGCGTACACCGGGCGACGACTTCGCGCTGGCCGCGGGGTTCCTGGTGAGCGAGGGGGTCCTGGCCACCGCATCCGATCTGCTGAACATCGTCTACTGCGCGGGGGCGACGGTCGACGGTTCCAACACCTACAACGTGGTGGACGTGAAGACCGCGCCGGGCGTCACGCTCCCCGACTTCACGCTGGAGCGAAACGTGTACACCAGCTCCTCGTGCGGGCTGTGCGGCAAGGCCAGCCTGGACGCGGTCCGTACGACGGCCCGCTGGCCCATCGCCGACCGGCCTCCGATACGTGTCGCGCCCGGACTGCTCGCCGCCCTCCCCGACCGGCTGCGGGCGGCCCAGCGGGTGTTCGACCGGACCGGCGGTCTGCACGCGGCGGCCCTGTTCGACGAGGACGGCGAGCTGCTGGACGTCCGCGAGGACGTGGGCCGGCACAACGCGGTCGACAAGCTGGTCGGGCGCGCGTTGCAGAACGGGGACCTGCCGCTGTCCCGCACCATCCTGCTGGTTTCCGGCCGGGCCTCCTTCGAGCTGGCGCAGAAGGCCGTGATGGCGGGCATTCCGGTGCTGGCGGCGGTGTCGGCACCGTCCTCGCTGGCGGTGGACCTGGCCGCCGAGACCGGGCTGACCCTGGTGGGCTTTCTGCGGGGCAGCTCCATGAACGTGTACGCGGGCGAGGACCGCATCGCTCTGCGGACCGCGGCCGCGCAGGGCTGACCCGCCTCGGCCGTCGGGCTCCCGGCCTGCCGTCGGCCGGTCAGGGTTGCAGCCGCAGCTCCTGCGCGCGCACCACCGTTCCCAGCCGGGGAAAGTCCAGCGTCACCGAGGCCTCGTGCTCGGGGGCGGTGAAGGCGGCCATGGCGTCCTCGACGAAGACGAGGTCGTAGCCGAGGTCGGCGGCGGCGCGGGCGGTGGACTCGACACCGAGGTTGGTGGCGATGCCGCCGAACACGAGCGTGGTGACTCCTCGCTCCCGTAGCCGGCGGTCGAGGTCCGTGCCCTGGAAGGCGCCGATCGTACGCTTCACGATCTCCAGGTCTTCGTCCCGCGGAAGGCCGGCCACCAGTCCGCTGCCGGGCGGCTGTTCGGCAACGCCGGGACGTTCGACGCGGACGAGCGCGACAGGCGCGCCGGCCGACCGGAAGGCGGTCGCCAACTGTTCGGCGACGGCGAGGACTTCGGTTCCCTTGCGGGGTTCCAGGGGCAGCGCGACGATGCGGTCCATCAGGTCGACGAGGACGAGGGCGGTGCGCGCCGGATCGAGGGCGAGAGGTGCGGTCATGACGGAACGTTAACCGTCACACGCCCTCCGTACCGGAAATCCGGGTCAGCAGGGCCATGAACTGGTCGCGTTCGGCCGCCGACAGCGGGGCGAGCAGCGCGTCGTTCGCCTCCCGGGCCGCCTCCTCGCAGCGGGTGAGCAGCCGGGCGCCCTCGTCGGTCAGGGAGACAGCGTTCTTGCGGCGGTCGCGGGGGTCCGGCGCACGGACGACGAGGCCTGCGGCTTGCAGGTCGTTGAGGACGCCCACCAGGTCCTTGGGGTCGAGTCCGATGCCGCGGCCGAGGTCGGCCTGGGCGACGGGGGCGAGATCGCGGACGGCGGAGAGTACGACGTGGTGCCACATCTTCATGTCCTGCGCCGCCAGCGCCTCGGCGACCAGGGCCCGGCCGCGCGCGGCCGCCCGGCCGAGGATCCAGCTGGGGAGGGAACGGATCGCGGGAAGGGGGGCTTCGGCCATGAGGACAGCCTACAGGCCAACCGTTGGACTTCCCAATGAATATCCTCTATCGTTGGGGCTCCCAACGATTCGCGGGCGTGGTTCGGGAGGGCGCTCCCCCGCTCCGTCCGCTTCCTCAGGAGGTGCGATGCGTCGCGTCCGGTACGAGTCCCCCGGTGGCCCACTGTTCCTGGAGGACGCCCCGGTGCCCGAGCCCGGCCCGGGCGAGCTGCTCGTGCGCACCGAGGCCGTCGGCCTCACCCTCCCGGTCGTACGCAAGGTCACCGAGGCCGCCGAACCGATCCCGCTGGGCGGTGAGATCGCCGGGGAGGTCGTGGCCGTCGGCGACGGGGTCACCCGGTTCGACGTCGGCCGGCGCGTGACGGGACTGTGCTTCGGGCACGGGTACGCCGACTTCGCGATCCTGCACGAGGCGATGGCCTCCGCCGTGCCCGAGGCCGCCTCCGCCGTCGACGCGGTGGCACTGGTCCGCAGCGGACTGGTCGCACTCGGCGCCCTGGAGGCGGCGCGGCCGGAGCACGGCGAGGCGGTTCTGGTCACGGCGGCCGCGAGCGGCGTCGGCCACCTCGCCGTCCAGCTGGCGCGCCTGCGCGGCGCCGCCCGGGTGGTGGGCGCCGTGTCCGACCCGGCCAAGGCGGACTTCGTCCGCTCTCTCGGCGCCGATGACGTCATCGCGTACACGGACGACAACTGGGGAGACCCCGTCGACTGCATATTGGATGCGGTCGGCGGCGACCTGCTCACGCCCGCGATCGCCGCACTCGCACCGGACGGCCGGCTGGTGGCGTACAGCTCGGGCGGCGGGACGATCCAGGCGTACGACCTCCTGGTGGGCGCCAAGTCGGTGATCGGGTTCCAGATGGCCCGGATCGCCCGAGGCCGGCCGGAGCTGTACGAGCGGTGGCGGGTCGAGCTGTGGCGACTGTTCAGCGAGGGCGCGCTGCGGCCCGCCGTGCACGGAGAATTCGCGCTGGAGGACGCGGCCCGCGCCCACGAGGTCATCGAGTCGCGGAGCAACCTCGGCAAGGTGGTGCTGCGCCTCTGACGCGTCCCGCCGATCCCGGGAAGTGGCCGCACGCTTCTTGTGGGGCGCCCGAAGCGCCAACTACCGTCGTGGGAGCGAACGTTGGACGTGGGATGTCCCGATGTCCAGAGATCCGGACGTCCGGATCCAGGTGGATGAAGGGCAGGTCGCACCATGCCGTCAGGTCTTCGCGCACGCCCGAGACGCATCCTGGCCGCCGTTCTCACGGCGGCCGCGGTGCTCCTCCCGTTCCTGCTGCCGTACCCTGCGCAGGCCGGACCGGCCGCTTTCGCGGCCGACTCGGCCGACTTCGAACAGCAGGTGCTCTTCAAGGCCTCGCAGGACCCGGGTTACGCGTGCTTCCGCATCCCCGCGATCGTGCGGACGACGAAGGGCACGCTGCTGGCGTTCGCCGAGGGACGGGTCCTCAACTGCGGGGACGCGGCCGACATCGACATAGTGGTGAAGCGCTCCGCCGACGGCGGCCGCACCTGGAGCCCGTTGCGGGTCGTCACCGAGGGAGCCGGTGACACGCACGGCAACCCGGCGCCGATCGTGGACCGTGCGACGGGGCGCGTCCTGCTGGCGGAGACCTACAACACCGGCCGTACGGACAGCGGGAGCTGCCAGGTCCCCTGCGACCGTACACCGCACCTCCAGTACAGCGACGACGACGGCCTGACCTGGTCCGAGCCGCGCGACCTGAGTCCGGAGATCCTTCCTCCCGACTGGAACTCCTGGTACGCGACCGGACCGGTGCACGGCATCCAGCTCACCCGGGGCCGCCACGCCGGGCGGCTGGTGTTCGGCGTCAACACCGAGACGTGGAACGGCAGCCGGGTCACCGCCAACCACGCGGCGCTGATCGTCAGCGACGACGACGGCGACCACTGGCGGGCCGGGGCCACCGACACCTGGCCTATCGCCGCCGACGGCACGTTCCGGCAGAAGCCGTCCGAACTGACCCTCACCGAGCGTGCCGACGGCTCCGTCCTCGTCAGCGGCCGTGAACAGGACGGCACCGACCTCGGCCACCGCACCCAGACGGTCAGCCGCGACGGCGGCGCCGGCTTCGCCGCCCCGTTCCGCGACCTCCCGGACCTCTACGCCCCCCAGGTGCAGTGCTCGACACTGCGCCTGGGCGACCGCATCCTGCTGGCCTGCCCGGGCGACCCGGACCGCCGCCGGACGATGATGATCCGTTCCTCCTACGACGGCGGACGCACCTGGGACAGCGTGGACCGGGGCACGGTCGTCACCACGGACTGGTCGGGTTACTCCGACCTGGTAGGTGTCGACCGCGACACGGTGGGCCTGATGTACGAGGGCGGTGCGGTCGACGCCCGCGACGAGATCCGGTTCGCCCGCTTCACCGAGGACTGGCTCACCCCGCGCCGCGGCCCCGACCCGACGACGGCCGACCTCACTTCGCACGCCCCGCGCGCGGCCGTGCTCGGCGGCGCGGAGGAGACGGGCGGTGTGTCGGGCGGCGCGCTGGAGTTCGACGGCGTCGACGACGCCGTGCGACTGCCGTACCGGGCCCGCTTGCCGCTGGGTGCCAAGGACTTCACGGCGTCACTGTGGTTCCGCTACACCGCCACGAACGGCGAGCAGCCGCTGCTGTGGATGGGGGGCATCGGTACCACCCAGCCCCAGGTCTGGCTGCGCGGCGAGCCGGGCAGCGACCGCGTGCGCGGGCTGATCACCGTACGGGACGGCGCGACCGCCGTGCGGACGGCGACCGTGAGCACGGCCGGTGCCTACAACGACGGACGGTGGCACCATCTGGCGCTGCGCCGCGGCGGCGGCCGGTTGACGATTTTCGTAGACGGTATGCAATCGTCCGTTGTCGATGTCCCGGGTTCGGTCAGCCGTAACTCCCCGTTCGGCGTGCACATCGGTCAGCGTATGGACAGCCGGGCCTTCTTCACCGGTGCCATCGACGACGTCCACGTCTGGGACCGGGCGCTGAGCGACGACGAACTGGCCGGTCCTCCGAAGCGGGAGCCCACCGAGGACACCGTGCTGTGGCTGCCCCTGGACCACATCGGCAAGGGCCACGCAGCAAGGTGAACAACCGGGGAGGCCGCCGGTCCCGGCAACCGTCAGCGGCTGCGTGGCCCGCTGTCGGCGGCGGTCCGTGACACCGCGGTCGGCGCCGTCGACGTCGCGGGCGTCTCGGGCGTCTCGGGATCGCCTGCCCGGCGCCGGGCGATGACTGCGCACACCATGAGCTGCATCTGATGGAAGAGCATCAGCGGCAGGACCGCCAGCGAGGCGTGCGCGCCGAACAGCACGCTCGCCATCGGCAGCCCGGAGGCAAGGGACTTCTTCGACCCGGCGAACTGGATGGCGATCCGGTCCTCGCGGCCGAAGCGCAGCGCGCGGGCGCCGTACCAGGTCAGGGCGAGCATCACGGCGAGCAGCACGGCTTCGACGGCCAGCAGCCCGGCCAGCCGGACCGCGCTCACCTGGTGCCATATCCCCCGCACCATGCCCTCGCTGAAGGCGGTGTAGACGACCAGCAGAATGGAACCGCGGTCGACCAGCCCGAGGATCTTCTTGTGCCGGGCGACGAAGCCCCCCACCCAGGGCCGCAGCACCTGCCCGGCGAGGAACGGCACGAGCAACTGCAGCACGATCTTCACCAGCGAGTCGGCGGAGAACCCGCCGCCGGCGTTGCCGAGCAGGCCGGCCGCCAGCAGCGGGGTGAGCACGATCCCGACCAGCGAGGAGAAGGAACCCGCGCATATCGCCGCGGGCACGTTTCCGCGGGCGATCGAGGTGAAGGCGATCGACGACTGGATCGTCGACGGAACGAGTGTCAGAAACAGCAGGCCCTGGTAGAGCGGCTGGGTCAACAGCGCCGGGACCAGCCCACGCGCTGCCAGACCGAGCAGCGGGAAGACGACGAAGGTGCAGGCCAGGACGGTGACGTGGAGCCGCCAGTGCTTCAGGCCGTCCACTGCTTCACGGGTGGACAGCCGGGCGCCGTAGAGGAAGAAGAGGAAGGCGATCGCGGCCGTGGAAGCGCCGGAGGCGACATCGGCGGCCGTGCCCCGGGCCGGCAGCAGCGCGGCGAGGCCCACCGTGCCGAGCAGCAGCAGGATGTACGGGTCGATCGGCATCCGACTCGGCCGGTGCAGGCGTTTCACAGTGCTCCATCTACGTTCGTACGCGGTGCTTGAGGGGTGCCCCAGCCCCCGGAGGGCCCCCTTCCATCGTCCTCCCCGGCAGGCCGATCGGGAATCCCGCACACCACTCTGACTGTCATCACGTTCCGCGATATACCCTCGGCGTGTGTACGACCCCGCGCAGCTGCGTACCTTCCTCGCGGTGGCCCAGACGCTCAGCTTCACGCGGGCCGCTCGGCGGCTCGGGCTGCGCCAGTCCACCGTCAGCCAGCACGTGCGCCGGCTCGAGGACGCCGTCGGACGCCAGCTGTTCCTGCGGGACACGCATTCCGTGGAGCTGACCGAGGACGGCGAGGCCATGCTCGGCTTCGCCCGCCGGATCCTGGCGGCGCACGAGCAGGCGGCGGCGTTCTTCACCGGCACCCGGGTGCGCGGCCGACTGCGGTTCGGCGCGTCGGAGGACTTCGTCCTCACCCGGCTGCCGGAGATCCTCGAAGGCTTCCGGTACGACCATCCCGAGGTCGATCTGGAGCTGACGGTGGAGCTGTCGGGCACCCTGCACGAACAGCTGGCCGGCGGAAAACTGGACCTCGTGCTGGCCAAGCGCCGCCCTCAGGACCCGCACGGCGAGCTGGTCTGGCACGACGACCTGGTCTGGATCGGCGCCGAACGGCTCCGCCTGGATCCCGAACGGCCGGTGCCGCTGATCGTGTACCCGCCACCCGGGATCACCCGGGCGCTGGCGCTGGAGGCCCTGGAACGGCAGGGCCGGCCGTGGCGGATCGTCTGCACCAGCGGCAGCCTCAACGGGCTCGTCGCGGCGGCGCGCGCCGGTCTCGGTGTGATGGCGCACTCCCGGGGCCTGATCCCGCCGGGGCTGTTCCGGCTGCCGGAGCGGGCGGGGCTCCCGGAGCTCGGGAGGGTCGACTTCGTCCTGGTGCACGGACGTGTCCGCGCCTCGGCCCGGAACGCGGCGGACGCGCTCGCGGCGGCCCTCCTGGCGGGCGGGGAGCGGCTGCACCGGCGGGGTGGCTGAGATATGCATTGTGTGCATACAAAATGCAATGTCTGCATACAGAACACAGCTCATGTGGCCCAAAATTGTTCGGTCTGGAGGGGACGTTCGCGTGCTGCGGACGCCGTAATCGCGGCGTACAGATTCGGTGGAGATTACGGCCCCGAAACTTACTGAACCGTAAGGATTCTGTCCGACCCTTCCCCATGTGCGCGCATTTTCCGGTCGTCGGCCTGCGCAAACGTGAGCTTTGCTCGGTTTCGGCCCCCCTCCCGCCCGGTGTGCGGGTGGGGTAGCTTTCACGGCGCTGGGCGAGCGTCACAAGGAGCGGGGAGCGGGTTTGCGCGAGTTCACGAACCCTCCGATGGCGTCGGCGCCACCCGTGGGAGGTCTGGCCGACGTCGTCTTCGACCATGCCCTCGCGGACCCGCTGCACGTCGCGCTCGGCCGCAAGGACGAGCTCGGCCGGTGGCGCGATGTGACCGCCGCCGAGTTCCGCGACGAGGTCCTCGCCCTGGCCAAGGGGCTCCTGGCCCGGGGCGTCCGCTTCGGCGACCGGGTCGCGATCATCTCCCGGACCCGCTACGAATGGACCCTGTTCGACTTCGCGCTGTGGACGATCGGCGCCCAGGTGGTACCGGTCTACCCCACCTCCTCGGCCGAGCAGATCTTCTGGATGCTGTACGACGCCGAGGTGTCCGCTGCCGTGGTGGAGCACGAGGACCACGCGATGACCATCGCCACCGTCATCGACCGGCTGCCGCACCTGCGCCAGCTGTGGCAGCTGGACGCGGGCGCGCTTCAGGAGCTGTACGACGCGGGTGCCCACCTCGACGACGAGACGGTGCACCGGCACCGCCAGGCGGTCACCCCCGACTCGATCGCCACCATCATCTACACCTCCGGCACCACCGGCCGGCCCAAGGGCTGCGTCATCTCGCACGGCAACTTCATGTTCGAGGCGGACACCGTCATCGACCGCTGGGAGCCGGTGTTCCACTCCAAGAAGGGCGACGAGGCGGCGACGCTGCTGTTCCTGCCGCTCGCGCATGTCTTCGGGCGCATGGTCGAGGTGGCCGCGATCCGCGGCAAGGTCCGGTTCGGCCACCAGCCACAACTCAACGCCGCCGCCCTGCTGCCCGACCTTCAGGCGTTCAAGCCGACGTTCATCCTCGCGGTGCCGTACATCTTCGAGAAGGTCTTCAATTCCGCCCGCCGCAAGGCTGAGAAGGAAGGCAAGGCCGGCCCGTTCGAGAAGGCCGTCGAGATCGCGGTGAAGTACGCGGACGCGATCGAGGCGAAGGCATGGGGCACCGGACCCGGCCCCTCGGCGGCTCTGCGCGTGCAGCACCAGTTGTTCGACAAACTCGTGTACGCGAAGGTGCGCGCGGCGATGGGCGGTCGCATACGGAATGCGATGTCCGGCGGTTCGGCGATGGACCGCAGACTCGGACTGTTCTTCGCGGGCGCCGGCGTGCAGATCTACGAGGGGTACGGCCTGACGGAGTCGACCGCCGCCGCCACCGCGAACCCGCCCGAGCGCACCCGCTACGGCACGGTCGGTCAGGCCATCCCCGGCGTCACGGTGCACATCGCCGACGACGGCGAGGTCTGGCTGCACGGTGCCAACGTCTTCCAGTGCTACCTCAACAACCAGAAGGCCACCGACGCGACCCTGCACGACGGCTGGCTCGCCACCGGCGACCTGGGCAGCCTCGACGAGGACGGCTACCTCACCATCACCGGCCGCAAGAAGGAGATCCTGGTGACCTCCGGCGGCAAGAGCGTGTCGCCGGGCGTGCTGGAGGAGCGCGTCCGCGACCATCCGCTGGTCAACCAGTGCATCGTGGTGGGCAACGACCGCCCGTATGTCGCGGCCCTGGTCACCCTCGACCAGGAGGCCGTCGAACACTGGCTCCAGATGCGGGGCAAACCGAAGATGTCGCCCGCCGAACTGGTACGGGACGCCGACCTGGAGACGGAGGTGCGGCGGGCGGTGGTCGCCGCCAACACCCTCGTCTCGCAGGCCGAGTCGATCCGTACGTTCCGCATCCTCGCCCAGCCCTTCACCGAGGAGCACGGGCTGCTGACGCCTTCGCTGAAGCTCAAGCGGAAGGCGATCGAGAACGCCTACGCCAACGAAGTGGACGCCCTCTACCGAGCCTGACGGCCGGTCAACCGATGCTGACGCGGAACAACTTGTCCGACCCGTCCGCCGCCCCTCCGTTGTTGTCGCAGTTGGTCGTCGACAGCCACAGCTGGTCAGCACCCGGTACTTTGGTGACGGTACGCAGTCGACCGTAGGTGCCGACGTAGTACGCGGTCGGAGTGCCGACGCTCTCGTTGTCGCCGTTGATCGGGATGCGCCACAGCCGTTCGCCGCGCAGGGACGCCATGTAGACGACGTTGCGCACGATGGCGATACCGCTCGGGGAGGCCTCCGAGACGTTCCAGGTGGCCTTGGGGTTGGTCATTCCGGCGACGCTGCAACTTCCTTCGCAGGTCGGCCAGCCGTAGTTGGCGCCGGGCTTGATCAGGTTGAGTTCGTCCTTGGAGCTGTTGCCGAACTCCGCCTCCCACAGTCGCCCGCTGCGGTCGAAGGCGAGGCCCTGCGGGTTGCGGTGACCCAAGGAGTAGACGTAGTTGCCGAACGGGTTGCCGGGGGCCGGCTTGCCGTCGGTCGTCATGCGCAGGATCTTGCCGTTCAGGGAGTTCTTGTCCTGCGCGAGGTCGGGTGTCTGGGCCTCGCCGGTGGAGACGTACAGGTAGCCGTCGGGGCCGAAGGCGAGGCGGCCGCCGTTGTGGTAGCGGTTCTTCTTGATGCCCTGCAACAGAACCGTGTAGCCGCTGAGTTGCGTGCCGTCGAAGGTCATGCGGACGACCCGGTTGCCCTCGGCGGCCGTGTGCATGAAGTAGACGAAGTGGTTGCTGTCCCATCCGGGGTCGACGGCGACGCCGAGCAGGCCGCCCTCGCCGTTGGTGGTGACGGCGTTCGGGACGGTTCCGACCTGGGTCCTGGTGCCGTCCTTGGTCACTTTCCAGACCCGGAAGTCGTCCCGCTCGGTGACCAGTGCGGACTTTCCGTCGGGCATCCAGTAGGTGCCCCAGGGGATCGTCCAGCCGGTGGAGAGGGTGCTGATGGATGACGGGACGCCGCCGTCCGTCGCGCAGGCCTTGGTGGTGAGGTTCACCGTGTTGCTCTGCGGGGACACGTTGCCGGCCGCGTCGCGGGCGACGACGTTCAGTGCGTACGGGCTGTCGCAGGCCAGACCGGTGAGTGTGGTCGTCGTACCGCTCGTGACGGTCTTGTAGACGGTGGTGCCGCTGCGCACGTCGTACGCGGCGACCGCGCGGTCGTCCGTGGCGGCGCCCCAGCTCAGGTCGGCGCTGTTCGAGGTGACGGCGGAGACGGAGAGCGTGCCGGGGGCGGTGGGCGGGGTGGTGTCGGAACTGGGCTTGGTGGTGCAGTCGACGACGGGGCTGGCGGAGGATGTGTTGCCGGCGGCGTCGCGGGCGATGACGGTGAGGTCGTAGGTGGTGTTCGGTGTGAGGCCGGTCAGGTCCTTGGAGGTGGAACCCCCCGGCGCTTCACCGATCTTGTTGCCGTGCTCGTAGAGATCGTATGCCGTCACGCCCACGTTGTCCGTCGAGGCGCCCCAGGCCAGGGTGAGGCCGTCCTCGCCGATGTCCGGGCAACTGGGTTGGCCGGGACGGGTCGGGGCCTGGGTGTCGGCCGCCGCGCCGATGCCGACGCGGTCGAGGTTGGGACCGCCGTCGGCCGTCGTGGCGGTGGCGCGGATCTTGTTGGGGCCGGCGTTCAGCGGGACGTTCACGCTCCTGGTCGCCCAGGTGTTCCAGTCGGCGGTGGCCGGGAAGGAGACGGCGGAGGCGACCACCGTGCCGTTGACGGAGATGTCCATCGGGCGGTCCGTGGACGTCCCGTTGGCGAACCGGAGCGTCGCCGCCGCCGTGCCCGCGGTGGCGGCGTTCACCGTGAACTCCACGTAGGAGCCCTTGACGTTGGTGTAGTCGACGAAGCCGGTGCCCGTGTAACCGGTGTGGTTGGTGGCCACGGTGCCCTGGGAGATGACCGCGTCCTCGGCCTGGTAGTCGGTGGCCGCGTGGGCGGGGCCGGAGGTCAGGGCGACGAGCGGCGCGGCGAGGGCCAGGGAGAGGGCCCACGACAGTGCTCTGGTGAGGTTCATGGTTGTCCTCTCAGCCCGTGTACTGGGTGAAGACCTTGAGGTAGTCGTACGGCTGCTGCGTCACGCCGCTGCAGGAGTCGCCGTCGGTGCCGGTGCCGCACGCCCGGTCGCGGTTGACGGCCCAGTAGGTGAGGCGGCCGATGTGGTGCTGCCGGGCGTAGGCGAGCATCGTCTTGAAGTCGGCGGTGCGGACGCGCTCGCCCGAGTCGTCGGTGCGGCCGTTCATCGACGACAGGCCGATGTGGGCGTAGGCGGTGGTGTCGGAGTAGCCGTAGGCGGACTTGACCCGGCTTTTGAGCCCTTCCATGGCCTGGGTGGTAAGGGTGCCCATGTTCGTGGTGCCGCCACCGAAGTCGAACGGCATGATGCACCAGACGTCGTTCGCCAGACCGGAGTTCGCGGCACGCTTGATCATGTCGACGCCGGTGGCGTCGGGTCCGTCGGTTGTCGTGCCGAAGGTGATGACGGTCTTCAGACCGGGGTTGCCGGCCTTCACCGTCTTCAGGGCGTCCACGACGCGTTGGCGCACGGCGGCGTTGGACCACTCGGTGTTCTCGATGTCGATGTCGATCGCCCGTAGTTTGTATGCAGTGATCAGCTTTTGGTATGCGGCGGCCAATGCCGAGGCGCTGGAGCACTTCTCCCCGAGTTTGGCCCCGCTCCAGCCGCCGACGGAGACCATCACGTCACCGCCGGCGGCCCGGATGGCGTTGATCTTCGACTGGTCGGTGCCGCCGGTCAGCGGGCGGTTGCCGTCCCACTTGGGGTTGCAGGTGCCGTCGGAGAGGACGAACGCGAGCGTGAACCACTTGACCCCGGTCGCCGCCATCACGGAGGTGGGATCGGGCGGGCTGCCCCAGCCGAGGTATTCGTACGGGGCGACTGCCATGCCCGGTGAAGCGGCCAGGCCCGCCGCAACGGCCGCCGGCCTCGCCGGGGCGGTCGGCTTCACCCGGATCAGCCGGGTCTCGCCGGGCCGCAGCGTCGCGCTGTAGGAGTCGGCGATCAGGCCCTTGTGCGAGCCGGACCACAGATCGGTCACGTCGCCGGAGCCGGTGAAGCCCACCTGGGACCACTTCACGCTCACCGTGGCGCTGCCTGACGTACTGGTGTTGAACAGGGCCACGACGTACTGGCCGTCGCTCTCCTTCTTGCTCCAGACCTGCCGACCGCCGCTGTTCACGATCCGCGCGGCCGCCACGCCGTCCTGGTCGACGCCGATGAGACGGTCGTTGGTGAGCATGGCCTTGTCGACGGGGTCGAGACGGGTGAGGTCGGTGCCGAGCAGCAGCGGCGATGCCGCCATGGCCCAGAGCGTGAAGTGGGAGCGGCGCTGGTCGGCGGTGAGGCCGACCTGGTCTCCGTTGCCGATCTCGAGGGAGTCCAGGTCGTTCCAGCCGCCGGGTCCGGCGTACGGCTGCCAGGACGCGGCCGTGTTGAAGCGGGCGGAGACGTGCGACCAGTCGGTCAGCGGGTAGCCGCTGCCGTTGGGGTCCGGGCCGCAGTAGCACTCGACGTCACCCTGGGTGCGCCAACTGTTGGCGAGAGTACGCCAGGTGGGGGCGTCGGAGAGGGCAAGGTTGTTGGACAGCGCGAAGTTGATGGGGCGTCCGGTGGCGCGCAGGGCCTTGTCCCAGGCCTGGACGTCGGCGACGTCCTGGCTGCCCACTCCGTCGATCTTCAGGTAGTCGACCCCCCAGGAGGCGAACTGCCGTGCCCAGGAGCTCACGAACTCCTGGGCACCCGGCTTCCCGTAGTCGATGTAGTACATGTTCTTGCAGTTGTAGTTCTTCTCCGTCTTCGAGGTGTCCGCGATGTCCTTCGCGTGGTACGGCGTGCCCTCGATCGGCGTGTTCCTGATCACCGCGTTCTTGGCGATGCCGGGGGTGACGTAGAAGCCGAACTTCAGGCCCTTGGAGTGGATGTAGTCGGCGAGGGGCTTGATGCCGCCCGGGAACTTGGCCGTGTCGACGGCCCAGCGGCCGTAGGAGTCGACGGTGAAGCCGTTGTCGTCGCACTTCTGCCAGAAGTCGTCGAGGTTGACGTGGACGAAGCCGTGGTCCTTCAGGCCGCTCGCCACCAGCGCGTCGGCCTGCGCCTTGATCTTGGCCTCGGTCGGTTGGCGGCGCACGAAGCTCCAACTGCTCCAGCCCATGGCGGGGCGGACCGACTGGCCGTTGTCGGACGCGACCGCCGGGTGGCCGGCGGTGAGCAGTGGGATGGCCGCGGCGATCAGCAGGCCGGCGACAGCGACCACCAGTGCTCTGATACGGGTCATGACCGTCCCCCGTTCGCGGGTGTGGCGTATGCGGTGCCGATCCACGCCTCGTCGATCCGCAGCCGCTTGTAGCGGGTGGTGTCGGTCGACGCGGCCCAGGTGGTGTCGATCTCGAGGCGTACGTAGCGGGCGTTGGCGGCGGTCAGGTCGATGCCCTGGATGCCGCGGCGGCTGGGGAGTTGTCCCGTCTTCACCGCGCTGCCCCAGGTGGTGCCGTCGTTGCTGAGGAAGACCTTGTAGTCCTTGATGCGGGCGGACTGCTCGGTGTCGGAGCGGGCGTAGGCGACGGAGTCCTCGCGCTGGTTGAGCCCGATGTACTGCACCTTCTTCGAACTGCCGAGGTCGAAGGTGAGGTTGACGGGCAGCGTCTTGTTGTTGTCCCAGTACGTGAGGTAGTCGCCGTCGCCGGCGGCCGGGCCCGCGTGCCCGCTCGCGGAGGCGCTGGCGCTGACGGTGACCCCGGAGAGGATGCCCTGCCGTCCGGCGGTCGTGACCTTGAAGACAGTGTCGTACGGGTCCCAGGTGTCCAGGCCGTTCAGCGTCAGCACACCGCCCGACTGTGACCAGGAGACGGCGGCGCCGGTGCGGAGGTCGGTGACGGAGGCGATCCGGTAGCCGTTGTCACGGATGCGCAGGGTGCTGGTGCTGGGCGGTGCCAGGACGTGGATGTACTGGCGGTCGGGGTCGGTCCTGCTGATGGTGGTGACACCGTGGGCGCCGTCGTTCCAGAAGCCGGGTTTGAGGCCGCCGTACATGTAGCCGCCGCCCTCCGTGCCGTGCAGGGATTCCCAGATGGGGTCGAGATAGGTGTTCGCGAAGGTGTTGAAGGCGGCCTGGTTGGTGGGGAAGGTGCCATTGACCTGCGCGGTCTCCGCCATCAATGCCTTGACGGAGGAACCGGCGTTGGTGATCAGCCGGCCGAGGGTGAGCATCCGGTCGACGGTGGGATTGGAGCCGTCGTACCACCAGGCGCCGGTCGAGGGCAGTTTGAAGTCGGCCTCGGTCAGGCGGGGCTGCGCGGTGTATACAGCCTGCGGGTAATCGTATGCAGGCGACATCCCCGTCTTCTGCTCGTTGCTGATCATATCCATGATCGGCGTGTCTTCGTTGTTGTTGCTGAGCGTGTAGTTCGGGCGCTTCCGGTAGATCTGCTGGTAGAGGTCGTGGCTCTCCCAGTAGGCGTTGTCGTTGTCGATCCAGAAGCCGCCGAGGTCGGGGTAGCGGTCCATGACCTCGAAGAAGTTGTCGTAGCTGAACTGGCCGAAGCCGTCGCGGGTGGTGAGGTCGACGTGCTTGCCCTTGTAGGCGGAGTAGGCAGCCGAGTCGAGCCACTCGTGGCCGCCCTCGTCGTGCCACTGGGGGTCGTCGGTCATGTAGAGGATGACCTTCATGCCCTTGGCCTTCGCGGCGTTGATCAGTTCACCGAGGAAGTCCCGTTTGGTGGAGCAGGAGCCGGGGATCTTCGACGGCCAGGGGCGGGCGTAGCCGAGACGGCTGTGGAGTGTCGCCAGTACGAGGTATTGCGTATGCAGTTTCCGGGCTTCGTTCACCCAGTAGTCCGGTGTCCATCCGCCATTGGTGACGTCGTTCTCCCAGGCGGTGCAGCTGGTGTGGGCGGGGGCGGTGCGCAGGCCCCAGTGCAGGAAGAGTCCGCCGACGGAGGCGCGCAGGAAGTCCTGGCGGGGGTTCTGCACGTCGAGGGGGCGTGCGGCGGCCGTGGATCCGCAGTTCTCCGTGGATCCGCTGCCGGAGACGCGGAGTGTCGATCCGGAGGTGGTGCGGCTGTCCGTCAGGCAGTAGCCGGTGACGTTCTGGAAGCCCATGTCGTAGGGTGCGTCGCTGCCGTGCTGAGCGGTGAAGCGGGTGAGGCGCAGGCCGCTCGCCACGTTGGCGATGACCGCCGGGCGCCCGTCACCGGCGGCGAACCGCACGGAGCTGTCGGTCAATTGCACGTTGTCTACGTTGTGCATGTACCAGCCGTACGCCGGCCGTGTCCCGATGCTCTTCGGGTTGTAGTCGCTCGCGTCGTTGCTCGGTACGCCGGTGGACATGGTGCCGTTTCCGCCGGGCACGGTGATGTCGACGTTGGTGAAGCTGATGCCGCTGATGCGGTGGCCGCTCTCCCCCCACAGGGTCGGGCTGAAGGAGGGGCTGTTGCCGGTCGCGGTGATGTTCTCGTAGGTGACGTCGCTGATGGATCCCACGCCCGGGCCGTTGCCGCACCGCTTCCGCGTGCCGATCTTCTCCATGATCGGGGAGTGGACGTCGGTCATGGTGATGTCGCGGTAGTGGACGTCGGAGATCTTCGCGCCGTCCATGGAGACCATGCCCAGCCCCGACTTGTCGGCGCCCTCGATACGGATCTTCTCGAACTGGTAGTCGGAGAAGTCCCCGCAGGTCTCGGAGCCGAACATCAGGGCGTTGCAGCACTTCGCCGACAGGTACGAATCGCTCACCCGGACATGGCCGTTGGGGAGCTTGGCGCCGAGTGCGTAGTCGCTCTTGAAGACCAGGGCGTCGTCGTTGGCCTTGATGTTCGCGTTGGTGACGGTGACATTGGTGGTGGAGATGATGTTCCAGCCGTCGCGGTCGCTCGCGGTGTCGATGGTCAGCCGGTCGGAGGTGACGTTCGTACAGCCGTTGACGAGGGCGGCGAAGTGGCCGCCGCGGCGCAGGGTGAGGCCGTCGCCGATCCTGAGCCCGTTGCACCGGGTGAGCGAGATGATCTTGTCTGCTTCGCCGGAGTCGGGGTTGCCCGTGATGAGGTTGCCGAGGCCGTCGATGACGCCGTCACCGACGAAGCCGATGTTGCTCAGCCGGTCACCGTAGATCATCGCGTCGTGGAAGTGGCTGTGTCCGTAGTCCTGGTAGTCGTCGTAGGGGTTGGTCTCGGCCTTGTCATAGGTGTCCGCGCTCGAACCCTGGATCGTGGCGCCCGTGTCGACCTGGAGCGTCACGTTGCTCTTCATGTGGATGGTGTTCTTCGACTTGTAGGCGCCGGACGGGAAGCGGACCGTTCCGCCGCCAGCCGAGTTCGCGGCCGTGATGGCCTTGTCGATGGCCGGGGAGTCGTTGGTGGATCCGTCGCCCTTGGCGCCGTAGTCGCGCACGTTGAACACGGCGGCCTGCTGCGGTCCGGGCGGGCGGGCCGCGAGGGCCGACGGTTGGGTGAGGCCGAGGACGACGGCGAGTACGAAGAACACGATCGCCGCCGCCCCCTTCCGGTGAACTGCGGGGGGTCGCATGGGACGGCTCCTCAGACGAGTTGGTAGCCGCGGAGGTCGGTCAGCAGGAGGTAGGTGTTCTGCAGGGATCCGGATGTGTCGCCGAGGGAGCGGTAGATGCCCCACTTGGGGCGCACGCGGTCGGCGAGGAAGGTGTCGACGCCGGTCTTCGACTTGTCGATGACGGTCGAGGAACCGGACTTGAGGATCCAGCGCACCGAGCCGGACGAACCGTTGCCGACCTTGATCTGGAAGTCGACGTTCGTCCATTTGTCGTGCAGCGGCTCGAGGTCCGTACGGCCGACCAGGATGTCGTCGATCGCCAGCTTCAGTTCGATGGTCTGCACACCGTTCACGCGGCGCAGCGACTGGACGACGATCGGCGAGGTTCCGCTGCCGGGCTGCTTCATCTGCATGATGTGGGTGAAGGTCGTCGTGGCCTTGAGCGAGCTGGGGATGTACATGGAGTACGTGATCCGCCAGGTCTGGCCCTCGGTCCACTTCAGGTAGCTGCTGCTGCCGGTCCGCAGACCGGTGACTTCCTGTCTCTGGCGGTCGGTCGACGTGTCACGGTCGACCGTATGCATGTTGAAGCGCCAGTTGTCGCCGGTGGCGAAGATGTGCGGCTGCCCGGCCGGATGCGAGTCGGCACGGTCGTCCTCGACGGTCTCGAAGGCGCCGAGTCCGTCGCGGCTCGCCGACGGTGCCCATTTCTGCTGCCAGGAGGCTGCGTGTGCGGTGCCCGCCGCGGGGAGCCCGGCGACCGCGCCGGCCGCGCCCCCGATGGCGGCGCCCAGCAGCGCCCTTCTGGATGTGCTCATGACATCAATCACCTCGCAGTTGCTCGTTCATGATCAGGAAGGCGCCGAGGCCGTGGAAGTCGTTCACGGCCCGGGTGCGGGCTACGTAGTACGCGTAGTCACCCACGTTCGTGCCGATGGAGATGTCGGCGAGCTCGGTCCGGCCGTCCGCTCCCGTCGAGAGCTCCGCCAGCACGCCCTCGTAGCCGCGGCGCGCCACGGCCGCGTAGTGCGGATCGATGTATCCGCGCTGGGCACCGCGCGAGAGGGCGTAGGTGAACATGCTGGAGCACGACGTCTCGGTCCAGTTGTCGCCGCGGCCACCCTTGTCGATCACCTGGTACCAGCGTCCGGTCGCCGGATCCTGGTACTTCTCCAGGCCTTCGGCCAGGCGACGGAGGATTCCGAGGAGCTGGCCACGACGCGGATGGCCCGTGGGGATCGCGTCCAGCACGTCGACGATCGCCATCGAGTACCAGCCGACCGCACGGCACCAGTGCTCGGGAGCCAGCCCGGACTGCGGGTCCGCCCAGTTCGCGTTCTTCGACTCGTCGTAGGCGTGCCTGAGCAGCCCGTTGCCCACTTGCAGATGGCTGCCGTAGACGTACAACTGCCGGGCGGCCTCGTCGTTCGCATACACGCTGTCCCCGAACTCCTTGCCGTACTCGACGAGGAACGGGTTCACCATGTAGACGCCGTCCGCCCACAACTGGTGTGCGCGGGAGGAGTTGTCGGCGTGCCAGAAACCGCCGTCGCTCGTGCGCGGGTAGGTGTTCAGGCGGTCGCGGATCTTGCGGGCGGCCTTGCGGTAGCGGTCCTGGCCCGTCTCGTGGTGCAGGATCACCAGCAGGCGGTCGGCCTGCATGCTGTCCAGGCTGTTGAACGACTGACTGATCGAGCCGTCGCTCTTCACGAACCGGTCGACGTAGTCCTTGATGTAGGTGAGGTAGCGGGCGTCGTGCGTCCTGAGGTAGGTGAGGTACTGGCCGTAGAGGTACAGGCCGACCGGGTACGACCAGCCGCCGATCGTGCTCGGCGTGTAGCGGGCCATGGTGGAGTCGACGACGGCCGTGGACCAGTCGCGCGCGGCGGCCGGGCGGCTCACGGCCACCGCCGGGGTCGGGGCGGTCGCGGGCAGTGCGGCCAGGGTGGCGGTGGCGACCGCGACGGCTGTGATCGCCGCCCGCAGGCGTCGGCGTCTCATGTTCCTCCCTCTTGGTGTGCGCTCTTCCTGTATGCGACCTGCTTGTATGCAATCGGCGTATGCAATCCGTCTGTGCGATCGTGCCGGCGCGCGTCAGCTCACTGACAGGCCGTCAGCTCGACGGGCCTCCACGAGGCGGTAACCAGGGCTTTGCCAGACCTTTTCATCCGATGTATGCAGAACCAGCAGTTCCGTCCGGCAGGGCTCCTGCGAGGTTCCGTTCATGGCTGCGTACCCGCCTTTCCCGAGCTTGGGTTCAGGGTGACGGCCTTCAAGCGCAGATCAGCCCAGACTCAGAGCGGGCGTTCAGAGGCATGCACCGAGTTCATCTACACGTCCGGCGGCGCGATCCAGATTCCCGGGATGACGGGGCGCGGTCAATGGTCCGGACCGATAAGGTCGGATGCATTTCCGGCCATTCTCCGTCCGCCGCGGTGACTCGCGGGTCAGTTCCGGCGGATTCGGCGGTGAGGAATGCATCGCGGCCCGTGATCGTTGACGATGGGAGTACCACTTGTCGACAACCTAAGGATCAAGAGCTCGTGAGCAGCAAGGTCCCCCCGATCATCCTGAACAATGGCGTCGAGATGCCCCAGCTGGGCTTCGGCGTCTGGCAGGTGCCGGACGACGAGGCCGAGCAGGCCGTCGCCGCGGCGCTCGAGGCCCGGTACCGCAGCATCGACACAGCGGCGATCTACGGCAACGAAGAGGGCACCGGCAAGGCCATCGCCGCCGCCGGCCTCCCCCGCGAGGACGTCTTCGTCACCACCAAGCTCTGGAACAGCGACCAGGGGTACGACTCCACCCTCCGCGCGTTCGACACCTCGCTGGCCAAGCTCGGCCTGGAGTACATCGACCTGTACCTGATCCACTGGCCGCTGCCGGCCCGCGGCAAGTACGTGGACACGTACAAGGCGTTCGAGAAGCTGCTCGCCGACGGGCGGGTGCGCGCCATCGGCGTCTCCAACTTCCTTCCGGAGCACCTCGAGCACCTGCTCGCCGAGACCTCGGTCGTGCCGGCCGTCAACCAGATCGAGCTCCACCCGCACCTTCAGCAGCACGCGGCCCGTGAGTACCACGCCGAGCAGGGCATCGCCGTCGAGGCCTGGTCGCCGCTGGGTTCGGGCAAGGGCCTGCTGGAGGTCCCGGCGATCGTGGCCATCGCCCAGAAGCACAACCGCACCCCGGCCCAGGTCGTGCTGCGCTGGCACCTCCAGCTCGGCAACATCGTGATCCCCAAGTCCGTGACGCCGTCCCGGATCAGGGAGAACATCGAGGTGTTCGACTTCAGCCTGGACACCGAGGACCTCGCGGCGATCAGCGCGCTGAACGAGGACCGGCGCCTGGGCCCCGACCCGGCCACCTTCGACATGGGCTGACACCCGCCCTCGTACGACCGTCCGCCCCGCCATGCCGCGGGGCGGACGCGCCGGGCCGTGTGACCAGGCCTCAGTAGTCCTGCGCGTCCGCGTGGATGACCTCGAGCTCCTCCAGCCCGGTCACGGTCACGTTCGCCTTGGCCGCCCCTTCGTGCCAGGCCGCGGCCTGGGCCGCGCGGGACGCGGCGAGGGACTCTCGGTCGGTGAACAGGGTCCAGACCAGACCTCGTCCGCGTTCCCGGTCGATGAACAGGGCGGCCCTGGCCAGCCCCGCCATGACCTCCAGCCGGGGCACGACCGACGCCCGGAACGTGTCGGCCAGCAGGTCGGCGTCGGCGGGCTCGAACTCCAGCCTGGCGATGCGCAGTCCGCCGCCCACCCGCGGCTGCCTGATCTCGTGCAGGACAGCCACCTCGGCGTTGTCGACCGCGAGCGTTCCGGCGAACGGCCCCAGCAGCGCGCCGCGCCGCTCACGCATCACCTCGTCGCTGTTGCGCCGGGCCTCCTCGGACTCCCACCAGCTCACGGCCAGCAGCTTGCCCAGCGTCCGGTCCACGAAGACGCCCGCCCCGCGGTATCCCGGACGCTCTTCCAGCAGGTCCCGGCCCTCCGAGTTCAGCGCCCTGATCGCCGCGTCGATCTTCGCGGGGTCACCGGTCGCGTAGATGCTGCGTACGAACATGGCTCGTCGCCTCCGGGATGTCGTACACGCGTCCGGAATTCCGGACACTGCCAGTCTTCCCCCCAGCCAGGACGACCGCCAATCAGGGGACGGCGACCGACTTCACATCCCAGGGGTTGACGGGGACATGCTGCCGGGTCCACTTTGTACGACACTCGAGTAAGGAAACTTTCCTAACAGAAGGGTCCCCCACAGTGCGCCTTCGAACACTGACCCTCGCCGCGGCCTCCGGGGCCGCTCTGCTCGCTGCCGGAGTGCTCCCCGCGAACGCCTCCGGCAATCCCACCACCCCGGCCTCCGCCCAGGAGGGTTCGGTCAGCGCGGCCGACCTGCTCGCCAAGGTGAAGTCCTGTTCGCAGATCTCCAACGGCAAGTACAAGACCGACGACGAGACATCGGCCACGATCCCCGTGTGCGGCAAGAACGGCGCGGTGTTCTGGAAGGCCGACATGGACATCGACTGCGACGGCCAGCGCACCACCAACTGCAACGAGGACCGCGACCCCTGGTACCAGGACGACACCGCCTTCCACCAGTCCGACGGCAAGCCGCTCAAGGCCGAGTCGCTGCCGTACGTCGTCGTCCCCAGTTCCAGCAGCATCTGGAACTACGCCGGCGCGGGCATCAAGGGCGGCGGCGTGGTCGCCGTCATCTACAACAACAAGGTCGAGTACGCGGTCGTCGGTGACACCGGCCCCACGAAGATCATCGGCGAGGCCTCGTACGCCACCGCCAAGGCCCTCGGCATCGACCCGGACCCGGCGACCGGCGGCACCGACTCCGGCGTGACGTACATCCTGTTCAAGAACTCGAAGGTCTCCCCCATAGAGAGCCACAGCGCGGCGGTGTCCCTCGGGGACCAGCTGGCCAAACAGTTCCTCGCCAACAACTGAGCCTGGGAGGGGAGGCGGGTCCGGTGCCGCGTCCTGGGCGGCGGCACCGGGCCTCGCGCTACGTCAGTTGGGCTGCCCGATCGGCCGGACGACCACGGTGTTGACGTCGACGCCGGCGGGCTGCCGGATCGCCCAGACCACGGAGTCGGCGATCTGGTCGGCGGTGAGCAGGTGACCCGGCGGAAGACTGCCGTTACCGTCCCAGAAGGGCGTCTCCACCCGGCCGGGGGCGATCAGCGTGACACCGACGCCGAACTCCGTGACCTGGCGCCGGGTGTTCTCGGCGAGGCCGGTCACCGCCCACTTGGTCGCGCCGTAGATGTTGCCGGGCGTGTTCACGAATCCGGCGACGCTGCCGACGAGGACGATCCGGCCACGGGTCTCCTTCAGGGCGTCGATGGAGGCGCGGATGAGGAGGGCGGGACCGAGGACGTTGGTGAGCACCATCTCCGTCCAGCCGGCGGGGTCGCCGTCGGCGACGGAGTCGTGAGTGGCGTGACCTGCGTTGGCGATGACCGTGTCCAGTCGGCCATACGTCTTCAGGGTACGGTCGACCGCCGACTGTATGTCTTCGTACACGCCCGCGTTGCCGGTGAACGTCAGCAGACCGTCCGGGTTGCCGAGGCTCTCGGCGAACTCCCGCAGCCTCTTCTCACCGCGCCCGGTGACGGCGACCCGGTGCCCGGCATCCAGCAGTTGCCGGGCGACAGCGGCGCCGATACCGCTGCCGCCGCCGGTGATGAGCGCGACCGGAGAATCTGTCATGGTTACCCCCTGCGTTTCGGACGGACGCGGGCGAGTTCATCACTTCGAGAGGGCTCGAAGTCAAGCTCCTTGTTTGGCATGGGGTTTGGACCGCGGGACAGCCAGTCGACCGTGGATCGCATGCCCGGCGGCATCCGCCGGACGCCGTATGCAGTCACCGCATGCGATTGCTGTATGCGATCGGTGTATGCGATCGACTAGACCGGCCGTACGGCCGTGTGCACCGTGTATGCCCCCAGCAGGAACACATCCGGCCGCCGGTGCACACTCGCCGGGTCGGCCGGGTCGAGCAGGCGGTCCAGTGTGGCGCGGTCCTCGGCGTCGAGGCCGTCGGTGATCGCGTCGCGGAGCCGGGCGAGGGACTCGGCGACGTAGGCGCGGGCCCGGTCGGACGCGGGTGCGGGCAGGTCGAGCAGGAAGCTGCGGGTGCGGGTGTGCTTGAGGCCGGCCGCGGTCAGCAGGGCCGGCCAGTCCTCGGTCACGGCGACGGAGCCGGGCAGGTCGGCCCGCATACGCGTGAACCATTCCTCCTGCACGACGTCGAGGCGCGCCTGAAGTCCGGGCCGGCCGATGCCGATGTCGCGGGGCAGGAAACGGGAGGGCAGGCCGCCCTCGAGCAGGGCCAGGGTGCCGCCGGGGGCCAGGCGGTCCGCGAAGGCGGTGAGGGCGGCCCGCTGGTCGCCGAGGTGGTGCAGGCTGCGGCCGGCCCACAATAGGTCGGCGGGGTATTCCAACTCACCCAGGACGTCAGGGAGCTCACCGGCCAGGGTGGCGAAGCGGTCGGCGACGCCCTGCCGGGCCGCCCGGGCGCGGGCCCGTTCCAGAAGGGGCTCGGCGACATCCACGGCCATGACCCTCGCGCCCGGGAACGCCTCGGCGAACAGGCACGACACGACGCCGGGACCGCTGCCCGCGTCGACGATCAGACCGGGTTCGGTCACTTCCCGCGCCAGCCAGGCCATGGCTCGCTCGTAGACGGGGCTGAACAGTTCCGCCTGGTTCTCCAGCTGCGGACCCATCTCGGCCCAGTCGATGTCCGTGTGCCCGTGACCGTGCCCCTGGCCGTGCTGGTCGCTGTGCTCGTGGTGGTGCGCCATGGTGTCAGCCTCTCTTCCGGATGCCGCCAGACTGCGCCGACGCACCGCCGACCGGCCAGCGGTGTTGCCACGACGGCAAAAACGGGATGCGGCGGAAACCGGGGACCACCGAGCATCAGGCGGTGGACGACGAACTGGTGGAGCGCTCCCTCGAAGCTGCATGCGGCGTTCGACCTGCTGGTCGGTGCGGGCCGCTGGAAGCCCCGCTGCCACCTGGGCGCCTTCCCGTTGCGCTTCCCGCACGCCGACGAACCGGACGACGCGGGCCGGCACGTCGACGGGGGCCACGTCCCGGAGGGTGAGACCTGGCCGTACGCCAACCTGCGATCCCGTGGGAGTTCGCGATCCGCCGGGGTCTGGCCCCGGAGGGCTGAACCCGGCGGATCGCCTGGGCGTCACCGGGTCACGACAGCGGCGGGTAGGCGTTCTGCATCAGCTGCTGGAACTGGGCGGAGAACCAGTGCCCGGACAGTGGTGCGTTGGGAAGGGCGCCCGACATGTTGTTGCCGTTGCGGGGGTTGCCCGTGTACGTCGGGTCGCACATGCGGTCGAAGCCCTTGCCCTCGTCGTTGGCGATGGCGCTGCTGGAGCCGTCGGACTCGCCCGGGGGCTTCATCCACACGTAGGCGTCGATGCCGGTGGCCGGGCTGGCCTGGGGGCGTTCGCCGAGGCCGGCACCGGACTGGTTGCACCAGTTTCCGACGTGGATGCGGCGGTCGTAGCGGCCGCCGTCGACGTAGGTGTCGACGCTGGTCTGCGGACCGGGGCCGGTCGGGCGGGCGGTGCCGCCCCAGCCGTTGCGGGAGGTGTCGATGAGCATGCCGATGTTGGAGTTGAAGCCGACGGACACCGCTTGGTTGCGGAAGGCCTGGGCGTAGGACAGCTCGTCGACGTAGCGGTTCCAGTCGACCCACTTGGACTGGCGTACGGAGGTGCCGTTCACCGTGTCGTTGATGGTGAAGTTGTTCTCCTTCAGGGCGCTGTAGTTGGCCGTGTTGGTGATGAAGCCCTGTACATCGTCCACAGTCGCCCCGTTGCTGGTCGCCACCTGCTTGAACAGGGTCGCGGTCGGGCCGAAGTTGTCGTCCCAGCCGAGCCAGCCGTGGTGGCCTGCGTCGAGGTAGTTGTAGACGTTGGGGATGGCGCCGAGCTTGGCCAGGGCGTAGCTGACGCCCTTCTGGTAGTTGCCGTTGGCGAGCATGGTGTCGCAGGCAGGGGTGGCGGTGGCCTTGCTGCCGGTGTTGGTGATGAGGTTGGGCAGCGAGTCGAGCTCGATGGTGTTGACGATCCTGAGCGAGGCGTACTTGGGGTCGGCGAGGATCGCGGCGATCGGGTCGATGAACTGCGTCTTGTACTTGTCGATGTCGGTCGGGCCGAGTTCGCCGTTGGAGGCGAGGGCGGAGCAGTCACGGCCGGGCAGGTCGTAGATGACGAGCTGGATGACCTCTTCGTTGCTGCCCTTCTGGGCGAGGGCGGCGTCCAGGTGGGCACGCAGGCCCATGTGACCGTTCGCGCCGTTGATCGCAGCGATGCGGTCCAGCCAGACGCCGGTGGGCTGGTTGGAGACGCGGCTGCCGCCCGGTTCGGCGGCTGCGTTGGCCGACCACTCCGGGTTCACGTACACCTTGGCGCCGGCGTACGGATTGTCGACACGGCTGCCGGTTCCGCCGCCCCCGTTGTTGCCACCGCCCCCGTTGTCGCCCCCACCGCCGCCGTCGTCCACGTTGCAGGTGACGCCGTCCAGGGTGAAGGCGGCCGGGACGGCGTTGCTGCCGCTGTAGGTGCCGTTGAAGCCGAAGCTGACCGACCCTCCGGCCGCCAGGCTGCCGTTGTACGTCTCGTTGTTCGCGGTGACGGCGGTGCCGCTCTGGGTGATCTTGGCGTTCCAGCCGCTGGTGACCTTCTGGTTGCCGGCGTAGGACCACTTGACGGACCAGGCGGACTTCGCGGCGCCGTTGTTGGTGACCGTCACGGCGGCGGTGAAGCCGGTGTCCCACTGGTTCTGCACCTTGTAGTCGACGGTGCAGGGGATGGCGGAGATACCGGCGTCCGTGGCCGGGACGGACGCGTACGCCGTCCCCGAGGCGCCGGCGAGCAGCGCCAGGGCGGCGAGCATCGCTGATCTGGTACGACTCATGAGTGCGGGTTCCCTCTCCGTTGCGGGAGTTGCGGGTGTCGTGTTGCGGATGTCGTTTCCACCTGTGGGCTTGCGGTGCGGACTTACGGGTTGACGGCGCGCAGGTGGTCGCGCAGGCCGACGCCGTAGGCGGTGGGCGTGCCGTCGTAGCTGGAGATCAGGGACGGGCCGGAGGAGCAGTCCCAGGTGTTCCAGGTCCAGCCCAGGTAGGACAGGTTCCGGTCGTCGAACCACTTCATGACCTGGTCGACGAAGCCGTGCGAGCAGGTGTTCTCGCCGATCTCTCCTGCCACCAGCGGCACTTGGGCCGCCACCGGGGCCAGGGTCGAGTTCCAGCAGCTCTCACTGGCGCAGGTGTTGAAGTTGTAGACGTGGTAGGCGGCGGCGAGATTGCCGGTGGGGTCGGTGGGCTTGTACGTCAGCCACTGGCTGAGGTCGTTGGAGTAGGCGAGCCCGCCGGCCAGGATGACGTTCTTGGCGCCGGCGGATCGTATGGAATCGACGAGGTCCTGCATACCGGCGACCTCGTACGAAATGCCGGGGCAGGTGCCGCCGTCCTTCCAGCACTGCCACGCCTGGGTGGTGGTGGATGTCGCCCGGTCCGGATACGGCTCGTTGAACAGGTCGAACGCCACCGCCGGGTCGTCCTTGAAGGTGCCGGCCACGGAGGACCAGAACGAGGGGGTGTACTGCATGTCGGGCATCGGTTTCTGGCAGGTGGCGTGCACGTCGGAGCAGCCGGCCGAGTTGCCGGTGTACTGGCCGTAGGACCAGTGCAGTTCGACGATCGGCGTCATGCCGTGCGCTTCGACGCGCGCCACCAGGTCCTTGACCGCGTTGATGTAGTTGGCGCCCGCGTACTCCGGTTTGATGTTGGCAAGGCCCAGCCAGCATTCCTCGTTGAGCGGGATGCGGACCGCGTTGGCCTTCCAGTCGGCGATCGCCGCGACGGCCGCGTCGTCGGCGGGGCCGTCCCAGATGCCGTAGCCCTGGACGCACATGAACTCGCCGCCGGAGCGGTTCACGCCGAGCAGCCGGCGGGTCTTTCCGTCGGCGTCGACGAGCTTGTTGCCGGAGACGTGCAGGGCGGGTGCCTTGCCGGTCGTCGGGGGTGGGTCGGTGGGCGGCGGGTCGGTGTCGACGTTGCAGGTCGTCCCGTTGAGCTTGAACGTCGTCGGTACGGAGTTGCTGCCTGACCGGGAGCCGAGGAACCCGGCGCTGACGCTGGCGCCGGTGCCCAGGGAGCCGTTCCAGGTCTCGTTGGCCGCGGTCACGGTGGTGCCGGACTGGGACCATTTGGCGTTCCAGCCCTGGGTGACCTTCTGGCCATTCGCGAAGTCGAAGGTGAGGTTCCAACTGCTCAGCGCGGCCTTGATGTTGGTGATTTTCACGGAGCCCTGGAAGCCGGTGTCCCACTGGCTGGTGACGGAGTACTCCACCGTGCACGCGGGTGTGGCTCCCTGTGCCGTGACCGCCGGGACGGTCACGCTCGCGAGGAGTGTGACCGTCCCGGCGACGGCTAAAAGTACTGAACGCGGGGGGTGTCGCATGAGCGAGTCCTTGCAGCTCGGGCGCGTCGTTACGGACGCGTCGACTGAACGGAATCGCTCCCACTGGTGCGAAGGAAGGTAGCGCCAAGTACCGGCAAAGGACAGAGGAGTCGCTTGACTTTTCCTCAACCGGATCCGTCGAATCTTTTCGACTCTTCAAGCACCTTGACCGTTCACACCCCCGTCTCCACTATGGGAGCGCTCCCACTGGTTCAAGCCTTGACTTCTTCCGAGCCGCAAGGAGGAACCAGCACATGCATCCCGGACGGAGGCTCAGAGCCGCGCGACGGTTGTGGACGGCCGTCGTCGCGGCGCTCGCCCTTCCCGTGACAATGCTCGCCACGGGAACGGCACCCGCGCACGCGGCGGCACTCCAGTGCAGCGTCGACTACAAGACCAACGACTGGGGCTCCGGCTTCACCGCCGACCTCACCCTCACCAACCGCGGCACGGACGCCGTCAACGGCTGGACCGTGACGTACGGTTACTCGGGCAATCAGAAGCTCCTCAACGGCTGGAACGGCACCTGGTCCCAGTCCGGCCAGTCGGTCACCGTGCAGAACGCCTCGTACAACGGGACGATCGCCGCCGGCGCGGCCGTGAGCACCGGCGCGCAGTTCACCTACAGCGGTACCAACACCGCTCCGACCGGCTTCGCGATCAACGGCACCGCCTGCGTCGGCGCGCACCAGCCACCCGTCACCGTGCTGACCAGCCCCGCCGCGGGCGCGGTCTACACACAGGGGGACGCGGTTCCGCTGGCGGCGACCGCGGCGGCCGCCGACAACGCGACGATCAGCAAGGTGGAGTTCTACGACGACACCACGCTGCTCGGCACGGACACCAGCGCGCCGTACTCGCTCTCGGCCTCAACTTTGACCGTGGGCAGTCATTCTCTGGTGGCGAAGGCGTACGACAGCCTGGGCGCCTCCGCCGCGTCGACGCCGGTCGGCATCACGGTCGCCTCGGGGCCCGCCGTGGTGGCCTCGCCCACCCAACTGGGTGTCCAGCAGGGTAAGACGGGGACGTTCTCGGTGAAGCTGTCGACACAGCCGAGCGCCAACGTCTCGGTGAGCGTGGCCCGTACGGACGGCAACACGGGCCTCAGCGTGACCGGCGGATCGTCGCTGACGTTCACGCCGTCCAACTGGAACACCGCGCAGACGGTGACCATCACGGCCGATTCCTCGGGCACGGGCGCGGCGACCTTCACCGCCTCGGCGACCGGTCACACCAAGGCGACGGTGAGCGTGACGGAGCTGGCGGCGTCGAAGGCGTACGACGCCCGCTTCCTGGACCTGTACGGGAAGATCACCAACCCGGCGAACGGCTACTTCTCCCCCGAGGGCATCCCCTACCACTCGGTCGAGACGCTGATCGTCGAGGCCCCGGACCAGGGTCACGAGACCACGTCGGAGGCCTACAGTTACCTTCTCTGGCTTCAGGCGATGTACGGCAAGGTCACCGGTGACTGGTCGAAGTTCAACGGCGCCTGGGATCTGATGGAGAAGTACATGATCCCGACCCACGCCGACCAGCCGACCAACTCCTTCTACAACGCCTCGAAGCCCGCGACGTACGCGCCCGAGCTGGACACGCCGAACGAGTATCCGGCGAAGCTGGACACGTCGGTGCAGGTCGGTTCGGATCCGATCGCCGGTGAGCTGAAGACCGCATACGGGACGGGCGACGTATACGGTATGCACTGGCTCCAGGATGTCGACAACGTCTACGGCTACGGCAACGAGCCCGGCAAGTGCGAGGCCGGCCCGACGGCCACCGGACCGTCGTACATCAACACCTTCCAGCGCGGCCCGCAGGAGTCGGTCTGGGAGACGGTGCCGCAGCCGACCTGCGACGCCTTCAAGTACGGCGGCACCAACGGGTACCTGGACCTGTTCACCGGCGACTCCTCCTACGCCAAGCAGTGGAAGTACACGGACGCCCCGGACGCCGACGCGCGTGCGGTGCAGGCCGCGTACTGGGCGGACGTCTGGGCGAAGGCGCAGGGCAAGGGCAGCGACGTGTCGGCCACCGTCACCAAGGCGGCGAAGATGGGCGACTACCTGCGGTATGCGATGTACGACAAGTACTTCAAGAAAATCGGCAACTGTGTCGGAGCCTCCTCCTGCCCGGCCGGCACCGGCAAGGACGCCTCGGACTACCTGCTGTCCTGGTACTACGCGTGGGGCGGCGCGACGGACACCAGCGCGGGCTGGGCCTGGCGTATCGGCTCCAGCCACGTGCACGGCGGCTACCAGAACCCCCTCGCGGCGTACGCGCTCAGCTCCTACGCCGATCTGAAGCCGAAGTCGGCGACGGGTGCGACGGACTGGAGCAAGTCGCTCCAGCGGCAGCTGGAGTTCTACCAGTGGCTGCAGTCCTCCGAGGGCGCCATCGCGGGAGGCGCCACCAACAGCTGGCAGGGCCGGTACGCGACCCCGCCGGCGGGCACGTCGACCTTCTACGGCATGTACTACGACTGGCAGCCCGTCTATCACGACCCGCCGTCCAACCAGTGGTTCGGGTTCCAGGCGTGGTCGATGGAGCGGGTCGCCGAGTACTACCAGCAGACGGGGAACGCCACCGCCAAGGCGATCCTCGACAAGTGGGTCAAGTGGGCGCTGTCCAAGACCACGGTCAACCCGGACGGCACCTATCTGATCCCGTCGACGCTCCAGTGGTCGGGCCAGCCCGACACCTGGAACGCCTCCTCCCCCGGCACCAACAGCGGGCTGCACGTCACCGTCGCCGACTACACCAACGACGTCGGCGTGGCGGCCGCCTACGCCAAGACGCTGACGTACTACGCCGCCAAGTCCGGTGATGCGACGGCGAAGTCGACGGCCAAGGCGCTGCTGGACGGCATGTGGAACAACTACCAGGACAGCCTGGGCATCGCCGTGCCGGAGACCCGTACCGACTACAACCGCTTCGACGACAGCGTGTACGTGCCGAGCGGTTTCAGCGGCAAGATGCCGAACGGTGACGCGATCAACTCGTCCTCGACCTTCATCTCGCTGAGGTCCTTCTACAAGAACGACCCGGCCTGGTCGAAGATCTCGAGCTACCTGGCGGGCGGTGCCGCGCCCGTCTTCACGTACCACCGGTTCTGGGCCCAGGCGGACATCGCCATGGCCATGGGTTCGTACGCGGAGCTCCTCGAATAAGTCCCCGCTACCGCTCCGTGTACGCCGGACCGGGCGGCCCCCACCCGCACTGGGGGCCGCCCGGTCGTCACGCCCTCCTCCCCGAAGGAAGGACCCCCACCGTGCGAAGAACGCGTACTCTCACGGCAGTTCTGGCGCTGGCCGTCGGCCTGCTGGCGGGCAGTCCGCCCGCGCTGGCCGCGAGCACACCGAAGGTGACGCTCGCGGCCGACACCTACACCTGGAAGAACGCCCGGATCGACGGCGGTGGCTTCGTCCCCGGCATCGTGTTCAACCGCTCCGAGAAGAACCTGGTATACGCCCGCACGGACATCGGCGGCGCCTACCGCTGGCAGGAGTCGACGAAGACCTGGACCCCGCTGCTGGACTCGGTCGGCTGGAGCGACTGGGGTCACACGGGTGTCGTCAGCCTCGCTTCGGACGCGGTGGATCCGAACAAGGTGTATGCGGCCGTCGGTACGTACACCAACAGCTGGGACCCCGGGAACGGCGCGGTGCTGCGCTCCGCCGACCGGGGCGCGAGCTGGCAGAAGACGGACCTGCCGTTCAAGCTGGGCGGCAACATGCCCGGCCGGGGCATGGGCGAGCGTCTGGCGATCGACCCCAACAAGGACAGCGTCCTGTACCTGGGCGCGCCCAGCGGCAAGGGACTGTGGCGGTCGACGGACTCCGGGGTGACCTGGTCGCAGGTGACGGCCTTCCCCAACCCCGGCAACTACCAGCAGGACCCGAGCGACACGACCGGATACGCCAGTGACAACCAGGGGATCGTCTGGGTCACCTTCGACGAGTCCACGGGTACGTCGGGCAGCGCGACGAAGACGATCTACGTCGGGGTGGCGGACAAGGACAACGCGGTGTACCGGTCGACGGACGCCGGTGCGACGTGGTCGCGGCTGGCGGGGCAGCCGACCGGCTATCTGGCGCACAAGGGTGTACTGGATACGAAGAACGGCTACCTGTATATCGCATACAGCGACAAGGGCGGTCCGTACGACGGCGGCAAGGGCCAGCTGTGGCGGTACGCGACGGCGACCGGCACCTGGACCAACGTCAGCCCGGTCGCCGAGGCCGACACGTACTACGGCTTCAGCGGTCTGACGGTCGACCGGCAGCATCCGGGCACGGTGATGGCGACCGCATACAGTTCCTGGTGGCCGGACACCCAGATCTTCCGCTCCACGGACAGCGGCGGCACCTGGACGAAGGCCTGGGACTACACGTCGTACCCCAACCGCTCGAACCGCTACACCATCGACGTGTCGTCGTCCCCGTGGCTGACCTTCGGCGCGAACCCGTCGCCGCCCGAACAGAGCCCGAAGCTGGGCTGGATGACGGAGTCGCTGGAGATCGATCCTTTCAACTCCGCGCGGATGATGTACGGAACGGGTGCGACGCTGTACGGGACGGAGAACCTGACGAACTGGGACAGCGGCGGGCAGTTCACCGTCAAGCCGATGGTGCAGGGCCTGGAGGAGACGGCCGTCAACGACCTGGCCTCTCCCCCGGCCGGCGGCACCCAGCTCTTCAGTGCCCTGGGTGACGTCGGCGGCTTCCGGCACACGGATCTGTCGAAGGTGCCGTCGATGATGTTCACCTCGCCCACCTTCACCACGACCACCAGCCTGGACTTCGCGGAGACCAACCCGAACACGGTGGTGCGCGTCGGCAATCTGGACTCCGGTCCGCACGTGGCGTTCTCGACCGACAACGGCGCCAACTGGTTCGCGGGCACGGATCCTTCGGGTGTCAGCGGCGGCGGCACGGTGGCGGCGAGCGCCGACGGCAGCCGGTTCGTGTGGAGTCCGGCGGGTACGGGCGTGCAGTACACGACGGGCTTCGGTTCGTCCTGGTCGGCGTCGAGCGGGATTCCGTCCGGGGCGGTCGTCGAGTCCGACCGGGTGGACCCGAAGACCTTCTACGGTTTCAAGTCGGGCAAGTTCTATGTGAGTTCGGACGGCGGTGCGACCTTCGCCGCTTCCTCGGCGACCGGGCTGCCCGGCGGTGACAGCGTGCGCTTCAAGGCGTTGCCCGGTGTCAAGGGCGATGTGTGGCTGGCGGGCGGTGCGAGCGACGGGGCGTACGGGCTGTGGCACTCGACGAACGGCGGCGCGAGCTTCACCAAGCTGTCGAACGTCGAGCAGGCCGACACGATCGGCTTCGGCAAGGCGGCTGCGGGGGCCTCGTACCAGACGCTGTACAGCAGCGCGAAGATCGGCGGGGTGCGGGGCATCTTCCGGTCGACCGACAAGGGGGCGAGCTGGACCCGTGTCAACGACGATGCACACCAGTGGGGTTGGACGGGTGCGGCGATCACCGGTGACCCGCGGGTGTACGGGCGGGTGTACGTGTCGACGAACGGGCGGGGGGTCGTCTACGGCGACACCTCCGACACGAGCGGAGGCGGGGGTGACGGCGGCGGAGGCGGCGGAGGCGGCGGAGGCGGCGGAGGCGGAACGGATCCGACGCCGACCGGTGCCTGCGCGGTGACGTACAAGATCACGAACCAGTGGTCGGGCGGCTTCCAGGCCGATGTCCAGCTGACCAACACCGGTTCGACCGCTTGGACCGGCTGGTCGCTCGGCTGGTCCTTCACCGACGGGCAGAAGGTCACCCAGCTGTGGAACGCCGACTACACGCAGTCGGGCGCGGCGGTCAGCGCGAAGAACGTGAGCTGGAACGGCGCGGTGGCGGCGGGTTCCTCGGTGGGCTTCGGCTTCACCGGGAGCTGGTCGGGTGCCAATACGAAACCGACGTCGTTCAAGCTGGGCGACCAGAGCTGTACGGTCGGCTGACGACCGGGGGCGCGTGCCACGGCGGGCACGCGTCCCGTCCGCTACTTGGCGGAAATGAGCTTCTGGTTCTTGGGGAGTCCGCAACCCCAGGGCACATTGATGCATCGTAGCGTCGAGGCTTTTGCCGCCGCCTTCGTAGGTGACCGTGTCGGTCAGGGCGTAGACCCCGTCGTCGGTCTCGTCGGGCGTGAGGCCGGCCCCTTCGTCGGCCGCGACCACGGCGCCCATGGCGGCTGCCGCGGTCGCGACGACGACCGTGTTGGTCTTCTTGGGCGGTGGCGGTGGCGGAACGGCCGGGCCGTATCCGGGCATGGGCGGTGGCGTGATGTTGGTGCTCATTGGTCCCCGCAGGGATGAAAGTGTGCCCAAGATCGGTGTAGCCGTCATTTACCGGCTCAGGGGGTGTATACCGCAGGCCTCGGTGCCGTCGCCATCCCGTCGCCGATGAAGAAGCTCGGGTGGGGCGGTTGATTGTATGCGGTGTTCTGCCATGCGAGTGCCGTGCGGTACTGGGTGTCGTGCAGCAGCGTCGTTATGCGCGTGCCCGTCTCGTACGGCGTGGAGTAGATGCGCAGTGCCTTGTTGTCGGTGGTGGGCCACACGACCTCCTCGCGCCAGTCGCCGAGGATGTCCCCGGACAGGGCGGGGGTCGCCTTGGTGCCGTTGTCGGAGTGGACGCCGGATCCGGTCAGCAGCCGGGTGTCGGACGAGGTGCCGTACTTGTCGATGTGGGTGTCGTCGAGGAGTTCACGGACGGTGTCGCCGTCCCACCAGCTCACGAAGTTGATGCTGCCCGGTTTGCGGCTCGCCACCACGGTGCCCTGCGGGTTGCGCACCCCGTCGGCGTGGGACGACCAGGATTCGGCGCCGGGGCTGCCCGCCCAGACGTCTCCCGAGACGCCTCTGCCGTTGTCCCCGTTCGCCGCCGTCGACCACAGGATCTGCCCGGTCTTCACGTCCGCCATCCAGGACGCCGGCTTCGAGGAGTCCTCGTCGACCTTGAACTCCTCCAGGCCGGGCCGGGACGGGTCGAGATCGCCGACGTGCATGGCGTCGCCGTGGCCGTTCTTCGTCGTCCACAGGCCGTAGCCGTTGTCGTCGACGGCCATCGACCCGTACACGATCTCGTCCTTGCCGTCGCCGTCGACGTCCGCGACGGACAGCTGGTGGTTGCCCTGGCCGTCGTAGCCCATGCCGCTGTTGGTGGAGGAGTTGGTGTCGAAGGTCCAGCGACGGGTGAAGGTGCCGCCCCGCCAGTCCCAGGCCGCGATCACGGTCCGGGTGTAGTAGCCGCGGGCCATGATCAGGGAAGGGCGGGAGCCGTCCAGGTAGGCGGTGCCCGCCAGGAAGCGGTCGACGCGGTTGCCGTAGGAGTCGCCCCAGGAGGAGACCGTGCCGCGGGCGGGGACGTAGTCGACGGTCTGCATCGCCTTGCCCGTCTGCCCGTTGAACATGGTCAGGTACTCCGGGCCGGACAGGACGTATCCGCTGGAGTTGCGGTAGTCGGCCGAGGCGCTGCCGATGACGGTACCGGTTCCGTCGACGGTGCCGTCGGCGGTCTTCATGGCGACCTCCGCCTTGCCGTCGCCGTCGTAGTCGTACACCTGGAACTGCGTGTAGTGGGCGCCGGAACGGATGTTACGGCCCAGGTCGATGCGCCACAGGCGGGTGCCGTCGAGTTTGATGCCGTCGAGGACGGTGTCGCCGGTGTATCCGGACTGGGAGTTGTCCTTGGCGTTGGTCGGCTGCCACTTCAGGACCAGGTCCAGCTGCCCGTCGCCGTCGAGGTCGCCGACGGAGGCGTCGTTGGCCTCGTAGGTGTAGGCGACGCCGTCCGGTGTGGTGCCGCCGGCGGGCGGGGTGATGGGCACGTCCTTGTATCCGGTGCGGAGTTGGAGGGCGTGCTCGGAGTCGGCCTGCTCCACGCCGTTGACGATGGCCCGGACCGTGTAGTCGGCGGAGGCCGGGGCGCCGGAGTGGAAGTAGTTCGTGGAGCCTGTGACGGGGCCGGAGTTGACCTTCGTTCCGGCCCGGTAGACGTTGAAGGAGACGTTGTCCGGGTCGGTGCCGAGCCAGCGCCAGCTGATCAGGTTGCCGCTGTCGGTGTGGACGCTGACCAGGCCGCGGTCCAGCTTCTCGACCTGCCGGGCGGTGGCGGCCTCGGCGTTGCCGGGAGTGAGGGCGGTCAGTCCGGCGCCGACCAGCGACGCCGCGGCCACCACGGCGGCGAGGACGGCACGGCGGCCACGCTGCCGGTGCCGGGTACGGGGGTGCGGGTGCTGCATGGGACGAACCTCCTGCGGAGGGGGCTGGGTTCGCCTCTCAGTTGCCGCCGGGGGCAAGGGAGTTGCCGTACCGCTCGGCCAGCTCGGCCGCCGTCCGGGCGATCCGCTCACGCAGTTCGGCGGGCTCGAGCACCTCGATGTCCGTGCCCAGACGCAGGAACTCCCCGTGGGCGTGCTCGACGGACTCGATGGGTACGGAGGCCACCGTCCACCCGGACTCGTCCGTACGGCCGCCCGCGGCCACCGCCGCCGCCCCGGGGCCGGTGAGACGGGCGCCGGGGGCGAGCCGGATCAGGGCCTCGGCCCGGTACAGACGGTCGTGGAAGTCGCACTGGTACGCCGTCCAGAACGCGGTCAGGTCGAAGTCGTCGGGGCGGGTGAACTCCTCGTCCCGGACGGTCAGTCGGAGGATCTGGTCGACGCGGTAGGTGCGCGGGCCGGGCCCGGCGACGACGTACCAGCGGCCCGCCTTGAGGACGAGGCCGTACGGCTCCAGGCGGCGCTCCACGTCGGTGGGCTCCCGCCAACGCCGGTATACGACATCCAGTATGCGATTGTTCCATACGGCGTCGGCCACCGTGGACAGGTACGGAGTCCGGTCGGCGTCCGCGTACCAGCCGGGCGCATCGAGATGGAAACGGCCGCTGATCCGGTCGGCGTGGGCGCGCAGTTCCGGCGGCAGGGCGGCACGGACCTTGAGCTGGGCGGCGGCCAGGACCGGTCCGAGGCCGAGTTCGGCGGCGGGGCCGGGGGCTCCGGCGAGAAAGAGGGCCTCTGTCTCGCCGGTGGTCAGGCCGGTGAGGCGGGTGCGGTAGCCGTCGAGGAGACGGTACCCGCCGGCGTGGCCCGCGTCCCCGTACAGCGGGACGCCCGCCGCGCTGAGCGCCTCGACGTCCCGGTAGACCGTGCGCACCGACACCTCCAGTTCCCCGGCGAGCTGGGCGGCGGTCATCCGGCCGCGGGTCTGGAGCAGCAGGACGATCGAGACGAGGCGGCTGGACTTCACTGACACAGGATGTCAGGGAAGCCGTCCTACCGTGCGGGCATGGCCTTCACGGAGAAACTGCTGACCGTGCCGCCGCCGGTCGAGGTGGCCGGGCGGCGCGTCAAGCGCTACCACGTCACCGCCGACCCGGCGGGCATCGCGCCCGAGGTGGAGAAGGCGGCGTACGCGATCCTGCCGGAGCTGCTGCCGGAGCCGGACGGCACGCCGCCGGCGACGTTCGTCGTCCTCCACCGGGGAGGGGACGACGGCGCCTATCTGAACGCGTACAGCTGGGTGTGGGACAACGTGCTGCACTTCGGCGGCGCGGCGGCCGGCCAGCCGGTGCTGGGCTGTCCCGACGACGACCCGGCGCACTTCGTCCGGCCCGGTCTGCCGTGGATCGGCTGCGTCTGGGAACTGCCGCCGATCCTGCACGAACGCGACGCGTGGGTGCGCCACATGCTCGCACCCGAACGCCCGGACCTGGCCGCCTACCTGGCCGACACCCTGCCCGAAGGAACCACAGGAGACCGCTCATGAGCAGCCCGCACGACTTCGACTTCTTCCACGGCGAGTGGACCGTCCGCCACCGCCGCCGCACCGACTTCCTCGACCCGGAGAGCTCCTGGGAGGAGTTCCCGGGGACGAACCACTGCCGGCCCCTGTTCGACGGGGCCGCGAACATCGACGAGATCGACATGCCGCACCTGGGCTGCAAGGGGCTGACCCTTCGGCTCTTCGACCAGGAGAGCCGTCAGTGGTCGCTGAACTGGTCGTCCAGCCGCAGCGGGAAGGTGTTCCCGCCGGTCGTCGGCCGGTTCGCGGGCGACCGGGGCGAGTTCCACGGGGACGACACGCACGACGGGAAGGACGTGCGGGTGCGGTACGTGTGGTCGGGGGTCTCCCCCGCCGCCGCCCGCTGGGAGCAGGCCTTCTCGGTGGACGGCGGGGAGATCTGGCTGACCAACTGGGTCATGGAGTTCACCCGGCCGGAGGCTTCCGGAACGAGCGCAGGCTGAAGCAGGGGTCGTCGCGGGGCCGGTCCTGGTCCGGGAGGGCCGCCAGCCGCTCGGCGAACCGTTCGGTCAGCGGGTCGCCGGGCGGCAGCACCGTGAACCAGCCGCGGCGCAGGTCGGCGATGGTGCCGCGGGGACTGCGGCCCTGTCCGAAGCCGCGGAAGGACGTCTGCCCGGCGGGACGCAGACCGTGCCGGGCGGCGTGCTCGGCGACCGCGCCTGCTTCGTCCTGGGCGGGGCGGCGCGGGCGCGGGGCGAGGACGGCGTCGAGGTCGCTGCCGACGTCGTGCGCGGCCGCCTTGTCGACGGTGGTGACGTAGACGCCGCCCGGTCTGAGGACGCGGGCGCACTCGCCGACGATGCGGTCGGCGTCGGCGGGGTCGTCCAGCAGGTGCAGCAGCCACACGCTGGTCACGGCGTCGAAGGTGCGGTCGGGGAAGGGCAGGCGGCGGCTGTCGGCCCGGACCACCGCCCCGGGCAGCCGGGCGGCGGCCATCCGGGTCATGCCCTGGGCCAGGTCCGCGCCGGTGACCCGCATGGCGGGCCGGGCCGCGGCCAGCCGGCGGGTGACGATGCCCGTGCCGCAGGCGACGTCGAGGAGGCGGTGGGCGCCGTCGGGTATCAGGCCGAGGACCGCCTCGGCGGCCGCGGCGGCACGGGCCTCGCCGCCGCGCGTCGCGTCGTAGGCGTCGGCTTCCTTCTCGTAGTCGAGCACGTGGCTCAGTGTGCTCCGTGGCCCGCGGCGAGTGCCTCCACCCGGCGGGCGAGTTCGAAGTCCTTCTCGGTGACGACGCCGCCCGCGCTGTGCGTGTTCACGGTGAGCGAGACCGTGTTGTATCCGAGGGTGAGGTCGGAGTGGTGGTCGAGTTCGTCCTGGACCTGGGCGATGTGCACGACCATCGCCGTCGCCGCGAAGTGCGAGCCGAGCCGGTAGGAGCGGGCGATGCGGTCGCCGTCCAGGGACCAGCCGGGCAGTTCGGCCAGCCGGTCCTCGATCTCCTTCTGCGACAGCGGTTCGACGGCCATCCCTGGCTCCCTTCCTGGGTGTCGGGTACCTGTTCAGCCTGCCACAGGCGGGCCGCCGGGGCGCTGGTCAGGAAGGTGCTGCGGGGTGATGCCGGGGTTCGGGGGCGGTGGTCGTCGACGGTGGACGGCGATCGTGGACGACGACTGTAGACAATCATCGTCGACAATCGACCGTCATCGCCGACAATGAACCGTCCCCGTCATCGTCGGCAACCAGCCGCCGGCGTCACCCCCGCCCGCACTCCGCCGCCAGATCGTCCGCCAGCGCCGCGATCCGGTCACGCCCCTCCACCCGCTCCACCCACCCGTGCGGCAGCCCGTGGTCCCCGTACCGGGCTCCCAGGATGTTCCCGCAGATGGAGCCGGTGGAGTCACTGTCACCCGAGTGGTTGACGGCGAGCAGCAGGGCGTCCTCGACGCGTGGCGCGGCGAGGGCGCTGTAGACGCCGATGGCGAGGGCCTCCTCGGCGATCCAGCCGGCGCCGAGCCTCTCCAGCTTCTCGGGGGTGCCGTCGCCGTCGGCGGCCAGGTCGAGGGCCCGGGTCAGGGCGGTGGTGGTCTCGTCGTGGCCGGGGTGGTGGGCCAGCAGGCGCAGGGTGCGCAGGACGGCGCCCTCGACGGAGTCCCCGGTGACGATGTGGGACACGATCGCGGCGAGCGCGCCGGCCGCGTAGTAGCCGGTGGGGTGGCCGTGGGTCATCTGGGCGCAGCGGGCGGCGAGCCCGAAGGCGCTGCCGGCGTCGGTGCGGGCGAGTCCGAAGGGTGCCGAGCGCATGACGGCGCCGCAGCCCTTGGAGTCGGGGTTGACGGGTCCGGGCGGGCCGAGTTCCGTCCAGGGTTCGGGGACGAAGTCATGGGCGAGTCCGGAAAGGCAGGCGTTGCCGGGGGCGCGCCGGGCGTACAGCCAGGGTTCGGAGACGAGGCCGCCGCGGGGGCCCTCGTGGGGGCTGCCGGTGGGGTGGGCCGGGTCGCTGGGCTCGGGTCCGGGTTTGAGTTGGGTCTCCAGCCAGCGTGCGTAGGCCTGGCGCAGCAGGTGGGACCAGCCGCCGCCGATGCCCTTGAGTCGTTCGCGTTCGGCGGCCTGCCGGATGCCCTCGACGGTGAAGAGGGTCATCTGGGTGTCGTCGCTGATGCGGCCGGTGACGCCGTCGGCGTCGGGGACGAGTCCGGTCACGCCGCGTGGGCCGTGTGTGGCGCGGATGGTGTCGAGGGAGCTGAACTCGACGGGGTAGCCGAGAGCGTCGCCGAGTGCTCCGCCGAGGAGGCAGCCTCGGACTCTGGCCCGGTACACGGCCGTGGCCTCCCAGGACGGTTTCCAGGGGTCGTTCATGCGCACACTCCTCGACTACGGTCGTACGTATGACCATTGTGTCCTCGCTTCGTCCCGCCGCCCCGGCCGGGCCCCCTGCCGTTTCCGGCACCGCGACCGCCGTGATCCCCGCCGACAAGGGAGTGGGGCCGCTGTTGCGGGCCTGGCGGGAGCGGCGGCGGATCAGTCAGCTGGAACTGGCCCTGCGTGCCGACTCCTCCGCCCGGCACATCAGCTTCGTCGAGACGGGCCGGTCGCGGCCGAGCGAGGAGATGGTGCTGCGGCTGGCCGAGCATCTGGACGTGCCGGTGCGGGAGCGCAACGCCCTGCTGCTGGCCGCCGGTTACGCCCCGCACTACCCCGAGACCCCTTTGAGCGACCCGGGGTTGGACGCGCTGCGGGACGGAATGGAGCGGCTGATCACGGGTTATGAGCCGTATCCGGCGCTGGTGGTCGACGCGACGTACACGGTTGTCGCCGCCAACCGGGGCATCGCGATGCTGCTGGAGGGTGTGCCGGAGTCGTTGCTGGCGCCGGCGCCGAACGCGATGCGGCTGACGCTGCATCCGGAGGGGCTCGCGCCGCGCATCCGTAATCTGAGGGAGTGGCGCGGGCATCTGCTGGATCAGATGGCGCGGCAGATCGCGCTGCACCGCTCGGACGCGCTGCGCGCGCTGTACGAGGAGGTGGCCGCCTATCCGGTTCCCGAGGAGGGGGGCGCGGGGGAACCGGCGGAGCCGGTGGCGTACTTCGCGTTGCCGATGCGGATCGAGCACGAGGGGCGGGTGTTGTCGTTCGTGTCCTCGATCTCCACCTTCAACACGCCGATGGACGTGACGGTCGCGGAGCTGGCGATCGAGACGTTCCTGCCGGCGGATCCGGCGACGGCGAAGTACTTGCATTCGCTGCTCGGTTGACCGGAGTTGTGACGTCCCTTTTCGGGGTCGAGCAGGTGTGCGAGGCCGTCTCGCGTGGCACACTGCTCGCGTACTTGGGCGCGTAGGGGAGGGCGTGGCGTGAGTGAGCGGCGGGCTGCGCCCACCGTTGGCCAGGTGGTGCTCGGCAAGCGGTTGCAGGAGTTGCGGGAGGCGTCCGGGCTGGGGCGTGACGAGGCGGCCCGGGTGCTGCGGGTGGCGTCGGCGACCGTGCGGCGGATGGAGATGGCCGAGGTCGCGCTGAAGATCCCGTACGTGCAGGTGCTGCTGGCGACGTACGGTGTGCCCGAGGAGGAGGCCACGGCGTTCGTGACGCTGGCCGAGGAGGCGAACCAGCCCGGTTGGTGGCAGCGGTTCCACGACGTGCTGCCGGACTGGTTCAGCATGTACGTGAGTCTGGAGGGCGCCGCCCGGGTCATCCGCTGCTACGAGCCGCACTTCGTGCCCGGTCTGTTGCAGACGGAGCAGTACGCGCGGGCGGTGATGGAGGCGGGCACGATCGGTCAGACCGGGCCGGAGACGATCGAGCGGCATGTGTCCTTGCGGATGGCCCGGCAGGGGTTGCTGGAGCGGGAGGATCCGCCGCACCTGTGGGTGATCATGGATGAGACGGTGCTGCGGCGGCCGGTGAGCGCGCACGCCGAGGTGATGCGCGACCAGTTGGACAGGCTGCTGGAGTACGCCGAGCGTGACCGTGTCACGATCCAGGTGGCCGAGTTCACGAACGGGCCGCACCCGGGGACGTACGCGCCGTTCTCGCTGTTCCGTTTCGCCGAGCCGGAGTTGCCGGACATGGTCTACACGGAGTACCTGACCGGCGCCCTGTACCTGGACTCCCGCAAGGAGGTCTCCGCGCATCTGGAGGTCCTGGACCACATGACGGCGCGCGCGGCGTCGGTGCAGCGGACCCTGAGGATCCTTCGGGAGTGCCGTGCGATGTACTGATCGGGCACCGTCGCAGGGCATTCTCCGCATCCCGCATGTCCCCGTCGGCTCAGCCGACTCACGCCGAGGAGCGCACACCGTATGACCGGATCCGACGCCGCCGCCCCCCGTATCGACACCAGCCGGCCGCATCCGGCCCGGGTGTACGACTGGTGGCTGGGCGGCAAGGACAACTACCCGGTGGACGAGGAGCTGGCGCGGAAGATCCTCGCCGTGGACGGCACGGTGGTGCGCGGGGCGCGTGCCAACCGCCGGTTCATGCAGCGGGCGGTCCGTGTGGTCGCCGAGGCGGGGGTGCGGCAGTTCCTCGACATCGGGACCGGTATCCCGACCGAGCCGAACCTGCACCAGGTGGCGCAGCGGGTGGCTGCGGAGTCCAGGGTCGTGTACGCCGACAACGACCCGATCGTGCTGCGGCACGCCGAGGCGCTGCTGCACGGCTCCGCCGAGGGCAGCACCGAGTACGTGCACGCGGACGTCCGCGATCCCGACACCATTCTGCGGCTGGCCGGCGGGTCGCTGGACTTCTCGCGGCCCGTGGCGCTGTCGATGGTCGCGCTGACGCACTATCTCGGTGACGCGGTCGACGGGGACGATGTGTACGGCCTGCTCAAGGGGTACGTCGACGCGCTCGCGCCCGGCAGCTTTCTGATCCTGTCCCAGGTCACTCCTGATCTGAACCCGGAGGCGATCGAGAAGGCCGCCGGTCTGTTCCGTCGCAACGGGACCCCGTTCCACCCGCGTGCTCTCGCCGAGTTCTCCCGTTTCTTCGACGGGTTGGAGTTGTTGGGCCCGGGGGTCATCCCGGTGACCGGCTGGCGGCCGGAGCCCGAGGACGTGGCGGTCCAGGCGGAGGGCATCGTGCCGGTGTACGCGGGGGTGGCCCGCAAGCCCTGAGGGTCGCGGGCCCTGTCCGCAGCGGCAGGTCAGGCCGCTCCGCCCTTGGTGTTCTTGTCGTCGTCGACGATCTCCGCGTCGACGACGCCTTCGTCGTCCGGTGCCGCGGAGTGCTGTCCGGCGGTGTCGGTGGGGGTCTGCTGGGCCCGTTGGGCCTGTTGGGTCTGGGCGTACATGGCCTGACCCATCTTCTGGCTGACGGTGGCGAGTTTCTCGACGCCGGTGCGCAGGGCGCTGGTTTCCGCGTTCTGTTCGAGGAGGCTCCTGACCTCCGCGCAGGCGGACTCGACCTCGGGTTTCGTGTCGGCCGGGATCCTGTCGCCGTTGTCGTGGAGGAACTTCTCGGTCTGGTAGACGAGTTGTTCGGCCTGGTTGCGGGTCTCGGCGGTCTCGCGGCGTTCGCGGTCCTCCTCGGCGTACTGTTCGGCCTCCCGCATCATGCGGTCGATGTCGTCCTTGGGCAGGGCGGAGCCGCCGGTGACGGTCATCTTCTGTTCGCGGCCGGTGGCGAGGTCCTTCGCGGAGACGTGCATGATGCCGTTGGCGTCGATGTCGAAGGCGACCTCGATCTGGGGGACGCCGCGCGGGGCGGGCGGCAGGCCGGTGAGGTCGAAGACGCCGAGCTTCTTGTTGTAGGCGGCGATCTCGCGTTCGCCCTGGTAGACCTGGATGCCCACCGAGGGCTGGTTGTCGGTGGCGGTGGTGAAGATCTCCGAACGGCGGGTGGGGATCGTGGTGTTGCGTTCGATCAGTTTGGTCATGATGCCGCCCTTGGTCTCGATGCCCAGGGACAGCGGGGTGACGTCGAGGAGGAGGACGTCCTTGACGTCGCCGCGGATGACGCCGGCCTGGAGGGTGGCGCCGACGGCGACCACCTCGTCGGGGTTGACGCCCTTGTGGGGGTCCTTGCCGGTGAGTTCCTTGACGAGATCGGTGACGGCGGGCATGCGGGTGGAGCCGCCGACGAGGATGACGTGGTCGATCGCGGAGAGCTGGACGCCGGCGTCCGTGACCGCCTGGTGGAAGGGGGTCCTGCACCGGTCGAGCAGGTCGGCGGTGAGCTCCTGGAACTGGGCCCTCGTCAGTTTCTCCTCCAGGTGCAGCGGGCCCTCGGCGGAGGCGGTGATGTAGGGCAGGTTGATGCTGGTCTCGGAGGACGACGACAGTTCGATCTTGGCTTTCTCGGCGGCCTCGCGCAGTCGCTGCACGGCCATCTTGTCGCCGGTGAGGTCGATGCCGTACTGCCCCTTGAAGCGTGCCGCGAGGTGTTCGACGATCCGCTGGTCCCAGTCGTCGCCGCCGAGGTGGGTGTCTCCGTTGGTGGCCTTGACCTCGATGACGCCGTCGCCGATCTCCAGGAGGGAGACGTCGAAGGTGCCGCCGCCGAGGTCGAAGACGAGGACGGTCTGTTCCTCGCCGCGGTCGAGGCCGTAGGCGAGGGCGGCGGCGGTCGGCTCGTTGATGATCCTGAGGACCTTCAGGCCGGCGATCTCCCCGGCTTCCTTGGTGGCCTGCCGCTGGGCGTCGTCGAAGTACGCCGGTACGGTGATCACCGCGTCGGTGACGTCCTCGCCGAGGTAGGCCTCCGCGTCCCGCTTGAGTTTCTGGAGCACCCGTGCCGACAGTTCCTGGGCGCGGTAGCGGGTGCCGTCGACGGAGCCCTGTTCTGGGAAGCGCCAGTCGGGGTCGCCCATGTGGCGTTTCACCGAGCGGGCGGTGCGGTCGACGTTGGTGACGGCCTGCCGTTTGGCGACCTCGCCGACGAGTACCTCGCCGTTCTTGGCGAAGGCGACGACGGACGGTGTGGTCCGTGCGCCCTCGGCGTTGGCGACGACGGTGGCCTCACCGCCTTCCAGGACGGCCACCACCGAGTTCGTGGTTCCGAGATCGATTCCCACCGCGCGTGCCATCTGCTCTCCCCTTCCGCCAGGGCGCCGGCTCGTTCCGCCTTCCCAGCACAGGATGCGGGTGGGCCGTTGTCAATGGCGGTACCCCGGGGCCGGCGGACAAGACGGTGCCGCGCCCTCGGTGGGAGGGCGCGGCACGGGTCCTGGGGCGGGGGTCAGGCGAGCTTCGCCGACAGGGTGATGGTGGTGCCGGTGAGGGCCTGGCTGACGGGGCAGTTCTTCTTGGCGTCCTCGGCGGCGGCGACGAACGCGTCGTTGTCGAGGCCGGGAACGGTGCCCTCGACGGTGAGGTGGATGCCGGTGATGCCCTCGCCCGGCTGGAAGGTGACGTCGGCGGAGGTGACGAGCTTGGTGGGCGGGGTGCCGGCGCCGGTCAGGCCGTGCGACAGCGCCATGGAGAAGCAGCTGGAGTGGGCGGCGGCGATCAGCTCCTCGGGGCTGGTCTTGCCGTTCGCCTGCTCGGCGCGCGACGGCCACGACACCGGCTGCTGGCCGATGCCGGAGGAGTCGAAGGTGACGACGCCGTTGCCCTCGAGCAGGTTGCCTTCCCAGACGGTGTGTGCGGTGCGCGTGGTAGCCACGGTGTGTCCTTTCGCGTGTGATTCCGTGTCCGGGATCCGTAGTGCGGGCCCGTTGTCCGGGATCCGTGGTCCGGCTTCCCTTGTCCGGGTCCGTAGTCCGGGTTCCGTCGCTCCCATCCGATCACATTCCGGCCCGTCGTACCCGCAGGACCCGGTTCACCGCGGGTGAACGGCGAGCGGCGCTCAGGCGACCCTCCTGTCCCGCTCGGTGTCCGCGTCGGTGTCCGCCTCGGTGTCCGTGACCGGTACCTCGGGTCCGTTGGACTCGCGCAGCCAGCGGCGCAGGACGCGGTGCACCTGTTCGGCGCCGGTGATCTGCTCGCCGTCGTCGGCGGGCGGGGACAGGGCGAGCGGGGACAGCAGGAAGGGGCGGGCCTGGGCGCCGCCGAGGCCGCCGTGGGAGCCGATCTGCTCCTCGAAGGCGAGGACTTCGCCGTCTGCGGGGTCGTGGAAGGAGTTGACCATGATGTCGGCGGTGTGCGGGAAGGAGTGGGTGCGGCGGACGGCGTCGGCGGCGCCGGGGCCGAAGACGGCCAGCGGACCGGGTTCGTCGTCGAGTCGTCGGAGAGGGACCTCGGCGCCGTGCGCGCCGAGCACCACGCCGTCGTGTTCGGCGCTGCTGACCAGGAGGAAGCCGACGCCGGGGTGGTTGGCGAGGGTGGCGAGCAGGGCGGGGTGGCGGGCGTCGATCTCCTCCTTGGTCATGCGGTGGTGGACGTCCGGGAAGGAGATCAGGCCGAGGTTGCCGGAGGCGAGCACGATCGGCTCGGAGTGCCGGGCGGGGCGGCTGCGTTCGCCGCGGGTCTCGGCGGGGCGGCGCAGGGCGGCGCGGACGGCGGCCCGGGCCTCGGCGCCGCTGTGGGTGCGTTCGGCCTTGCGTGGGACGGGCAGGCCGCAGCCGGCGCGGACGAGGTCGGCGAGGGTGAGGCCGTAGCGGGCGCGGAAGGTTTCACCGGGGCTCTGCCCGTGGTCGGACAGGACGACGATCCGGTAGGGGCGGGGGGCGTGTTCGGCGACGTTCTCGATCAGGGCGAGGGACCGGTCGAGCCGGGCCAGGACCTTCTCGGCGTCGCGGCTGCGCGGTCCGGAGTGGTGGGCGACCTCGTCGTAGGCGACGAGGTCGGCGTAGACGGCGGTGCGGCCGGCGAGCATGTCGCCCATGACGGCGGTGACGACGACGTCCCGTTCGACGACGGTGGCGAAGGCGCGGACGAACGGGTAGAGGCCGCCGCGGCCCACGCGTGGGCGCTGCTTGCGCAGCCGGGCGTGGGTGGACTGGCCGATCTCGCGGCCGACCTCGGCGATGAAGGACAGGGCGGTGCGGACGGCGTTGGCGGGGTCGGAGAAGTACGCGAAGTAGCCGGCCCGCGAGCGGTTCTCACGGCCGCGGCGACGGGTGGCGATGGACAGCACGAGGGCCTGTTCGTCGGCGCCGCCGCTGAAGAGGTTGCCGCGGCTGGCGCCGTCCACGGTGAGCAGTCCGCCGTCGCCTGTATGCGATGTGGCGCGGCGCTGGAGTTCGGCGGCACTCGCCGGTCGATTGCATACCATCACCTCGCCCCGGTCCTTCTCGTACCAGCGGAAGGCGGGGACGTCGAAGGTGCTGCCGTGCAGGATGCCGAGCTGGCTGGCGCCGGTCTGGCTGGACCAGTCGGTGTGCCAGGGGGTGAGCCGGTACGCGGGCGGCGTGCCGTCGCCGCCGGCGAGCCAGCGGCCGACGGTGGGCATCACGCCCTTGGCGACGGCGGCGGTGAGTACGTCGTGGCCGACGCCGTCGAGTTGGACGAAGACGGTGCCGGGTCCGGCCGGGCAGGGCGGGTGGGCTCTTCGGCGGCGGTCGGCGAGCCGGTGCAGTCTGCGCCGGTAGGCGTCGTCGTCGCGGACGGTGAGGGCGGCGCCCGTGGCGGAGGCGACGGCGGACATCACGGCGGCGACGATGACGGCGGTCTCGGGTGCGGCCTCGCTGTCGCCGGAGGGGTTGATCCGCAGGGCGAGCAGGAGCAGCGAGCCGTTGAGGAAGAACACCAGCAGGCCGAGGACGAGGGCGGGCACGAGCAGCAGCAGCCGTACGAGGAGGGGCCACACGACGGCCGACAGGACACCGAAGGCGCCGGCGCCGAACGCGGCGGTGACGGCGATGCGGGTGGCGCTGTCGCCGTCGGCGGACTGGAGCTGGAAGTCGGGCAGGAGGCCGGCGAGCACGAGCATGGTGAGGGTGGAGACCACCCATACCGCGATGCTCCGTCCGATCTGACCGGCGATCCGCCGCCACCGCCCGCCACGCACGCCCGTGCTCCTTCGACGTCGCCGGCCCGCGGCCGCCGCGGGCGTTCGATGCCCCACCCTGTCATACGGGCCGTGCGGCCGCCCCGGCTGCCCGCGGCTACCGGCCGTCGTAGCCGGCGGTGGGCATCGACAGTCTGCGGTGCACGTGTGCCTTCATCTGCGCGTCGTAGCGGGGTTCGGCCCGTCCGACGGTCTCCACGCGCACTCCGCGCCGGCTCGCTTCGGCGGTGAACTCCTCGACGGAGGACAGCGCGGACTCCAGGACGCGGTGACTGGGGGCGACGAACAGGTCGAGTCCGGGGCGGACGCCGTCCCAGAGCGCCGCGTGGTCGTGGCGCAGCCGTCGTACGAGGAGTTCGCGGGCGATGACGTAGCCGTGCTCGGCGGCCCAGCGGGCGCACATCGCGTGCTGGCTGCGGGAGTCGACGAGGAAGGGGTCGATCTCCAGCTCCTCCAGGGGAGTCAGGCTGGCGATCGCGGTGACCCGTACCAGCGCGGCCCTGCCGGAGGCAACCCGTACCTGTCCCATGGCGTCCCCCTCACCTCCGGGTTTTCCCGCCGACCCTACTCCTGCCCGTAGGCTTCGGGGAGTCGCACGAAGGAGGCAATGCGGTGCCGGTGGAGATCACCTGGTGGGGTCACGCCACCTGCACGGTCGAGGATTCGGACACGCGGGTGCTCACCGATCCTCTGTTCGCCCGCCGGCTCGCGCATCTGCGCCGACGGCGGGGTGCGCTGCCGCCGCCGGGGGCGTGGCACGCGGACGTGGCGCTGGTGTCGCATCTGCACGCCGACCATCTGCATGTGCCGTCGCTGGCGCGGCTCGCGCCGGGCACGCGCCTGCTCGTGCCCCGGGGCGCGCCCCGTGCGGTGCCGGGGCTGCGCCGGCTCGAGGCCTTGCGGATCACGGAGGTGGTGCCCGGGGACCGGGTGGAGGTGGGTCCGCTGGTGGTGCGGGTGGTGTCCGCGCGGCACGACGGGCGGCGGCTGCCGGTGGGGCCGCACCGCTCCCCCGCGCTCGGGTATGTCGTGGAAGGGGACGCGCGGACGTACTTCGCCGGGGACACGGGCCTGTTCGAGTCGATGGCCGAGGAGGTCGGGCCGGTGGACGTGGCGTTGCTGCCGGTGGGCGGCTGGGGCCCGTACCTCGGCGAGGGGCACCTGGACGCGGGGCGGGCGGCGCGGGCGCTGGCCGGGCTGGCGCCGCGGGTCGCGGTGCCGGTGCACTACGGGACGTACTGGCCGATCGGTATGGACGCGGTGCGCCCGCACGAGTTCCATGCGCCGGGTGACGAGTTCGTGCGGCGTGCGGCGGCGCACGCGCCGGGGGTGGTGGTGCACCGGCTGGGGCACGGGGAGAGCGTGCGCCTGGAGGTTGCGCGGTGATACGGCTCGCCGCCGTCGTGACGCTCGTGCCGGCCGAGTCGACCCAGCAGGCCCTCGGGTATCCGTCGCTGTTCCTGCTGGTGCTGATCGGGGCGTTGGTGCCGGTGGTGCCGACGGGCGCGCTGGTGAGTTCCGCCGCGGTGGTGGCGTTCCATCAGACGGCGCCGTTCTCGCTGGCGCTGGTGTTCGTGACGGCGTCGGTGGCGGCGTTCCTCGGGGACGCGGCGCTGTACTGGCTCGGGCGGCGTGGAATGGGGTCGAAGAACGGGTCGCGGTGGCTGGCGGCGATCCGGCAGCGGGCGCCGGAGGAGCGGCTGACGCAGGCGCAGGGGAAGCTCGCCGAGCACAATGTGGCGGTGCTGGTGCTGTCCCGGCTGGTGCCGGCGGGGCGGATCCCGGTGATGCTGGCCTGTCTGATGGCCGAGTGGCCGCTGAGACGGTTCGCGCGGGGCAATCTGCCCGCGTGTCTGGCGTGGGCGGCGACGTATCAGGTGATCGGGATCCTCGGCGGGTCGCTGTTCCCCCGCCCGTGGGAGGGCGTGGTCGCGGCGGGGGGGCCGGCCCCGGGGGGGGGGGCCCCCCCCCGCCGGGGGGGGCCCCCCCCCCGGGGCCCCCCGGGCCCCCGGGGGGAAACAAGGCGGGGGCGCCACGGTGCCGGATCCCCCCCCCCCCCCGGCCCAC
>NZ_JBIAVX010000010.1:0-231287 GCF_042894725.1 Streptomyces sp. NPDC001480 | reverse complement strand
CGTGGGGGGGGGGGGGGGGGGGGGGGGGGGGGGGGGGGGGGGGGGGGGGGGGGGGGGCCCCCCCGGGGGGGGGGGGGGGGGGGGGGGGGGGGGGGGGGGGGGGGGGTGGCCCGCGCGACGCCGAGCGTGTGGCGCCGGGCCCGGCGGGCCGTCAGGGCCTGAGCGTACGACGGGCGGTCACGGCAGGGTCCGTGAGCCTCCCACCGGCAGGTCCCACAGGTCCTCCCGGTCCAGGCCCGCTTTCTCCCAGGCCGTGTGGACGCGTGTGAGCGGTTCCAGGACCGGCTCCGCGGACAGGACGAACGTGCCCCAGTGCATGGGGGCCATGCGGCGTGCGCCCAGGTCGAGGGCGGCCTGCACCGCCTCTTCCGGGTCGCAGTGAACGTCGCTGAGCCACCAGCGCGGGTCGTAGGCGCCGATGGGCAGCAGGGCGAGGTCTATGCCGGGGTAGCGGCGGCCTATGCGGGAGAACCAGTGGCCGTATCCGGTGTCTCCGGCGAAGTGGACGCGCTGTCCGTCGGGGGCGGTGAGGATCCAGCCGCCCCACAGGCTGTGGCAGGTGTCGGTGAGGGTGCGCTTGGACCAGTGGTGGGCGGGCACGAAGTCGAAGCGGACGCCGGAGAGTTCGGCCGCCTCCCACCAGTCCAGCTCGGTGATGGTGGTGAACTTGCGGCGGCGGAACCAGTTGCCGAGGCCGGCGGGTACGAACACGGGGGTGTCGCGCGGGAGTCGGCGCAGGGTGGGGGCGTCGAGGTGGTCGTAGTGGTTGTGGCTGATGACGACCGCGTCGACGCGGGGCAGTTCCTCCCAGGCGACGCCGACGGGGGTGATGCGGGCGGGGGTACCGAGGATGCGGCGGGACCAGACGGGGTCGGTCAGGACGGTCAGCCCGCCGATGGACAGCACCCAACTGGCGTGGCCCGCCCAGGTGACGGCGACGGTGCGGGCGTCCACGCGGGGCGGCGGGCCGGGGGCGTAGGGCAGGCGGGGGATGTCGGCGAGGCCCTCCTTGCCGGGGCGCACGGCGCCTTCGCGGGCGAAGCGGGCGATGGCCTTGAGGCCGGGCAGTGGAGCGGTCAGCCGGTCGTGGAAGGTCCGCGGCCAGGTCCGCCTCTCGCCCAGGGGGCGGGGCGCGGCGAGCGGCGGGCAGGGGGGTGCGAGGGGTGACGTGGCCGTCGGTTCGTCGGCGTCCGTGGCGGTGGCGGTGGTGGCGGTGGTGGCGGTGGCGGTGGCGGTGGTGGTGGTCGACTCGGACTGCTGCGTCATCGAGGAGGCTCCCATCGCTGGGCGTCGTCGCGGAGATCGTCGAAGACCGACCTCAAGGAGATCAACGCGCGTTGCACGTGTGGCAGTTCCAACGGCACGGGTGCCGTGAGGCATTCCGTGCGTTCCTCGTCCGTGCCGCCCAGCAGCGGCCCGGTGGCGAGACGCACGCGCAGCGCCGCCAGGTCGTCGCCGAAGCGGTGGCCGCCGGGCGCGGGCATGCCGAGCCGGGCGGTGAGGAAGTCCTCCAGTTCCTGCGCGTCGCCGACGCCTTGCGCGGCGAGCGCGGTGCGCAGCGGTTCGAGATCGGCGTACAGGTGCCGGCCGGTCTGGGGCGGCCGGGCCAGGGCGCCCGCGGCGGTGACGGCGGCGTGCGCGGCGGCGGCCACGCGCGCGTGCAGCCGTACGGCGGCGGCGCGGCGTTCGGTGACGGGCTCGGGTTCGTCCAGCGCGTAGCCGGCGGCGGCCGCGACCGGTCCGGCGACGCTCGCGCCCAGCGCGGTGAGGACGTCGAGCACGCGCGCGTGGAGGCCCGCTCCGCCGGCGGAGGCGGGGAAGCGGGCGACGGCGGCGGGCCAGCCGGGTGGCAGCAGGGAGCCGGCGAGGTCGGTGACGACGGTGACGTGGTCGGGCAGCATCTCGGCCGGGCCGATCAGCACGGTGTCGTGCGGGGCGTGCAGGGTGTCGCGCCAGGTCTCGTCGCTGACCAGGTGCAGTCCTTCGCCGACGGCGGCCTCGAGGGTCTCGTGCAGCAGTTCGGGCGGTGCGACGGTGGCGGTGGGGTCGTCGGCGACGGAGAGCACGAGCAGCCGCGGGTCGCCGCCTTCGGCACGGACGCGGCGTACGGTCTCCAGCAGCGCGTACGGGTCGGGCACGCCGCCGGACTCGGCGGGGGTGGCGACGTGGAAGGCGGGCCTGCCGAGCAGGCGTGCGTACGGTGCCCACCAGGCGGCGCAGGGGCGGGGGACGAGTACGTCGCCGCCCTGCGCGGCGGTCAGCGCGAGCAGCAGCGACGGCGCGCCGGGGCCGGCCGCCACCTGGCCGGGCAGTGTGGGCAGGCCGCGGCGGGTCCAGTAGCCGCACGCCGCTTCCAGCAGCGCCGGGCCGCCGCCGGCCGGCTGGCCCTCGGCGCGGCCCGCGGCGGCGGCGAGCACGGCGGACAGTTCGGGCAGGACGGGCAGTCCGTCGCCGGGCAGGGGCGGGCCGTAGCGCACCGGGCCGTGGCCTTCGGGGGCGTGTCGTTCGGGGCCGTGGGCACCGGCGTTCCGGCCGCCGGCCCCCGGGTCGGAGCGGACGGAGCCGTCGCCTTCCGGGTCCGTCCGCCGCATGTCCGCCTCCGCGCAGTCCGTGTGCCGTGTCCGGTCGTGTCCTGGCCCCGTCCTGTCCCCGCTACGGGCCATCGCCGTGTCGTGATGCTCCGGGGACTCTCCAGTGCCACGGGTACCCAGAGGTGCGCCCCTGCATCCGGTACACCGCGCCCGCGCCCGCGGCCGCGATCAGCACCGCGCCGGCCGCCAGCGCGGGCACGGACGTGTCGAAGGTGCCGCCCTCGCCGGCGTGCGCGCCGTGCTGGACGGTGGGCGGGGCGCAGGAGGGGTCACCGGAGGACCCGGCGCAGTCGTGGGCGGCTTCGTCCCGCCCGCCGCCCGTGTTCCGCCCGCCCGTGTCCTGTCCGCCCTCGTCCCGCCCGCCCGTGTCCCGTCCGCCGGTGTCCTGTCCGCCGGCGTCCCACGTGCCGTCGTCCCGGCCGCCCTCGTCCTGCCCGGCCTCGCATGGCTCGGCGTCCGGGCCGCCGGTCTTCGGGCCGGTGGTGTTCGGACCGGTGGTGTTCGGACCGGTGGTGCCAGGTCCGACGGCGTCAGGCCCCACGGCATCAGGTCCCACGGCATCCGCACCGCCCCCTGCGGCGTCGCCGGAGCCTATTCGGGCGTTGCCGCGGTCGGCGGTCCCGGTCGACCGGCCGTCGGCGCCGGTGACGGCGCCGCAGGACGCGGAGACGGGTTTCGCGTACGCGTCCGGCGCGACGGCGAACGCGGCCGCGGCCAGAGCGGCGACGGACAGGGCGCGTGCGGTGCGGCGCATGGTAGGGGCTCCTCGGAACGACGGCTGCGACGGCGGCTGCGACGGGCGCGGCCTGCGCGTCCTCGCTTGCCATCACAGCCCGCCGCGCCGCGCGTCGCGCGCGGCCGGGGCCCATTGGCGGGACGCCCGGGGGCCTTCCGGGTGATCCGGCGGTCCGGCGGGTTTCGGTCCGGGCGGGTTTCGGTCCGGGCGGGTTTCACCTCACGTCCGGCGCCGTCCTACGCCACGTCCCGCATCACCTGCTCCCGCACCCGGTCGCAGCAGCGGCTGATCAGCCGGGAGACGTGCATCTGGGAGATGCCCAGCTGCTCGGCGATCCGGCTCTGGGTCATGTCACCGAAGAACCGCATGTACAGGATGGCCCGCTCGCGTTCGGGCAGGGCGGCCAGGCGGTGTTTGACGGCCTCGCGGTCGACGACGGTGTCGAGCGCGGGGTCGGGGGCGCCGAGGGCGTCACTGAGGGAGTAACCGTCGTCGCTGCCCGGCATTTCGGCGTCCAGGGAGAGCGCGGAGAAGCTCTCCAGTGCCTCCAGGCCGACCCGGACGTCCTCCTCGCTCATGTTCGCGTGCTTGGCGATCTCCGCGACGGTGGGGCGGCGGCCGGGGATGGTCTGGGACAGGTCCTGGCCGGCGAACCGGACCCGGTTGCGCAGGTCCTGGACCCGGCGGGGCACGTGCAGGGTCCACATGTGGTCGCGGAAGTGCCGTTTGATCTCGCCGGTGACGGTGGGCACGGCGTAGCTCTCGAAGGCGTTGCCGCGTTCGGGGTCGTAGCGGTCGACGGCCTTGACCAGGCCGAGGGCGGCGACCTGCCGCAGGTCCTCGTAGTTCTCGCCGCGGCTGCGGAACCGTCCCGCGATCCGTTCGGCCATGGGCAGCCAGGCCTCGACGAGCTCGTCGCGCAGGGCGTCGCGTTCGGGTCCGGGCGGGAGGGCGGTGAGGCGGCGGAAGGCGTCCGCGGTGTCGGGGGCGTCGTCGTGGGGGTGGTGCTTCGTGCTCGCTCGGTTCGGCATGGTGCGTCGCAGCTCCCCTGGGGTGCACGGGTTCGACGGTCACCGCGGGAGCGCATCCGATCCGGACAGACGCACCCATGGCGACGATTCGCCGCTCCCACGGAGGTGTGCCTCCTGTCCGAAGCACTGTGCTGCTGCGCCTGCCCTCCGCCCGAGGGGGCAAACACCCGTCCGGCGCCCGTCGGCCCCGGGGAAACCGCGCGGGAGAGCCCCGTACAGGTTTTCCGCATGCCCTGGCGGTGACTCGGATACCGCTGACCGGATCGTCCGCTTCCTCACCACCTGGAGGTTGTCTCCATGAGCACCAAGGTCTCCGACCACATCCTCGCGCGGCTGCGCGAATGGGGTGTGGAGCAGGTCTTCGGCTATCCCGGCGACGGCATCAACGGCCTGCTGGCGGCCTGGGGGCGTGCTGATGACCAGCCGCGGTTCATCCAGTCCCGGCACGAGGAGATGTCGGCCTTCCAGGCGGTCGGCTACGCCAAGTTCTCCGGGCGTCTCGGGGTGTGCGCGGCGACTTCGGGGCCGGGCGCCATCCACCTCCTCAACGGGCTGTACGACGCCAAGCTGGACCATGTGCCGGTGCTGGCGATCGTCGGCCAGACGCACCGGACCGCGATGGGCGGCTCCTACCAGCAGGAGGTCGACCTGCACACGCTGTTCAAGGACGTCGCCTCCGACTTCCTGGAGACGGTGACCGTCCCCGAGCAGCTGCCGAACGTGCTGGACCGGGCGATCCGCACCGCGTACGCCCGGCGCTGCCCCACGGCGATCATCATCCCGGGTGACGTGCAGGAACTGGACTACTCGGCGCCCACGCACGAGTTCAAGATGGTGCCCTCCAGCCTAGGCATGAGCGAGTCGACGGCGATCCCGACCGACGACGCGCTGCGCAGGGCCGCGGAGATCCTGAACGCCGGTGACAAGCCGGCCATCCTGATCGGGCAGGGTGCCGCGGGGGCGGTCGCGGAGGTGCAGCGGATCGCGGAGCTGCTCGGCGCGGGCGTCGCCAAGGCGCTGCTGGGCAAGGACGTGCTCAGCGACGAGCTGCCGTACGTCACCGGTTCGATCGGTCTGCTGGGCACGCGCCCGTCGTACGAGCTGATGCGGGACTGCGACACGCTGCTGACCATCGGCTCCTCGTTCCCGTACACGCAGTTCATGCCGGAGTTCGGCAAGGCGCGGGGGGTGCAGATCGACCTCGATCCGCACATGGTCGGGATGCGTTATCCGTACGAGGTGAACCTCGTCGGCGACGCGAAGGCGACCCTCCAGCGGCTGATCCCGCTGCTGGAGGCCGACCGTGGGGGCCGGCCCGAGGACGGGGAGTGGTTCGGCACGGTGTCCGCGAACGTGCGGCGCTGGCACGAGACGATGCAGCGGCGGGCGCATCTGTCGGCCGACCCGATCAACCCGGAGTACGTGGCGCGGGCGCTGGACCCGCTGCTGCCGCAGAACGCGATCCTCACCTCGGACTCCGGTTCGGTGGCCAACTGGTACGCGCGGCACATCACCATGCGGCCGGGCATGCGCGGCTCGCTGTCGGGGACGCTGGCGACGATGGGCGCCGGTGTGCCGTATGCGATCGGCGCGAAGTTCGCGCATCCGGACCGGCCGGTGTTCGCGCTGGTCGGTGACGGCGCGATGCAGATGAACGGGCTGGCGGAGGTGATCACCGCGGCGAAGTACCAGGACCGGTGGACGGATCCGCGGCTGGTGTTCGCGGTGTGGAACAACCAGGACCTCAACCAGGTCACCTGGGAGATGCGGGCGATGGAGGGCGCTCCGTCCTTCCTGCCCTCGCAGCAGCTGCCGGACGTGCAGTACGCGGCGTTCGCGCGGTCCCTGGGGCTGACCGGGATCCGGGTGGAGAAGCCGGAGGACGTGGAGGCGGGCTGGCGCGCGGCGCTGGAGGCGGACGGGCCGTCGGTGGTGGAGTTCCTCACCGACCCGGCGGTGCCGCCGATTCCGCCGCACGCCTCCTGGGAGCAGATGGAGGCGACGGCCGAGTCGATCCTCAAGGGCGACGCGGACCGCGGGTCGATGATCAAGCAGGGTTTCAAGGCGAAGGTGCAGGAGTTCCTGTCGGGGCACGACGGGAGGTAGCCACGGCTGTCGTTTCCGGCGTGTTTTCACCCCGTGGATCCCGTGTCGGTGTGCGGTCCCCGGGTACGCGGTGCGGACCTGCGAAGATCTGGAGGGAGACATGCAGCGAGGCAGTGACCGGCTGAGCGTCCACCGGGACGACGAGATGAAACACGAGCTCCAGGGCCTGCTCCGGTCCGGGCACCCGACGCGTACGGAGGAGTGGCACGACCCGGAGCCGACCGCCGAGGACGACCCGGAGGTCTGGGGCGGTCCGGTGGCGCCGGGGCGCTCCGGGGCCACGCTGGAGACGGTCCGGTTCGAGCTGGCCCGGATCCTGGGGCGTCACGCGTTCCCGGCGGGGCCGGCCGACCTGGCGCGGACCCTGCGTCGCAAGAACGCGCCGGACGCCATGATCGAGGCGGTGGCGCGGCTGCCGCGCCAGGATCAGTACACCACCGTGCAGGAGTTGGCCGAGGCACTGGTGAGCCGCGGATGAGCCGGGGTCAGGCGGCGGAGATCGCCGCCACGGGCGTCACCGTCGATGTCGGTGACGCCACCACCCGGTACCTGCTGTACGGGCTGCTGCCCGGCTGGTTCGTACCGGGTCTGGCGGACTGGGTGATGCACCGGCGCACCCGTATCGAGGACACGGCGGGGACGAAGGAGTCCCTGATCCACTCGCTGATGATGGCGGAGGTGGGGCTGCCGATCGCGTTGACGCTGCGCTACGAGGTGAACCCGCTGCTGCTGTCGGTGCAGCTCGGGGCGGCGGCCGTGCACGAGGCGACGGCGCTGTGGGACGTGCGGACGGCGGTGGACAGCGACCGTGAGGTCAAGCCGGTCGAGCAGCACATCCACAGTTTCCTGGAGTCGCTGCCGTTCGCCGGGCTGAGCGCGTTGATGTGCCTGCACGCCGACCAGCTGCGGTCGTTGCTGCGCGGTGGCCGGGGTGATCCGGACGCGTGGCGTCTGGTCCGGCGCCGCCGGCCGCTGTCGCCCGGTTACCTGGCGGCTGTCGGCGCGGCGATCGGCGCGTGCGTGCTCCTGCCGTACGGCGAGGAGCTGCTGCGCTGCCGGCGGGCGGCCCGGGCGAGGAAGAAGCGCCGCCGGGACGACAGTGCCCGGTGGCGGGCGACCGACGAACGCTGAGATTTTGCAATTGCGTATAAGGAAAGGAGGCCGGCCATGCGCATCGCTTTCCTGGTGGCCCCTGAGGGGGTCGAGCAGGTCGAGCTGACCGAGCCGTGGAAGGCGGCTTCGGAGGGCGGCCACGAACCGGTGCTGGTGTCGACGAAGTCCGGGAAGATTCAGGCGTTCAACCATCTGGACAGGGGAGACACGTTCCCCGTGGACGAGGTGGTCGGCGAGACGTCGGCCGGCTCGTTCGGGGCGCTCGTCCTGCCCGGCGGGGTGGCCAATCCGGACTTCCTCAGGATGGACGAGAAGGCCGTCGCTTTCGTGAAGGATTTCTTCGATCAGAGCCGTCCGGTGGCCGCGATCTGTCACGCCCCGTGGACACTGGTCGAGGCGGATGTCGTGCGGGGCCGGACGCTGACCTCGTGGCCGAGTCTGCGCACGGACATCCAAAACGCGGGCGGCACCTGGGTGGACGAGCAGGTGAAGATCTGCGACGCCGGCTCCAACCAGCTGATCACCAGCCGCAAGCCGGACGACCTGAAGGCGTTCTGCGACGCGTTCCTGCATGTGTTCGCCGGGGAGGCCGGCTGATGGGCACCCCCTCCGACGGCAACGGCAAGCAGCGGCAGCGCGAGGCGTATCACGCCGAGGACCCGGCGTCGGGTCCGCTCACCACCGACCAGGGCGTCGACGTCGACCACACCGACGACTCGCTGACGGTCGGCGAGCGCGGGCCGACCCTGATGGAGGACTTCCACTTCCGGGAGAAGCTCACCCACTTCGACCACGAGCGGATCCCGGAACGGGTGGTGCACGCGCGCGGTGCGGGCGCGTACGGGTACTTCGAACCGTACGAGTCCTGCGCCGAGTTCACGCGGGCGGCGTTCCTCCAGGACCCGTCCGTGCGGACGCCGGTGTTCGTGCGGTTCTCCACCGTGCAGGGCCCCAGGGGGTCGGCGGACACTGTGCGGGACGTGCGGGGCTTCGCCACGAAGTTCTACACGTCGGAGGGCAACTACGACCTGGTGGGGAACAACTTCCCGGTCTTCTTCATCCAGGACGGCATCAAGTTCCCGGACTTCGTGCACGCGGTGAAGCCCGAGCCGCACAACGACATCCCCACGGGCGCGTCGGCGCACGACACCCTGTGGGACTTCGTGTCGCTCCAGCCGGAGACGCTGCACGCGATCATGTGGCTGATGTCGGACCGGGCGATCCCGCGCAGCTACCGGATGATGCAGGGCTTCGGCGTGCACACCTTCCGGTTCGTGAACGCCGAGGGACGCGGGACGTTCGTGAAGTTCCACTGGAAGCCGAAGCTGGGCGCGCATTCCCTGGTGTGGGACGAGGCGCAGGAGTGCCAGGGCCGTGATCCGGACTTCAACCGGCGGGATCTGTGGCTCGCGATCGAGGCGGGCGAGTACCCGGAGTGGGAGCTGGGCGTCCAACTGGTGCCGGAGGAGGACGAGTTCGCGTTCGACTTCGACCTGCTGGACGCCACGAAGATCATCCCGGAGGAGCAGGTGCCGGTCCGGCCGATCGGCCGGATGGTGCTGGACCGCAACCCGGAGAACTTCTTCGCGGAGACCGAGCAGGTCGCCTTCCACACGGCGAACGTGGTGCCCGGCATCGACTTCACCAACGACCCGCTGCTCCAGGCGAGGAACTTCTCCTACCTGGACACGCAGCTGATCCGGCTGGGCGGCCCCAACTTCGCGCAGATCCCGGTGAACCGGCCGGTGGCGCCGGTGCGCACCAACCACCGCGACGGCTACCACCAGGGCGCGATCCACCGGGGTACGAACTACTTCCCGAACTCCCTCGGTGGCGGCTGCCCCGCGCACGTCGGGGCCGGCGGGTCGGCGTTCACCCACTACACGGAGCGGGTGGACGGCGCGACGATCCGCCGGCGCAGCCCCAGCTTCCAGGACCACTACAGCCAGGCCGCGCTGTTCTGGCACAGCATGTCCGGCTGGGAGCAGCAGCACATCGTCGCCGCGTTCCGGTTCGAGCTGGGCAAGGTCGACGCGCGCGCGGTGCGGGCGCGGACGGTGGAGCAGCTGGCCCGGGTGAACGGCGAGCTGGCGGCGCAGGTGGCGCGGGGTGTCGGGGTGCCCGAGCCGTCGGCCGAGCAGGCGGCGCAGGTGAAGCAGGTCTCGCCCGCGCTGAGCCTTCAGTCGCTGCGCGGCGACGGTTCGATCCGGACCCGGCAGATCGCCGTGCTGGTCGCCGACGGTGTGGACGCCGGGCAGCTCGGGTCGGTGCGGGAGACGCTGGCGGCCGAGGGGGCGGTCGTGGAGGCGCTGGCGGCGACCGAGGAACCGGTGACGGGGACGGACGGTCAGTCGTATACGGTCGACCGCTCACTGCCTACGGTCGCTTCCGTCCTGTACGACGCGGTCCTGCTGCCCGGCGGTCCGACCGGCACCCCCGCGGTCACCGGCGACCCGGACGCGGTGCGTTTCGTCCGCTCCGCCTACCGGCACGGCAAGCCGATCGGCGCGCTCGGGTCGGGCGTCGGGATCCTGTCGGCGCTCGAGCCGGAGGGCCTCAGGCTGTCGACGGAGTTCCACCACATGATCAGCGACCGGGGCGTGGTCACGGACACCGCTCCCGGTGCCGCGCACACGGACTTCGTCCGGGCGTTCGTGGCCGCGATCGCGGCCCACCGGCACTGGGGCCGGCCTCCGCTGCGCTGCTGACGGCGGGCCGGCGGCGCCGGTTCACGCCGACCCTTCAGGGGCTCCCCGCGGGGGGAGCCCCTTCTTCACGTGCCGGAGCCGTCGGGCGTCGCCGTCTCCGCGCAGGAGCGTTCCCGGGCGCCCTCCCGGGTGCGGCCCGCGGCGACCAGCCGGCGCGGATTGCGGCGCAGGTACTCGCCCTCGAGCTGGGCCATGCGTTCGTTGTGGGCCCGCAGCGCGTCGTTCGAGCCGTACAGCAGGGTGTCGTGGCGCGTGCGGTGGATCGTCTCCAGCTCTTTCATGAGCTGCTGGTCGTCCAGGCGGCTGGGGTCGACTCCGGTCATCGTGATGTCCCGCTCGTCGTGTTCGTTCATGCGGTACGGGTACCCGCCCGGGACGCAGTACCCCCGAGCGGCATCCGGGAGGGAGCCATGGATCTCGCGTTTCTCAATCCACTGTACGAACAGTCGGGCCCTTGGGCCTCCGTGTACGTCGACACGTCCCGGCATACGGAGGACACGCCGCACGAGCTGCGCCTGACCGCCCAGGCGATGGGGCGCGAGCTGCGGGAGCAGGGTGCGGACGACGCCACGTGCCGGGCGGTGGAGGGGGCGGTCGAGGCGCTGGGCCACTCCCCCGATCCGCACGGCAGGGCCCTGTTCGCGCGGCACGGCGAGGTGGCCCTGGACCCGGTGCTGGCGCACGCCCCGCCGGGTGACCGGGCGGTGTGGGCACCGTTGCCGAGGGTGGCCCCGCTGCTGGACCTGGCCGGTGAGGACCCGCTGGCGATCGTGTCGTACATCGACCGCCGCGGCGCCGACTTCGAACTGCGCAGCGCGCTGGGCCGGCGGAAGGCGGGTGCGGTCGCCGGCCGGCAGCATCCGATCCACCGCACGTCCAGCGCCGACTGGTCGGAGCGGCACTTCCAGCTGAAGGTGGAGAACACCTGGGAGCACAACGCGGCGGAGATCGCCGACGCGCTCGCCGTCTGCCAGGACGAGACCCGGGCGGACCTGCTGATCCTGGTCGGTGACGACCGGGAGCGGCGTGAGGTGCACGATCGGCTGCCGAAGCGGCTGCACGAGCGCGTGGTCGAGTCCGAGCACGGCACCGGCTCCAGGCTGCTGGACGACGAGGTGGAGCGGGTGCGCGCCGACCACGTGCACCACCGGATCGAGGCGGAGCTGGACCGGTTCCGTGCCGCGCGCGCCCCGGACGGCGAGGGCCGCGTCGGCGCCGTCGAGGGCGTGCCCGAGTTGGTGGAGGCCGCCCGGGAGCACCGTCTGGAGGAGCTGCTGATCAGGCCGGACGGGCCCGACGCCCACCGCGAGGTGTGGATCGGCGAGGACCCCGACCAGCTGGCGGTGCGCCGTACCGAGCTGAAGATCCTCGGCGAGCAGAACTCGTGGTCCGCGCGCGCGGACGAGGCGCTGCTGCGCTCCGCCGTGACGACGGACGCCGCCGCGCTGTCCCTGGCGGCGGTGCTGGAGGGCACCGGGGACGACACTCCGGCGGGCGGCCTGGGCACACTGCTGCGCTGGAAGTGACAGCGCAGAGCGCGGCTGCTACCGGGCCCGCTCCACCCTGCGCTCGTCCCACACTGGCTCGGACGTCTCGCGGACCCGGCCGTCGCTGCCGAAGACCAGGTAGCGGTCGAAGGAGCGGGCGAACCAGCGGTCGTGGGTGACCGCGAGGACCGTGCCGTCGAAGGCCTCCAGGCCCTCCTGGAGGGCTTCGGCGGACTCCAGGTCCAGGTTGTCGGTCGGCTCGTCCAGCAGCAGCGCGGTGACGCCCTGCAGTTCCAGCAGGAGGATCTGGAAGCGGGCCTGCTGGCCGCCGGAGAGCCGGTCGAAGGACTGCTCGGCCTGCTGGGTGAGCTCGTAGCGGCGCAGCCGGGACATGGCCGCGCCACGGTCCTGGGAGTGTTCCTTCCACAGGATGTCGAGCAGGGTGCGGCCCTCCAGCTCCGGGTGGGCGTGCGTCTGCGCGAAGTGCCCGGGCACGACCCGCGCCCCCAGCCTCCACTGCCCCGTGTGGGCGACGTCGCCGCCGGCCAGCAGGCGCAGGAAGTGCGACTTGCCGGAGCCGTTGGAGCCGAGGACGGCGACCCGTTCGCCGTAGAAGACCTCCAGGTCGAACGGTTTCATCAGGCCGGTCAGTTCGAGACCTTCGCAGGTGACGGCCCGGACGCCGGTGCGGCCGCCCTTCAGGCGCATACGGATGTCCTGCTCGCGCGGCGGCTCGGGCGGCGGCCCCACCTCCTCGAACTTGCGCAGCCTGGTCTGCGCCGCCTGGTAGCGGGAGGCCATCTCGTGGCTGACGGAGGCCGCCTGGCGCAGGTTGAGGACGAGCTTCTTCAGCTGGGCGTGCTTCTCGTCCCAGCGGCGGCGCAGCTCCTCGAAGCGGGCGAAGCGCTCGCGGCGGGCCTCGTGGTAGGTGGCGAAGCCGCCGCCGTGCACCCAGGCGTCGGCGCCGGCCGGTCCGGGCTCCACGGAGACGATCTTCTCGGCGGCGCGGGCGAGCAGTTCACGGTCGTGGGAGACGAACAGGACGGTCTTGCGGGTCTCCTTCAGCCGTTCCTCCAGCCAGCGCTTGCCGGGCACGTCCAGGTAGTTGTCCGGCTCGTCCAGCAGCAGCACCTCGTCGGTGCCGCGCAGCAGCGCCTCCAGGACCAGCCGCTTCTGCTCGCCGCCGGAGAGGGTCCGCACCTGCCGCCACTGCGCCCGCTCGTAGGGGATGCCGAGCGCGGCCGTGGTGCACATGTCCCACAGTGTCTCCGCCTCGTACCCGCGTACTTCCGCCCAGTCGGCGAGGGCTTGGGCGTAGGCCAGCTGGGCGGCCTCGTCGTCGACGGTCATCACGGCGTGCTCGGCCTTGTCGACGGCCCGCGCGGCTGCCCGGATGCGGGGCGGTGCGACGGAGACGAGCAGGTCGCGTACGGTCGTCTCGTCCCGTACGGAGCCCACGAACTGGCGCATGACGCCGAGGCCGCCGCTGACGGTGACCGTGCCGCCGTGCGGCTTCAGCTCGCCGGCGATCAGCCGGAGCAGGGTGGTCTTCCCGGCGCCGTTGGGGCCGACCAGGGCGACGGCGGCGCCTTCGCCGACCCGGAAGGACACGTCCCCCAGCAGGGTCCTCCCGTCGGGGAGGTGGTATTCGAGGTGCGCGGCTTCCAGGTGTCCCATGGCCAGGCATTCTGCGGTGCGCCCGCGACCTGGGGCAAACGCTTATCCGGCCGCGTCGACGGGCTGCCCGGCCGGTCCGCTCTCCCCCGCCGGGGCGACGACCGTGCCCTGCCAGGTCAGTGCCTTCCAGCCGTCGGCCGGGGAGCCCTCCAGCACGACCACGCCGGTGTTGTCCAGGGGGCGGGCGGCGGCGAAGGGCACGTCGACGTTGTCGGCGCGGGCGGCGGTCCACATGCGGATGGCCGCGCCGTGGCTGACCAGGGCGACGGTGCCGGCGCCGCTGTCCGCGGCCTCGGTGACGACGGCGTCGTACCGGGCCAGCGCCTCGTCGCCGCTCTCCCCGCCCGGTATGCGCCGGGCGGTGTCCCCCACCGCCCACGCGAACACCGTGCGCATGTACAGCTCGCCGCGCTCCGAGTGGCCGGGCAGCATCTCCAGGTCGCCCGCGGACACCTCCCGGATGCCGTCCCGGACGATCACGTCGAGGCCGCGGGCGGCGGCCAGCGGGGCGGCCGTGAGCCGGGTGCGCAGGAGGGTGGAGGCGTAGACGGCCTCGATGTCCTCGCCCGCGAGGGCCTCGGGGAGGGCGGCGGCCTGCCGCTCGCCGAGCTCGGTCAGACCCGGGCCGGGTACGGCGGTGTCCAGCAGGAAGCCGGCGTTGGACGGGGTCTGGCCGTGCCGGATGAGGAGCAGGCGCATGCAGGGGTCCTTCCGCGTCGGGGGCTTCCGGCGGCGGGGCGCTTTGGCGGCCGGGCGGCCCCGGGCGGCCCGGGACGCACCGTACGCCGACAAGAAACGGCCACTTCAGGGTATCCGGACCCACATGAGCCCAGACGTCGACCTCACCGTCCCTCTGCCCGGCCGGCACGCCCTGCGCGACAAGCTGCTCTCCCTGGACTGCCGGCTGTTCGAGGTGGCCGCCGAGCGGCACTGGCCCGGCGCCGAGCGGGTGCTGCCGCGGCTGAGCCGCAGTGCCAACCACGGAGTGCTGTGGTTCGCGACCGCCGCCGCCATGGCCGCCGTCCGCACCCCGCGCGCCCGCCGGGCAGCCGTCCGGGGCCTGGCCTCGCTGAGCCTGGCCTCCCTGACCATCAACACCCTCGGCAAGCGGTCGGTGCGCCGGCCGCGGCCGGTGCTGGATCCGGTGCCGCTGGTGCGGCAGCTGAAGCGGCAGCCGATCACCACGTCCTTCCCGTCGGGTCACTCCGCGTCGGCGGCCGCGTTCGCCGCCGGGGTGGCGCTGGAGTCGCCGGGCTGGGGCGCGGTGGTGGCGCCGGTGGCGTTCTCCGTCGCCATGTCGCGGGTCTACACCGGTGTGCACTTCCCGAGCGACGTCCTCGCGGGTGCCGCTCTCGGTGTGGGCGCCGCGTACGCGGTACGGGGCCTGGTGCCGACCCGGGCGCAGAGCAGCCCGCCGGCCCGGCCCCGTACCGAGGCGCCGGCACTGGAGCAGGGCGAGGGCCTGGTGGTCGTCGCCAACAACGGCTCGGGCACCGCGGACCGGGCCCGCGCGCTGCGGGACGCCCTGCCCGGGGCGGAGGTCGTGGAGTGCGCGCCGGACGAGGTGCGGGCCGAGCTGGAGAAGGCGGCGGCGCGGGCCCGGGTGCTCGGGGTGTGCGGCGGCGACGGCACGGTGAACGCGGCCGCCGGGGTCGCCCTCAGGCACGGTCTGCCGCTCGCGGTGCTGCCGGGCGGCACGCTCAACCACTTCGCCTACGACCTGGGTGTGGAGGACGTGCGGGACCTCGCCGGGGCCGTCCGGCAGGGCGAGGCGGTGCGGGTGGACGTCGGCCGGTTCCGGGCCCGCGACCGCGAGGGTGTCTTCCTCAACACCCTCAGTCTGGGTGTGTACCCGGAGCTGGTGCGTGAGCGGGAGCGCTGGTCGGGCCGGATCGGCGGCTGGTCGGCGGGGGTGCTCGGGGCGCTGCGGGTGCTGCGCGCCGACCGGCACCCGCTGGCGGTGCAGGTCGGCGGCGAGACCCGCCCGCTGTGGCTGCTGTTCGTCGGCAACGGCGTGTACCACCGCAGGGGCCTGGCGCCCGGCCGCCGCGCCGACCTGGCGGACGGGCTGCTGGACGTCCGGGTGGTGCACGGCAGCCGCAGGCCGGCGTTGCGCCTGCTCGCCGCCGCCGCGGCGGGTCCGCTGACCCGCTCCCCGGCGCATGCGGCGGTGCAGGTGGGCCGGCTGCGGCTGGCGGGGGTGGAGCCCGGCACGCCGCTGGCGTACGACGGTGAGGTCACCGAGGTGTCGGGCGAGGTGACGCTGGAGAAGCTGCCCGAGGCGCTGACGGTCTACCGTCCGCTTCCCCAGATCTGACACTCCGTCAGTCCATATGTCAAAACGCGAGTCTCACGATGCGGCCTGTGGGCGTACGGTGATGCCACCGACGACACAGGGGGTACAGCGATGCCGAAGCCGCAGGAGACCGCCGTATACACGCACGGGCACCACGAGTCGGTGCTGCGCTCGCACACCTGGCGGACCGCCGCCAACTCCGCGGCGTACCTGCTCGGTTCGATCAAGCCGCACATGCGGATCCTGGACATCGGCTGCGGCCCGGGGACCATCACCGCCGACCTGGCGGCGCTGGTCCCCGACGGGCACGTCACCGGTGTCGACCACGCGCCGGGCATCCTGGAGCAGGCCCGGGCCACGGCCGCCGGGCGGGGCCTCGCGAACGTCGACTTCGCGGTCGCCGACGTGCACGCCCTCGACTACCCCGACGACACCTTCTGCGTCGTCCACGCCCACCAGGTACTGCAACACGTCGGGGACCCGGTGCAGGCGCTGCGCGAGATGCGCCGGGTCACCAAGCCCGGCGGTTTCGTCGCCGTCCGCGACTCGGACTACTCGGCGATGACCTGGTACCCGTCGGTGCCCGGCCTGGACGACTGGCTCGGGCTGTACCTGCGGGTGGCCCGGGCGAACGGCGGCGAGCCGGACGCCGGGCGCCGGCTGAAGTCCTGGGCGCTGGCCGCCGGGTTCACCGACATCACGGCCACCTCCGCGACCTGGACCTTCGCCACGGCCGAGGAGCGGGCGTGGTGGAGCGGGTTGTGGGCGGACCGCACCGTCGCCTCCTCCTACGCCGACCGCGCCACCGCGGGCGGGCACGCGAGTGCCGAGGAGCTGGCGGAGGTGGCGCGTGCCTGGCGCGCGTGGGGGGAGCGCGAGGACGGCTGGTTCGCCGTTCTGCACGGAGAAATTCTGTGCCGGAAATGGGCCTGATCCACGTATTCCGGGAAACCCGGAACGCAGGAGGTTCACATCATGGTTCCCATCCTGCTGGTACTGCTTCTGGTGCTCATTCTCTTCGGCGCCGGATTCGCGGTGAAGTTGCTCTGGTGGATCGCCCTGGCGGTTCTCGTCGTCTGGCTGCTGGGTTTCCTGCTTCGCGGTACCGCCGCGAGCGGCGGCAGGGGTCGCTGGTACAGGTGGTGAACTGACCCCGGGGGCGCCGTCACTCCCGGGGCAGCAGAGGCCCGAGCGGCCCGAGGTCCAGATTCAGGTCCTCGGGCCGCAGCCCGTAGCGGTCGCGCAGTTCGGCCATCCGGTCCTCCAGGAGCATCAGGGTGAGCCCGATCCGCTCCTCCTGCTCCTCGGTGAGGTCACCCACGTCGAAGCGGCGCAGGGCCTGCCGTTCCATCAGCTGCCGCAGCAGTTCCACGACGGTCAGGACGAGTTTCACCAGGTCGCGCTCGACGGTGTCGGGCTCCAGGTCCAGATGGTTGCGCGGCCGGCGCGGGGTCGTCATGACAGCTCCTCGAACGGTGACGGAACCTGCGCGTTCACCGAGCTGATCAGCGCGTTCAGGTCGATGCGGACGAGATCGACGTCCGCGATGCGCAGCGTGACGTCCCCCGTGATCACCACCCCGCCGGCCAGCAGCCGGTCCAGCAGGTCCACCAGGGCGACCTCGCGGCGTTCGATGACGGTCACGTGCCTTCCCCACCCTCTCGCTCGGCGTCCGCCCCGGTCTCGGCGGCGAAGGAGTACGGGGCCCAGGGACCGGTGAGTTCCACACGCAACCCGGGTGTTTCATCTTTCGCCTGGTCCACGATTTCCACGAATTCCTCGGAATACGCACGCGGCACGAGATAGGCCGCGTTGAGCACATTCCGCCCCGAAGCCCCGGAAAGCGCGGGATTCTGCGGGGCGTGCAGCCGGGAATCCTCGGCCCATTCGGAAAGCGCCCCGTGCAGTAGCTCCGCGAACGTCTCCGCTTTCTGCCACATGTCCTCGTGCGACCGGGTCTGCGCGCGCCGCTGCCGCAGGTAGTCACGGCCCGAGGCGGGTTTGGGCGCGGGCTCCTCCGGCTGGGCCGGCGCGAGGTCGGCGTACACCTTCACCCCCCATTCCACCCGGCCCTCCAGCCGGTCCAGGGTGCGCCGGAACTCCGCCTCCCGGGTCTCCATCATCGTCCGTACGCCGCTGTCGTCCCGGAAGACGGTGGCCAGGCGCAGCGGCAGCGGGGTGGTGACGGTGGTGAGCGCGTCGATCACGCCCTGGTGGGCGCGAGCGGTCGCGGTCAGCCAGTCCATGTCCTCCAGGCGGGCGCGCAGGGCGTCCTCGGCGAAGTCGGCCTCGGGGACCGTACTGACGACCGCGACCAGTCCGTGGTGGTGCAGCAGTGCGGGCGGGGCGCCCCCGACGCCCGTCAACTGGGACTGGAGGGGCGCGCCGAGAGGGCGGCAGACGGCGTACACGTACCGCAGTCCGGTCATCGTTCCTCCTTCGGCACGCGGCTCGGCTCCAGTTCCTCCAGACGCGCCAGCCGTTCGCGCAACTCGCTGTTCTCACGCGCGAGTTGGTCACGGCGGGCGCTGGAGGAGAGAGCGGGGTCGCTCTCCCACCAGTCGATGCCCATCTCCTTCGCCTTGTCGACGGAGCAGACGATGAGCCGTAGTTTCACGGTGAGCAGTTCGATGTCGAGCAGATTGATCCTGATGTCCCCCGCGATGACGACACCCTTGTCGAGTACGCGCTCGAGGATGTCGGCGAGGTTGGATCCCCCGCCCTGGCCATAGGGCTCGGGGAGCCGACTGGGCGTCGTCATCGACGGCTCCCGCCCTCCGCGTACTCAGGCTCCTCTTCTTCCTCTTCGGCCTCCGCGCCTTCTTCCTGGCCTTCCTCGCCTTCCTCGTACTCGCCCTCGGGCTCGTACTCGCCCTCCTCCTCGGCCTCGTACGGCTCCTCTTCCTCCTCTTCCTCCTCTTCCTCGCCTTCCGCGCCCTCCTGGCCGTAAGGCTCCTCCTCGCCCTCCTCGGCCTCCTCGGCCTCGTACGGCTCCTCGGCGCCCTCCTCGCCCTCCTCGGGCTCCTCCGCGGACTCGGCCTCGGACTCCTCCTCGGCCACGGCGTCCTCGTGGCTGCGGACGACCTCGCCGTCACGGATCTCGCCGCGCCAGCCGTCCTCCGCCTCGCCCTTGAGGGTGATGTAGCGGTCGAAGTTCTTGAAGTCGAGGCGCACCCGGCGGCCCGCGGCCCGCCAGATGTTCGCGGTCTTCTCGAAGAGGCCGCTGGGGTAGTACTCCATGACCAGCAGGATCCGGGTGAGGTTGTCGTCGAGCCGGTGGAAGCTGACGACGCCCTTGTTGGTGCCCTTGGCACCCTCCGACGTCCACTGGATCTTGTAGTCGGGGATCTGCTCGATCGTGTGGGCCTTCCAGCTGCGGTTGGACCACCAGATCTTGCCCTGCCAGTCGGAGTTCGTGTCGTCCGCACGGTTGGCGCTCTTCACGCCCTTGGCGAAGGTGCTGAAGTCCTGGTATTGGGTCCACTGGTCGTAGGCGGTGCGCACCGGCACGCCGACGTCGATGGACTCGACGATGACGATGGGCTTGTTGCCGCCGCCCTTGCGCTTGCCCTTGCCACCGCCGAACAGGCCCTTCACCTTGCCCATGACGTTCTCCTTGATTCTGGAGCCGCCGAGCTCCAGCGCCGAGCGCAGCGGGCCCTTGCCCTCGGCGAGCTTGCGGCCGCCTTCCAGGGCCAGCTTGGCGAAGCCCGGGCTGTTGCCCTCGGCGATGTCATTGAGCTTGACCGTGGTCTCGCCGAGCTTGCGTCCGACGCCGGACAGCATGCGCTGGGCCTGAGCCGCCAGGTATTCCTGGACCTCTGCCTTGAGGCGGTCGGCGGCCTCGCTGTGCGCCAGGTCGGTCAGGGGATTGCCCTTCGCCGCGTCGGTGGCGCCGCCCGCCGCCTTGCCGGCCGCGGACGTCGCGGATCCGAGTGTCTCGGTCATCCTTCATCGCCGCCCTTCGACTGCCGGGGACGGGTGGTACCGCCGGCCGCAGCCGTCTTCTTCGCGGCCGTCTTCCGCGCCGCGCCCTGGGTGTTCTTCGCCGTCTTCTTGGCGGGGGCCGTCCTTGACGGAGCCTTCTTCGCCACCGCCTTCTTCGCTGGGGCCGCCTTCTTGGCCGGCGCCTTCTTCGCCGGGGCCGCCTTCTTGGCCGGCGCCTTCCCGGCCGCCCGCTTCCCGGGCGCCGGGGCCTCGTCCTCGGCCTCCGCGTCCGCGTCCTCCTGCCCGTCCTCCGGCTCCTCGCGCTCCTCCGGCTCCTCGTACGCCTCCTCGGCGTCCCCCGAGTCCTCGGACCCGGCGTCGGGCACCACGCCCGACAGCCGGTCGCGCACCTGGGCCGTGCGGCCGTGCAGCCGGTCGGCGAGGGCGTTCATCTGCCGCTCGGCCATCGCGCCCGACGCGGCCTTGCCGACGCCCCGCAGTTCCCCGCGCAGCTGGTCGCCGATCTCCTTGAACTGCGGGTTGTTCTTCAGCTGCTGGTTCACCAGGTCGCCGATCGCCCGCGGGCTCAGGTTCAGCTTCTTCCCGGCCACCAGGGAGCCGACCGCGAGGGCCATCTTCATCTTCTTGGTACGTCCGAGGACGTATCCGGCCCCTATCGCGAGGCCCAGTGCCGTTCGGTTCATCGTCACGTCCAGTTGCCCGTCGTCTCGCCGGAGCCCATCCCGTGCTCCAGCCGGTCGAGGAGTTCGTCCTCGCGCCGGTCGAACTCCTCCTCGGTGATCTCGCCCGCCTCCATCTGCTGCTCGAGGCGGGCGAGTTCGGCCCGTACGGTGGAGGGGTCGTAGTAGATCCGCTCCGCCTCGTGGAGCACCTGTTCGATCACCCATGCGCTGCCGCGCACCGGCGCGAACGGCAGCAGCAGCACTTCACCGATCAGTCCCATCCGCTACTCCCTCCGCTGCACGCGGGGTGCTACTCCGCTCCCGCGTCCGCGCCGGCCGTGGTGCCCGCGGGCTCGGCGGGGCCGGGCTCGACGAAGCTGTACGGCGGCAGCGGCCCGTTGACGCGCAGTTCGACGTGGGCGAGGGACTGACGGGCGCGTTCCACGGCGGCCAGGAAGTCCTCGGCGGTGCCGCGGTCCACCAGGAACGACACGTTGACCAGCCAGCCCGTGGACTCCGGGCCCACGCTCACCGCGTCGGTGACCGGCGCCAGCAGCCGCTGCACCTCGCCGGCGTCTTCGGCCTCCTTGGCCTTGACCGCGGCGGCCACCATCTCACCGAGACGAATCTTGTCGTCGTAACTGCCGCCGCCTGACGTGCGGTTGGCCTCGGCGAGCGCCCGCAGCTCCGGGCTCTCGGCCATCACACGGTGCAGGACGGCCTCTTCCACGTGCGAGGCCTTGACGTTGTACTCGACCTTGCCGTCCAGTGCCTGGAGGCGCTCCTTGTAGTGCGTGGCGCGTTCGGCGAGCACCCCGGTGACCGTGGCGTCGTCCGGGGCGACGCTGCCGAACCGCATGGGCAGCACACTGCCGGCCGCGCCCGCCTCGGCGAGCACGTTCTGGTGCGCGAGCAGGTCGCGGCGCTTGGGGCGCAGCCCCTCGGGGGACTCGCTGACGATCGCGGCGAGGTCACCCTCCTTGAGGATCCGCACAGGCATCGGGGGCTCACCGACGCCGCCCATGCCGTCGGGGAGCGCGGGGTGGGAGCTCGCGGTGATGGCGTAGACGTAGGTGCTCACTCCTGCTCCTCCTTCCGGCGGGCGGCCGTGGTCTTGCGGGGCCGCGGCCTGGACTCGGACTCGCCCTCACCCTCTCCGCGCGCCTGCTTGAACGCGCCGGAGATGGTCTCGGCGGCGCCGGACAGCGCCCCCTTGGACTTGCCGCGGGCGCCGGACTCGGTGAGCTCACCGACCATGTCGGGCAGCCCCGGGCTCTTGCGGGGGCCGGCCTCGAGGTCGAGCCGGTTGCACGCCTCGGCGAAGCGCAGGTAGGTGTCGACGCTGGCGACGACTACTCGTACGTCGATCTTGAGGATCTCGATGCCGACCAGGGAGACCCGTACGAACGCGTCGATGACGAGTCCCCGGTCGAGGACGAGTTCCAGTACGTCGTAGAGGCCGCTGCTGCCGCCTCCGCCGCCGGACTGCTGTGCCGGGACTACGGTCATGCCGACCGCGCCTCCTTGTCTGTTGTGATGGTGTGCGGACGTTCCGGGCGGGCCGCGGCCTACCGGCCGCGGGCGTCGGCCCGCCCGCGTTCGTAGCGGCGGACGCGCCGGTAGCCGGTGAGCTGGCCCTCCGGGTCGAGCTCGACCTGGTAACTGGCCATCAGGCTCATCGTGTCGGGAACCCTGGCGAGTTCCAGGACCTCCACCTCCAACGCCCAGCCGTCCTCGGTCTGTTCGAAGGACGAGACCTGCTCGGGGACGAGTCCGGTGAGCTCCGCGAGCTGGGCGCGCGCCTGGCGCAGCACCTCCATCGGGTTCGGCCGGTGTCCGTCCGCCGTGTACTGGTCGGTGTCCTCCTGCGGCTCCTGTGAGTTCTGGGATTCCTGCGATTCGCGGGTTTTCTGGGTTTTCTGTGAACCCTGCGAATCCGGTGTGTTCTTTGTGTTCGACATGGCCACCTCTTCCCTCCGTGTGGCCGGAAGGGCGTTGGCCAAACATCGAAGCGGGCATGCGTCGTCCGCGCGGGCCGTCAGGCCTGCACGGACGCGGTATGTGCATCAGCCACGTAGTGTGTCGAGCCGGCGCCGGGCCGGTCCCAGCGCGCGTCCGCGGCCGAGCAGGCCCGCCCAGGGACCGGTGCGGGCCTGTTCGACGGCGTCCTCGACGGTCCAGCGGCGCGGGCCGAGGCCGGGGTCGTCGAGCTGGTCCCAGGAGACGGGGACGGCGACCGGGGCGCCGGGCCGCGCGCGGACGGTGAAGGGCGCGACGGCGGTCTGGGCGTAGGCGTTGCGCTGAATGTCCAGGTAGAGCCGCTCGCCGCGGTCCTGCTTGCGGGCGGCGGTGGTGAGCCGGTCGGGGTGTTCTGCGGCCAGCAGCTCGGCGACGTCCCGGGCGAAGGCACGGACCTCGTCGAAGTCGTGCCGGCCGTCGAGGGGCACGACGAGGTGCAGTCCGCGCGAGCCGGTGGTCATCGGCGCCGAGGGCAGCCGCAGCTCGTCCAGGAGGCCGCGCAGCAGGCGCGCCGCCTCCCGTACGGCCGCGAAGTCGGCGTCCGTGTCGCCCGGGGGGTCGAGGTCGAGGACCAGCCGGTCCGGGTGGTCGATGCCGTGGCCGCGGTCGGTCCGGGAGAGCCACCGGTGCAGGGTGAGGCAGGCCTGGTCGGCGAGGAAGACCAGGGTGGCGGTGTCCTCGCAGACCACGTGCGTGACCGTGCCGTCCTCCTTGCCGACCTCGGCCCGGGCGATCCAGTCCGGGTAGTGGTCCGGGGTGTTCTTCTGCATGAACCTCGGGCCGTCGAGGCCGTCCGGGTACCGCTCCAGCATCAGCGGGCGGCCGCGCAGGTGCGGCAGCATGAACGGCGCGACGGACCGGTAGTAGTCGACAAGGTCGCCCTTGGTGTACTCCTTCGCGCCGCTCCCGCCGGGGAAGAGCACTTTGCCGGCCCGGTGCACCTCGACCGTGCGGCGGCCCGCCCGTACCGTCCGCACGTCGTCGGTCATCGCACGACCGCCTCCTCGACCAGCAGCCGCCCGGCCGCGGCGATCGCCGCCGCGTCGATGCCCGCGGCGTGCAACTGCTCGTCGGGCGCGGCCGAGCCCGGCATGGTGCGCACGGCGAGCCGGACCAGCCGGGGCACGGGCCTGCCGTCGGTGAAGGCGTCGAGGACGGCGTCGCCGAGGCCGCCCTCCTCGTGGTGGTCCTCGACGGTGAGCAGGCAGCCGGTCTCCTCGGCGGCCAGCCTGAGCGTCTCCCGGTCCACGGGCTTGACCGAGTACAGGTCGACGACGCGGACCCGGATGCCCTCCTCCTGGAGGGCGTCGGCGGCGGCCAGCGCCTCGGGCACGGTCACCCCGGCCGCGACCACGGTCAGCCGGTCCTCGCCGGAGGAGCGCAGCACCTTGCTGCCGCCGACGGGGAAACGCTCCTCGGGGCCGTAGATCACCGGGGTCTCGCCGCGGGAGGTGCGCAGGTAGCGGATGCCGTCCAGGTCGGCCATGGCCGCGACCAGCTGGGCGGTCTGGTTGGCGTCGCACGGGTACAGCACGGTCGAGCCGTACACCGACCGGAACATCGCCAGGTCCTCCAGGCCCATCTGCGAGGGCCCGTCGGGGCCGATCGCGACGCCCGCGTGGGAGCCGACGAGGTTGATGCCCGCGCCGCTGATCGAGGCCATGCGCACGAAGTCGTGGGCGCGGGTGAGGAAGGCGGCGAAGGTCGCGGCGTAGGGCACGTGGCCGCGTACGGCCATGCCGACGGCCGAGGCGACGAGCTGCTGCTCGGCGATGTAGCACTCGAAGAACCGGTCGGGGTGCTCCTTGGCGAACTGCTCGGTGCGGGTGGAGTCGCCGACCTCGCCGTCCAGCGCGACGACGTCCCCGCGGGCGGTGCCGAGCGCCGCGAGGGCCTCGCCGAACGCGTTGCGGGTGGCCACCTTCCCGCCCTTGTCGTACCGGGGGAGCTCCAGCGGGCCGTCGTGCACGGCGTGCAGCAGGCGGGCGGCCTGCGGCTCCTGCACGCGGACGGTGAGGTCGCGCGGCCCGCCGAGTTCGGCGATCGCCTCCTCCGCCTCCGGCAGCGGCTTGCCGTGCAGGCCCTCGCGGTCCTCGACGGCGGCGACGCCCTTGCCCTTGAGGGTGCGGGCGAGGATCACGGTCGGCTGTCCGGTCGTCGAGGCCGCCTCGCCGTAGGCGCGGTCGACGGCGTCCACGTCGTGGCCGTCCACCTCCACGGTGTGCCAGCCGAACGCCTGGAAGCGGCGGGCGTAGGCGTCGAGGTCGTGGCCGTGCCGGGTGGGGCCGCGCTGGCCGAGGCGGTTGACGTCCACGATCGCCGTCAGGTTGTCGAGGTGCTCGTACGCGGCGTGCTCGGCGGCCTCCCAGATGGAGCCCTCGGCGAGTTCGCTGTCGCCGCACAGCACCCACACCCGGTAGCCGGTGCGGTCCAGGCGCTTGCCGGCCAGCGCGATGCCGACGCCGACCGGCAGGCCCTGGCCGAGCGAGCCGGTGGCCGTCTCCACCCACGGCAGCCGCCGCGGGGTGGGATGGCCCTCCAGCCTGCTGCCGAGCTTGCGGAAGGTCGCCAGTTCGCCGTCCTCGATCGCGCCGGCCGCCTTGTAGACGGCGTACATCAGCGGTGAGGCGTGCCCCTTGGAGAGTACGAAGCGGTCGTTGCCGGGGTGGTCGGGGCGCTCGAAGTCGTAGCGGAGGTGGCGGGCGAACAGCACCGCCATCAGGTCCGCGGCGGACATCGAGGACGTCGGATGCCCTGATCCCGCGGCCGCGGCGGCCCGCACGCTGTCCACGCGCAGCTGCTGCCCGAGTTCGACGAGTTCGGCGCTGTTCATGAGTCTCCTTCCGACGGGATGTCGGGGCGCTTGACGGGGCCCGGGGCGGGATGGTCGCCCGGGGGCCGGGAGCCGGGCTGGTCCTTGGCGGGTTCGCCGCCCGGCTGGTTCTTCGCGGGTTCGCCACCCGGCTGCGTCCTCGTGGGTTCCTCGCGCGCCTGGTTCTTGCCCGGTTCCTCGCCGGTGTCCGCGGGCAGGGCCGCGCCCGGTCCGGTGCCGGCCGGCTGCTCGCGTCCGCCGGGTACGCGCGCCAGTTCCGGGGAGGCCGTGTCCAGCGGCACGGACCAGGAGCGTACGAGGCCCAACTGGACGCCCTGGCGCGGCAGTACGGCGTCCAGGAGCCAGTCGGCGGCGACCCGGACGCGGTTGCCGGGCATCGCGGCCAGATGGTAGCCGCGGGTGACGGCACCGGCGGGCGGACCGGACAGCGATACGCCGAGCGGGTTGGCGGCGGCCTTGACGCCGCCCAGGTCGACGACGAAGCCCATGTCGCGGTGGCGGTAGGGGCGGCGCTCGCCGAGGCCGAGCGACGCGGCCACGTTGTGCGCGGCGGTCTTGCCGTGCCGCCAGGCGTGCTGGGCCGTCATCGGCGTGTACTTCCCCGGGTTGCCGAGGTCGGGCACGGCGGCCGCGTCACCGCACGCGAACACCTCGGACCTGCCCGGGACCTGGAGGTACGGGTCGACGAGGATGCGTCCCCGTTCCAGGGGCTGCCCGGTGCTCTCCACGAGCGGGTCGGGCCGGACGCCGACGCACCAGACGAGGCTGCGGGTCTCGACGAACTCGCCGTCGGTGAGCAGGACGCCGTCGTGGGTGGCCTCCTTCACGGAGGTGCCCATCCGCACGTCGACACCGCGTTCACGCAGTACACGGTCGGCTGTATGCGAAAGACGCTCGTCCATCTCCGGCAGTACGCGCGGCGCGATGTCCAGCAGCATCCAGCGGGGCCGCATGCCCAGCCGCCGCGGCTGCCGGCGTGCCAGCCGGTCGGTGTACATCTGCATGTGCGCGGCCACTTCGGTGCCGGTGTACCCGGCGCCGACCACCACGAAGGTGCACCGGGCGGCGCAGCTCTTGGGGTCGTCGGACCCGGCCGCGAGCTCCACCTGCCGGGTGACGTGGTCGCGCAGGTACAGCGCCTCGGGCAGGCCGCGGAAGCCGTGCGCGTGCTCGGCGACGCCGGGGATGGGCAGCAGTTTGTTGACGCTGCCGACGGCCAGGACGAGACGGTCGTAGGACAGGGTGCCGGTGCCGCCCTCGGGGTCGGTGTAGTGCACGGTGCGCCCGTCCATGTCGATGCCGTCGGCCTCGCCGAGGACCGGGCGCACGCCGGGCAGGGTGCCGGAGAGGGAGACGGCGACCCGGCGGGGTTCCAGGATTCCGGCGGAGACCTGGGGCAGCAGGGGCAGGTACAGGAAGTAGTCGGTCGGGTTCAGCAGGGTGATGTGGGCGCGGTGCCGGGTCAGCCTGGACAGGGTGCGGGCGGCCCGGTAGCCGGCGAAGCCGGCGCCGACGATCACTATGCGGGGTCGACTCACGGTACGCCTCCGGCGGTGTGGCTCGTCCGAGGCCTACCGCGTCCCCCTGGTCAGGGCCGCCAAACGCCCCGGCGGCGGAGCGTTTCGGCCCGACCCCGTGCGGTTACCCGGGGCGCGATCCCACCCGACCCCGTCCCAGCAGACACGGCCGACCGTGTCGCGGAGGTACCCCCCATGCCTGAATACGGCTATTTCCTGTCGACCGAGGAACACGGTCCCGCCGAGCTCGTGGAGCAGGCGCGCATGGCCGAACAGGCCGGGTTCCAGGCGCTGTGGATCTCGGACCACTACCACCCGTGGAACGGCGCCCAGGGGCAGAGCCCGTTCGTCTGGTCGGTCATCGGGGCGCTGTCGGAGGCGGTGTCGCTGCCGATCGAGACGGCGGTGACCTGCCCCACCGTGCGGATCCACCCGGCGGTGGTGGCGCAGGCCGCGGCGACCAGCGCGGTGATGACGGGCGGGCGCTTCCGGCTCGGCGTCGGCACCGGCGAAGCCCTCAACGAGCACATCCTCGGCGACGCCTGGCCGCCGCTGCACATCCGGCTGGAGATGCTCGAGGAGGCCGTCCAGGTCATGCGCCGGCTGTTCACCGGCGAGGAGGTCAACCACCACGGCACGCACTACACCGTGGAGAACGCCCGCCTCTACACCGTCCCCGACGAACCGGTCCCGATCGACATCTCCGGCTTTGGCCCCAAGGCAACCCAGCTCGCGGCCCGGGTGGGCGACGGGTACATCACGATGATGCCGGAGGAGGAGATGGTCACCCAGTTCCGCAAGGGCGGCGGGGGCAGCACCAAGCTGGTCAGCGGCGGTACGAAGGTCTGCTACGGCACCGACCGCGACGAGGCCGTCCGCCGGGTCCGCGAACTGTGGGCCAACGAGCTGCTGCCCGGCGAGATGGGCCAGATCCTGCCCACCCCCCGCCACTTCGAGCAGTTGCAGCCGCTGATCACCGAGGACAAGGTCCGCGAGAGCCGGGTGTGCGGCGACGACGTCGACGAACACGTCTCCGCCCTGGCCGCGTTCGCCGACGCCGGGTTCGACCGGGTGTACGTCAACCAGATCGGCCCCGACCAGCGCGGCTTCTTCGACTTCTACCGTACGAAGGTGCTGCCGCAGCTGACGGGGCGGTGACGGGTACGGGACGGAGCCTGTGCGGAACGGAGCCGGTCAGGCCCGGTGGTGCGGGCCCCCGGGGTCGGTGTCGCCGGGACGCGGGGGCTCCGGCTCACGCATGCCCGGTGCCGGCGCGCCCGGTGCGTGGGGCGGCATCGGCGGGTACGGCATGCCGAGGCCGCCGGGCGGTGCGACGGGCGGGGTGCCGCCGACCGCGTGACCGGGAGCCGCCGCGTGGTCCGCGTGCTTCGGGCGGGCCGCGCCGCGCAGCGCGTAGGCGGCGACGCCCAGGATCGCGGCGGTGATCAGCGCGGCCGCCCAGCCGGGCAGGCCGATGGCGAGGGCCAGGCCCAGGGCCAGGGCGAGCGCGCCGCCCGCGTACAGGGCGACGGCGCCGGACGCCGCGTACAGCATGGCCGTGCGGCGCTGCTTGCGGCTCTGCTCACGCAGCTCGTCGCGCACGGTTTCGCGCGCCACCTGCGCCAGCTCGTCGACCAGCTCCTTGTCCAGATGCTCCAAATGATCCAAGCGGTCCATACCTGACGGATACCCGCACATACGTACGGATAACGCGGTCCGGAACGCCGCCGCACCGGCGCGTGACCGGACGCCCGCCGGGTACCCGCCCGGCTCGCACGCCTCTGCCAGGTCTGTCAGGAGGAAGAGCCGAGGATGACCGCCGAACGCACCGATGTCGTGGAACTGCTCAAGGAACAGCACGCCCAGATCCGGCACCTGTTCGACGAGGTGGCGCATACGAAAGGCGAGGAGCGGAAGCAGAACTTCCATGACCTCGTCCGTCTCCTCGCGGTGCACGAGACCGCCGAGGAGGAAGTCGTCCATCCCTTCGCCCGCCGGCACCTCGACGGCGGGGAGCAGGTCGTGAGGGACCGGATCGCGGAGGAGGAGAAGGCCAAGCAGGTCCTCTCCGCCCTGGACGACATCGATCCCGACTCGCCGGAGTTCCTCGACCGGTTCGCGGCGCTGCGCCAGGACGTGCTGGCGCACGCCGAGAACGAGGAACGGCACGAGTTCGCGCAGTTCGACCGCGTCGCCGACCGCGGCAGGCTGGAAACCCTGGCCCGCGCGGTGCGGGCGGCCGAGGCCCTCGCACCGACCCGGCCGCACCCGGGCACCGACACCGCCCTGAAGAACGCGGTGGTGGGTCCCGTCGCGGCCGTGATCGACCGCACCCGGGACGTCGTGCGCAAGGCCATGGACTGACCCGGTCGCACCCGGTACGTCGTTGTCGTGCGGCCGGGCGGAGGGGATCGGGTGAAGCGATCTCCTCCCCCGGCCGCCGCCAACTAGGCTCGCCCCCATGGAGATTCAGGGCGCCGCACTGCGCATCTACGTCGACGACCTCGAAACCGCGATCCCCTTCTACGAGCGCCTGACCGGCGGCCGGGCGATGAGTTTCGCCCGCGGCGGGGTGCAGGTCGCCGCCGTCGGCTCGTTCCTGCTGATGAGCGGCCCGGAGGCGGAACTGGAGGTGCTGCGCAAGGTGACCGCGACCATCGCCGTGAAGGACGTCGAGGAGGCGTACCAGGTTCTCACCGGCCTCGGCGCCCGGATCATCGCCGGCCCGGTCGCGACACCGGTGGGCCACAACCTGATCGCGATGCATCCGGACGGAGCCGTGTTCGAGTACGTGGACCAGGCGGGCTGAGCCGCGCCGCGAGCCCGCCGGGCCGAAATTCCGCGTGGGACGCGCCGCTCACGGCATACAGTCGACGGTCGGCGCGGATCGTATGCACAGATCGCATACACGCAACGTGTACACGAAGGGACACCACGGCGGATGAGCGAGCAGCACACCTACCGGGTCATCGTCCGGGGCACCTGGGACGGGCTGACCGAGGAGTCGCGGGCGCGGCTGCTGGCGGAGGCCGCCGACCACGGGATGACGAGCATGCGGTTCACCGAGGAGGGCTCGCTGTCGTACGAGCCGTCGCCGTTGAAGCACTTCTCCATGCGGTACGTGGTGGTCTCGGACGCGGCGGACGGTGAGGAGATGGCGGCGGCGATCGCCGAGGACCGGGCGGAGACCGCGCTGCGCGGTCTCGGCCACGGCTTCACCGGTCTCAGGTCGACCGTCACGGACCTCGACACCATGAAGGTCAACTTCAAGCCCGCATCTCGGCGGTGATCGCCCACCGTTCGTGGTCCCGCCAGGCGCCGTCGATGTAGATCATGTTCGGTGAGAAGCCCTCCAGGCGGAAGCCGGCGCCACGGGCGAGGGCGATGGACGCGGTGTTGCCGGGCTGCGCGTTGATCTCCAGCCGGTGCAGCCGCATCGGCCCGAACGCGTGGCCCACCACCAGGTCGAGGCCCTCGCGCATCAGCCCGCGCCCGGCGGCGTGGGCGAACACACCGTAGCCGAGGGCGCCGCACTGGAAGCCGCCGCCGACGATGTTGTTGATGTTGATGAAGCCGGCGATGGCCCCGTCGTCCTTCTCGCAGACCAGGAATCCGGCCTTCGTGGGGTCCTCGATCAGCCGCCCCGCGTAGACCTCGTACGCCTCTTCGGTGGTCGGCGGGAACAGCCACGGCTGGTGCAGGTCCTTGCTCTCCCGGGCGCGGGCGGAGAACTCCGGAGCGTCCTCGTAGGTGAAGTGGCGTATCGCCACGCGGGGGCCTTCGGCGAGGTATCGGGACACGGCATGGGGCATCCCGTCAGCCTACGACGCCCGCGGCCCGGCGTCTCGTGGACACGGGGAGCCCGCGCGCGGGTCAGCGCAGCGCGGGTTCGTCGAGCGTCAACGTGCCCGCGTCCGCGTCGAGTTCCGCGGCCAGCCCGAACGGGATCGTCAGCGCCCCCTCGCAGTGGCCGAATCCGAACTCCTCCACGACGGGGATCCCGCCGAGGGTGCCGAGGCGGTCGGCGAGCAGGGCGCGCACCCCGTCGTAGGCGTCGCACTGTTCCCAGGAGCCGAGCAGCACCCCGTGCACCCCGTCGAGCCAGCCGGCGCGCAGCAGCTGGGTGAGGTAGCGGTCGAGGCGGTACGTCTCCTCGCCCACGTCCTCCAGGCACAGCAGTCCCCCGCGCGCTGAGGGCCGGGCGTGCGGGGCGCCGCGCTCCGCGGCGAGCAGGCACAGGCAGCCGCCGAGGGTGACGCCCCGGGCCCGGCCGGGGACCAGGGCGCGGCCGCCGGAGCGGATCGTGCGAACGGTCTCCGGGGCGAAGAGGGTGGCTCTCAGGTGCTCCTGTGCGCGGGTGTTCTTGAGGAAGTCGATGCCGGCCGCCATCGGGCCGTGCAGTGTGGCGAGCCCCAGCCGGGTGGCGAAGGCCTCGTGCAGGGCGGTGATGTCGCTGAAGCCGACGAACACCTTGGGTCCGGCCGCCCGCATGGCCTCCCAGTCGAGCAGATCGGCGATGCGCTGGACTCCGTATCCGCCGCGGGCGCACAGCACGGCGTCCACGGCCGGGTCGCACCAGGCGTTCTGAAGGTCGGCGGCGCGGTCCGCGTCCGTGCCCGCCAGGTAGCCGAATTCCGGGTGCCGGTCGAGGACGTGCGGCGCGAGAACGGGGTCGAGGTCCCAGCCGCGCAGCACGTCCAGCCCGGCCTGGAGCCGTTCCTCGGGCACCGTGCCGCTGGGGGCGACGACGGCCACCCGGGCGCCGGGTGCGAGGCGGGTGGGGCGGGCCAGCTGCTTCATGTGTGGAGCTCCAGGGTGGGGACGCCGGCCGGGTGCAGGCCGAACACCTGAGCGTACAGAGACAGCTCCGCCTCCAGCGCCCTGACCAGCGTCTGAGCCCGTCTGAAGCCGTGCCCCTCGCCGTCGAAGGCGAGGTAGGCGTGGGGTACGCCGCGTCCTCGGATCCGGGCGAGGAGGCGTTCGCACTGGGCGGGCGGGCAGATGACGTCGTCCAGGCCCTGGAGCAGCAGGAAGGGCGCGGTGATCTTGTCGGCGTGTTCGGCCGGCGAGCGTTCGGCGTACCGTCCGGGCACCTCGGCGAGCGGTCCGACCAGGGTCTCCAGGTAGCGCGACTCGAAGTCGTGGGTCTCCCCCGATGCCCAGGTCGTGAGGTCGAGGACGGGGTAGACGATGGTGCCGCAGGCGTAGACGCCGGTGGTGGTCAGGGAGGCGGCGGCGGTCCAGCCGCCCGCGCTGCCGCCCCGGATCGCGAGCCGGTCGCGGTCGGCGGTGCCCTCGTCGGCGAGGGCGAGGGCGACGGCCGCGCAGTCCTCGACGTCGACGACGCCCCACTGCTCGCGCAGCCGGTCCCGGTACGCGCGGCCGTACCCGGTCGAGCCGCCGTAGTCGACCTCTGCGACGCCGATGCCGCGTGAGGTGAAGTAGGCGATGCTCAGGTCGAGCACGAGCGGTGCCCGGCTGGTGGGGCCGCCGTGCGCCCAGACGACGTACGGCGGCAGCTCACCGCCGGGCGCGACGCAGCCGGGGTGGTGGGGCGGGTAGATGTGGGCGTGCACCTCGCGGCCGTCCGGACCGGTGAAGGTGCGGATCTGCGGTTCGGGGTAGTGGGCGGGGTCCACGGGGTCGCTGTGCGGGGCGCCGATCACCCGGGCGTGGCCGGTCCGGGCGTCCAGTTCGACGACTTCGTAGGCGCTGCGCGGGCTGGCTCCGACGGCCGTCACCCGGTCCCCGTGGACCGCGAGGGTGGGCGCGAACTCGGTCCAGGGGCCGGCCGCGTCGACGACCTCACCGGTCTCGGGATCCAGTATCCCGAGCGCGGTCGACCCGCGACCGTGGACGACGGCGATCAGCCCGCTCTCCAGCGGCGCGAACCAGCGCTGCCCGAGCCGCCACAGCGGGCCGGCGAACTCCTCCTCGCGGGGGCACAACGGAACGCCGTCGCGGTACAGGTTCCACCAGCCGCTGCGGTCGCTCGCATACAGTAGACCGCCGTCCGTCGACCATTCGCACTGCGCGACGGACTCCTGCGGGCCCCCGGCCACCGCGCGTACGGTGTGCAGCGTGCCGTCGGTGCCGACCTCGGCGCGCATCAGCTCCGTGCCGTCCCACGGCATCCGCGGATGGTCCCAGGCCACCCAGGCGGCGTGCCCTCCGTCGGGGGACAGCCGCGGCCCGGTCACGAACCGGTGCTGTTCGCCGGTGAGTTCACGGATCGCGTTCCGGTCCGAGGCGGCGGAACCGTCGAGCGGCACGGCGGCGAGGACGCGGCGCACGTCGCCGGGCCCCTCCCCGGTGAACTCCTCCAGCACGCACCAGACTTCGCCCCGCTCCAGCAGAAGCTGCGGCTCGGCCCACCGCAGTCCGCCGCCCACCGGCGACACCGGGGTCAGCGGGCGCGGCTCGGTGCCGGGTGCGTACCGGTAGAGCCGCTGGTCGGCGAAGTGGGTGAACACCACGAGGGGTTGTCCGTCCTCGACCGCCCCGGCCCACGGCTGTCCACCGTATTCGATCACCCGGCTGCGGACGTTCCACGGCGCGGGCAGCACCGACTCCTCGGTGCCGCCCGCCCGTCTCCCACCACCGCCCTTCCAAGGAGGCACTTCGTGCCCCACCTCTTCATTGCGCCGTCTCATGAGCGTGCGGCGGCCGCCCTCGCCCGGCCGGGGCTCCGTCCACCACGTCTCGTCACCGACACGGCCGACCCAGTCGGGCTGCCCGTCGTGCGCGGCGGCCAGTGCCGCGTCGATGGGCGAGGGCCAGGAACCATAGGCAAGGGTCCGCACAGCGTCTCCGATCGCCTAGGCCGACCGCAGGAAGCGGTCGAGGACGCGGACGCCGAAGTGGAGCGCGTCGACGGGGACCCGCTCGTCGACGCCGTGGAACAGCGCCTGGTAGTCGAGGTCCTCGGGGAGCTTGAGCGGGGCGAATCCGTAGCCGGTGATGCCCAGCCGTGAGAACTGCTTGGCGTCCGTGCCGCCGGACATGCAGTACGGCACCACGTGCCCGTCGGGTGCGAACTCCTCGACGGCGGCCCGCATCCGGGCGTATGTCGGGGAGTCCAGCGGCGCCTGGAGGGCGACTTCGCGGTGGTGGAACTCCCAGTCCACGTCCGGCCCGGTGAGCCGGTCGAGGGTGGCGCGGAACTCGTCCTCGCCGCCGAACAGATACCGGCCGTCGACGTAGGCGACCGCCTCGCCCGGAATGACGTTGACCTTGTAACCGGCTTCCAGCAGCGTCGGGTTGGCGCTGTTGCGGACGGTGGCCTCCACGAGCTTCGCGGCCGGGCCGAGCTTCTCCAGCAGCCGGTCCACGTCGTGCAGATCCGCGTCGATGCCGTACAGGGCGGCGAGTTCGGTGAGGGCGGCGCCTACGGTGGGGGTCATCCGCAGCGGCCATTCGTGCTCGCCGATCCGGGCGACGGCGGCGGCGAGCCGGGTCACCGCGTTCTCCCCGTTGACCTTGGAGCCGTGTCCGGCGCGGCCCCGCGCGGTGAGCTTCAGCCAGGCGGTGCCGCGCTCTCCGGCGGCGATGGGGTACAGCTCCCGTCCGCCGCCGTCGTGGAAGGTGAACGCGCCCGACTCGCCGACGGCCTCCGTACAGCCCTCGAACAGGCCGGGGTGCCGGTCGGCGAGGAACCCGGCGCCGTCCTCGGCGCTGGCCTCCTCGTCGGCGGTGAAGGCCACCACGAGGTCCCGCCGGGGGCGTACGCCCTCCCGGGCCCAGGAGCGCAGCACGGCGAGGATCATCGCGTCCATGTTCTTCATGTCGACGGCTCCGCGCCCCCACACGACTCCGTCGCGGACCTCGCCGGAGAAGGGGTGGACGCTCCAGTCGCGGGCCTCAGCGGGCACCACGTCCAGGTGACCGTGCACGAGCAGCGCGTCGGCGGACGGGTCGGTGCCCTCGATCCGGGCGACGACGTTGGTACGCCCGGGGGTCCGTTCCAGCAGCACCGGCTCCAGCCCGGCCCCGGCGAGCTGTTCGGCCGCGTACTCGGCGGCCGGGCGTTCCCGGCAGTCGCCGCCGCCCCGGTTGGTGGTGTCGATCCGGATCAGGTCGGAGGTGAACCGGACGACCTCGTCCAGTGCCCGTTCGTCAGCCATACTGCTCCTCCACCGCGGCCGAGACGATCGTGGTGACCGCCTTGAAGGTACGGATGCCCTCGTACATGGTGTCGCTGGTGTACGCCACCTTCCGCTCCCCGATCCGGTCGACGCCCGGCACGACGGTAGCGGCCTGGGCGAGGTGCTCGGCGTCGAACTCCAGGGTGAGCGTGAACGGGCCGCCGCGCACCGGCGTGTGACGGACTGCCAGTGAGGCCGCCTCCTTCGCGGCGGCGCGGATGTCCGCGGCGGTCCTGGCGGGTGTGCGGCACACGGCGGCGTACCGCGACACATGGTCCTTGACGGCGACCTTGAGCGCCTCGGGGGCGTACCCGAGCGCGTCCTCGCAGGCCACGTCGTCGCCGGTCACGAGGACGACGGGTACCCCGAACTCGGCGACGACGTGCGCGTTGAGCAGGCCCTCGCTGGCCCGCTCGCCGTTCAGCCACACCCCGGTGACGGAGTTGGCCAGGTAGGTGTGCGCGAGGACGCCCTCCATGCCGGCGCCCGCGTGGTAGCCGACGAACGCGATGCCGTCGACGTCGCCGTGCTGCACGCCTTCGACCATGGACAGCGACTTGTGCCGCCCGGTGAGCATCTGCACCCGCTCGTCGAGGTGTTCGAGGAGCAGGTTGCGCATGGTCCAGTGGGCCTCGTTGACAAGTACGTGCTCTGCCCCGCCGTCGAAGAAGCCGAGCGCGGCGGCGGCCACGTCCGAGGTGAACATCGCGCGGCAGCGTTCCCACTGCGGTGTCCCCGGCAGGACGTCGGCCGGCCAGGTGACCCCCGTGGCGCCTTCCATGTCGGCACTGATGAGGATCTTCATACGACGTCACGCTACGCGTCGGAGAACCTCCGGGCCAGGACCGGGCACGGCTGGGCGTCCGGCTCGGTGGGCGGCGCTCAGCCGGCCGTGGTGTCGCGGGCGAGGACGAACCAGTGTGCGGGGAGGTCGATGAGGGTGCCGTCCGCCATGTGTTCGGTCTGCGGCAGGGTCGTCTCGCCGTCGGCGAGGATCGTGAGGCCCGCCTCGTCGAGCAGCTTGGGGATCTCCTCGTCGTTGGCGTCGGCGGGCTTGAGTCCGTGCTGGAAGACGCGGCGCAGTTTGGGCGGGGGGCCGTCGGGGTCGGCGGAGGCGCGGCGCAGGACCTGCCGGGAGCCGGAGGTGAGTTCGACGACGAAGGCCCGCCCCAGGGTGCCGATGAGTTCGGCGACCGCGGCGGCGACCGCGGCGCGGGCTTCCGGTTCGCTCTGGTGTATGACGGCGCGCATGTACACGTTGCTGTCGCCGAGGCGGGTGTGCAGGGCGCGGACGGCCTCGGTGTCGGTCAGGTCGAGTTGCTGGAACTCGGCGGTGTCGCCGTCCGCGGCGCGGCGGGCGTGTTCGATGGCGGCGTGCGAGAGGTCGACGCCCACGGCACGGGTGAACCGGGTGGCGAGGTACCGCGTCTGGGTGCCGTTGCCGCAGCCGAGGTCGACGATGGTGCGTGTGGTGTCCGCGTACGGCAGGAGCAGTTCGCTGTGCGGTGCGGCGCTCAGTGACGGATCGGCGTCCCAGATGGCCTCCCCCCGTGCGTCGGACGTCTCGCGCCAGTAACTCTCCCAGTTGTTGCGGTAGTTCTCCGAGACCTTCATGCACGCTCCCCAGGTCGGTTCCGTGATCGGAGTATCGCGGTCACGGGGTACCGGACAAGGGGCGGGGGTCACCTTTCACCAGATGTTCGAGCCGGCGCGCACCGGGGGTACACGCCTGCGACTCGTGCGCCCCTGTCGTCGCCTCAGCCCCGGCGCCTCAGCCCCGGCGGCCGGGTGGCGTCAGTGCCTGTTCGAACCACACCGTCTTGCGGTGCCCGGCGGCGCTGGCACCCCATTCGCGGGCCAGCCGGCTGACCACGCGCAGGCCCCGGCCGGACTCGTCGTGGGTGCCGGCGCCGAGCAGGACGGGAAGGGCCGGTTCGTCGTCGGTGACCTCACACAGCAGCGCGTCGGTGCGGACCAGCCGCAGCCCGATCCGGTCGCCGTCCCCGTGCCGTACGGCGTTGCTGACGACCTCGCTGACCAGCAGTTCCGTGGTGTCCACCGCGTCGGCGAGCCCCCATTCGAGGAGCCGGCCGCGGACCAGCCGACGGGCGCGGGCCACCTCGCGCGGGTCGCGGGCGAGGTGCCATTCGGCGACGTGCCCGGCGGGGACGCCGTTGAGTCTGGCCATGAGCAGCGCGACGTCGTCCTTGCGTCCGCCGCGGGTGTTGAGGGCGCGGATGATCGTGTCGCAGGCGTCGTCCATGGAGGCCGCGGGGTGGGCGGCGGACTCGCAGAGCGCGGCGAGGCCGTCGCCGATGTCGGCTCCGCGTACCTCGACCAGGCCGTCCGTGCACAGCACCAACCGGTCGCCGGGCGAGACCCGGACGACGGTGGACTCGAAGGGGACGCCGCCGACGCCGATGGGGGCGCCGGTCGGCAGGTCGAGCAGTTCGCTGCGGCCGTCCGCGGCACGTACCAGGACGGGCGGGATGTGCCCGGCGTTGGCGAGGTGCACCTCGCCACGGATCGGGTCGTACACGGCGTACAGGCAGGTGGCGAGGTAGTTCTCGCCGAGCCGGCGGGCCAAGTCGTCGAGGTTGCGCAGGAGCTGGGCGGGCGGGGTCTCCATGGCGGCCATGGTCTGTACGGCCGTGCGCAGCTGGCCCATCATGGCGGCCGAGTTCAGGCCGTGTCCCATGACGTCGCCGACGACGAGGGCGGTGCGTGAGCCGGGCAGTTTGATGGTGTCGAACCAGTCGCCGCCGATCCGCCCGAGCCGGGTGCCGGGCAGGTAGCGGGTGGCGACGTCGCAGCCGGGCATGCGCGGGGCGACCTGCGGCAGCATGCTGTCCTGGAGGGTGTCGGCGACGTTCTCCTGGTACGTGTACATGCGGGCGTTGTCGAGTACGAGGCCCGCTCGGGCGGCGAGTTCGGCGCCGGTGGTGCGGTCCATGTCGTCGAACGTGGGGCGGTCGGGTCGGCGCATCAGCACCATGAAGCCGAGGACGACGTTGCGTGCCTTGAGCGGCACGATCAGCAGGGAGCGGCCGGTGATGAGCGGCCTGAGGTCGCGCTTCTCGAACTCGCCGGAGATACGGGCCGCCAGTTCCTCGGTGACCCTCGGGATCAGGACCGGTTCGCCCGTGACCATGCATTTGTAGAAGGGGGTGTGCTCGGGGAAGGCGAAGGTCTCGCCGACCGGCACGGTGTCGTCCCAGCGGCCGGGTTCGTCGTTGTGCTCGACCCAGACGCGGTGCATCACGGTGTGGGCGTCCGGCGGGCCGTCCGGGAAGCCTTCGCCCGCGAGGACGGCGGCGCGCAGGTGGGTGCCGGCGAAGTCGGCGAAGCGTGGCACGGCGGCGCTGGTGACCTCCCGGATGGTCTCGCCGAGGTCGAGCGAGGTGCCGATGCCGGAGCTGACCTCGTTGAGGAATTCCAGGCGTTCGCGGACGGCCGCGTACTCCAGGTCGTGCTCGGCGCCGACAGGGACGGGGACGACGGCCACCGGCCGCCCCTGCGCGATGGTGCCGGTCTCGGCGGGGAGGCGTCCCGCGCGGCGCGGCACTCCCCAGTCGGGGGTCACGGGCACCCGGTCGTACTGGCTGAACTCCAGTACCGGGTAGCCCAGTTCGAGGATCTGGGCGACGATGCGGCCGCTGAGGCCGGGGCCCATGTTCGGCAGGATCTCGGGCAGCCGCCGGGCGAGTTCGTCGAAGGCGGGGAGTTCGGTGTGGCGGGCGAAGCCGGGCGCGATGCGTTCGGCGGTCTCGTCGTCGTAGCCGCGCTCCATGTGCAGCCGGGTGGCGTCGGCGGCGAGCACCAGGAGGCGGGCGGGTCCGGGACCGACGAGTGGGTAGGCCCACCACAGGACGTCGAGTCGTTCGCCGCCGGTTTCCGGCCGTGCGGGCCCTTCGGTGGGCTGTCCGGAGAGCCGGGCCCGGCCGGCCGTCGGGTAGGCGGTCCGGCCGCCGAGCGAGGCCTCGAGGTCGGGGCCCAGCCCGTCGTACGCCTCGTAGGGACCGTAGGCGTCCAGCGGTGGTTCGGGGTCGAGGTCGTCGGGCAGGGCGCCGGAGACCGGCAGCAGGTCGGCGGCGGGCCGGCCCACGGCTTCCTCCCGCTCGACGCCGAACAGCCGCCGGGCGCCCGTGCTCCAGTGCGACACCAGGCCGTCGCGGTCGACGACGACCACGGCGAGCGGAATCCGGCCGACCCCGGCAGCCCACTGCGCGTCGCCCTCCCCAGGGTCTACGCCCACTTCCGTGCCACGGTCCATGGCCCTGACCCTCTCTCCCCCTGGACTGCGCGGGCTCCCCGTCGGCACCGCACGATCCACGTCATGATCTGTGCCGCCTACTCCACGGTACGGCCGGCGCACGGCGCGTGTGCGGCAATTGGTGAATTGCCGTGCGCGACGCCCCGGCGCACGCTATGCACCGGTACGGGCGGTCGGCGGACGTCAGTCCTCGTGGCCCAGTTGGAGGTCCCGTTCGGTCCTGCCGCCGCCCGCGACCTGGAGCACGGTGGCCACGGGCGGGTATCCCGCCGCGATGACGGTGTACTCGCCGGAGGCGAGGTCGACGAACCGGAACGTCCCGTCGCCGCCCGTGGTGAGCGTGTCGACGACGTTGCCGGCGGCGTCGAGGAGGGTGACGCGGGCGTCCTCGACGGGGCGTCCGCCGCCGGCCCGGACGGTGCCGCGCAGCAGGGCGCCGCCGGCGAGTTCGACGTCCTGGCGGGTCTCCCGGGAGGCCTGGACGGTGACGGGGAGCGCGGCGGGCCGGAAGGCGGGCGCGCTGGCGGCGAGGGTGTACTCGCCGGCCACGAGTTCGGTGATGACGTAGCCGCCCTCGCGTCCGCTGCGGGTGCTCGCGACGACCTCGCCGTGCACGTTGGTGAGGGTGACGGTGGCGTCCCGTACGGGGGTTCCGTCGGCGGTGAGCACCGCACCGGCGAGGCGGCCGGCGCCGCCGAGGACGACGTCGAGTTCGACGGGGCGTTCGCCGACGGTGACGGAGACGGCCTGCGGCTGGTGGCCGCCCGCGGCGGCGATCAGTACGTAGGAGCCCGGGCCGGGCGTGGCCAGCGCGTACCGTCCGTCCTCGCCGCTGGCGCCCCGGCCGACCTGCTGTCCGGCGACGTCGATCAGGGTGAGTGCCGCGCGGGGCACCACGGTCCCGTCGTGGTGCTGCACCGTGCCGCAGACCGGGATGCCGGCGGTGTACGGCGAACGGGCGTGCGGGATCGGGGCGGTCACCGGCGCGGTCTCCTGGTCGGTGACGGAGGCGTAGTGGGACACCAGTGGTTTCTCCTTGAGGAAGAAGGCGAGCAGCAGGCCGAGGACGAGCACCGGGACCAGGTAGAGGAAGATCCGGGGCATGGCGTCGGCGTAGGCGGCGACGCAGGCGTCGCGCAGCGCCGGCGGCAGCGCGTGCACGAGCCGTGGGGTGAGCGACTCCGGGTCGGGGAGGCGGGCGCCCCCGTGCGCGGGCAGGCGCCGGTGCAGGGCGTCGGTGAGCCGGTCGGTGAGGAGGGTGCCGAAGACGGCGGCGCCGACGCAGCCGCCGATCTGCCGGAAGTAGTTGTTGGCGCTGGTGGCGGTGGAGAGGTCGGCGGGGCGCGCGGAGTTCTGCACGGCGAGGACGAGGACGGGCATCACCATGCCGATGCCCGCGCCGAGGACGGCCATCCAGATGCTGTAGTGCAGCCGGGGCGTGTCGGTCTGGAGCCGGGACAGCAGCCACATGCCGGCCACGGAGAGGGCGCCGCCGAGCACGGGGTAGATCTTGTAGCGGCCGGTGCGGCTGATGAGCTGGCCGGCGACGGCGGAGGCGCCGACGATGCCGCCCATCATGGGCAGCATGAGCAGGCCGGACTCGGTGGCGGAGACGCCGTCGACCATCTGGAGGAAGGTCGGCAGGTAGGTGGCGGCGCCGAACAGTGCGACGCCGACGACCAGTGCGATCAGGCCGGTGACGGTGAAGACGGAGTCACGGAACAGCCGCGGCGGGATGAGGGGTTCGCCGGCGCGGTGCTCGGCGAGGACGAAGAGGGCGGCGGCCGCCGTCGCGCCGGCGCCGAGGCCGAGGACGACGCGTGAGTCCCAGGCGTACTCTGTGCCGCCCCAGCTGGTCAGCAGCACCAGGCAGGTGGAGGCCGCCGTGAGCAGCAGTGCGCCGAGCAGGTCGAAGCGGCCCCGGGAGGGCGGCTTGGGGAGCTTGAGGCCGGCGGTGACGACGGCCAGGGTGAGCAGGCCGAAGGGGACGTTGACGTAGAAGCACCAGCGCCAGGAGAGGTGGTCGGTGAAGTAGCCGCCGAGCAGGGGTCCGGCGACGGAGGCGAGGCCGAAGGCGGCGCCGATCAGGCCGAGGAAGCGGCCGCGGCGGCGGGGCGGCACGATGTCCGCGATGATCGCCTGCACGCCGGTCAGGAGCCCGCCGGCGCCGGCGCCCTGCACGGCGCGGAAGGCGATCAGCTGGTCCATGGTCTGCGCCCGCCCGGCGAGGGCGGAGCCGGCGACGAAGACGAGGATCGCGCACTGGAAGACGCCCTTGCGGCCGACGAGGTCGCCGAGCTTGCCGTAGACGGGCAGGCCCACGGTGGAGGTGAGCAGATAGGCGGTGACCGCCCAGGACACGCGGTCCAGGCCGTGCAGTTCGCCGACGATCCCGGGCAGCGCGGTGGCGACGATCATCTGCTCCAGGGCGGCGAGGAGCAGGGCGAGCATCAGCCCGGCGAAGATCAGCCGCACCCGGCGGGGGCTGAGCGGGGCGGCGGGTGCGGGCGGTGGGGCGGCTGGCCGGTCGGGTGCCACGGCCGGCTCGTCCTGCACCAGAATCGTCCCGCCCACGTGCCGCTCCCCTCGTCGCGCTGTCGCACGATTCCCCGCGTAACCACTCATCGGGGACAACTACGAGCAAGCGCGACGAGTTACGGCACCGTACCGGGCCGTGTGGACATCCACTCGAACCGGTGAGGGGGGCTCGGGTTACTTCTCGACCTCGGCGGCGAGCCTGGCGAGGAGGGCGTCGTAGATGCGGGCGAGGCCCTTGGGGGCGAAGGTCTTCTCGAAGAAGCCGCCGATGCCGCCGGCGCCCTTCCAGGTGGTGGCGACGACGACCCGGGACTTCCCCTCCCCGGCGGGGGTGACGCGCCAGGTGGTGACCATGGAGGAGTTGCGGTCCTTCTCGACCAGCTCGCCGTCGGTGGGCTCGCTGACCTCCAGGAGGCAGTCGCGGACGCGCTTGCTGGTGGCCTGGAGCTTCCAGTGGACGACAGTGCCCTCGCCGTCGCCGCCCTCGCGGACCTCGTACTCGCTGAAGTGCTCGGGCAGCACTCGCTCGCGGGTGCCGGTGTAGTCGGCGAGGGCGTCGAACACCTTCTCCGCGTCCGCTGCGACGATCCGCTCCGTGGTGGCCTCGACCTGCGCCATTGCGTTCCTCCAGGACCTGTGTTCTCGGGGTTGGGGCAAGCCAACCACCCCGGTCCCCGGCCGCCCAAATCGGGGTGCCCATGGCTGTCCGATGCGGTTGTCGTGCGGTCGTCATGCGGTCGGAAAACACCCTTGCACGATCATGGGAACAGATGTTCTATTCTGTGCTCAGCGCTACCGAGGAGGCCTGATGCGCTGGGAGAACCTCACAGCCGAGTCCGAGCACGGCCGGGCCGACACCGCACTGTTCGATGCCGACGCGGTCACCACGCGCACGTTCGACACGCCGGAGTTCGCCGGGATCACCTTCCACGAGGTCCGGGCCCGCTCCATCCTCAACCGGGTGCCGGGCGCCTCCCGCATGCCCTTCGAGTGGACCGTGAATCCCTATCGGGGCTGCACGCACGCGTGCGTGTACTGCTTCGCCCGCAAGACGCACAGCTACCTGGACCTCGACACGGGCATCGGCTTCGACACCCAGATCGTGGTCAAGGTGAACGCGCCCGAGCTGCTGCGCCACCAGCTGGCCTCGCCCCGCTGGCAGGGCGAGCACGTCGCGATGGGCACCAACGTCGACTGCTACCAGCGCGCCGAGGGCCGCTACCGCCTGATGCCGGGGATCATCTCCGCCCTCACCGAACGCGCGAACCCCTTCTCCATCCTGACCAAGGGCACGCTGATCCTGCGCGACCTCGACCTGCTCACCCGGGCCGCGCGGGTCACCGACATCGGGATCTCGGTCTCCGTCGGCTTCACCGACCAGGACCTGTGGCGGACCGTGGAGCCGGGCACGCCCGCGCCCGAGCGCCGCCTGGACGTCGTACGGACCCTCGGCGAGCACGGCATCGGCTGCGGGGTGCTGATGGCGCCGGTGATCCCGTTCCTCGGCGACCACCCCGACCAGCTGCGGGCCACCGTGCGGGCGATCGCGGCCGCCGGTGCCACCTCCGTCACCCCGCTGGTGCTGCACCTGCGGCCCGGGGCCCGTGAGTGGTTCATGTCCTGGCTGGCCGCCCGCCACCCGCATCTGGTGCGCCGTTACGAGCGGCTGTACGCGGAGGGCGCCTACGCGCCGAAGTGGTACCAGCGCCGGATCACCCGTCAGGTCCACGAACTGGCCGAGGAGTACGGCATCGGCCCCACGCGCGCGGGCACGCACCGCAGGATCCGCCCGCCCGAACCGGCCGAACCCCTCGCCACCGGGCCCGACGTACAGACACCGACACAACTCACCCTGATCTGAGAGCGTTCGAGGGCATCCCACGGCCCAATCGGGTCAAGTATCGGCCCGACACGTTCCCGCCGGTGCGCTTCCCGGGACGATCCGGCAGGGACCGTGACCTCGCGGTCCCTGCCCGCAGCCGTCCCGGGAGGACCGATGAGAACACGCGCAGCCGTGCTGTGGGCTGCCGCCGCCGTCCTCGCCGGGTCGGTCACGGCCGTCCCCGCCGGCGCGAGCACGCCGCGGACCGCGCGGCCCGCGGCCGCAGCCCCGGCCGCCGAGCCCGCCTGGAAGGAGTGCGGCACCGCCGACTATCCGACGCTCCAGTGCGCGTCCCTGAAGGTGCCGCTCGACCACGCCCACCCGGCCGGACGGCAGATCACGCTCGCCCTCTCCCGCGTACCGCACACCGCGAAGACCTACCAGGGCCCGCTGCTGGTCAACCCCGGCGGCCCCGGCGGCAGCGGTCTGACACTGGCCGGCTTCGTCGCCTCGGCCCTGCCCAGGGCGGTGGCCGGCCAGTACGACGTGATCGGGTTCGACCCGCGCGGCGTGGGCCGGAGCAGCCCCGCGCTGGACTGCGCGTCCGGCTCCTTCGGTCCCGTACGCCCCGACACGGTCCCCGCCACTCCCGCGCTGGAAAAGGCGGGCCTCACCCGCGCGAAGGCCTTCGCCGCCGCCTGCGGCAAGAAGTACGCGAGCGTGCTGCCGTACATGGACACCGTCAGCGCCGCCCGGGACCTCGACACCGTCCGGCAGGCCCTCGGCGCCGACAAGGTCAGCTACTTCGGCTACTCCTACGGCACCTACCTCGGAGCCGTCTACGCCAAGCTCTACCCGCGGCGGGTGCACCGTCTGGTCCTGGACTCCGTCGTGGACCCGACCGGCGTCTGGTACGACGACAACCTCGCCCAGGACTACGCCTTCGACGACCGCCACCGCGCCCTGATGGCGTGGATCGCCACGTACGACTCGACGTACGGGCTCGGCACCGACCCCGCGAAGGTCGAGGCCGCGTGGTACGCGATGCGGGCGGCGCTCGCGAAGAAGCCCGCGGGCGGCAGGGTCGGCGCCGCCGAACTGGAAGACACCTTCATCCCAGGCGGCTACTACAACGGCTACTGGCCCTACCTCGCCGAGGCGTTCGCAGCGTACGCGCACGACAGGGACGCCGGCCCGCTCGTCGAGGTGTACGACAAGCTGGGCGCGGTCGACTCCACCGGCGACAACGGCTACAGCGTCTACTCCGCGGTGCAGTGCCGTGATGTCCCCTGGCCGCGCGACTTCGGCCAGTGGCGCAAGGACACGTGGGCGGTGTACGACCGTGCGCCCTTCATGGCCTGGAACAACGCCTGGTACAACGCGCCGTGCGCGTTCTGGCCGACGGACACCCTGCGCCCGGTGAACGTGGCCAACGGCGAACTGCCGCCCGCCCTGCTGTTCCAGGCGACGCACGACGCGGCCACCACCTACCAGGGCGGCGTGACGGTCCACCGGCTCCTCGCCGGCTCCAGCCTGGTCGTCGAGCAGGGCGGCGGCAACCACGGCATCACGCTGAGCGGCAACACCTGCCTTGACACCTATCTGGCCGCCTACCTCGCCGACGGCGAGGTCCCGCGCGGCGGCGGTGAGGCCGACGCGGTGTGCCGCACCCTGCCCGACCCAGAGCCGCTCGCCGGCAGGACGGCGTCCGTCTCGTCCCCCGGGGCACGGCTGCACCGGCTGCTGGGGTTCAGGGGCTGAGCTGCGCCCTAAGGTGCCGCCATGGATCACACACCGCCCCGCATACGTCCGATGACCCTCGCCGACTGCGACCGTGTCTCCGAGATACGCGTCCGCGGCTGGCAGACCGCCTACCGGGGGCTCGTGCCGCGGTCGTACCTCGACGCGCTCAGCGTGGCCGAGGACGCGGCGCGGCGCCGGGCCCGGTTCGCGCAGGGGGACGGAAGCGTGGTGAACCTGGTCGCCGAGCGGGGCGGTGAGGTCGCCGGGTGGGCGGCGCTGGGCCCGTACCGGGACGGGGACGCGCGCACCGGAGACGGTGAACTGTATGCGATTTATGTAGACGATCGACATGCCGGAACCGGCATCGGCCGGGCCCTCCTGCGCGAGTCGCGGCGGCGCTGCGCGGCCGCCGGGTACCCGCGGGTGTTCCTCTGGGTCCTGAAGGAGAACACACCCGCCCGCCGCTTCTACGAGCGGGCGGGGTTTCGCGCGGACGGCGCCGAGGAGTCCTTCGACGCGGACGGGGTGGCGGTGCCCGAGGTGCGGTACGTGCGCGAGCCGGCCGGCTGACGCGGGCTCAGCGCTGCTTCGGGATCCGTGCCAGCGCGTGCACCGCCGCCTCGGCGAGCGCCGGGTGGGCCAGGGACTCGTTCAGTACCCGCCTGGCACGGTCGTCCCCCAGTTCGCCGAGCCCCTCCACGCAGGCGAGGGCCACCCGGCGGTAGGGGTCGTGCGGGCGCAGCCGCCGCTCCAGGGTGGTGATCAGCGCGGGCACGGACTCGGGGGCGCGCAGCTGCACCAGGAGGCGTACCGGGTGCAGGGCGTAGGCGACGCGCAGTTCGTTGGTGGCCAGCGCCGCGGCGGCGCGGGCGGTGCGCGGGTCGCCCAGGCGGGCCAGGGCGTGGGCGGCACAGGCGCAGCGCGGCGGGTCGCGGTGGTTGAGCAGCAGCACCAGGGACTCGAAGGCGCGCCGGTCGCCCGCCAGCCCCAGCCTGAAGGCGGCCAGTTCCCTGGCCCACAGCGGCTGTCCGGGCGCGGTGAGCACGTCCGCGAGTTCGTCGAGGTCGCCGGTCGCGGTCAGGCGCTCGTACGCCGCCGATCCCCCGGACTCCTGCCGTAGACGCTCCGTGAGCGATCGCAACTCTTCGTCCACGAAGCCCAGCGTAGGGGTGTTGTGCGGCGAGAGGGACCTACATCACAAACTCAGGGGGCTGGCGTGCTCGTTACCGGCGAGTTAAGCTCAGACGAGCGAGTTACCCACTCGCACTTCCGCTCGCGACGGTTTGGTGACGCGGCCGTCGTGAGCGCTGGTCGGTTCGGCACATCGTGTGCCGCAGTACGACTCGGCTTCGGGACAGAGCCGGTCGGGATCCGCCGTTCCGCGGGCGCTCGCGCCCGCCGCGACGGCACCGGGCGTGTGCGCTTGGCAGCCCGGCGAACACCCGCATTCACGCAGCTCTGCACGCCCCGGTGTGCGCCTCTCGGCGCACCCGGCGCGTTGTCGTCGTCACCACCCTCATTCCTGGAGTCCGCGATGGCCACTCCCCTGTCCGACACCCCTCTGTCCCAGCTCAAGACCATTGCCGTCGTCGGCCTCGGCACCATGGGCACCGGCATCGCCGAGGTCCTCGCCAAGGCCGGCCGCGAGGTGATCGGCATCGACATCAGCGAAGCCCAGGCCGCGAGGTCCGTCGCCGCGCTGGAGTCCTCCACCGCCCGCGCCGTGCAGCGCGGCAAGCTCACCGAGCAGGAGCGCGCGGACCTCCTCGGCCGGGTGCGCACCACGACCGAGCTCACGGCCGCCGCCGATGCCGACCTGGTCATCGAGGTGGCTCCGGAGTCGTACGAGGTCAAGCACCAGATATTCCGTGAACTCGACGGCGTCGTGCGGCCGGAGACGATCCTGGCGACCGGCACCAACGCCCTGTCGGTGACCCGTCTGGCCGCCGACTCCGCCCGTCCCGAGCGGGTGCTGGGCCTGCACTTCTTCAACCCTGCCCCGGCGATGAAGCTGGTCGAGGTCGTCTCCTCCGTGCTGACCGCGCCGGCGGCCGTCACCGCGGTCACGAATCTCGCCCTCGACCTGGGCAAGGAGCCCGTCGCGGTCGGTGACCGCCCCGGCTTCGTCGCGGACGGCCTGCTGTTCGGCTACCTCAACCAGGCCGCCGCGATGTACGAGGCGAAGTACGCCTCCCGCGAGGACATCGACGCCGCGATGCGGCTCGGCTGCGGCCTGCCGATGGGCCCCCTCGCCCTGCTGGACCTGATCGGCATCGACACCGCGCGGACCGTCCTGGACGCCATGTACGCCGAGTCCCGCGACCGGCTGCACGCCCCCGCCCCGATCCTGAAGCAGCTCAGCGAGGCGGGCCTGACCGGCCGCAAGTCGGGGCGCGGCTTCTACACGTACGAGGCGCCGGGCAGCGCGACGGTCGTGCCGGACGCGCTGACGCCGGGTTCCACCGGTTCCGGGACCTCCGGCCGCCCGGTCCGCTCCGTCGGTGTGGCGGGCTCCGGCACCATGGCCTCCGGTATCGCCGAGGTCTTCGCCAAGGCCGGGTACGACGTCGTGCTGGCCGCCCGCAGCGAGGAGAAGGCGCAGACCGCGAAGGCCCGCATCGGCAAGTCCCTGGCCCGCTCCGTCGACAAGGGCCGGCTGACCGCCGAGGCCGCCGCCGAGACCCTGGACCGGATCACCCCGGCGGGCTCCTACGAGGCCTTCGCGGACGTGGACCTGGCCGTCGAGGCGGTCGCCGAGGACCTGGAGGTCAAGCGGCAGCTGTTCGCGACACTGGACAAGGTCTGCAAGCAGGGCGCGGTCCTGGCGACCACGACCTCCTCGCTGCCGGTCGTCGCCTGCGCCCGCGCCACCTCGCGTCCGCAGGACGTGATCGGCATGCACTTCTTCAACCCGGCGCCGGCGATGAAGCTGGTCGAGGTCGTCCGTACGGTGCTGACGGCCGAGGACGTCCACGCCACGGTCCGCGAGGTCTGCGCCAGGATCAGGAAGCACGCGGTGGACTGCGGTGACCGCGCCGGCTTCATCGTGAACGCGCTGCTGTTCCCGTACCTGAACAACGCGGTCAAGATGGTGCAGGAGCACTACGCGTCCCTGGACGACATCGACGCGGCGATGAAGCTGGGCGGCGGCTACCCGATGGGCCCCTTCGAGCTGCTGGACGTGGTCGGGCTCGACGTCTCCCTGGCGATCGAGAAGGTGCTGCACCGCGAGTTCCGCGACCCGGGGCTGGCCCCGGCGCCGCTCCTGGAGCACCTGGTGGCCGCGGGCTGCCTCGGCCGCAAGACCGGCCGCGGCTTCCGCGAATATGCCCGCCGCTGACCGTCCCGGCGACTGGGGCGGACTGCTCGACACCGCTGCGTCTCTCCCGCCCACCCGACCCGGCAGTCCCCCGCCCCCCAAGGGCGGGGGAAACCCCGGACCTGCGCATCGAGCTGCGCGCATGCAGTACGTTCGGGTCATGTCCCAGCCCGCCAAGTCCTCCCGTACACCAGCTACGCCCGACGCGCCGGAGAGTGCCGCAGGCGGCCGTGCCGCCGCCCAGCGGCTCAAGATGCGCCGAGAACTGGCGGCAGCCGCGATGGAGTTGTTCGCGACCAAGGGGTACGAGGCGACCACCGTCGACGAGATCGCGGCCGCGGCCGGGGTCGCGCGCCGCACCTTCTTCCGCCACTTCCGCTCCAAGGAAGAGGCGATCTTCCCCGACCACGACGACACGCTGATCCGCGCCGAGGCGGTGCTCAACGCCGCCCCCGCGCACGAGCACCCGCTCGACACCGTGTGCCGCGGCATCAAGGAAGTCATGAAGATGTACGCGGGCCGGCCCGAGATCTCGGTCGCCCGCTACAAGCTGACGCGCGAGGTGCCCACCCTGCGTGAGGCGGAGATCGCGTCGGTGGCCCGCTACGAGCGTCTGTTCACCCGCTATCTCCTCGGCCACTTCGACGAACACGCGCACGACGACGACGCCAACGACGACCCGCTGCTGGCGGAGGTCGCCGCGTCCGCCGTGGTCACCGCCCACAACCACGTCCTGCGCCGCTGGCTCAGGGCCGGCGGGCAGGGCGATGTCGAGGCCCAGCTCGACCACGCCTTCGCGATCGTGCGGAAGACCTTCGGCACCGGCATCGGCGCCGGGCGCGACACCGCCCCCAGACCGGCCCCGGCGGCGGTCGCCTCGCACGGCGAGGTGCTGGTGACGGTCGCGCGCACCGACGCCCCGCTGGACGAGGTCATGCGGACCATCGAGGAGGCCCTCAAGGACCGCTGAGCGCGCCCTCGGGCCCCTTTGCCGCTGTGATGACGGCCACCCCACCGGGTGGCCGTTTTGGCATGTCAGAGCACCTTTTCGCGCGGATTTCAGAGCCCGTTCGATCGATCATCGCTCACTTGTTACGTAAAGATTTCAGGTGAGAGGAAGTTCTGGCACTCAGTGCCTTGCGGCATGACACGGGGTGTCATACGTTGAAGGAGTCCGGGCGGCCGGCGCGCAGCGACCTTTCGCGCGTCGGCTGTCCCCGCAAGCCGGACGGCCTGCGCGCCCGGACGCCTGCGTCACAGGCAACCTCCCGCGCCACAAAGCGCTGCCGAAGCACCACCGCCGAACCGACGGCACCTTTTCACCCCACCCTCAGCAGCACTCATCGCAGCACCGACGAACCCTCAGCGCCCCTCCCTCAGGGCGCTCACCGCCGGAGGCAACACCGTGACCGTGAAGGACATCCTGGACGCGATCCAGTCGAAGGACGCCACGTCCGCCGACTTCGCCGCTCTGCCGCTCCCCGAGTCGTACCGCGCGATCACCGTGCACAAGGACGAGACGGAGATGTTCGCGGGCCTCGCGACCCGCGACAAGGACCCGCGCAAGTCGATCCACCTCGACGAGGTGCCGCTGCCCGAGCTCGGCCCGGGCGAGGCCCTGGTGGCCGTCATGGCCTCCTCGGTCAACTACAACTCCGTGTGGACGTCGATCTTCGAGCCGCTGTCGACGTTCGGCTTCCTGGAGCGCTACGGCCGCACCAACGAGCTGGCCAAGCGGCACGACCTGCCGTACCACATCATCGGCTCCGACCTCGCGGGCGTCGTCCTGCGCACCGGCCCCGGCGTCAATGCCTGGAAGCCCGGTGACGAGGTCGTCGCGCACTGTCTGAGCGTGGAGCTGGAGTCGAGCGACGGCCACAACGACACCATGCTCGACCCCGAGCAGCGCATCTGGGGCTTCGAGACCAACTTCGGTGGTCTCGCCGAGATCGCGCTGGTCAAGTCGAACCAGCTGATGCCGAAGCCCGACCACCTCAGCTGGGAGGAGGCCGCCGCCCCGGGCCTGGTCAACTCCACCGCCTACCGCCAGCTGGTCTCCCGCAACGGCGCCGGCATGAAGCAGGGCGACAACGTGCTCATCTGGGGTGCGAGCGGCGGCCTCGGCTCCTACGCCACGCAGTTCGCGCTGGCCGGCGGCGCCAACCCGATCTGTGTCGTCTCCAGCCCGCAGAAGGCGGAGATCTGCCGCTCGATGGGCGCCGAGGCGATCATCGACCGCAACGCCGAGGGCTACAAGTTCTGGAAGGACGAGAACACCCAGGACCCGAAGGAGTGGAAGCGCTTCGGCAAGCGCATCCGCGAGCTCACCGGCGGCGAGGACATCGACATCGTCTTCGAGCACCCCGGCCGCGAGACCTTCGGCGCCTCCGTGTTCGTCACCCGCAAGGGCGGCACCATCACCACCTGCGCCTCGACCTCGGGCTACATGCACGAGTACGACAACCGCTACCTGTGGATGTCCCTGAAGCGGATCATCGGCTCCCACTTCGCCAACTACCGCGAGGCCTGGGAGGCCAACCGCCTCATCGCCAAGGGCAAGATCCACCCGACGCTGTCGAAGGTGTACTCCCTGGCGGAGACCGGCCAGGCCGCCTACGACGTGCACCGCAACCTCCACCAGGGCAAGGTCGGCGTCCTGTGCATGTCCCCCGAGGAGGGCCTGGGCGTGCGCGACGAGGCCAAGCGCGCCCAGCACATCGACGCCATCAACCGCTTCCGGAACATCTGAGGACCACGGAGGCCATAGATGACTGAGCGTCAGAAGGACCGGCCGTGGCTCATGCGCACGTACGCCGGTCACTCCACCGCCGAGGCGTCGAACGAGCTGTACCGGCGCAACCTCGCCAAGGGCCAGACCGGCCTGTCGGTCGCGTTCGACCTGCCGACGCAGACCGGCTACGACTCCGACCACATCCTCGCCCGCGGCGAGGTCGGCCGGGTCGGTGTGCCGGTCGCGCACCTCGGTGACATGCGCCGGCTGTTCCAGGACATCCCCCTGGAGCAGATGAACACCTCGATGACGATCAACGCCACGGCCATGTGGCTCCTGGCGCTCTACCAGGTCGTCGCCGAGGAGCAGGGCGCGGACATCACCAGGCTCCAGGGCACGACCCAGAACGACATCGTCAAGGAGTACCTGTCCCGGGGCACCCATGTGTTCCCGCCGGGGCCGTCGCTCCGGCTGACGACCGACATGATCGCGTACACGGTCTCCCACATACCGAAGTGGAATCCGATCAACATCTGCAGCTACCACCTGCAGGAGGCGGGCGCCACACCGGTCCAGGAGATCGCGTACGCGATGTCCACCGCGATCGCCGTCCTCGATGCCGTGCGCGACTCCGGGCAGGTGCCGCAGGAGCGCATGGGCGATGTCGTGGGCCGTATCTCCTTCTTCGTGAACGCGGGCGTCCGCTTCATCGAGGAGATGTGCAAGATGCGCGCCTTCGGCCGGATCTGGGACCGGATCACCCGTGAGCGGTACGGCATCGAGGACCCCAAGCACCGTCGCTTCCGCTACGGCGTCCAGGTCAACTCCCTCGGTCTGACCGAGGCGCAGCCCGAGAACAACGTCCAGCGGATCGTGCTCGAGATGCTGGCCGTGACCCTCTCCAAGGACGCACGCGCGCGTGCCGTGCAGCTACCAGCCTGGAACGAGGCCCTGGGCCTGCCCCGGCCCTGGGACCAGCAGTGGAGCCTGCGCATCCAGCAGGTGCTGGCGCACGAGAGCGACCTGCTGGAGTACGAGGACATCTTCGAGGGCTCGACGGTGATCGAGGCGAAGGTGGGCGAGCTCGTCGAGGAGTCCCTCGCGGAGATCGAACGGATCCAGGAGATGGGCGGCGCGATGGCCGCCGTGGAGTCCGGCTACCTCAAGTCGCAGCTGGTCGCCTCGCACGCCGAGCGCCGGGCCCGGATCGAGTCCGGCGAGGAGAAGATCATCGGTGTCAACGCCTTCGAGGGCACCGAGCCGAACCCGCTGACGGCCGACCTGGACACCGCGATCATGACGGTCGACCCGGCGGTCGAGGCCCGCGTCATCGCCTCGCTCCAGCACTGGCGCGACACGCGCTATCAACCGCCCTTCAACCACCCGCGCCCGTGCAAGGCGCTGGAACGGCTGAAGGAGGCCGCCAAGGGCACCGAGAACCTCATGGAGGCCACCCTGGAGTGCGCCCGCGCCGGCGTCACGACCGGTGAGTGGGCCGGGGCCCTGCGCGAGGTGTTCGGCGAGTTCCGGGCACCCACCGGGGTGTCGTCCGCGCCGGTGGCGGTCGCCGCCGAGCCGGGCTCCGCGCTCGCCGAGGTCCGCGCCAAGGTCGACGCCACCGCCCGTGAGCTGGGCGTGGGCAAGCTGCGCTTCCTGGTCGGCAAGCCCGGTCTGGACGGGCACTCCAACGGTGCCGAGCAGATCGCCGTACGGGCCCGTGACGCCGGCTTCGAGGTGGTCTACCAGGGCATCCGGCTCACGCCCGAGCAGATCGTGGACGCGGCCCTCGCCGAGGACGTGCACGCGGTCGGGCTGTCGATCCTGTCCGGTTCGCACGCCCAGCTGGTCCCGGACGTGCTCGAACGGCTGCGTGTGGCCGGTGCCACAGATATACCGGTGATCGCCGGTGGCATCATCCCAGGCGGTGATGCCGAGCAGCTCAGGGCCGCCGGAGTGGCCGCGGTCTTCACTCCGAAGGACTTCGACATCACCGGAATCATCGGCCGCATAGTCGACGAGATCCGGAAAGCGAACAAGCTCGACCCCCTGGAGGTCCCCGCATGACCACGCCCGTCAACCGTCTGCGTCCGCGACGCTCCTGTCTCGCGGTCCCCGGGAGCAACCCCCGCTTCCTGGAGAAGGCGCAGGGCCTCCCCGCCGACCAGGTCTTCCTGGACCTGGAGGACGCGTGCGCCCCGCTCGCCAAGCCCGAGGCCCGGCACACGATCGTCAAGTTCCTCAACGAGGGCGACTGGACGGGCAAGACGCGGGTCGTGCGCGTCAACGACTGGACGACCGAGTGGACGTACCGCGACGTCGTCACGGTCGTCGAGGGCGCCGGCCAGAACCTCGACTGCATCATGCTGCCGAAGGTGCAGACGGCCCAGCAGGTCGTCGCCCTCGACCTGCTGCTGACGCAGATCGAGAAGACGATGGGCTTCGAGGTCGGGAAGATCGGCATCGAGGCGCAGATCGAGAACGCGCAGGGCCTGAACAACGTCAACGAGATCGCTCAGGCCTCCCCGCGGGTCGAGACGATCATCTTCGGCCCGGCCGACTTCATGGCGTCGATCAACATGAAGTCGCTGGTCGTGGGCGAGCAGCCGCCCGGCTACCCGGCGGACGCCTACCACTACATCCTGATGAAGATCCTGATGGCCGCCCGCGCCAACAACCTCCAGGCGATCGACGGCCCCTACCTCCAGATCCGCAACATCGACGGCTACCGCGAGGTCGCCCAGCGCGCCGCGGCGCTCGGCTTCGACGGCAAGTGGGTGCTGCACCCGGGCCAGGTCGAGGCGTCCAACGAGATCTTCTCGCCCTCCCAGGAGGACTACGACCACGCCGAGCTGATCCTGGACGCGTACGACTACTACACGTCCGAGGCGGGCGGCAAGAAGGGCTCCGCGATGCTCGGCGACGAGATGATCGACGAGGCCAGCCGCAAGATGGCCCTGGTCATCTCCGGCAAGGGCCGGGCCGCCGGCATGCAGCGCACCAGCAAGTTCGAGATCCCGGAGGCGTGAGGACGATGCAGTTCGGGCGCACCTACGAGGAGTTCGAGGTCGGGGCGACGTACAAGCACTGGCCGGGCAAGACGGTCACCGAGTACGACGACCACCTGTTCTGTCTCCTCACCATGAACCACCACCCCCTCCACATGGACACGAACTATGCGGAGAAGACGACGGACTTCGGCAAGAACGTCGTCGTGGGCAACTACATCTACTCCCTCCTGCTGGGCATGTCCGTCCCGGACGTCTCCGGCAAGGCGATCGCCAACCTGGAGATCGAGTCGCTCAAGCACGTGGCGCCGACCTTCCACGGCGACACGATCTACGGCGAGACGACCGTCCTCGACAAGTGGCCGTCGAAGTCGAAGAACGACCGCGGCATCGTCCACGTCGAGACCAAGGGCTACAAGCAGGACGGCACCCTCGTGTGCGTCTTCCGCCGCAAGGTGATGGTGCCGACCGAGACGTACATCAAGGAGCGCGGCGGCGAGCAGCCCGGCCGCCCCGAGCTCAAGCAGCAGGAGAAGTAAGCCATGGCCCGTCTCGCCCAGACCGCCGGTCTGACCGACGTCCAGCAGGAGATCCTCTCCACCGTTCGGGACTTTGTCGACAAGGAGATCATTCCGGTCGCGACCGAGCTGGAGCACCGCGACGAGTACCCGCAAGCGATCGTGGACGGCCTGAAGGAACTCGGCCTCTTCGGTCTGATGATCCCCGAGGAGTACGGGGGCCTGGGCGAGTCGCTCCTCACCTACGCCCTGTGCGTCGAGGAGATCGCCCGCGGCTGGATGTCGGTCTCCGGCATCATCAACACGCACTTCATCGTGGCCTACATGCTCAAGCAGCACGGCACGCAGGAGCAGAAGGACCACTTCCTGCCGCGGATGGCGGCCGGCGACATCCGGGGCGCGTTCTCGATGTCCGAGCCGGGTCTCGGCTCCGATGTGTCGGCGATCACGTCGAAGGCGGTCAAGGACGGCGACGAGTACGTCCTGAACGGCCAGAAGATGTGGCTGACGAACGGCGGCACCTCGTCCCTGGTGGCCGTCCTGGTCCGGAGTGACGAAGGACACCCCGAGGGCACGGCGCCCCACAAGTCGATGACGACCTTCCTGGTGGAGAAGGAGCCCGGGTTCGGCGAGGTCCGGCCCGGCCTCACCATCCCGGGCAAGATCGACAAAATGGGCTACAAGGGGGTGGACACCACCGAACTGATCATGGACGGACTGCGAATTCCGGCCGATCGGGTGCTCGGCGGCGTCACCGGCCGAGGTTTTTACCAAATGATGGACGGCGTGGAGGTCGGCCGCGTGAATGTGGCGGCGCGTGGCTGCGGCGTCGCACAGCGTGCGTTCGAACTGGGCGTCCAGTACGCCCAGCAGCGACACACCTTCGGCAAGCCGATCGCCCAGCACCAGGCGATCCAGTTCAAGCTCGCGGAGATGGCTACCAAGGTCGAGGCCGCGCATGCCATGATGGTCAACGCCGCACGCAAAAAGGACTCCGGCGAGCGAAACGACCTCGAGGCGGGGATGGCGAAGTACCTCGCCTCCGAGTACTGCAAGGAGGTCGTGGAGGACGCCTTCCGGATCCACGGCGGCTACGGCTTCTCCAAGGAGTACGAGATCGAGCGCCTCTACCGGGAGGCCCCGATGCTGCTCATCGGTGAAGGCACCGCCGAGATCCAGAAAATGATCATCGGTCGCAGATTGCTCGAAGAGTATCGGTTCCAAGGCTGATTGTCCGGATGCGGGGTGTTTTCTTCGAGAAGAAGATCACACCCCGTCAACGTGCTTCGGCCGCCGACTCGGCTTCCTGGCTTGCCCAGTTGCGGCCCACGACCGGTACGATCCCGGGAAAGCCGCCGTCCCCCGTTCCAGCGCGGCATCATCCGCTACGAAGGTCATCCATGCCCCACAGCCAAACCTCTGCACCTCGCGACAGCCGAGCCGGCGTACGCCTTGCGCGCGGAGCATCGCCGTGGCTTCTCCCGACCGTCGCCACCGCAGCCCTCAGCCTGGCCCGCGCACGCCGCTCCGGCGTCGCCAAGGCCGTCGCCGTGCCCGCCACCGCGCTCGCGGCGGGCATGCTGTGGTTCTTCCGCGACCCCGAGCGCGAGATCGCCCCGGGCCGGGTCATCTCTCCCGCCGACGGTGTGGTGCAGAGCATCATGCCGTGGAAGGACGGGCGTACCCGCGTCGCGATCTTCATGAGCCCGCTCAACGTCCACGTCAACCGCGCGCCCCTTTCGGGCACGGTGACGTCGGTCGAACACATCCCCGGTGGCTTCGTTCCCGCCTTCAACAAGGAGAGCGAGAACAACGAGCGCGTAGTCTGGCATTTCGACACCGAACTCGGCGACATCGAGATGATCCAGATCGCCGGCGCGGTGGCCCGCCGCATCGTGCCTTACGTCCCGCAGGGGACGAAGGTCGAGCAGGGCGACCGTATCGGTCTGATCCGCTTCGGCTCGCGTGTCGACCTCTACCTGCCCGAGGGCGTGGAGGTCGCGGTCGAGGTCGGCCAGAAGACCGTGGCTGGGGTGACTCGCATTGACCGTGATTGATCCGGAGACACAGGCGGGCTGGGTGCCCGAGGCGGACGAGGGGGACGAAGAGGAGGAGATGCCCCTCTCTCTCCGCCTCTCGATAGCGGACACCCTCACCCTCGGCAACGCCACGTGCGGGTTCATGGCGGTGTACTTCACCACCACCGGCATCCTGATCCCGCACCTCACGGGTGACCAGGAAACGGGCATGGCCCGCCACAGCGCGGCCACCGCGGTCATCCTGATGCTCTGCGCGGCGGTCTTCGACCTGTTCGACGGCCTGGTGGCGCGCAAGCTGCGCTCGTCGCCGATGGGCGCGGAGCTGGACAACCTCTCCGACCTGATCAGCTTCGGCCTGGCGCCGGCGTACTTCGTGCTGGTCTACGGCATGGTCGCGGACGACGCGCACCAGAGAGTGGCGGCGCTCGGGGCAATCGTGGTGCTCCTGGCCGTGGTCCTCCGCCTGGCGCGCTTCTCGTGCGTGACACCGGCCAACGGCATGTTCCAGGGCATGCCGTCCCCGTTCGGGGCGCTGACGGTGGTCTCCATCGTCCTGCTGGAGCTCCCCTTCGTGGCGACGCTCCTCGCCATCCTCGGCACGGCGTGGCTGATGGTGAGCCGCGTGGAGTACCCGAAGCCGCGGGGCCGCCTCGCGGCCGCGATGCTCTCCTGGATCGTCCTCTCCATGGGCCTCCTGGCCGCCTGGGCCTTCGACGCCCCCAGCGGCCAGCTCCTCCTCCAGACGGGCTGCGCCCTGCAACTCGTCATGGGCGCGGTGATCCCGCTGTTCGCCACGGCCCGCCGGGTGAACAACTTCCGCGACAACCGCCGGGAGGCACGAGCGGCCCAACTGCCGTAACGCTCAATTCGACGCTGGCCCTGGACCTCCCCGGTCCGGGGCCTTCCGTCTTTCACGGGTCCGCCCAACGCGCCGACACGCCGGCACACCGGAAGGGCAAAGCCCGGAAGGGGCGCCATGCGACGCAGTCCCCGCCCTGGGCCGGGCACAGCCCCAAGGGATACGGCGGATGCAGCCCTCACCGGGTGACGGAGGAGGCAGGGGACACCAGCCCCGCGGGGGCCGGGGCGGAGCCCCAGAGCAGTGGAGGGGGCGCAACCCCCGCCGGGGGCCGGGGACGCAGGGGACACGATCCCCGCCGGCGTCCGGGACGGATGCACGGGACGCAGTCCCCGCCGAGACCGGGGCGCAGCCCCAGAGGGGTGCAGGGGACGCAGTCCCCGTCGGGGGTCGGGGGGCGCAGCCCCCGGTGAGGCTGAAGGGGTGGAGCCCCTGGAGATGGGAAAGGGCAGGGGCGGCGGGGGCGAGGAAACGGCTGGGTCAGGTCAGGAAGTCGTGGGCGATGGCCTCGGCCACGCGTTCGAGGATCGGGCCCGCGTCCGCGATGCACGCGGCGATGTCCGGCTCGACCGCGGTCAGCGGGTAGGCGCGCCGGATCCCCGCCCGCCCCAGCGCCTCCGGCGGCAGGGCCAGCCGGCCGCACACCGCGACGACCTCCTTGCCCGCGGCCCGCGCCGCGGCGGCCACCCCCGCGGGCGCCTTCCCGTGCAGGGTCTGCTCGTCCAGGGACCCCTCACCGGTGATCACCAGCTCCGCCCTCGCCAGCGCCGGCGCGAAGCCGAGCACGTCGAGCATCACCTCGATGCCGGGGCGGAAGGAGGCGCCGAGGAGCAGCGCACCGTATCCGATGCCCCCGGCGGCCCCCGCCCCCGCGGACGCCGCGTACTCCGCCGCCTGCGGCCCGACCGCCGCCTCCAGCACCTTCGCGTAGTGCGCCAGCGCCGCGTCCAGCGCCTCCATGTCGTCCGGCGAGGCCCCCTTCTGCGGCCCGTACACCGCGGGCGCGCCCTTCGGCCCGGTCAGCGGATTGTCCACGTCGCTGGCCAGCACGAACTCGACCGAGGACAGCCGCGGGTCCAGACCCGACAGGTCCGCGCGCACGAGAGAGGCCAGCCCGCCCCCGCCCGGCGGCACCGGCTCCCCCTCGTCGTCCAGGAACCGCGCCCCCAGCGCCGTCAGCATCCCGGCCCCGCCGTCGGTCGTCGCGCTGCCGCCGACGCCGAACACGATGGCCCGCGCCCCCGCGTCCAGCGCGGCCCGCAGCAGCTCCCCGGACCCGTACGTGGAGGCCGTGAGCGGCGCGAAGACCCCGGCCGGCAGCCGCTGCAACCCGCTCGCCTCGGCCATCTCCACCACCGCGGTGCCGCCGCGCAGCGCGAACGCGGCGGTCACGTCCTGCCCCAGCGGCCCCGCGACCCGCACCTCGCGCCGTTCGAAGCCGGCGGCCACCGCCGCGTCCACGGTCCCGTCACCCCCGTCGGCGACGGGCAGCGCCTCCACCTCGACGTCCGGCACGACCCGGCGCAGACCGGCCGTCACCCGCTCGGCGACCTGCACGGCCGTCAGCGAGCCCTTGAACTTGTCCGCGGCGACGAGCACCCGTCGGGTCCCGTCCACAGAAGCGTCCGCCACCTTGTATTCCCCTTGCTCTCCGGGCCCGTCGCACGTCAGGGCCAGTCGCGCCGTTGTGACCCTAACCGGGGAAGCCACCCGCCGTCATGCCCCGCCGGAACCCTGGGAACCTCCTGGCACCCGGCTGTGCGCGCCCGGTAAACCGGGTACACCTCAGCCATGACAGCTGTACGCACCGAGCCGGAACTCGCCGACCGCGTCCTGGGCGGCTGGCTGGGGCGGATCGCCGGGAACATGCTCGGCAAGCCGGTCGAGCAGGGCGAGGTGTGGACGCGCGACCGCATCGACCGCTACCTGCGGCTGGCCGCCGCCCTGCCGCTCACCGACTACCTCCCGGAACCGGCCGACGACACCGACGGCCTCGAGCTGCGCCCCGAGTGGCGCCAGTGCGTGCGCGGCCGTGTCCACGGCAGCTGCCGCGACGACGACGTCGACTACGCAATCCTCGGCCTGCACCTGCTGGAGACCCACGGTTTCGACTTCAGCACCGAGCAGGTCGGCGACCTGTGGCTGCTGCGGCTGCCGTACCTCCAGACGTTCACGGCGGAGCGGGCCGCGTACCGCAACCTCGCAAACGGGCTCAAGCCACCGCTGACGGCCACGTACGACAACCCGTACCAGGAGTGGATCGGCGCCCTGATCCGCGCCGACATCTACGGCTGGACGTGCCCGGGCTCCCCGCGCCGTGCCGCCGATCTGGCCCGCCGGGACGCGGTGCTGTCCCACACCGGCAACGGCGTGTACGGGGCGATGTTCGCGGCGGCGCTGGTCTCGGCCGCGTTCACCGCCCCGACCGTGCGCCACGCCCTCGACACGGCGCTCACCGTGATCCCGGCGAGCAGCCGCCTGGCCCGTACCGTTCGGCGGGTCGCCGCCCTGCACGGGGCCCGGATGACGTGGCAGGACACTCTCGCCACGGTGTCGGAGGAGACGGCCGGGCTCGGCTGGATCCACACCGTCCCGAACGCGGCCGTCCTCACCGCCGGCCTGCTGTACGGCGACGGCGACTTCACCCGTACCATCGCCCTCACTGTCCGCGGCGGCCTGGACACCGACTCCAACGGTGCCACGGCCGGCTCGGTGGCCGGGGTCCTGAACGGGGCGGCGGCCATCCCGGCGCAGTGGAAGGACCCGCTGGAGGACACCGTCCGCAGCGCGGTGTTCGGCTTCGACGGCGTGCGAATCAGTGCGCTGGCGGAACGCACCCTGCGCCTGGCCACGGCGGACGGCCGGTAGGCGGCAACTGGTTACCCTGCCTGAATGACCACCGTTCAAGACTTCGCCACGTACATCGCCGGCCTGCCGCGTGTCCTCGCCGGTGCCGCCGCCCTCTTCCGGGACTCCGAGGGGCGGGTGCTGCTCGTCGAGCCGAACTACCGCGAGGGCTGGGCCCTGCCGGGCGGCACCGTCGAGTCGGACGACGGGGAGACACCGCGCCAGGGGGCGCGCCGCGAGACGCTGGAGGAGATCGGGCTCGACGTGGAGCTCGGCCGGCTGCTGGCGGTGGACTGGGTGCACGGGACGGGACGGCCGCCGCTGGTGGCGTACCTCTACGACGGCGGGGTGCTCGCCGAGGACGACTTCAAGGCGATCCGCCTCCAGGAGGAGGAGCTCCTGTCCTGGCGCCTCGTCCCCCGTGAGGAGCTCGCCGCCCATCTGCCCGGCTCCTCGGGCCGCCGCGTCCTCGCCGCCCTGGACGTGCTGGCGGAGGGTGCGGGGACGGCGGAGCTGGAGAACGGCCACCGCGTCGGCTGACCGGCCTTCCGATACGTCCCCTATATCTGATTTGTCGGCCAAGATCGGTTTAAGGGCGGGCTGCGCAGGGACTCGGGCCGTCGGGCGCGCACATGGACGTCGGTGCGTGCGTGGACGCGATGGAGGAGGACGATCCCATGAGCAACCCGCATCCCGAAGGCGACGCACAGGTCGACGCGACCGCGGCGGCCGAGGACACCCAGGCCGCGCTGATCGATCTCGCGAACAGCGTCGCCCTGGTTCCGCAGACGCTGCCACCCGAAGGTGAGCAGCCACCCGAAGGCGCTCTCGCCCTGCCGGTGATCGAGCAGGACGGCAACCGGTACGTCCCCGTCTTCACGTCGGACGACTCACTGGCGGCCGCCGGGGCCGACCCGGCCACGGCGATCAGGATCCCGGTCGTCGAGCTGGCCGTGAACTGGCCGGATGACGACCTGTGGCTGGCGGTCGACCCGTCCACCGAGGACGGCATCGCCCTCCCCTCCGACCTGGTACGGGCCCTGCCCCGGTTCACCGGCCTCACCTGACCGCCGGCGGGCAGGGCATCCGTCCACTCGTCATTCCAGGAGAGGTCGGTACGGGCCTGGGACAACCTCCGGCCGTGACTTCGCCTGACCAACCCCTTGTCCCCTCCGACCGGCCGCGGACCGCACGGGCGCGCCAGGATATCCATTCGCCGCGAACAGCCGGGCGTCCTACTCTCGGCGCATGAGCAAGCCTCTTGTCGCCGTCCTCAGTGGAGCGGGTATCTCCACGGATTCCGGGATCCCTGATTACCGCGGGCCGAACGGGCTGTGGCGGCGGGACCCGGAGGCCGAGAAGCTCGTGACGTACGAGTACTACATGGGCGATCCCGAGATCCGGCGTCAGTCCTGGCAGATGCGGCGCAAGAACCGGACGCTCGAGGCGGAGCCGAACGTCGCGCACGTGGCGGTGGCGGAGCTGGAGCGGGCCGGGGTTCCGGTCAGGGTCATCACACAGAACGTCGACGGACTGCACCAACTCGCCGGTATGCCCGCCCGCAAGGTGCTGGAACTGCACGGCAGCGCGCGGAGCGTGGTGTGCACCCGTTGCCATGTCCGCGGGCCCATGGAGGACGCCCTCGCCCGGGTCGAGGCCGGCGAGGAAGATCCACCGTGCCTGGAGTGCGGCGGGATCCTCAAATCAGCGACCGTCATGTTCGGCGAACACCTCGACCCGGTCGTCCTCGGCCAGGCCGCCGCCATCGCCAAGGCCTGCCAGATCTTCATCGCCGTCGGCACCAGCCTCCAGGTCCAGCCCGCCGCCGGCCTCGCGGGCGTAGCGGCGGACCACGGTGCGCGTCTGATCATCGTCAACGCCGAACCGACCCCGTACGACGACCGTGCGGACGAGGTCGTCCGCGAACCGATCGGCACCGCCCTGCCCGCGCTGTTGAGCGGGCTGAGCGGTGAGAAGGGCTAGAACAGCGCCGTTCCCCGTTCGAAGTCCAGCAGGCGCTGCTTGCGGTCGAGGCCGCCGCCGTAGCCGGTGAGGGAGCCGCCCGCGCCGATCACCCGGTGGCAGGGGACGATGATGCCGATCGGGTTCCTGCCGTTGGCCAGGCCCACGGCCCGGGAAGCGCCGGAGTTGCCGAGGGCCTCGGCGAGTTCGCCGTAGGAGCGGGTCTCGCCGTAGGGGATGCGGCGCAGCTGGTCCCAGACACTGCGCTGGAACGGGGTGCCGTTCAGGCGCAGTTCGAGGCTGAAGTCCTTCAGCTCCCCGGTGAAGTAGGCATTGAGCTGGTCCTGTGCCTCGGCGAAGGGCGTGTCGTCGCGGTCGCCGAAGGTCTCCTCGGGTGGGCGGTGGCGCTGGTCGGTCATGTAGAGGCCGCACAGGACGCCGTCGTGGTCGGCGACGAGGGTGAGCGGGCCGTAGGGGCTGTCGATGACGGTGTGCTGCTTGGTGTTCATGGCTGGTCCTCGCACGGTCGCGTCCGGGCTTGCACGGGTCCGTAAGGGCCTGTACGGGCCTGTACAGGCTTATACGGGGAGGAAGTTGATCGGGTGGCTGTCGGTCGCCCACAGGTACTGCACGGCGTACGCCCGCCAGGGCCGCCAGGCCGCCGCGCGTGCGGTGAGGGCGGCCGGGGTGGAGGGCAGGCCCAACTCCTGGGCGGCACGCCGGATTCCGAGGTCGGTGGGGAGGAAGGCGTCGGGGTCGCCGAGCGCGCGCATCGCGATGACGTCGACCGTCCACGGGCCGAAGCCGGGCAGGGCGAGCAGCCGGGCGCGGGCTTCGGCCCAGTCGCTCTCCAGGCCCAGGTGGAGGGAACCGTCGGCGAGTTGGCTGATCAGGTTGGTGAAGGTGGTGCGCCGGGTGCGGGGCATCGCCAGTGCCTCCGGGTCGAGGGCCGCGAGGGCCTCCGGGGGCGGGAACACGTGGGTGAGGCCGCCTTCGGGGTCGTCGACGGGCTTGCCGTGCGCGGTGACCAGGCGGGCGGCGTGGGTGCGGGCGGCGGCCGTGGAGACCTGCTGGCCCAGCACGGCCCGCATGGCGAACTCCGCCTCGTCGACGGTCCGTGGGACGCGCCGGCCGGGGGCCTTGTCGACCAGGGGCGCGAGCAGCGGGTCGGTGCGCAGCTGGTCGTCGACGGCGACCGGGTCGGCGTCCAGGTCGAGCAGCCGGCGGCAGCGGCTGATGGCGACGGTCAGGTCGCGCGGGTCGCTGAGGGTGAGGCGGCAGGCGATGTGGTCCGGCGCGGGGGTCAGCGCGACGATGCCGTGGCCGTACGGCAGCCGGAGCGTGCGCCGGTAGGCGCCGTCCCGCCACTCCTCCACGCCGGGTACGGCGGTGGCCGCGAGGTGCCCGAAGAGGTTGTCGGGGTTGAGCGGGGCGCGGAAGGGCAGCCGCAGCGAGAGTGTCCCCGGTGTACCGGGGGCGTTCTTCTTCGGTACCCGGGCGCGCAGTTCGCCGGGCGCGAGGGCGAAGACCTCGCGGACGGTGTCGTTGAAGGTGCGGATCGAGGAGAATCCGGCCGCGAAGGCGATCTCCGCCATGGGCAGCGCGGTGGTCTCGATGAGCAGGCGGGCGGTCTGGGCGCGCTGGGCGCGGGCGAGCGCGAGCGGGCCGGCGCCCAGCTCGGCGAGGAGCTGGCGCTCGACCTGCCGGGTGCTGTAGCCGAGGCGGGCGGCGAGGCCGGGCACGCCGTCGCGGTCCACAACCCCGTCGGCGATCAGCCGCATGGCGCGGGCCACCAGGTCGGCGCGCTGGTTCCACTCCGGGGAGCCGGGGCTGGTGTCGGGGCGGCAGCGTTTGCAGGCCCGGAAGCCGGCCTGCTGGCAGGCGGCGGCGCTCGGGTAGAAGGTCATGTTCGCGGGCTTGGGCGGCACGACCGGGCAGCTGGGCCGGCAGTAGATACGGGTGGTCAGGACGGCGGTGAAGAACCAGCCGTCGAAGCGGGCGTCCTTCGACTGCACGGCGCGCACACAGCGCTCCCGGTCGGCGTGCATCCCTGTCTGCATGCGTCCAGGATCCCGCAGCCGCACCGGCCGGGCTGGCGGGAATCCGACATCAACCTTGCGTGTGCTGCGTCTGCCCGGATCGGATGGCCCGCGGGCTGCCGGGGCCGCTCGGCTCAGCGGATCACGCTGTCGAACGCCTCGTACGCCCGTTCGTCGAAGAGGACGAACCGGACCTCCTCGACGGTCGTGTCGGTGGCGCGGACCGTCTCGACCGCGATGCGGGCGCCGTCGTCCATCGGCCAGCCGTAGACGCCGGTGGAGACGGCCGGGAAGGCGACCGTGCGGGCGCCGACCTCCTCGGCCACTCTGAGTGATTCGCGGTAGCAGGAGGCGAGCAGTCCGGAGCGGTCCTCGGCGGCGGACCAGACCGGGCCGACGGTGTGGATCACCCAGCGGGCGTCCAGGTCACCGGCGGTGGTGGCGACCGCCTGGCCGGTGGGCAGGCCCTTGCCGTAGTGCGAGGCGCGGAGTTTTCGGCAGTCCTCGAGGATCGCGGGGCCGCCGCGGCGGTGGATCGCGCCGTCGACGCCTCCGCCGCCCAGGAGGGAGGAGTTGGCCGCGTTGACGATGGCGTCGGCGGTCTGCCGGGTGATGTCGCCGCGCACGAGGGTGATGGTGGTCATGCCTGCCGCAGCCTCCTCCACACGGCCTTGGCCGCGTTGTGCCCCGACATGCCGTGCACGCCGGGCCCCGGCGGGGTGGCCGACGAGCAGATGAAGACGGCCGGGTGCGGGGTGTGGTACGGGAACAGGGACAGTTTGGGGCGCAGCAGGAGCTGTAGCCCGGAGACCGCGCCGGAGGCGATGTCGCCGCCCACGTAGTTGGCGTTGCGGGCGGCCAGTTCGGGCGGGCCCGCGGTGGCGCGGGCCAGGACGCGGTCGCGGAAGCCGGGGGCGAAGCGCTCCAGCTGGCGCTCTATGGCGTCCGTGAGGTCGCCGGTCCAACCGTGCGGCACGTGGCCGTACGCCCAGAAGACCTGTTTGCCCTCGGGGGCCCGGGTGGGGTCGGCGACGCCGGGCTGCACGGTGATGAGGAACGGCGGGTCGGGCGCCCGGCCCTCCCGGAACACCGCGCGCAGGGCGGTGCCGATCTCCGCGCTGTTCGCGCCGATCTGCACGGTGCCGGCGCGGCGTGCCTCGGGCGCGGTCCACGGCACCGGGCCGTCCAGCGCGTAGTCGATCTTGAAGACGCCGGGGCCGTAGCGGTAGCCGTCGTAGTAGCGGCCGAAGCCGGCGATGCGGGCCAGTGCGGTGGGCGAGGTGTCGAAGACGTACGCCCGGGCGGGTGGCAGGTCGTCCAGGCGCTTGACCTCGTAGTCGGTGTGCACGGTGCCGCCGAGGTCCTCGAGGTAGGCGGCGAGGGCGTCGGAGACGGACTGGGAGCCGCCGCGGGCCACGGGCCAGCCGCGGGCGTGCGCGGACAGCGCGAAGACCAGTCCGATGGCGCCGGTGGCGAAACCGTTGAGGGGGGCCATGACGTGGGCGACGAGACCGGCGAAGAGGGTCTTGGCGCGCTCGTCGCAAAAGCGGCGCATCAGCCAGGTGGAGGGCGGCAGCCCGGCCAGGCCGAACCGGGCGAGGGTGACGGGGTCCCGGGGCAGCGCGGTGAGCGGCAGGGACATGAAGTCACGGGCCAGGGTGTCCCACCGGCCGAGGAACGGTTCGAGCAGCCTGCGGTACGCGCCCGCGTCGCGCGGCCCGAAGGAGGCGGCCGTCTCGGCGACGGACCGGGCCAGCACGGCGGCCGTGCCGTCCGGGAAGGGGTGTGCCATGGGCAGCTCGGGATGGAGCCACTTCAGGCCGTACCGCTCCAGGGGCATCGCGCGGAAGGCCGGCGAGTTGATGCCGAGGGGGTGGGCCGCGGAGCAGGGGTCGTGGCGGAAGCCGGGCAGGGTGAGCTCTTCGGTGCGGGCTCCCCCGCCCACGGTGTCGCGGGCCTCGAAGAGGGCGACGGAGAAGCCGCGGCGGGCCAGTTCCACGGCGGCCGTCAGGCCGTTCGGTCCCGCACCCACCACGACCGCATCGAGCATCGACGGCACCTTCGGACCCCTTCGTCAGCCGATGGCCACTCGGGCTCAGCATATGCCGGGGCGCCGACGGTGCCCGGCGCGGGTGGGTTCGGCCGGGTGGCGGGACGGTCAGGCCGAGGTGCGCAGCAGTTCCACCACGCGGCGGGCCGTGGCCGCGTCCCGGGCGGCGGTGAAGGGCAGGGTGTTGCCACCCGTGATGCGGAACGGCTCGCCCGTGAGCGTGCGGTGGTCGCCGCCCGCCTCCTCGACCAGCAGCAGGCCTGCCGTGTGGTCCCAGGCCGCCTCCCAGGAGAAGGCGGTCGCGTCCAACTCTCCGCGTGCGAGGGCCAGGTACTCCAGGCCGGCCGAGCCGCACGGGCGCGGGGCCACGCCCGCGGTCCACAGGCCGAGCAGGGCGCGCTTCTGCTCGTCGGTGGTGTAGTCCGGGTGGGAGGTGGCGACCCGCAGGTCCCGGCCGGGGGCGGGGGTGCCGGCGTGCAGCGGTTCGCCGTCCAGGAAGGCGCCCTTGCTCCGTGCGGCGGTGGCCAGTTGGCCGAGGGCGGGTGCGTAGGTCCAGGAGGCGAGGGTGACGCCGCGGTGGGCGAGCGCGACCAGGGTGCAGAAGCCGTCGTCGCCGCGCACGAACTGCCGGGTGCCGTCGACGGGGTCGATGATCCAGACCGGTGCGTCGCCCTGGATCGCCTCGTACGTCGCCGGGTTGGCGTGCACCGCCTCCTCGCCCACGACGAGAGAGCCGGGCAGCAGCGCGCCGAGCCGGTCCGTGAGGTACAGCTCCGCCAGGCGGTCGGCGTCGGTGACCAGGTCGTGCGGTCCGCTCTTCTGGTCGACCTCGTGCGCGGCGAGCCGGCGGAAGCGGGGCAGGATCTCGGTCGCGGCCGCCTTGCGGATCGCCTCCTCCACGTCGGCCGCGTGGTGGGTGAGGAACGTGTCGAGAAACTCGTCGATGGTTTCCGTGTGTCCGATCATGCGTCCATGAGAGCACGTGGCACTGACAATGCCCGCCGGGCCGGTGGACAGCGGGTGGAATCGGGTTGAAGAAGCGGGGTCACCGTCCCACCGCATATCCCTGCATTCCACGCGGATTGGCCGCCGCCGACAGGATCCCGCTCCGCGGATCCCGGGCCACCGCGCACAGGCGGCCCTCCGACCAGGCGGGACCGACCGTGACGTCGTGGCCGCGGCGCCGGAGTTCCGCGACGGTCCCGGGGTCGAGGCGGGACTCGACGGTCAGGCTGCCGGGGCGCCTGCCGCGCGGGTAGAAGGAACTGGGGAAGCTGTCGTTGTGCCAGTTCGGGGCGTCGATGGCGCCCTGGAGGTCGAGGCCGCCGCGGACGGGGGCGCGCACGGCGACGGCCAGGAAGAAGTGCAGCTGCCACTGGTCCTGCTGGTCGCCGCCGGGGGTGCCGAAGGCCATGACGGGCACGCCGTCGCGCAGCGCGAGGGAGGGGGTGAGGGTGGTGCGGGGGCGGCGGCCGGGGGTGAGGGTGTTCGGCAGGCCCTCCTCCAGCCAGGTCATCTGCAAGCGGGTGCCGAGCGGGAAGCCGAGTTCGGGGACGACCGGGTTGGACTGGAGCCAGCCGCCGCTGGGTGTGGCGGCGATCATGTTGCCCCAGCGGTCGACGACGTCGAGGTGGCAGGTGTCGCCGCGGGTGCCGCCGTGGGCGGTGATCTCGGGCTCGCCCGGGGTCTTCATCACGGTGGGCTCGCCGACGCCCATCGGGTTGAAGCCGGGTTCCGTGTCGGCCGTCACGCGCGCGTGGACGGGCAGCCGGGGCGCCCGCCCGTCCGGGCTTCCGGGCCGCAGCTCGTAGGAGGCCTCCGGGCCGACGAGCCGTCGCCGCTCGGCGTTGTAGGCCTGCGACAGCAGCGTGCCGAGCGGCACCTCGGCGGCGTCCCCGTACCAGGCCTCCCGGTCGGCCATGGCGAGTTTGCAGCCCTCGACGAGCAGGTGGACGTAGTCGGCTGAGCCGTACGGGGGCAGCTCGGGCGGGAGCAGGGCGAGTTGCTGGAGAAAGGCGGGGCCCTGGCTCCAGGGGCCGGCCTTGCACACGGTCCAGCCGTTCCAGTCGTACGTCACCGGTGTCTCGTAGCTCGCGGACCATCCGGCGAGGTCGGCGGCGGTGAGCGTGCCGGCGTGCCGTTCGCCGCTGGTGTCCAGGGTGGGGCGGGCGGCCTGCCGGACGAGCGCCTCGGCGATGAAGCCGGTGCGCCACACCTCGCGCGCGGCCTCGATGCGCGCCTCGCGGTCCCCGGCCCCGGCGGTCTCGGCGAGCAGCCGTTTCCAGGTGGCGGCGAGGGCGGGGTTGCGCAGCAGCTCGCCGGACCGGGGTGCCCGGCCGCCGGGAAGGTACAGCTGGGCCGAGGAGGTCCACTCCGTCTCGAACAGCGCCCGTACGGTCTCCACGGTGGCGCCGACGTTCTCCACGGGCGCGTGCCCGTTCCCGGCGTAGCCGACGGCGTACTTCAGGACGTCGTCGAGGGTCTTGGTGCCGTGGTCGCGCAGGAGCAGCATCCAGGCGTCGAACGCGCCGGGGACGGCCGCCGCGAGCGGTCCCGTACCGGGTACGACCTCCAGCCCGAGGCCCCTGTAATGGGCGGCCGTCGCCCCCGCGGGCGCCACGCCCTGCCCGCACAGCACGCGCACCCCGCCGCCCGCCGGCGCGAGCAGGATGGGCACCTCGCCGGCGGGTCCGTTCAGGTGCGGCTCGACGACGTGCAGCACGAAGGCACCCGCCACGGCCGCGTCGTAGGCGTTGCCGCCGTCCTCCAGCACGGCCATCGCCGTCTGCGAGGCCAGCCAGTGCGTGGACGACACCATGCCGAAGGTGCCCTGGAGGGTGGGCCGGGTGGTGAACATACGGCGCAGGCTATCGAGTTGCCCTGCGAGCCCGCCCGGAGCGGTCTTCGAATGTTTCGGAGCCTTCGTTTCAGATTTCGATCTAGGACCCCTCGTACTGCAAGTGCGCAGGAGAGGCCGCTGATCAGGCGCCCGTTCCCCAGGCGAATATTTCGAAATATCGACCGAAACCATTGACGCTTGACAGGGGCAGACCAACACTGGCGCCGTTGTCAGAGAGGAGGAAGCACGTATGCGCACACTCAGGAGCACCTGGGCCCTCGCGCTGGCCGTCGTGGCTGCGCTGGTCCTCGCCGGCACCGCCCGTGCCGACACGGTGATCACGTCGAACCAGACCGGCACGAACAACGGCTACTTCTACTCGTTCTGGACCGATGGCGGCGGATCGACCTCCATGAACCTGGGCTCCGGCGGCGGCTACAGCACCTCGTGGAGCAACAGCGGGAACTTCGTCGCCGGCAAGGGCTGGGCCACCGGCGCGCGCCGGACCGTGAACTACTCGGGCAGCTTCAACCCGTCCGGGAACGCGTACCTGTCCCTCTACGGATGGACGACCAACCCGCTGGTGGAGTACTACGTCGTCGACAACTGGGGCACCTACCGGCCCACCGGCACGTACAAGGGCACCGTCACCACCGACGGCGGCACGTACGACATCTACGAGACGACGCGGTACAACGCCCCCTCCATCGAGGGCACGCGGACCTTCAACCAGTACTGGAGCGTCCGGCAGTCGAAGCGGACCGGCGGCACCATCACCACGGCCAACCACTTCGACGCCTGGGCCCGCTACGGCATGAACCTGGGCACCTTCAACTACCAGATCCTCGCCACCGAGGGCTACCAGAGCAGCGGGAACTCCAGCCTCACGCTGAGCGACGCCGGTTCGGGCGGCGGCTCGGGGGGCGGTGGCGGTGGCGGCAGCAGTGGCTGCACGGCGACCCTCTCCGCGGGCACGTCCTGGAGCGACCGCTACAACCTCAACGTCGCCGTCAGCGGCTCCAGCAACTGGACCGTCACGATGAACGTCCCGTCACCCGAGAAGATCATCGCCGCCTGGAACATCGACGCCACCTACCCCAGCAGCCAGACACTGACCGCCAAACCCAACGGCAGCGGCAACAACTGGGGCGTCACCATCCAGACCAACGGCACCCGGACCTGGCCGACCGTCTCCTGCAGCGGCGGCTAGCGTCTCTCCTGCCGGTCACGGGCGCCGGGCTTCGTCATGGCCCGGCTGACGTGGGTCTTGGCGGTGAAGGGGCTGACGACCGTGTGGGCGGCGTTCTCCTCGTCGGTGAACACGTACTCGTCTCGGGTCGCCTCGATGCCCGTCATGACCGGCATCCGCACGTCGACGAGAGCGATGTCGGGGACCGGAGGGGCAGTCGGGCGTGCGCCGAGAAACCGCCCTCCGCGCGCGGGGCGGCGCTGAGGGTGCCGCCGAGGGCGGTGACGCGTTCACGCATGCCGGTGAGGCCGGTGCCGGGCTCCGGTGGGCGGGCCGGGTCGGCGATGCGGTCGTCGTCCACGCGGACCGTCAACTCCGCGTCGCCGTAGTCGAGTCCGACGCGTATCTGGCCTCTCCGGCGTGCCGGGCCGCGTGGGTGAGGGCCTCCTGGACGATGCGGTAGACGGCCCGGTAGACGGCCGCGGCGAGCGGGCGTCCGGTGCCGGTCACGGTCAGGTCGACGGCGAGGCCGGCCGCGCGGGCGCGCTCCACGAGCAGCACGTGCGTGCGGGTGGGTTCGCCAGGCGCGGGCCTGGAACGGCGCCTTCGGCGCCCACTGGGCCACCCACCACGACGCGCTGTTCGCGGCGGCCGCCGTCGCGTCCTGCGACCGTGTCCCCGACGTCGGCTGCGGCGCCGGGGCCACGACCCGGCTCGCCCCGCGCGGGCACGCGGACGGCGCGTGCGGTTACGACGTGGTCATCAGCAGGGGCGGCGTGATGTTCTTCGCGGATCCCGCGGCCGCCTTCCGCAATCTGGTGCGAGCGCTGATGCCGGGCGGCCGGCCGGCGTTCGTGTGCCCGCGGCCGACGGGCGTCGGCATCGCACCGGTGACCGTGGAGACGGTGTGGGGCGAGGACGCGGCGGACGCGGTCGGCTTCGTCCTGTCCCGCACACCGGGCCGCACCGTGCCCGCAGGCACCCGCGCGGCCCTGGAGGAGTCCCTGCGCCCGTACGAGACCCCGCACGGCGTGCGGCTGCGCGGCGGGCTCTGGCTGGTGGCGGCGAACCGCGCGCCGGACACCCGGCGGCGGTGAGTCTCAGTGATCGCGCAGGCACGGAGCGAGTTTTCGCTTCCGTCTCACAGGGAGTCATGTGAGACTGGCGCCCCGCCCGCGGTGCGGACCCCCCATCCGCACAACCCTCCCCCACGAGAAGTGCGCCGTGCCCCCTCTTTCCCTGCCGCTCGCCCTGACCGCGCGTCTGTCGCCGGTGGCCGTACTGGCCACGGCCGGCTGGGCGCTGGCGTCCGGTCCGTTCGCCCCGGCGCCGACCGCCGGGCACCAGCCGGCCGCCCAGAAGACGGCGACCCAGTCGCCCTCGGCGCCGTCGTCGACGGCCGCGTCGACGACGTACGCCGGGGCGCCCGCGCCCTGCGGCAGCGTGACGGCGGCGACGGTCAAGTCGCTGGTGCCGGGCGCCAAGACGGCCGGCAAGGAGATCCCGTCCACCGACACCAAGCTGCGCCGCACCTGCTCCTGGAACGCGCTCAAGGGGTACGACTACCGCTGGCTCGACGTGTCCTTCGAGATAACCGCCTCGGACCAGGCGGCACAGAAGGAGTACAAGGACCGCATCACGGAGAAAAGCGGCGGAGGGGATGTTCCAGGCATCGGTGACGCCGGGTACTCCGTCGTGAACCTCACCACCGAGGACAAGCAGCAGACGCGCGAGGGCACGGTGCTGGTGCGCGTCTCCAACGCGCTGGTGGTGGTCACGTACAACGGCAGCGACTTCGAGACGAAGAAGGCGCCCGGTACGGACGAGATCAACAAGGGGGCCATCAAGGCCGCCAAGGACGCGGTACGGGCCCTGGAGGGCGGCAGGACCAGCTGACCGCCCTCCGGCCGCCCGTCAGAGCACGGGGTCCGCGGTGGCGTCCTTCCGCCCGCTCAGCAGCATCAGCGCCAGGTAGAGCACGAACGAGGTGCCCAGGCCCACCGCCCAGCCGTAGTCGGCCAGCGAGGACAGCGCCGGGATGGGCCGGCCGTCGATCAGCGGCTTGAAGCTGGCGCCGCCCACGGCCAGCACACCGCCCGCCACGAAGGCGACGACCGCCCGCCAGTTCCAGCCGCCCTCGTACCAGTACCGGCCGCCCGTGCGGTAGAGATCGGTGAGGTCCAGGCGGGTGCGGCGCAGGACCCAGTAGTCGGCGATGAGGATGCCGGCGACCGTGCCGAGCAGACCGCCGACCAGGCCGAGCCAGGTGAAGATGTAGCCCTGCGGGTCGGAGTACAGCTTCCACGGGAAGATCAGCACGCCGAGCACACAGGTGACGAGGGCTCCGGTGCGGAAACTGATCGTGCGCGGCGCGATGTTGGAGAAGTCGAAGGCCGGCGAGACCAGGTTGGCCGCGATGTTCACGGACAGGGTCGCCACCAGCACCGTCACCAGCGCGTACAGCAGCCCCACCACGCTGTCGGTCTGCGCGGCCAGCTGCACCGGGTCCCAGATCGGCTTGCCGTACACGGCCTGCGAGCCCGAGGTCACCAGCACGGAGAGGAACGCGAACAGGGTCATCGTGGTCGGCAGGCCGAGCGCCTGGCCCCAGGTCTGCGCCTTCTGGCTCTTTCCGTACCGGGTGAAGTCCGGGATGTTCAGGGACAGCGTGGACCAGAAACCGATCATGCCCATGAGCGAGGGCCAGAACAGCTTCCAGAAGTCGCCGCCCCAGCCCAGCTTGGACGGCTGGTCGAACAGCGGGCCGAGGCCGCCGGCCTTGTCGCTCATCCACCACAGCATCACGAAGGCGCCGACCAGCACGAAGGGCGCGGCCCAGTTCTCGAAGCGGCGGATCGTCTCCATGCCCCGGTAGATGATCGCGACCTGGATCGCCCAGAAGATCGCGAACGACAGCCACATGGTCCACGCGTAGCCGCCGATGTGCGAGGCGTTCGACCAGCTGTCGCCGATCAGTTTCCCGGCGAGGAAGTAGATGGCCTCGCCGCCGATCCAGGTCTGGATGCCGAACCAGCCGCAGGCCACCAACGCCCGTACGACGGCGGGCAGGTTGGCGCCGCGCACGCCGAAGGAGGCGCGGGCGAAGACCGGGAAGGGGATGCCGTACTTGGGTCCGGCGTGCCCGGTGAGCAGCATCGGCACCAGCACGATCAGGTTGGCCAGGGCGATGGTGAACACCGCCTGCTTCCAGTCCATGCCCACGGCGATGAGCCCGGAGGCGAGGGTCCAGGAGGCCGTGTTGTGGGCCATGCCGACCCACAGCGCGGAGAAGTTGTAGGTGGTCCAGGTGCGTCCGGCCACCGGGACCGGGAGCAGGTCCTCGTTGGCGTAGGGGCCACTGGGCTGCGGCGCACCGGGGGCGATCTCCACCCGGCCGTCGGCGAGGGTGACTTGGGCGGTCGGTGGTATGGCGGTGGGAGCGGTGTCGGTCATGGGCAGGCCAATCGAACGAGGTGGGACGGGAGAGGCCGTGCGGGCACTCGCCCCTCCCCGGGGACGGCGGGGAGGGGTGACCAGGAGTGGGGGGTTGGGCGGAAGACGTAGGAGCGGATCAGGAGTTGACGGCGGGGATCACTTGCGACCCGTAGGCGTCGATGACGGATTCCTGCGCGTCGTGCATGTCGTACACGGCGAACTGGTCCACGCCCAGCTCGCGGAGGACGTTCAGTTTCTCGATGTGCCTGTCGGCCGGGCCGATCAGGCAGAACCGGTCGACGATCTCGTCCGGCACGAACTGGGTGTCGGGGTTGCCGCTGCGCCCGTGGTGGGCGTAGTCGTAGCCCTGCCGGGCCTTGATGTAGTCGGTGAGTTCGTCGGGTACGGCCGCGGAGTGCTCGCCGTACTTGGCGACCAGGTCGGCGACGTGGTTGCCGACCATCCCGCCGAACCACCGGCACTGCTCGCGGGCGTGGGCGAGTGCCTCGGGCGAGTCGTCCTCGGTGACGTAGGCGGGGGCGGCGACGCAGATCTTCACCTCGGACGGGTCGCGGCCGGCGGCGCGGGCCGCGTCCTTCACGGCCTTGACCATGTACTCGGTCAAATACAGGTCGGCCAGCTGGAGGATGAATCCGTCGGCCTCCTCACCGGTCATCTTCAGCGCCTTGGGCCCGTACGCGGCCATCCACACGGGCAGTTCGGCGCCCGGCTTGATCCACGGGAACCTGACCACCGTGCCGCCGAGGTCGGCCTCCTCGCCGCGGCCGAGCGCCCGGATGACCTTCATGGCCTCGCTGATGCGGGCGAGGGTGTTGGGCTTGCGGCCCGCGACGCGCATCGCGGAGTCGCCGCGGCCGATGCCGCAGACGGTGCGGTTGCCGAACATGTCGTTGAGGGTGGCGAAGGTGGAGGCGGTGACCTCCCAGGTGCGGGTGCCCGGGTTGGTGACCATGGGGCCGATCTTCAGCCGGTCCGTGCTCGACAGGATCTGGCTGTAGATCACGAAGGGTTCCTGCCAGAGCACGGCGGAGTCGAAGGTCCAGCCGTAGGTGAAGCCGTTGCGCTCGGCGCGCTGCATCAGGCTGATGACACGGGAGGCCGGCGGGTCGGTCTGGAGGACGAGTCCGAAGTCCATGAGCGTCACTCCTAGTTGAGGTACTGACAGGTGGAGCGCGGGGTGTAGACACCGTGGCCGGCGTGTCCGGTGTACTCCCGCTCGGTGATGACCGGTTCGCCGCGCGAGAGCACGGTCTCGACCCGGCCGGTGGTGCGCCTGCCCTCGTACGCCGAGTAGTCGACGTTCATGTGGTGGGTCTCGGCGGACATGACCTGCTCGGCGTGCGGGTCGTAGATGACGACGTCGGCGTCGGCGCCGGGGGCGATGGTGCCCTTCTTCGGGTACATGCCGAACATACGGGCCGGGGTGGCGCAGGCGATCTCGATCCAGCGGCGGCGGGAGATGTGCCCGTCGACGACGGCCTGGTGGAGGAGGTCCATGCGGTTCTCCACGCCCGGCAGGCCGTTGGGGATCTTGGAGAAGTCGCCGCGGCCGAGCTCCTTCTGGCCGGTGAAGCAGAAGGGGCAGTGGTCGGTGGAGACGACCTGGAGGTCGTTGGTCCTGAGCCCCTGCCACAGCTTGGCCTGGTGCTCCTTGGGGCGCAGCGGTGTGCTGCACACGTACTTCGAGCCCTCGAAGTCCGGTTCGGCGAGGTTGTCGGTCGACAGGAACAGGTACTGCGGGCAGGTCTCGCCGAAGACCGGGAGCCCCTCGTCGCGTGCCCGCGCCAGTTCGGCCACCGCTTCCATGGCCGAGACGTGCACGACGTACAGCGGGGCGCCGGCGACCTGGGCGAGCCGGATGGCGCGGTGGGTGGCCTCGGCCTCCAGCAGGGCCTTGCGGACCTCGCCGTGGTACCTCGGGTCCGTCTCGCCGCGTGCGAGCGCCTGCTCCACCAGCACGTCGATGGCGATGCCGTTCTCCGCGTGCATCATGATCAGGCCGCCGTTCTCGGCGGAGCGCTGCATGGCGCGCAGGATCTGGCCGTCGTCGCTGTAGAAGACGCCCGGGTAGGCCATGAACTGCTTGAAGGAGGTCACGCCCTCCTCGACCAGCAGGTCCATCTCCTTCAGTGTCTCCTGGTTGACGTCGGAGACGATCATGTGGAAGCCGTAGTCGATGGCGCAGTTGCCCTCGGCCTTGGCGTGCCAGGCGTCCAGGCCCTCGCGCAGGGAGTGGCCGACGCTCTGCACCGCGAAGTCGACGATCGTGGTCGTGCCGCCCCAGGCGGCGGCCCGGGTGCCGGTCTCGAAGGTGTCGGAGGCGAAGGTGCCGCCGAACGGCAGCTCCATGTGGGTGTGGGCGTCGACGCCGCCCGGGATGACGTACTTCCCGGTGGCGTCGATGCTCCGCTCGGCGGTGAAGGCCTCGGCTGCCGGGGTGCCGGAGGCGGCGAGGGCGGCGATGCGGCCGTCCTCTATCAGGACGTCGGCGTGGATCTCGTCGGACGCGGTGATGACGAGGCCGCCACGGATGACGGTACGGCTGCTCATGATCCCTCTCCTGCCAGGGTGAACGGTTCGGTCAGGGCGCGGTCAGCGGGGAGTACGCGTCGGGACGGCGGTCGCGGAAGAACTGCCAGCGGTCGCGGACCTCCCGCAGCTTGGCCAGGTCCAGGTCGCGGACGACGAGTTCGGGCTCCTTGTCGGAGGCCACCTCGCCCACGAACTGGGCCTCCGGGTCGACGAAGTACGTCGTCCCGTAGAAGTCGTTGTCGCCCAGCTCCTCGACACCGACCCGGTTGATCGCGCCGACGAAGTACTCGTTGGCGACGGCCGCCGCCGGCTGTTCCAGCTGCCACAGGTAGGCGGACAGGCCGCGCGAGGTGGCCGACGGGTTGAAGACGATCTCGGCGCCGGCCAGGCCCAGGGCCCGCCAGCCCTCGGGGAAGTGCCGGTCGTAGCAGATGTAGACACCGATCCTGCCGACCTTGGTGTCGAAGACCGGCCAGCCGGCGTTGCCGGGACGGAAGTAGAACTTCTCCCAGAACCCAGGCACTTGGGGGATGTGGTGCTTGCGGTACTTGCCGAGGTACGAGCCGTCGGCGTCGATCACGGCCGCGGTGTTGTACAGGACGCCGGGCTGCTCCTCCTCGTACATCGGCAGGATCAGGACGACGCCCAGTTCCCTGGCGAGCGCCTGGAAGCGCTTGACGATGGGGCCGTCGGGGATCGCTTCCGCGTACTCGTAGAACGCCTTGTCCTGGACCTGGCAGAAGTAGGGTCCGTAGAACAGTTCCTGGAAGCACAGCACCTGGGCACCCTGTGCGGCCGCGTCGCGGGCCGCCTGCTCGTGCACCTGGATCATCGATTCCTTGTCGCCGGTCCAGGCGGTCTGGAAGAGGGCGGCACGGATCACTCTGCTCATCGGGACCTCCGGTCGCTCGGTGTACGGCGAGAGTAGGGAGCCCGGACGGCCCGATTGAGTTGCAGCGTGTCACGTCTGCGGGTGGGCGGCGTGTCACCGTGTCACGTGTTGCTCGGCCCATGTTTCACCGCCGTTTTCGCAGGTCGTCGTGTGTTTCAGCCCTGTTGCGCGTCGTGTGCGAGGAGTGCGATGTGCACGGAGGCCGCCTGTTCGAAGTCGTCGAGGTCGACGCCGAGGCGGCCCTGTATCGCTTCCAGCCGGCGGTAGAGCGCGGGCCGGGAGACGTGGTGGAGCTGGGCGGTGCGGGACTTGTTGCGGCCGGTGGCGAGGTAGGTGCGCAGGACGTTCAGCAGGTCCTCGCCGGCGCCGCACAGCAGCCCGTCCAGCTCCCGTTCGGCGAAGGACTGCACGTGCGGGTCGTCCCGCAGCAGCCGGATCAGGCCGCGCAGATGGACGTCCCGGAGGCGGACGACGGCCGGGAGGGCCAGGGCGGCCGAGGAGTCGGCCACGGCGTCGGCGACGTGCTGGGCCTCGCGCAGACCGGCGGGCACGTCGTCCCAGGCGGTCCGCGGATCGGCGGCGGCGACCACCGTGCGGGCCTGACCGGACTCGGTGCGCAGCCGGGTCGCGAAGTGCGCGGCGAGGGCCTCGGCGTCCTGGTCCCGGGCGAGGCTGAGCAGCACGGCGGTGGCCCCGTCGGCGAGTTCGGCGACGAGGCCCGGCAGGCCCAGCAGCCTGATCATGCGGTCGAGCCCGGCGGGTTCCGCGTCCCGGACGACGAGGGGCACGAAGGTGCGCCGGTTGACCGGCAGCCCGGCCGCGCGGGCCCGGGGCAGCAGTTGGCGGGCCGGTACGACGCCGGAGACCAGGTCGGTCAGCAGGCTCTGCGCGGACTGCTCCTCCCAGGTGTGGGCGGCGGCGGCGCCGCCGAGCATGCGGTGCAGGACGAGGGCCTCGGCGGCGCGGTCGGCGAGCAGCCGCCCGGTGGCGGTGTCGCCCCGGTGCCCGCACAGCACGATCCAGCCCCATCGCTCGCCGCGCCCGCCGAGGTCGGCGCGGATCCAGCCGCCGCCGGGGCCGCCGCCCGCCTGCCGGGCGATGCGTTCCCAGTCGCGCAGGACGTCGTCGACCGCGGACCGCTCCCCCGCCGTGGCCAGCACGCGGTGGGCGAGGTTGGTGACGACGACGGGACAGCCGCTGTGCTGGGCCACCTCGTCGAGCAGCCGTTGCAGCGGGGCGCCCGCGGTGATGAGTCCGGTGAGGGCGGTGCGTACCGCCTCCGACAGGCTGACGGCGGCGAACTTCCGGCGTACCAGCCGGGACTGCACCTCCTCGGTGAGTTCGGCGAACGGGAACGGGCGGTGCAGGACGACCAGGGGCAGCCCGCACCGCTCGGCGACCCGGCGCATGACGTCCGGCGGGGCGGGAAAGGCCCGGCCGAGCCCGAGGACGACGGCGGCGGCCTCCGCGCGGTGCAGTGACTGGATGTACTCGGCCTGTTTGCCCTCGTCACCGGCGAGCAGCACTCCGGTGGTGAGCACCATCTCGCCGCCGCTGAGCATCACGCCGACGTCGGGGGCCTCGGCGACGTGCACCCAGCGCACGGGCCGGTCGAGCTGGGCGGCGCCGGCCACCACCTCCGGCTCCCCGGCGAGCACCCGCTCCAGGTGGAGGACCTGCCGGACGGACAGGGCGGGTTCCAGGGTCTGGAGGGTCTCGAAGGTGGTGGCCATGACCTCGTTCCCTTGCTGATGTGCTGCCCGGGGCAGCTCGGCCGGTGCTACCAGGCGCTCCGCAGAGCGCGTTCGAGGATCGCGGCGCCCTCCTCGGCCTCCGCGACGGTCAGGGACAGCGGCGGTGCGATGCGCAGGGCGCTGGTGTTGTGGCCGCCGCCCTTGCCGAGGAGCAGCCCGTCCGCGCGGGCCGCCTCCAGCACCGCGGCGGCGGCCTGCGGGTCGGCCCGGTCGGTGCCGGGCTTGACCAGTTCGACGCCGATCATCAGCCCGCGTCCGCGCACCTCGCGTACGCCGGGCAGCTGGGCGGCGACGGCCCGCAGCCGTTCGATGAGCAGCCCGCCCACGCGCCGGGCGTTGCCCTGGAGGTCGTGTTCCAGCAGGTACGTCAGGTTGGCGAGGCCCGCCGCCATGGTGATCTGGGTGCCGCCGAAGGTGGAGATGCTGTTGGCGTCCAGGCAGTTCATGATGTCGGCGCGGGCGACCACACCGCCGATGGACATGCCGTTGCCGATGCCCTTGGCGAAGGTGAGCATGTCGGGCGGTCCGCTGCCGGCGTGCGCCTGCCAGCCCCAGAAGTGGTCGCCGGTGCGGCCCCAGCCGGTCTGCACCTCGTCGGCGATCCACAGGATGCCCTGGTCGCGCAGGACCTCGCGGAACGCGGCGTACAGGCCGTCGGGCGGGGAGGTGAAGCCGCCGACGCCCTGGACGGGCTCGGCGATCAGCGCGGCGGGCGGACGGGTGTGGCCGAGGATGTCCTTCAGGTCCTCGACGCAGGCGGCGATGAACTCGTCGTCGCCCAGCCCGGCGTACGGGCCGCGGGTGCGCACGCCGCCGTGGACGTACAGGGTCTGGAGCGGGGACAGGGAGGTCGGGGACCAGCCGCGGTTGCCGGTGATGCCGACGGAGCTGAAGGAGCGGCCGTGGTAGCTGTTGCGCATGGCGAGGACGGTGTTGCTGCGCCGGTAGGTGGTGGCGAGCAGCAGCGCGGTGTCGTTGGCCTCGGTGCCGGAGGTGGTGAAGAAGACCCGGGCGTCCGGGATGCCGGACAACTGGGCGATACGTTCGGCGAGTTCGACCATCGGCCGGTTGAGGTAGAGCGTGGAGGAGTGGATGATCCGCCCGGCCTGCTCGCTCACCGCCTTGGTCACCTCGGGCAGCGCGTGCGCGGTCATCGTGGTGAGGATGCCGCCGAAGAAGTCGAGGTAGCGCTTGCCTGCGGCGTCCCAGACGTGGCGGCCCTCGCCGTGGGTGAGCTCGATCGGGTCCTCGTAGTAGAGGGCGAGCCAGTCGGGCAGGACGGCCCGGTGGCGGCCCAGCAGGTCCTTGGTCACGGCTGCACCAGCCCTTCGTAGGCGTCGGGGCGGCGGTCGCGGTAGAACGCCCACGTCTGCCGCACTTCTTCGATGAGGTCGAAGTCGAGGTCGCGGACGAGGAGTTCCTCGTTGGTGTCGCCGGCGGTCGCGCCGACGAACTGGCCGCGCGGGTCGACGAAATAGCTCGTGCCGTAGAAGTCGTTGTCGCCGTAACTCTCGACGCCGACCCGGTTGATCGCGGCGACGAAGTACTCGTTGGCGACGGCCGCGGCGGGCTGCTCGAGGCGCCACAGGTGGGAGGACAGGCCGCGGTGGGTGGCGGACGGGTTGTAGACGAGCTGGGCGCCGTTCAGGCCGAGTTGCCGCCAGCCCTCCGGGAAGTGCCGGTCGTAGCAGATGTAGACGCCGATCCTGCCGACGGCGGTGTCGAAGACGGGCCAGCCGAGGTTGCCCGGCCGGAAGTAGTACTTCTCCCAGAAGCCCTTGACCTGCGGGATGTGGTGCTTGCGGTACTTGCCGAGGTAGCTGCCGTCGGCGTCGATGACGGCCGCGGTGTTGTAGTAGTGACCCGACTGCTCGATCTCGAACACCGGGACGACGATCACCATGCCGGTCTCGCGGGCCAGTTCCCGCATCCGGCTGACGGTCGGCCCGTCGGGCACCGGCTCGGCCCAGCGGTAGTGCTCCGGCTCCTGGACCTGGCAGAAGTAGGGGGCGTTGAAGACTTCCTGGAACCCGATGACCTTGGCGCCCTGCCGGGCGGCCTCGCGGGCGTGTTCCTCGTGTTTCGCCACCATGGACGCGGTGTCGCCGGTCCAGGTGGCCTGGACCAGTGCGGCGCGGACGACGTTCGCCATGAGCTGCTCCTTCGACGGGACGTTCATCCCCTCTACGCATCCCTCTACGCACGTAGACGCGGGGTCGTAGAGGGACGAACGTAAGCCTCCCGGGCGGCCTTGCCAAGACCATCGCCGTCAAGCCGCTGAGTCGATCGTGTTTCGCACTCCAGTGGGTGATCGGGGGTTACTGGCGGTACGGCGGTCAGGCGGTGAATCCGGCGACGCGGACGGCGTGCAGCAGGTCCCAGTGCCGCTCCTGGGAGACGCCCCGCGCGGCCTGGAGCAGCAGCGGGACCAGACGCCGCGGGTCGGCGGCGACGCTGCGCGCGGCCTCCTCGGGGGTGCGCACCCGGACGTAGGCGTCGAGCAGGACCCGCACCTCGCGGTCGCGGCCCTGTGCGTCCAGTGCCAGCACGGCCTCGGCTATCTCGGCGGCCGGGCGGGCCACGCCCTGCCGCAGGATCTGCTGCCCGTCGGCGGAACGCCCCGCCGCGTCCAGGGCGTCGGCGGCGGCCACCAGCCGGTCGGCGGGCAGCGAGGCCGCCTCCCACAGCAGGGTCGTCCAGTCGGCGCCGAGCCCGGCGCGCCGGAGTTCCGCCGCGAGCGGCGGGAAGCGGGAGGCGGGCCAGTACGCGGCCTCGGCCAGCAGGGCGTGCGCCTCGCCGCTGCGGCCCTCCGCACGCAGCCGTACGAGCCGCTCGACGGCCTCCGCGACGGGCCGTGCCGCCTCGGTGTCCTCGACGTACGCGACGTGCGCGGGCTCGGTCCGCGGCTCCGGACGGCGTGCCTCCTGCGCGGCGCCGGCGAACCGGGCGCCGCGCGGGGTGCGCCGGGGCGCAGGCGCCGGGTCGGCGGCGAGCGGCTGCGCCGGGGCCCGCGCCACCTCGGGCATCACGGCCGGCGCCGCCGCCTCCTCGGTCATCCCGGCGAAGCGTGCACTGCCCCGGCGGCGCTTGCGCTGCTTGGGGGTGGCGGGGGACGGCTCGGGAGCAGGGGCCCACTCGGGCGTGGGGTGCGGGGCGGGGGCTGGCACCGGGGACGGGGACGGCGCCGGGGACGGGGTGGTGGCTGTGGCGGCGGGTTCGGGCCGGGCGGGGTGCTCGTGGTCGGTGGCCGGTGTCCGGTCAGGGCGGCGGAAGGGATGGAAGGCGGTGGGATCGGCGGTGGGATCGGGGGGTGTGGCCCACCGGGCGTCGCCGGGCGCCGGGCCGGAGGGGCGGGGGGCGGTCGCGCCGGCCGTGGCCGCGGCTCCGGGGGCGTCGCCCGGGGAGCCGGGTGTCCGGGACCGGCGGCGGTACTCGCGGAGGGAACCCCCCGCGGCGGCGATCTGCGGTGCGTCGCCCGCCTCACGCGGCAGCCGGGCCGGGGTGCGGTGGTCGCGGGCGGGGGCCTCCGGGGCGGCGCCGCGCGCCGGATGCGGCCCCGCCGGGGCCGCCTCGTCCGTGCCCGGCGGAAAGCCTCCCCCGGCCGGGAACACATCCGCGTCCGCGCCCCGCCGGACGGCCGGTGTGCCTCGGGTCGCGCGCCGGTCCAGGTCGGCCATGCGGGACCGGAGTTCCGCGCACCGCGCGGTGGCGCGTTCGTGGTCGTCGTGGGCCCAGGCGAGGTCGAGGCGGAGGGCGTCGGCCTCCTCGGGCGTGGTGGCCGCGGCGAGCAGCCGGTCGAGTTCGGCCTGCCGTTCGGCGGCGTACCGCTGCTCGCGCAGCATCACGTCGAGCCGGTCGCCGAGTTCCGCCCGGGCGCCCGGCAGGGCATCGTGTGCGGCGAGGGCGGCCATGTGCAGGACCCCGGCCCGTTCCCTCTCGGCCTCCGCCGCCGGGGCGCCGTACGTCACCGCGAGGTCGTGCAGGAGCGCGTCCACCACGTCCCACGGCGGCACCTCACGCCCGCCGAGACAGGCCCGCATGCCTTCGGGGTCGCGCTGCCAGAACACCCCGCACCAGCCGCCGCCCTGGTCCAGGCGCGCCAGCAGACCATCCAGGTAGTTCGCGAACTCCCGCACCTTCCCGGGGAGTTGATCCACAGCCATCGCCCAACTCCCGCCCGACCGGAGCACTCCGGTCAGTCAGGCAACACCAGTCGTGTTACATCGCTGCTACGTCCAGTTTTCGGAGAAGCTGCGCGAGCCGCCCATTACGGGTTCTTGACCGGCACACCGGCGAGCTCGCACCGCTCGGCCACCTCGTCCATCGACAGCCCGAGCGCCCGGGCCAGCGCGGCCACCGTGAAGAACGCGGGAGTGGGCGCACGGCCCGTCTCGATCTTGCGGAGGGTCTCGGCGGAGATGCCCGCCTCGGCGGCGACGTCCGTCATGCTGCGCGCGCCGCGCGCGTCACGGAGCAACCGCCCGAGCCGCTCGCCGCGCTCACGCTCCTCGGGGGTGAGAGGGGTACGCACCATGCCACCATTCTAATACCGGTATAGTAATTGGCATGGTGGAACTGAAGACGGACACGTCGATCGAAGCGATGCACGCAGCCGGCCGGGTCGTGGGGCAGGCCCTGACAGCCGTACGGAAGGCCGCGGCCGTCGGCGTCAGCCTGCTGGAACTGGACGAGGTGGCCCGGGAGGTGCTGCGTGCGGCGGGCGCCTCCTCACCGTTCCTCGGCTACCGCCCCTCCTTCGCCCCGACCCCGTTCCCCGCGGTGATCTGCGCCTCGGTCAACGACGCGATCGTGCACGGGATCCCGGACCGGTACCGGCTGCGCGACGGCGACCTGGTCTCCATCGACTGCGGTGCCGTACTGGACGGCTGGGCCGGCGACTCGGCGATCAGCTTCACCGTGGGACGGGCCCGCCCGGCCGACCTACGACTGATCGAGACGGCCGAGCGGGCCCTGGCGGCGGGTATCGAGGCGGCGGTCGTCGGCAACCGCATCGGCGACATCGCCCACGCCGTCGGCACGGTGTGCCGGGCGGCGGGGTACGGCATCCCGGACGGGTTCGGCGGGCACGGTATCGGCCGCCGCATGCACGAGGACCCTCCGGTACCGAACGAGGGCCGCCCCGGCCGGGGCCTCCGCCTGCGCCACGGCATGGCCCTGGCGATCGAGCCGATGCTGATCGCCGGCGGAACCGACGGCTACTACGAGGCCCCGGACGGCTGGACACTCCGCACGACCGACGGCTCCCGGGCGGCCCACGCGGAACACACCGTGGCGGTCACGGAAGCGGGCCCGCGCATTCTCACCGAGCGGTAGGACAGCCCCGCCAGGGGCGCGGGACCGTATCGACATGCGGCTCCGCCGCGGGGGCGCGAGAAACCACGACGAAGCCGCACGCGTGAATCAACCCGAATCCCCCCGAACCCTGGGCGACCAGAACATGCCGCCAGAAACAGAACGTGCCATCGTGGCATGAGCGCACCCCATCCCGGTTACCCGGCGGGAGCCACACGTCAGCGAAGGAAACGGAAACGATGACCAGCGGCTTCATCGGCCCGGAGGGCGACCCCTTCGGCGACTTCCTCGCCCGCTTCTTCGGCGGAGCCGGTCCGGGTCCCGGGCCCCGCCAGATCGACATCGGCCGGCTGCTCAGCCAGCCGGCCCGGGAACTGGTGAGAGGCGCCGCCCAGTACGCAGCCGAGCACGGCAGCCGGGACCTGGACACGCAGCACCTGCTGCGCGCGGCGCTCGCCGCCGAACCCACCCGGAGTCTGCTCAGCCGGGCCGGCGCGAACCCGGACTCGCTCGCGACGGAGATCGACGAGCGGTCCGGCCCCGCCCAGCATCCGCCGGGCGAGGCACCGCCGCCGACGACGCTCTCCCTGACCCCCGCGGCCAAGCGCGCCCTGCTGGACGCGCACGACCTGGCCCGCTCGCGGGGCGCCGGGTACATCGGCCCCGAGCACGTGCTGAGCGCGCTGGCCGCGAATCCGGACTCGGCCGCCGGGCACATTCTGCACGCGGCCCGTTACGCGTCCTCCGGTCTTCCGCCCGAGACTTCCGAGGCCGAACGGACCCGGACCGCCGAGCGGCAGCGCCCCACGTCGACGCCGACGCTGGACAAGTACAGCCGCGACCTGACCGACCTTGCCCGGCAGAGCGGCATCGACCCCGTGATCGGGCGGGACGACGAGATCGAGCAGACCATCGAGGTGCTCTCCCGGCGCGGCAAGAACAACCCGGTCCTGATCGGTGACGCGGGCGTCGGCAAGACCGCGATCGTGGAGGGCCTGGCCCAGCGGATCGCCGACGGGGACGTGCCCGACGTCCTCCTCGGGCGCCGGGTGGTCGCCCTGGACCTGACCGGGGTGGTCGCGGGCACCCGCTTCCGCGGCGACTTCGAGGAACGGCTGAACAACATCGTCGGCGAGATCCGCGCCCACTCCGACCGCCTGATCGTCTTCATCGACGAACTGCACACCGTCGTCGGCGCGGGCGGTGGCGGCGAGGGCGGGGCGATGGACGCGGCCAACATCCTCAAGCCCGCGCTGGCCCGCGGCGAGCTGCACATCGTCGGCGCGACGACGCTGGAGGAGTTCCGGCGGATCGAGAAGGACGCGGCGCTGGCCCGCCGCTTCCAGCCGATCCTGGTGCCCGAGCCGACCGTCGCGGACGCCCTGGAGATCCTGCGCGGGCTGCGCGACCGGTACGAGGCCCACCACCAGGTCCGCTACGCCGACGAGGCGCTGGTGGCCGCCGTGGAGCTGTCCGACCGCTACCTCGCCGACCGCCGCCTGCCGGACAAGGCGATCGACCTGATCGACCAGGCGGGGGCACGGGTGCGGCTGGGCGCCCGGACCAAGGGCACGGACGTACGCGCCATGGAGCGCGAGGTCGAGCAGCTGACCCGGGACAAGGACCAGGCGGTCGCGGACGAGCAGTACGAGCAGGCGACCCAGCTCAGGGACCGCATCACCGGGCTGAAGCAGCGGATCGCGGAGACCGCCGGCGAGGACCGGGCCGACGAGGGCCAGGACCTGGAGGTGACGGCCGAGGCCGTCGCCGAGGTGGTGTCCCGGCAGACCGGCATCCCGGTCAGCCGTCTCACGCAGGAGGAGAAGGAGCGCCTGCTGGGCCTGGAGGAGCACCTGCACCAGCGGGTGGTCGGCCAGAACGAGGCGGTCGCGGTGGTCGCCGAGGCGGTGATGCGCTCGCGTGCCGGGCTGGCGAGCCCCGACCGGCCGATCGGCAGCTTCCTGTTCCTGGGCCCGACCGGTGTCGGCAAGACCGAACTGGCCCGGGCACTGGCGGAGTCGCTGTTCGGCAGCGAGGACCGGATGGTCCGCCTGGACATGAGCGAGTACCAGGAGCGGCACACCGTCTCCCGGCTGGTCGGCGCCCCGCCCGGGTACGTCGGCCACGAGGAGGCCGGCCAGCTCACCGAGGTGGTGCGCAGGCACCCGTACTCGCTGCTGCTGCTGGACGAGGTGGAGAAGGCGCATCCGGACGTCTTCAACATCCTGCTCCAGGTGCTGGACGACGGGCGCCTCACCGACTCGCAGGGCCGCACCGTCGACTTCACCAACACCGTGATCGTGATGACCAGCAACCTCGGTTCCGAGGCGATCAACCGGCGCGGCGCCGGCATCGGCTTCGGGCCGGGCGGCGCCGAGGCCGACGAGGAGGCGCGGCGGGAGCAGATCCTCAGGCCGCTGCGCGAGCACTTCCGGCCGGAGTTCCTGAACCGCATCGACGAGATCGTCGTCTTCCGTCAGCTCACCGCCGAACAGCTGCGGCAGATCACGGATCTGCTGCTGGAGCGGACCCGCCGGATGCTGCACGCGCAGGGCGTCACGGTGGAGTTCACCGACGCGGCCGTGAACTGGCTCGCCGAACGCGGCTACGAGCCGGAGTACGGCGCCCGTCCGTTGCGCCGCACCATCCAGCGCGAGGTCGACAACCAGTTCTCCCGGCTGCTGCTCGACGGCCGGATCGGGGACGGCAGCCGGGTGACGGTGGACGTGGCGGACGGGCGGCTGGTGTTCCGCACCGAGGAGCCGGCCGAGAAGCCGCCCGTCCCGGAGTTGTGAACCCCTGGGCCCGGCCTACGGCGCCGGGTCCACCACCATCGCCGAGCCGCCGCCGCGTCGTACCTTCTCGGCGGCGGCCAGCCATTCGCCGTTGCCCAGCCGCTGCACGCCGGTCGCCGCGCCGATCTCGGGGTTGAGCGAGAAGGAGTGCCCGATGGCTTCCAGCTTGCCGCGCAACTCGCCGTTGTAGAGGGCGGGTTCGAGTTCGGTCTTGGCCGCGTTGCGCTGGCTGGCGCGGGGTGCGGCGATGGCGTCGACCAGGGGCAGGTGCCGGTCGAGGAACCCGGTCAGGGTCTGGAGCACGGTGGTGATGATGGTGGCGCCGCCGGGCGAGCCCAGCGCCACCACCGGCCTGTCGTGCCGGTCGAGCACGATGGTCGGCGAGATCGAGGACCGCGGCCGCTTGCCGGGTCCCGGCAGGTTCGGGTCGTGCACGGCCGGATTGGCCGGGGCGAAGGAGAAGTCGGTCAGCTCGTTGTTGAGCAGGAACCCGCGGCCGGGCACGGTGATGGCGCTGCCGCCGGTCTGCTCGATGGTGAGCGTGTAGGAGACGACGTTGCCCCACTTGTCGGCGACGGTGAGGTGGGTGGTGTTCTCGCCCTCGTACGTCGTCGGGGCGGCCGTGCCGCCGGCGGCGCAGGCGGCGGGGTGGCGCGGGTCGCCGGGCGCGACCGGGCTGGTGAGGACCGAGTCGTCCTGGACCAGGCAGGCGCGGGAGTCGGCGTACTTCTGCGAGAGCAGCTGCTTGGTCGGTACGTCCTCGAAGGCGGGGTCGCCGACCCAGCGCCCGCGGTCGGCGAACGCGATGCGGCTCGCCTCGATGAAGTGGTGCAGGTACTGGACGTCACCGGCCTTGGACAGGTCGGTGTTCTCCAGGATGTTGAGGGCCTCGCCGACCGTGGTGCCGCCCGAGGAGGAGGGGGCGATGGAGTACACCTTCCGCCCGCGGTACGAGGTCTGCGAGGGCGCCTGGAGTTTGGCGCGGTAGGCCGCGAGGTCCTTCGCGGACAGCTTGCCGGGGCGGGCGTTCCAGCCGGAACTCTTGTCGACCGGCGGGTTGTTGACGGTGCGGAGGACGTCCCTGCCGAGGTCGCCGCGGTAGACCGCGCCGACGCCCTTCCTCGCCAGCTCCTCGTAGGTGCGGGCGAGGTCGGGGTTCTTGAAGGTGGAGCCGACGACCGGGAGCTGCCCGTTCGGCAGGAACAGCTTGGCGGTGTCCGGGAAGTAGCGGAAGCGGGTCTCGTTGGCCGCCGTCTGGGAGCGGAAGGTGTCGTCGACGGTGAAGCCGTCGCGGGCGATCCGCTCGGCGGGCCCGAGGACCGTGCCGAGCTTTCTGCTGCCCCACTCGTCCAGCGCGGTCTGCCAGGTGGCGGGCGTGCCGGGCGTGCCGACGCTCAGGCCGCTGCTGACGGCGTCGGCGAAGGCGAGGGGCTTGCCGTTCTCCAGGAAGAGACCGGAGCCGGCGGTCAGCGGCGCGGTCTCCCGGCCGTCGATCGTATGGACCGTACGGGTTCTGGCGTCGTAGTAGACGAAGTAGCCGCCTCCGCCGATGCCGGAGGAGTAGGGCTCGGTGACGCCGAGCGCGGCGGCCGTGGCGACGGCGGCGTCCACGGCGTTGCCGCCCTTCCTCAGCACCTCGATGCCGGCGGCGGAGGCGTCCGCGTCGACGCTGGCGACGGCACCGCCGTACCCGACAGCGACCGGGACCTTCCGTGGGACGGCGTCGGCGGCGGAGGGTGGCGCTGCCGCCCCCACCGACACCACGGCGGCCGAGACCGCCAGGACCGACAGTTTCCGTGCGACAGGGCGACGCATCCGCACCTCCAGCCGAGGGACCGTCCGGGCAGCTTAGTGCATCGTCATGATCACGTCAGGAACGCGTCGAACACGGGTACGCCGGACCCGCTACCATGCGCGGCCATGAACGACGACGTGCGCAACATCGTACTGGGCGTGGTGGCGGCCGGCATCAGCGCCGGGCTGGGCTGGATCGCCCGCACGTATCTGTGGAAGCGGAAGCTCCGCCGCAGGCAGGCCTTCTTCGGGCTGCCGGAGAACTCGGAGACGTTGCTCGTCGTCAACCGCGACCCCGCCACGTCCGAGCCGGCGGTCCACCGCTTCGACGTGTTCGCCCTGCTGGAACTCGCCGCGCTGATCAAGGACTGCGGGGCGAACCTGCAGGTGGTGACCCAGGACTCCGTCCGGCAGGGCTTCGGCGAGCGCACCGAGTTCTGCGTGGGCGGCCCCGGCTCGAACCGGCGCATGCTGGCCCACATGTCGGCGATGCTGCCCGGCATACGCGTCAACGTGGACCCGGAACCGGGCCCGGACCGCGGCGCCTTCCAGATCGGCAGCGAGCGCCACCGCATGGAGCCGGGCGTCACGGAGTACGTCCTGCTGGCCCGGCTCACCGCGGGCGAGCGGCGTGAGGCACGGCCGGTGTTCCTGTTCTGCGGGCAGCGGGCGATCACCAACCAGGCGGCGACCCGGTACCTCGCCCGCAACCACGAACGGCTGGCCCGCAAGCACGGCAACAACTCCTTCGTGCTGCTGCTGAAGGTCGTCAACTCCGAGGCCTACGGCCCCGACGTGGTGGAACTGGTCGCGGACGTGACGCGGGCGGCGCAGGCGCCGCTGCCGGCCCCGGAGCCCTCCCCCACACGCGCCTCGCACCGCGCCTCCTGACTTCATTCACACGGCAACAATCTTTACTGGCACGTAACTTACCGACGGGTTACCTAAGGTAAGGCTCCCCGGTTACCGTCTGGTCACTTTGCACTGACACGAGTGAGGAGTGGCCCGTGGGAACCCATCGCCAGGCCCTGCGTACGACCGCCGTGGGCGCCGTCTCCGCGACACTGATCGCCGGTGGCGTTCTCGGTCTCGCCCCGACCGCCCAGGCGGCGCAGAACAGCGTCCGTTTCGTCGACATCACCGGCGACGGCGGCACGGTGCTGGGGGCGAACGTCGTCACGCCCGCGGGGGCCGACGGCACCCGCCGCTACCCGCTGATCGTGCTGCCCACGAGCTGGAGCCTGCCCCAGTTCGAGTATCTCGCCCAGGCCCGCAAGCTCGCCGACTCCGGGTACGTCGTGCTCACGTACAACGTGCGCGGGTTCTGGCAGTCCGGCGGCGAGATAGAAGTGGCGGGGCCGCCCGACACGGCCGACGCCTCCAAGGTGATCGACTGGGCGCTCGCCAACACCCCGGCGGACCCGGAGCACGTGGGGATGGCGGGGGTCTCCTACGGCGCCGGGATCAGTCTGCTGGCGGCCGCCCACGACAAGCGGATCAAGGCCGTCGCCGCGCTGAGCGGCTGGGCGGACCTGACCGGCTCCATCTACTCCGGCCGGACCCAGCACGTCCAGGCCGCCGCCCTGCTGGACGGCACGGCCACCGTCACCGGCCGGGAGAGCCCCGAACTCCGCCAGGTCTTCGACGACTTCTACGCCTCCAACCTGGCCAAGGAGCCGGACCTCCTGGCCTGGGGAAAGAAACGTTCCGCCGCGACCTACCTCGACCAGCTGAACGAGAACCACCCGGCGGTCATGATGGCCAACGCCTGGGGCGACACCATCTTCCCCGCGAACCAGTACGCCGACTTCTACGCGCGGCTCACGGGACCCAAGCGACTGGAGCTCCGGCCCGGCGACCACGCGACCCCCGAGCTGACCGGCCTGTTCGGACTGCCCAACGACGTGTGGAGCGACACCGAGCGCTGGTTCGACCACTACCTCAAGGGCACGGACAACGGCATCGACCGCGAGCAGCCGGTCCGGCTCAAGTCCCGTACGACGGGCGGCTACGAGGGCTACCCCGACTGGAAGTCGGTCACCGCGACCCGCCGGAAGATCGCGCTCGCGGGCTCCACCACCATCCACGCCAACGTCGACTCGGGCGCGGACGGCGGGGTGATCTTCCTCTCCAGCATCCTCGACCAGGTGGCACAGCTGCCGCCCGTCACATCGGTCCCGCTGCTCCCCCGCCGCTGGGCCGCGGTGTGGCAGTCCGAGAAGTACACCTCCGCCCAACAGGTGCGCGGCACCGCGAGCTTGCACACCACGCTGACCCCGACCGAGGAGAGCGGCACCCTCATCGCCTACCTGTACGACGTGGGGCCGCTCGGCTTCGGCAAGCTGGTCACCCACGCCCCGTACACCTGGCACGGACGGACGCCCGGCCAGTCGTTCGACGTGGACCTGGATCTGTTCTCCACCGCCTACGACGTCCCGGCCGGGCACCGTCTCGCCCTGGTCGTGGACACGGTCGATCCGCTCTACATCGAGCACAACCCGTCCGGCGCGCAGCTGACCTTCTCCTCGCCGGCGGACGACCCGTCATACGTGTCGGTACCGCTGCGCGAGCAGTGATCGCCGGCTGCCGCCGGCCGGGTCTGGCTCGGTGAACCGCCACCCCACGAAGGGCACATCCTATGCGACGACCACCGGCCGGGCAGCCGACCGGGGTCGCCGCCCGGTGACCTGGGGCGTAACGGGCGGGCTGTGCCTAGGACTCGGCGACCTCGGCGTAGAGTTGCGAGAGCTCCGGCACCCCGCTCGCGGCCCACTCGTGGCCGGACGCGACGACGTCGAACTCCCGGCCGGACGCCAGCCGTACGACCGGCCCGGCGGGACGGAGGTCCCACACCGCTCCGGTCACGGTGCGCACGATCACCGTGCCCAGGTAGCAACCGGCGTCGTTGCCCAGCCAGGGCAGGGTCTCCGCGTCGTCGCGCCAGCGCGGCAGCACCTGGTCGAGCGCCTCCAACGAGGCCGGGGAGTCGTCGAGCCGGACCCCCGCCTCCTCCGCCTGGGAGCGCAGCAGTTCGCACTCGGAGAGGAGGTCGGCGACACCCTCGGGGTCGGTGGGGAGCACCGCCTCCCCGGTCTTGGGGTGCCGGTGGCCCAGGAAAGGGATGTTCATACACCCAGCGTGGCACTCGCGGCGCCGTGCGCACCACAGCCCGGGCGCTGGTGTCGTGCCCTCTACACGTCCTCCACGTGCCGCACGCGCTACACGTCCAGGTCGACCACGACGGGCGCGTGGTCGGAGGCGCCCTTGCCCTTGCGCTCCTCGCGGTCCACGTAGGCGTCCTCGACCGCCTTCGCGAACGGTGCGTTGCCGTACACGAGGTCGATGCGCATGCCGCGGTTCTTGGGGAAGCAGAGCTGGCGGTAGTCCCAGTACGTGAAGGGGTGGTCGTACTTCAGCGGGCGCGGGACGACGTCGGACAGGCCCGCCTCACGCAGGGAGGCCAGGGCGGCGCGCTCGGCGGGGGTGACGTGGGTGCTGCCCTCGAAGGCGGCCACGTCGAAGACGTCGTCGTCGGTCGGCGCCACGTTGTAGTCGCCGAGCACCGCGAACGGGCGGCTGCCGCCCGCGTCGCCGGCGACGGCGGCCTTGAGGGCCTCGAACCACTGGAGCTTGTAGGCGTAGTGCGGGTGGTCCACCTCGCGGCCGTTGGGCACGTACACCGACCAGACGCGGACCGGGCCGCAGGTCGCGGAGATCGCACGGGGCTCCACCGCGCCGTCGTAGCCGGGGTCGCCGGGCAGGCCCTTGACGACGTCCTCCAGACCGACGCGGGAGAGCACCGCCACGCCGTTCCACCGGCCGGTGGCGTGGACCGCCGCCTCGTAGCCCAGCTCGCGCAGCTGGTCGAACGGGAACTGCTCCTCGGCGATCTTGGCCTCCTGGAGGCAGAGCACGTCGGTGCCGCTGCTCTCCAGCCAGGCCAGCAGCCTCGGGAGGCGGGCGGTGATCGAGTTCACGTTCCAGGTCGCGATGCGCATGTCCCACAACCTACCCGGCGGGTCCGACAACGCTGCCCGCCCGGCCTCCCGCGGCGGTCAGACCTGGGCGGACGACCCGGGCGCGAGCCGCAGGTGCTCGGCGCCGCCCAGGGCGCCGATCTGGCGGTCGTAGATCGGGCGGGCGAGGTCGGTGAGCAGGGCGTCGTGGATGTCGTAGGCGCGCTGCGGGCGTACCTCGCGCACGTAGTCGATGACCTCGGAGATCTTGTTCCACGGGGCCATGACCGGGAGCATCAGGGTCTCGACCGGCAGGCCGGGAACGGTGAGGGCGTCGCCGGGGTGGAAGACCTTGCCGTCGTCGACGAGGTAGCCGACGTTGGTGATGCGCGGGATGTCCGGGTGGATGACCGCGTGCAGTTCGCCGTGGACCTGCACGTCGAAGCCCGCGGCGGTGAAGGTGTCGCCGTGGCCGACGGTGTGCACCCGGCCCGGGAAGGCCGCGGCGAGCTGGTCGGCGACCGACTTCAGGGTCCAGATCTCGACCGCGGGGTCGGCCTCCAGGGCGGCCCGCAGCCGGCCCTCGTCGAAGTGGTCCGGGTGCTCGTGGGTGACCAGGACGGCGTCCGCGCCGGCGGCGGCGTCCTGCTCGCTGAAGCCGCCGGGATCGATGACGAGCGTCCGCCCGTCCTTCTCGAGGCGGACGCAGGCGTGGGACATCTTCGTGAGCTTCATGGCTTCCATCCTGCCTGCCGGCGTGGGGCGCGGGCGGGTCACCCCTCGGGCGTGGTCTCCTCGCGGATGACCTGCTGGGCCACCCGGAAGGCGCTGTTCGCCGCCGGTACGCCGCAGTAGACGGCTGCCTGGAGCAGCACCTCCTTGATCTCGCCGGGGGTCAGTCCGTTGCGCAGGGCCGCCCGGGTGTGGACGGCGAGGTCCTCCAGGTGGCCGCCGGCGACCAGCGCCGTGAGCGTGACGCAGCTGCGGGTGCGGCGGTCGAGGCCGGGGCGGTCCCAGACCTCGCCCCAGGCGTAGCGGGTGACGAACTCCTGGAAGTCCCCGGAGAAGTCGTCGGCCTGGGCGAGCGCGCGGTCCACGTGCGCGTCGCCGAGGACCTCCCGGCGGACCTTCAGCCCCGTGTCGTAGGGGTCGGACCGTCCGGGCAGCTGCTGCGGTACGACGACGGCCGGGGCGATCTCGGCGATGGGCCCGGCCTGCGGCGGCACGACCAGGACCGGCTGGGGGGCGACCGCCGGGAGGGCCGTCTGGCCGGTGGCGGGCTCGTGGGCGGCCTGCCAGGCGGTGGAGAAGTGTCTGACCAGCAGGTCGGTGACGGCCGCGGGCTGCTCGACGGGGACCAGGTGGGAGGCGCCGGGGACGACCGCGAGACGGGCGTCGGGGATCCCGGCGACGAGGGTGCGGGCCTCGGCCGGGCCGGTGACCTGGTCGTCGGAGCCGACCAGGACGAGGGTCGGCACGCCGACGCGGCCCAGCTCGGGCCGCACGTCGAACCCGGCGAGGGCCTCGCAGGCGGCGATGTAGCAGCCGGGGTCGGTGGTGCGGACCATCTGCACGGCCCACTCGGTGATCGCGGGCTGGGCGGCGGCGAACCCGCCGGTGAACCAGCGGTCGGGCGAGATACGGGCGATCGGGTCGAGCCCGTTGGTCCGTACGATCACCCCGCGTTGCCGGAACTCGTCGGCCGTGCCGAACCGCGGGGAGGCGGCGACCAGCGCGAGCGAGGCCAGCCGCTCCGGGTGGCGCAGCGCCAGCTCGATGCCGACCGCGCCGCCGAGCGCGCAGCCCGCGTAGCCGAAGCGGTGCACGCCGAGCCCCTCCAGCGTGGCCAGCAGCCGGGCGGCCAGCTCCGAGACGGACCCGGCCGGGTACGCGGGGGCGCCGCCGTGCCCGGGCAGGTCGAACCGGAAGATCCGCCACTGCCGGGCCAGTTCGGGGATCTGCCGGTCCCACATGTGCCATGTGGTACCCAGTGAGGGACCCAAGATCAGGACCGGAGCGTCTTCTGGCCCGTCAAAGCGGTATTGCAGGGTGTTCGGTGGTGTCTCACTCACGCCCCAGACCCTCTCACGTCTCACGAAATCTCACACGGCCAGGGGAACCCGGCGGCTGCTGGCTCTCACAGCACGACACGCCTCGGCACCTGCAGCTCCGGCGGCAGGAACGATCAGATCGAGGGACGGATGATGCCCTGGCCGTGGCCGATCGTCCTGAACGACGAGGTCGTCGCCTGCGCCGCGTGCGGAACGTACCGGGACTGGCTCATCATCTCCACCCGGGGCCAGGTGTGGCTGCGCTGCCGAACCGGGCACCAGCAGCTTGAAACGCGTCTGGACACCGCCTGGTTCAACCGGCACTCCGGCCCCTCGGACGCGACGCACGCGACGTTCGAGGACTGCCTGCGCCACCTCGGCCACTGACCCCTCCCCCTACGACCCCACCGGGCCCACGGCCCGCACTGCCCAGCCTGCCGCCTAGCACCAAGGGGTCTTTCCGTGCGCGTCCGCGTCGCTACCACCGGCCTCGCTCTCACCGCCGTCACCGTTCCCGCCCTGCCCGCCTGCTCCACCAACTCCAGCGCAGGGAATCCCGCTACCTCATCGGTCACCCGCGCCGAAACGCTGGCAACCCCCGAGCGGCAGACCGCGCCGCTGTCGTCGGCCGCGCTGGAGACCCTCCTGCTCGACGAGGGCGACCTTGGCAGCGGCTACACGCGCACGCCCGAGCGCCCCGCCCAGCACGACGACGTCACGGTCCTCGGCTGCCCCGCCCTGGACAAGCTCGGCGGCGACGCGGCCACCAGTGCATCCCTCGACTTCCCTCGCACGGCGAAGGCGTCCTTCACTTACACGGGCGACAGCGACTCGGCGGTGTCCGAGGAGCTGTACAGCGACACTGCCGACAAGCTGTCCGACGGCACGCGCCGGATCTTCGACGCGATGACCAACTGCCCGGAGTACCAAATCCTCCGGCAGCACCGCGATCGACGTCACCACGCAAAAGATGTCCGCACCCCAGCTCGGCGACGACTGCTGGAGCATGCTCCTTACCTTCTCCGCCGATGGGCATGACAGCGTCATCAAGCAGACCGCGGTCCGCGCCGGGAACGTGCTGCTGATCGTCTCCGGCTCACCCGCCCTCGTCGACCACCACCTCGACAAGGCACTCGCCACGGCGACAGCAGCCCGCTGACGCTCCCCCTCATACGTCACGGCGCCCCCGCCATGCCAACGGCCGGGGGCGCCGTGACGTATGAGGCTCTCCGCCTCTGGGGACGACGCTGAGGAGGCGTAGGAACATGGCAGTACAGCGAAATGCCCGGTCTCCCGCCGATTCGGGAGCCGGTCCCGCGTGCTCTCGGGCAGCACACGGCGCAGGACGGGCGCGGCGGAGCTGAGGGAGGCGGCGAAGGCGGCGACGAGATCGTGCGGCACGCTGGCGCTGAAGGACACGGCCCACAGGCACCGCGCGCCCAGGACGGGCTCTGCCCATGCCTGCCATCCGTCGGGTTCGGCCTCGTCCTGCGGTCAAGGTGCGGGGGTCGGCGTCCTGGATGAGGGATGGCACCCCTCCCAGGCTGAGGTGGGAGGTGAAGGCCGGGTCCGTCGCCCCCGCGTCGGGCTGCTCGACGTCACGCAGCCAGCCGTGCGCGGTGACGGTGTCGAGGACCAGCTCTGGACCGGTGAACGCGACGGTGGGCTGATCGCGGGCGTCGAGCGCGAGGAAGAAGTCAACGAGGACCTCTCCCGGGACGTCGGGGTGAAGTAGGCAGACCACTGCGCCAGCGGCACGCTCCCGTCCTCGCGGGCACAAACCTGCCAGGCGATCGGCAGGTCTCCCAAATGGAACGGCTCGTCCGGCAGCACCCATTGCGCCCATCGGAGGGCGTCGGGGCTGATGTGGAGGACGGTGCTACGCAACACCTGCCGGTCCTCCGGTCCCTCGTCGGGCTCCTGGCGTCCGCGGACGATCGTCAGATTACACAACCGTACGTCGGGCAGCTCGTGATCGCATGCGTGTAAGGGCTGTGCCGCAACGCACGCTCTGGCCCTGGGCGACCGTCAGTTGTTGTCCGCCAGTCGTTGCCGCAGCCGACGCAGGTGGTGCGAGATCGAGTCACCGTGCCGGACGAGACGCTGCGACCTGTAGCGACTACCTCACCCATACGGCCGCGAAATCTGGCCTACGCTGGCAGAATGGATGATATGTCGTCGTTGATACCCATCCTTGAGGAGGAGCCGCTACCGGCTCATGAGGTACTGGCCGAGCTTGCGCTGATGTCGGAGAACGACACCCGTGGCACCGGTGGCGATGACATCGTGGGGCAGATCTCTTTGGGATACCCGCAGGTCGCCCCGCTTGCCCTTCCCGACGACGCGAGCCAGGGTCTGCCCGACCCGTCCGCCTGGGACGTCGTCTGGGTTCGCTGGCCCTACACCGTGCACGAGCCCGCTGAGGGATTCCTGCACACTCGTGTCAAGGTGAGCTTCACGCTGGGGGACAACCAGTCACGAGCGATGGGGCTTAGCCCCAAAGACGTCACGGCCGAGGAGACCGTATCCCGAACCTACGGGCTGACGCCCATGCTTACTTTTGGGGTTGTCGAGTTGGGCGCGGACCTGTTCACTCATCAGGTCAGCTTCAGCAGACTGACGCCCCTGATTACGGCGTTCGGCGAAGGGGAGAGCACCTTCTTCTGGGTGTATCGCTCCGCAGCCGGCCAGCCCGTACGGCCAGGGACAAAGCACTCCATCGCAGTACTCCAGATCCCGGTCGGCCGAGGGCACCTGGACGTGACCGTCGGGGCGGAGGTCGAACTGCGTCGACGGTGGCTGGGCCGTTGGCGCCCGGGCCGGGCCGCCAGCGACATCCACGGAGCCCGCCTCACCCTCCCAGCCGCAGGTACAGCGAGCGCGGGAGAGTGAAGCGACGCGGGCGTCTGACGGCCGCGAACGCGGTTCGAGCAGCCATGCTGCGAGGTGATCACGAGCAGGCGCAGCGTCAGGCCCACTGGCTGGCGGATGAGTTCGTTGCAACATGCGATCAAGCCTTCGATACCAGCCGCACTCCGCGCCGCCGCGACTGCCTGGCTGTCTACCGGTGGAGCGCCGTCCACGGCAGTTGGGCGAGCACAGTACGGATAGTGGTCGACGTGTTGGAGCACTACGGCGCCCATGAGACGGCGGCCGGTGTCGCACGACGAGTTATCTGGCTACGGTCCGCGGCCTTCGGACAAGGAGCCGAGCCCACCCGCACGTGGCGGAACGCCTATGGGCGGTGCCTGCTCGGCTTGGGCCAGTACGAGGAGATCCTGCATGCTCTCCTCCCCTGGGCCCATCTCGGCGACGAAACCGCCTCTTACACGCTGAGCATCCTCGCCACGGCCTACCGAAACCGTGGTCAGTTGGAAACCGCCCGCGAGCACTATGAGCGTGCCTGGGCCATACGCACCAGGCTTCATCCACCCACACACCCGGCTGTCGCGACGCTGGCGGACAGCCTGGGTCTGCTGCACATCCAGCGCGGCGACGTGGTTGCCGCGGATCAGTGCCTCAGAGCAGCCCTACGGGTTCATCTGGCCGTCGAGGGACCGGACGGTTTGCCGACGGCAACGAGCCTTGGCCACCTCGCCGTCCTCAATGAGAGCATTGGCAGCTACGAGATGGCCCTCTCCCTGCTGGATGAGGCGCTGCGTATCCAGCTGAAACGTTGTCCGCCGGAACACCCCTCAGTCGAGACCACCGAGTGCAACAGGGCAGTGGTTCTGATACGCCTGGACCGGAAGGCCGAGGCAAGGGATGTCTTCGCGAACCTCCTTGAAGCCGCCAGATCCCGTATGGGGGAGAACCATCCGGACGTGGCGACTGCACTCAACAACCTGGGGTGGGCCGAGCAGGAACTCGGGCGCTGGGACCTGGCGCGCAACCACTACGAGGACGCGCTCGACCTGCGCCAACGCATCTTTCCCGCAAACCATCCGCTGTTGGCCATGAGCCTGCACAACCTCGGAACCGTTTACAGCCATCAAGGACAATGGCAATCAGCGGCGGACCTGCTTCGCCGTGCCCTGGGCATACGCACGGCTATACAAGGCGAGCAGCACAGCGACACGGTCAGCAGTTACCTTCACCTGGCCGACGTGCTGACGGCTCAGGGGCAGGCGGAAGACGCCCTGCGCCTGCTGATGCGGGCCAACCGGGCAGAACTTAGCACTATCCAACAGGTGTTGACGGTCGGCTCCGCCAGTCAGCGCGACCGCTACGCAACTCTGGCCTACCATAGCGTCCGCGCCCTGGCATCGCTGGTGCTGAACTTCCCTGGACTGCCCGGCGCGCCCGACGCACTCTTGGCGGCGCTACTGCGCAAGCGAGGCGTTGCCGGCAACGCCTTCCGCAGCGACCGGGCGGAGATCAGCACAGCAGGGCGGCCGGAACTGGCGAGTCTCCGGGACGAGCGTGACCGCGTCAGCCAGCGCCTGACTCAACTGGCCTTCGCCGGACCAACCTCTCCGGACGACGACGAACGCCATCGGCAGGAGATCGAGGATTTGATCGGACGCAAGGAGTTCCTCGAAGCGGAGCTTGCCCGGGCATTGGCCGATGGCTCCAGCGAGGGACGTGGCCTGAGAGCACCGGACGATGCGTCGTCCCTCAAAACGCTACTCCCAAAGGGCACCGCCTATGTGGAGTTCCTGCTCACGGAGGCCCGCGACTATAAGGCGATACGCGCCGGCGGTGATGCCCTACTCCGACGCGCCCACTACCTCATGCTGGTGGTCCGCCCCGAGCAGGGCTACGCCGTCGAATGTGTGGACCTCGGCGACGCCGAGCGAATCAACCGTGCTGCAGCCCTGTTCCGTACGCATCTCAGCGGCCGCCTCGACACCGTGGACCGCGCCCTGCTGACCCTTGAGGATCTCACCGGCGTGACGGTCGACGACATCGAGCGCGAACTGACCGTGCAGCTCACGGAGCCGCTCCTGATCGCTGTCGGTTCCGCGCGGAGACTCTTGGTCGTCCCTGACGCCGAGCTCGCCCAGTTGCCGTTTGCGGCCCTGCCCGACGCATCCGGGCAGCCGCTACTCCACCGATACGCCATCAGCTACTTGGCATCCGGAAGGGATCTTGAAGACGACAGGCTGGCGCCGAGCTCAGGAGCGCCACGAGTCATCGCTGCACCGGATTTCGATCTTGCGGCGCCTGCGGACAGTGCTCCCGCCTTTTTGGCGCCGCCGATTTCAGACGTGCGCGCTCCCGCACCCGTGCTGCGAGCTGCGTTGCCGCTGTTCACCACACTCGACGGGGCCCGTGAAGAAGGCAAGGTCGTCGCCGACCTGCTGGAGACAGCGCCCGTGACCGGACCGCACGCGACCAAGGCGGCCGTCCGGCAGCCCGGTCCGGCCCCAAGGATCCTGCACATTGTCACGCATGCGTACTTCCTCCCCGACCGAGGTGTAGAACAGGCTGGTTTCCGGCAGACCTGGCATGCCTCGCGGCCAGAGTCCCTGGCGCCCGTGGTGGGCGCCAATCCCATGCTGCAGTCAGGGCTCGCACTGTCCGGAGCCAACACCTGGCTGCGCGGCTTCCCGCTGCCGGCGGACGCGGGCGACGGCTTCCTAACTGCCGCCGAAGTGATGACACTCGATCTACACGGCACCGAGCTCGTGGTGCTCTCCGCCTGCGATACCGGACTCGGGTTACGGCATATCGCCGAAGGCAGCATCGGCCTCAGGAGGTCCTTCCTCCTCGCGGGCGCCGCCGCGGTGATCACCACCTTGTGGAAGATCCCCGACCGGCAGGCTGCGCATTTCATGGCCAGCTTCTATCGACTGCTCGTCTCCGGCGCGTCCCCGGCCGAGGCTCTGCGCAGCGCCCAGCTCCGCCATGCCGACGCCGGCCAGGAAGACTTCACTTGGGCCGCCTTCACTCTCTATACAAGGGGCGGGCCTACCGAGACAGCCGCACCACCCACGGATGCATGACCCGCCCAACGACCAGAACACCGACCGGTCACGGCACTGCTTTACTCCTCGAACAACGGCATTGTCCGCCCATGAGATAGTGAGGCCGCACGCAAGGGGCGTGCACCCACGGACCCCAGAGAACTCCTGCATGTCTGAGCGTGGTCTCGACTCATCTGGCTGCATACGTGGTGTCAACAGGTTTCACAAGGCGTGAGCCAGCTGATGGAAGCCTTCGAGGTGACGCACGGCTACCCTGCGGGGGACAACGAGGTGGCGCTGGCCGACGATGAGACGCGGGCCGCGGTCACCCTCCTGACCAACCACCGGTCCGAATATGCGGCCCTGCTGTCGCTCTTCGCCGTGATCGACAGCGTGTCTCTGCCCGACATCGGCAACGGGTACTTCATCCACCCGCCCTCTACCGTGACTGCGCACCTGGACGAGTACGGCGCGGTTCCTCTCGAGAATGGCGATCACGGAATCGTCTTCGGGAGCGACGGCGGCGGCAGTCTCTTCGCTCTCGCGGTTAACGGCACGGTCCCCGCGGCAGTCCGGGGATGGTTCGACCGCGGCGGCTTGGAACGGCAGCAGACCGGCCAGGCGCCGGGCCTCCCCGGCGGTCAACGACAGGGACGGGCCGGCTGTCGTGGGGGACGCGGGGAATGTCCGGGAAAGACGCGTCCCATGGCTGGCGGAAGACTGTGGGGTGCGAGGCGCGTGACGTTGATGGTGCGTCCGCAGCGGCTGGTCATTTCGTGGCATCTCCCTGCCGGGCGCCTTGCCCATGAACTCAACAGAGTGCTGGTCAGGGGTGCCCCACCCACCCGAGTCCGGGCCGGCGGGCCGGGACGGTGCCGGTTGTCCGTCCTGGCACCTTCCGTCCGACCGCGGTCGCGGCTGTCAGGATGCGGCTCGCCTGCCGACGCCGTGCGTCACCGGGCGGACCTGCCGCTCTCTGTCGAGTGCGGCGATTGAGCCAGCGGCGCGTGCCACACCAACCGCGTCCCCTTTCGGTCAGGGCGTTCCAACTCCATGCCGCCGCCGAGCTTCTGCGCGCGCTCGGCCATGTTGGTCAGACCACTGCGGCGACCTCCGTCCGGGATGCCGACGCCGTTGTCCGTGACCGTCAGGCGGACCTGCTTGCCGTCCGTCTCCAGCACGACGTCGGCGCGGTCGGCGCGGGCGTGCCGGGCGACGTTGGTCAGGGATTCGGTGAGCACGGCCATGACGTGGTCGGCGGTCGGACCGGGCACGTGCGTGTCGAGCAGGCCCTCCATACGAACGCTGGGAGCGAAGCCCAGAAGTGGAGCGGCCTCGCCGATCGCCCGCACCGCACGGGAACGCAGGCCGGGTGCCGCGTCGTCGTGGCGGGACCGCAGACCGAAGATTGTCGACCTGATGATCTTGATGGTTTCGTCGAGATCGTCCACCGCTCGCAGGATCCGCTCGGAGGCCATCGAGTCCTGGACCCGGCGACCGGCGCTCTGCAGGGTCATGCCGGTGGCGAAAAGCCGTTGGATGGCCAGGTCGTGCAGATCACGCGCGATGCGGTCGCGGTCCTCCAGCAGGGCGATCTGTTCGGCGTCCTGGCGGCGTTCCGCCAGCTCCATCGCGACGGCGGCCTGCGCGGCGAAGACCTGCAGCGGCTCGGTCTCCTTCTCGGAGAACTCCCGACCATCCGACTTCCGGACCAGCAGCACCACACCGCGGGCCTCGTCGCCCGTGCCGATCGGCACGGCGACGGCCGGTCCTAGCCCTTCGAAGGGCGGCGGACCGGCCGAGACCCGGGAGTCACGCAAGACGTCCGGGCTACTGACCGGTGCCCGCTGGACGAACGCCTGCCCGATGAGCGTGCCGTCCACGGGCAGTACGATCCCTCGCCACGCTTCGGCCTCCTGGCCTACGGCGAGTTCGACGGCAAGGGTGTCGGTTCCGCTCACCGGCATGGCCACCACGCTCAGGGCGGAGGCGGTGATCTCCCTGGCCCGTTCGGCGATGAGCGGCAGCACCCGGCCCTGGTCCGCGCCGGACATCAGGGTGTGGGTGATCTCGGCGTTCACCTGGAGCCAGCGCTCGCGGAGCCGGGACTCCTCGTAAAGACGGGCGTTGTCGATCGCCACGCCGGCCGCCACGGCCAGCGTCGCCAGCACCGACTCGTCGTCCTCGTCGAACTGCTGCCCGCCGCGCTTCTCCGTCAGGTACAGGTTGCCGAAGATATGATCGCGCACCCGGATCGGAACGCCGAGAAAGGTGTTCATCGGCGGGTGGTGGGCCGGGAACCCGTAGGAAGCGGGGTGGTGGGAGAGCTTGGTCAGGCGCAGCGGCTCGGGGTGGCGAATCAGCTCGCCCAGGATGCCGTGGCCCTCCGGGTAGGGGCCGATGCGCGCGATCTGCTCCGCGTCGACGCCCACGGTGTGGAAGGCGGACAGTCGCTTGCCGTCCGGTCCGATCACCCCGAGCGCCGCGTACTCAGCGTCGACCAGGGCCGCCGCGGCCTCGACGATGCTGCGCAGCGCCTGCTCCAGGTCGAGTTCGCGGCCGACCGACAGCACGGCTTCCAGGAGGCTGTGGACCCGGTCCCGGGTGCCGCGCGCCGCGTCCAGACGGGCCTGCAACTCCTCCAGCAGCTCGTCCAGCCGCAACTGAGGCAGCCGTACCTGTGCCTCGCGGGCCTCCTCGGCGTTCACCACCGCTGTTCCTCCAACGCCTCACCGCATGCCGCAGCCTTACCCGTGCACCTGCCACGGTAGCGGCTCGAACATGGAGACGATAAGGGATCAGCGAGACCGCGCGGTCGGCCGGAGCCGTCAACTCCGGGGCAGCCGGGTCGCTACGTACGAGGTGAGGTCGAGCAGGCGGTTCGTGTAGCCCCACTCGTTGTCATACCAGCCGAAGACCTTGACCAGGTCGCCCGTGCGTCTGGGTGAGCGGGGCGTCCAGGACGCACGAGGCGGGGTCGCCGACCACGTCTGTTTCACTTGGTAAGCCGCCGATGACATATGAGGGGCGCGGCGATGGCGGTGAAGGCGAGGAAGTGTTCCGGCTTGCGCTCGTAACGGGGGTGGAGGCTTCGGCAGCCGGACAGCCAGGACACGGTCCGCTCCACGACCCAGCGGTGTCGGCCCAGCCTCGGTCTGTGTCGGAATCCCTTCTTTCCAGGATGGCCGAGGTCCAGGGCCGGTCGGCCCCCATTTCGCCTGCGTCAGTGGGCCACGAGGCCGCGCTCACGGAACTGGCCCCGTACCCGGTCCACCAGCGCCCTGTCGGGAACCGGTGTGTCACCCAGGGGGAAGGGGATGCCCAGGGCGTCGTACTTGGCGGTGCCGAGCTTGTGGAACGGAAGGATGTCGACCCGTTCCACGCAGTCGAGGCCGGAGAGAAATCCGGCGAGTCCGTCGACGGCGTCCTCGTCGTCGGTCCAGCCGGGCACCAGGACGTACCTGATCCACACGCGCTTGCCCAGCCGTTCGAGGCGGGTGGCGAAGTTCAAGGTGGGGGCGAGGGCGCCGCCGGTCAGCTTTCGGTAGGTCGTGACGTCGAAGGATTTGATGTCCAGCAGCACCAGGTCGGTGGCGGCGAGCAGGCCGTCGGTGGCCCGGGCGCCGAGGAGACCGGAGGTGTCGAGAGCGGTGTGCAGGCCGGCCTCCCTGCAGCGGCGCAGGACCGCTCCGGTGAAGGCCGGCTGGAGCAGGGGTTCGCCGCCCGTGAGGGTCACTCCCCCGCCGGCCGTGACGAGGAGGTCCCGGTACTTGTCGATCTCCGCCATCACCTCGTCGACGGTGGCCTCCCGGCCGTCGCGCAGGTGCCAGGTGTCGGGGTTGGCGCAGTAGAGGCAGCGCAGGGGGCAGCCGCTGACGAAGAGGACGAACCGGGTCCCGGGACCGTCCACGCCGGTGGACAGGTCCCAGGAGTGGATCCGGCCGGTGACCGATCCCGGTGCCGTGGTCGGGGACATGACGCTCACAGCGATCCGTGGAATGTGCGGCTGATCACGTCGAGCTGCTGCTCGCGGGTCAGGCGGACGAAGTTCACGGCGTAGCCGGAGACCCTGATCGTCAGCTCCGGGTACTTCTCCGGATGCTCCATGGCGTCCTCCAGCACGGCGCGGTCCAGCACGTTGACGTTCATGTGGAAACCGCCCGAGGCCATGTAGGCGTCGAGGATGCCGACCAGGTGACCGGCCCGCTCCCCGGGAACGTGACCGAGTCCTTCCGGGGTGATGGTGGTGGTCAGGGAAATGCCGTCGCGGGCGGCCTCGTAGGGGAGTTTCGCCACCGAGAGGGCGGAGGCGGCCACACCGTGCCTGTCACGGCCGTTCATCGGGTTGGCGCCGGGGGCGAAGGGCTGTCCGGCGCGGCGGCCGTCGGGGGTGTTGCCGGTGTGCTTGCCGTACACCACGTTCGAGGTGATGGTCAGCACCGACTGGGTGTGCTCGGCGTCGCGGTAGGTCGGGTGCCTGCGCACCTTCGCCATGAACGACTCCACCAGGTCGACGGCGAGGGCGTCGGCGCGGTCGTCGTTGTTGCCGTACGCCGGGAAGTCCCCCTCGGTGTGGAAGTCCACCGCGAGTCCGGTCGCGTCACGGATGACCTTCACGCGGGCGTGCTTGACGGCGGAGAGGCTGTCGACGGCGACCGAGAGGCCGGCGATGCCACAGGCCATGAACCGGTGCACGGGATGATCGTGCAGAGCCATCTCGATGCGCTCGTAGGCATATTTGTCGTGCATGTAGTGGATGACGTTGAGCGCGTCGACGTAGGTCTGGGCCAGCCAGTCCAGGACGCGGTCGTAGGCGGCCGACAACTCGTCGAAGTCCAGGTACTCGCCGGTCAGCGGGGGCATCTCCGGGGTGATCTGGTCGCCGGTCATCTCGTCCCGGCCGCCGTTGACGGCGTAGAGCAGCGCCTTGGCGAGGTTGACGCGCGCGCCGAAGAACTGCATCTGCTTGCCGACCGCCATGGCGGAGACGCAGCAGGCGATGGCGGTGTCGTCGCCGGTGCGCGGGCGCATCAGGTCGTCGGACTCGTACTGGATGGAGCTGGTGTCGATGGACACCTGAGCGCAGAACTCCTTGAAGCCGGCGGGCAGTCGGGGCGACCACAGGACGGTGAGGTTCGGTTCCGGGGCCGGGCCGAGGTTGTAGAGGGTCTGCAGGAAGCGGAAGGAGGTGCGGGTGACCAGTGGGCGGCCGTCGGCGCCGATGCCGCCTATGGACTCCGTGACCCAGGTGGGGTCGCCGGAGAACAGGGCGTCGTACTCGGGGGTGCGCAGGAAGCGCACGATGCGGAGTTTGATGACGAAGTCGTCGATCAGCTCCTGGGCGCGGGACTCGTCGAGGAGCCCTTCGTCCAGGTCCCGCTGGAGGTAGACGTCCAGGAAGGTGGAGGTGCGGCCCAGCGACATCGCGGCGCCGTTCTGCTCCTTCACCGCGGCCAGGAAGCCGAGGTAGAGCCATTGGACCGCCTCGTGCGCGGTGGCCGCGGGCCGGGTGACGTCGCATCCGTAGGACGCGGCCATCTCGGCCAACTCGCCCAGCGCACGGATCTGCTCGGCGAGTTCCTCGCGGTCGCGGACGACGTCGGCGGTGGACGGCCGGGCGTCCAGCAGGGCGCGCTCGGCGCGTTTGGCCTCGGTGAGCCGGTCGGTGCCGTAGAGGGCGACCCGGCGGTAGTCGCCTATGATCCGGCCGCGGCCGTAGGCGTCGGGCAGACCGGTGATGATGCCGACCTTGCGGGCGGCGCGCATGGCGGGGGTATAGGCGTCGAAGACACCCGAGTTGTGAGTCTTGCGGTAGGTGTCGAACACCTTCGTCACGAACGGGTCGGGCTCGAAGCCGTACGCCTTCAGCCCGTTCTCCACCATGCGCAGGCCGCCGTTGGGCATGATCGAGCGCTTGAGGGGGGCGTCGGTCTGCAGACCGACAACCAGCTCGCGATCGCGGTCGATGTAGCCGGGAGCGTGCGAGGTGATGGTGGAGGGGGTGGCGGCGTCGACATCGAGGATGCCCTTGCGCCGTTCCTCCGGGAACAGCGCGCTGACCTTCTCCCAGACCGCACGGGTGCGGTCGGTCGGGCCGGTCAGGAAGGAGGCGTCACCCTCGTAGGGGGTGTAGTTGGCCTGGATGAAGTCGCGCACGTCGATGCGCTGACGCCACCCGCTCCCGGCGAACTGCCGCCAGGTGTCGGCAGGCAGGGGGCCGGCCGTCGTCGTCGCGGTCATCACAGGTCCTCTCGTTGGACAGTCTCGTCACTTCCGATGCTCGTCGTGGGGGTCCGCGGCGAGGAGTGCCGGACAGGGCATCGGGCGATCCCGTTGGGTCCCGGCCGGCCGGGACCTTCGGCCCCGGCGTGGTGCGGCGGTGTCAGTCGTGCGGAACCACAGCAACAGCGCATCCGACGTGGTGCAGGGCGGCGTGCGTGACGGGCCCCGTGTGCACGCCGACCTGGTGTTCGATGCCGCGTCGGCCCACCACCAGGAGGCCCGCGTCCCGGGCGGCCCGCATCGAACAACCGCGCCGCGTCCCTCGGTTACCGTCGCGGTCATGGGGACGTTGGGGTACTTCCGGCGCCAAGGGCGCAGCACCGCGGTCACGGTGCGCTCTTCTACCGCCAGCGCCTGGGCCTGTGGCCTCGGGGCGGGGGGCGGCCCCTCCGAGGCCGCGGACACCAGGGGCACGGATGGAACCGGGGCGGGCCGGAAGCCGTGGACCACTCCACGATGTGGTGCGACATCACGTGTCCCCCCTCCCTGATCGCTGTATGCGGATGACGTTGAGCCTCGTCCTGGCCGTGCTGGTGGTCCACGGGCCGTAACGCCCCGGCGGGGCACCGATGGTCCCTTCGCAACGTCAAGCGCGCATCCGGGCCCAACGGTCCCTCACGCAGGACGGCCGGCACCTCGCGTCGGATCCGCCCCCCGTCCGACGCTGGAGACATCACGCCCCCAACGCTTGAGGAGCGCCGCGTCATGGTCCTTTACGTGTACGACTTCACCGAGGGTGACCGTGGCATGGCCAGTCTCCTCGGTGGAAAGGGATCGAACCTGGCGGAGATGACCCGCCTCGGGCTCCCCGTACCGCCGGGATTCACCGTCACCACCGAGGCGTGCCGCGCCTTCCTGCAAACGGGCAGCGAACCCGTGGGCCTGTGGGATGAGGTCTCCGCACATCTGTCGGCGCTCGAAGCGTCCGCCGGCCGGGTTCTGGGGCAGCCGGACGACCCGCTGCTGCTGTCCGTCCGCTCCGGAGCGAAGTTCTCCATGCCCGGCATGATGGAGACGATTCTCGACATCGGCCTCAACGACGAGTCCGTCCTCGGTCTGGCCAGGGTCTCCGGCAGCGAACGCTTCGCCTGGGACTCCTACCGCCGCCTCGTCCAGATGTTCGGCAGCACGGTCATGGGAGTCGACTCCTCCCTCTTCGAACGGTCCCTCGCCCTCCTCAAGGACCTGCGCGGCGTCAAGGACGACCTGCACCTGACGGCATCCGACCTGGCCGAACTGGTCGAGACCCACAAGAACCTCATCCGGCAGGAGACGGGGGACTACTTCCCGCAGTCCCCCGCCGAGCAGCTGCGCCGCGCGGTCCTGGCCGTGTTCGAGTCCTGGAACGGCGAGCGCGCCCGTCTCTACCGGCGCCGCGAGCACATCCCCGACGACCTGGGCACCGCCGTCAATGTGCAGACGATGGTCTTCGGCAACCTGAGCTCCGACTCCGGCAGCGGCGTCGCCTTCACCCGCGACCCGGCCACCGGCCGGCCCGGCCTGTACGGCGACTACCTGCCGAACGCCCAGGGCGAGGACGTCGTCGCCGGCATCCGCAACACCGTCCCGCTGGCCGACCTTGAACGCCTGGACCCGACGTCGTACGCACAACTGCGGGAACACATGCGGGCGTTGGAGGAACACTACCGGGATCTGTGTGACATTGAGTTCACCATCGAGTGCGGCCGGCTGTGGATGCTGCAGACCCGGGTCGGCAAGCGCACCGCCGAGGCCGCCTTCGTCCTCGCCGCTCAGCTGGCCGATGAGGGGCTCATCACCCCGGACGAGGCGCTGGCGCGGGTGAGCGGCGAGGGCCTGGCCCGGCTGATGTTCCCGCGGTTCGACACTTCCGCCACCCGTACCGCACTTGCCCACGGTGTCCCGGCCTCACCTGGTGCGGCGGTCGGGGCCGTGGTCTTCGACTCCGCCCAGGCGGTACGGCGCGCCGCCGCCGGCGAGAAGGTCGTCCTCGTCCGCCAGGAGACCACCCCCGACGACCTGCCCGGCATGATCGCCTCCCAGGCGGTCCTCACCAGTCGGGGTGGCAAGACCAGCCACGCCGCCGTCGTCGCCCGCGGCATGGGCAAGGTCTGTGTGTGCGGCGCCGAGGAACTCGCCGTCGACACCGACGCCCGGCGCCTCACCGCGGCGGACGGCACCGTGGTCGAGGAAGGCACCGTCGTCTCCGTGGACGGCTCCGCCGGAGCGGTGTACGCGGGAGCGGTACCGCTGAGGGACTCGGCGGTCATCCGGCATCTGGAGGACGGCTCTGGCGAGGCGGACGCCGAGGGCGTGGTCGACGCGGTGGCCCGGGCCCTGGCCCGCGCCGACAGCGTGCGGCGTCTGGAGGTGCGCGCCAACGCCGACACCCCGGAAGACGCCGCACGGGCCCGCCGGTTCGGAGCGCAGGGTGTCGGACTGTGCCGCACCGAGCACATGTTCCTCGGCGAGCGCCGCAAGCTGGTCGAGCAGATGATCCTGGCCGGCACGGACGCCGAACGCGACCGTGCCCTGTCAGAGCTCCTGCCCCTTCAGCGGCAGGACTTCACCGGCATCCTGGAGGCCATGGACGGTCTGCCCGTCACCATCCGGCTCCTCGACCCGCCGCTGCACGAGTTCCTGCCCGACCACACCGAACTGGCGGTGCGCATCGCCTCCGCCCAGGCCCGCGGAGAGCAGCCGGACCCGCACGACGTCGAACTGCTCAGTGCCGTGAACCGCATGCACGAGGAGAACCCGATGCTCGGGCTGCGCGGTGTGCGCCTGGGACTGGTGGTTCCCGGCCTGGTGGCCATGCAGGTCCGGGCGATCGGTGAGGCCGTGGCCGAGCGCCTGCTGGCCGGTGGCACGCCCAAGGCGGAGATCATGGTCCCGCTCGTCGGTGACGTCCGTGAACTCCGGCTCGTGCGTGATGAGGTGCAGCGGGTACTGGCCGCCGTCTCCCGGGCAGCCGGCGTCTGCGTCGACTGCCCGGTCGGCACCATGATCGAGCTGCCGAGGGCAGCGCTGACAGCGGGCCGGATCGCGGAGGAGGCCGAGTTCTTCTCCTTCGGCACCAACGACCTCACCCAGACCACCTGGGGCTTCTCGCGGGACGACGTCGAGGCGGAGTTCTTCTCCGCATACCTCGACAAGGGCGTCTTCCCCACCTCCCCCTTCGAGACCCTCGACCGCGAGGGGGTCGGCCGCCTGGTGGGCGTAGCGGTCGCCGAGGGCCGTGCCACCCGCCCGGACCTCAAGATCGGGGTGTGCGGCGAGCACGGCGGCGACCCCGACTCGGTGCACTTCTTCCACACCGCCGGCCTGGACTACGTCTCCTGCTCGCCGTTCCGCGTGCCGGTGGCGCGACTGGAGGCAGGCCGGGCGGCGCTGGAGAAGACCGAGGGCAGCGACAGCAGGTGACGAGGGCGGGCCGCTCGGCCCTCGGGCCGGGGCCGACCGCTCCACCCTCCCGGGCTGGTCGCCCCTGGGGTGAAAGCGGCGAACGCGGCAGCCTTGAGATGTCAGAGAACGATCGCAGGGAATGGAGCACATGACTGCCGAGCACAACGGTGCCCGTGAGACCACCGCCGCGGTGCGGGTCCGCGCCGGCGGGGAGGTGGACCGTAGAAGCGCGCGGTGATCTCGTCCAGGGCACCACCGACGGCGGGCAGGGTCGCACGGACGACAGCGGCCGACTCGGGCGAAAGCATGGAACTCCCCTGGGATGTAGACAGGTCGAGGGACGGCGTTCACCGCCACAGCCGGGATCCGTCGTGCGGGTCCGACCGGCACATCGATCATCCGGTGTAGCCGTCACCCGGAACAGGGCCGAACCGCCCTGGAGGACTGGGCCCCTCGGTCCGGCCCCCGACAGGGCGTGATGCCCGTCACAAGCGGGCAGCCCGGTGTGCCCCTTCGGTGGAGGCCGGGCCTGGCCTTTCGTACGAGCACCTGCGGCAGCACAGGAGCAAACCTGGACTGCCGAGGCGTGCTCGACTGTGGCCGAACCGACCACAGGTCAGGCCAGAGCGGCCTTGAGTACGCCGATGGCCGTCTTCGGGTCGGCGAGCGCGTGGTGGATGCCGGGGATCTCACGGTCGAGGCCGAGCAGGCCGTAGACGGCGTGCATGGCGCCGCGGACGGAGTACTCGACGGTGAAGACGACGTCCTCCGGGATCTCCGTGAACTGGCCGAGGAAGGCGAAGTTCGCGGCGCCGCGCGGGATGACCAGCGGTCGGTCGTGGACCGTGCGCGGGGCGAACTGGCTGGTGATTTAGGGCAGCATCACCGGGATCACGGTCGTCGTCGCCGCTACCCGCTCCTCGATGTCCCACAGACCGAGGTGGTTGAGCAGTTCGGTGAGGATCTCCCGGCCGGTGGCCTCGGCCATCGTCTTGCCGACGAAGTCGCCCTCGTTGTCGACGAAGAGGCCGTACCCCCACAGCGTGTAGACGTCCTCGGGCTGTCCCTCGAAGTGTGGTGCGTGCGGTACGACGATGGACATCAGCCAGTTGGAGTCCTTGAACGTCATCAGCGCGCCGGTACCGGGAAGGTTGCCGGACAACTCCTCGATGCGGTGCAGGAGCAGGGGGCTGCGCATGGTCAAGGTGAACGACTCCCACTTCGCCTCGTCCACGTTGCCGTGGAAGGCGGCCGGGCGGCCGAAGTCGTCCGCCTTGCCGGCGATCGTCTCCCACAGCCGCCATCCGCCGTCGCGCTTGTCCCGGATCAGCTCGGGAGCGGTGTCGTCACTGCCGTAGGCTGCGTCGGCCGTCATTGAGCCGAGGGTGAGGAACGCGTAGTCGGTGTCCGCGAGGTCGTACGCGTCCTGCTGTCCGGCGCGTTCGAGGTGGAGGCGGCGCACCCGCCGGGTGCCGTCCTCCTCGGTGACGAAGTCGACGTCGATGACCCGCACGCCGTGCTCGAAGCGCACGCCGCGCTCCACCAGCCAGGTCTGCAGCGGGCGGATGATCGAGTCGTACTGGTTGAGCCGCGTGCGGCGCACACCCGCCAGGGTGTGCATGCGTGGGAACTCCTGCATGAAACGCAGGAAGTAGCGCCTGAGCTCGATGGCGCTGTGCCAGTTCTGGAAGGCGAACGTGGTGCGCCACATCGCCCAGAAGTTGGTCTCGAGGAAGTGCGGGGAAAAGAAGTCCTCGATCCGGCGCGCCCCGATCACCGCCTCCGGGAGGACGAGCAGCCGGGTCAGCTCCATGCGGTCCCGGGTGTCGAGGCCGTAGTCGGAGGCGTCAAGGATCTCGGCGTCCTTGCCAATGAGGCGGGCCTTGGCGTCGGTGGGCCACTTGGCGCTGAACTCGCGGATCTCCTCGCGCACCGACATGGTCCCGTCGGTGAGGGTAGGGATGGTCTCCAGGAGATTCCACAGGCACGTGTACGCCTCGTCCTCCAGCATGCGGCCGCCGCGGGTGACGTATCCGTCGGGCTCACCACGACCGTCCATCGAGCCGCCTGCAAACGGGAGTTCTTCGAGGATGCGGATGTTCTCGCCGGGGAAGCCGCCGTCGCGGATCAGGAAGGCGGCGGCCGCCAGCGAGGCCATTCCGCCGCCGACGAGGTAGGCCCGAGACTGCTGCGGAGCGTCGGTCATGACGTCCCTCCGTTCTGCCACCCGCTGTCGCGGGCGGCCGGCTGTGGTCAAGAGCCGTGCAGCGGTCCCACCCCTGGGGCGGCAGCGGTGTACGCACGGCGCAGCGCCGACGGGATGCGGCCGGCGCCTGTGACCGTCAGTGAACTCGTTATGGAAACGGGGCGGGCAGGGGCCGGATGTCCCTGTTCACATGCCGACCGACCCCGGGACTCGGGCATCGCACCCATGGCGAGACCCTGCCGGGTACGGCCGACGAGCATCGGGGCAGAGTGCTCGTGAACGCGCTGACCAGCGCCCGACCATCATCTTCGCGAGGCTCGCGATCAACATCCGGCGCATGCCGTACTGGTCGCCGAGTCGGCCCACGACCGGCGTGGCACGACGGCAGCCGCCAGCCCCCGCGGCCACAGCTCACAGATCCGAGGGAGCCCGGCGGGTTCGGCTGGCTTCTGGTGCAGGAGCTCGCGATTGACGTCCAGGTCAGCGTCGGTCTCACCGGCAAGGCGGTTTCGGTGGTCTTGCCGTTGTCCTGTTGAGCCTGATCACCAGCTAGGTGCCCAGGCTGGGCTCTCTCCACCGGCTCGCCGACACGATGGTGACACGGCACTACTGCGCTTCGTCACGGACGGCGACCGGTTGGGTCAAGCGGTGGTGTCGGAGCACCCGTCCATAGAGGACCGCGAGGGTGAGGAACAGCCCGACCACCGCGGAAGGCACGGCGGCAACCGCCCACCAGTCCACGCTGTACTCGCGCTCCGCGACAGCCCCCAGGGCCGTTCCGACCACGGCAGCAGCCAGCCCGATACCGATAAGCACAGCGACGACGTATCGGGCGCCTCCGGTGTCCGGTGGTTGCCGAACGTGGCCGAGCGCCGCCCAGTCGAGTGCGGCCTCCCGCATCTCGCGGCGATGCTGCACTGCCGCGTGGCCCCGGAGGCCCACCGTGACGGCGGCGCCGGCCACCGCCACGCCGAAAGGTGTCCACCCCTCTTCGCAGACCAGCAGCAGTACCGCGACGATCCCGGTCGTGGCCCAGCCGCTGAGGCAGGCCGCCGCGGCTCTGCGCCGGGCAAGCGGCCGGTCGGCTCCCGCGCGCAGGTCGGCGAGGGCCGGCAGGTACCAGACGCAGCCCGCCGCGGTCACGGTGGCGGCTCCCAGGGCGAGGACGGCTTGGGGCATGGCCTACCTCGCCGCCTCTTCGAGTGCGGCGATCTCCGGGTGGTGCAGGTCGAACGCCGGGGACTCACTGCGGATACGAGGCAGCGTAACGAAGTTGTGGCGGGGCGGCGGGCACGATGTCGCCCACTCCAGCGAACGGCCGTAGCCCCACGGATCGTCGACCTCGACCGGCTTGCCGTACTTCGCCGTCTTCCAGACGTTGTAGAAGAACGGCAGGATCGACAGGCCGAGCAGGAACGACCCGATCGTGGAGACGGTGTTGAGGGCGGTGAAGCCGTCGGCGGCCAGGTAGTCGGCGTAGCGGCGGGGCATGCCTTCAGCGCCGAGCCAGTGCTGGACCAGGAACGTGGTGTGGAAGCCGACCGTGAGCGTCCAGAACGTGACCTTGCCGAGGCGTTCGTCCAGCATCTTTCCGGTGAACTTGGGCCACCAGAAGTGGAATCCGGCGAACATCGCGTACACGACCGTACCGAAGACCGTGTAGTGGAAGTGCGCGACGACGAAGTACGAGTCGGAGAGGTGGAAGTCCATCGGCGGGGAGGCGAGGATCACGCCGGTCAGACCGCCGAAGAGGAAGGCGATGAGGAAGCCGGTGGTCCACAGCATCGGCGTCTCGAAGGACAGCGAGCCCTTCCACATCGTGCCGATCCAGTTGAAGAACTTCACCCCCGTCGGGACGGCGATCAGGAAGGTCATGAAGGAGAAGAACGGCAGGAGAACGCCGCCCGTGACGTACATGTGGTGCGCCCACACCGTCACCGACAGACCGGCAATCGCGATCGTCGCCGCGATCAGGCCCATGTAGCCGAACATCGGCTTGCGGGCGAAGACCGGGATGACCTCGGAGACGATGCCGAAGAACGGCAGCGCCAGGATGTAGACCTCGGGATGGCCGAAGAACCAGAACAGGTGCTGCCACAAGAGGGCTCCGCCGTTGGCGGCGTCGAAGACATGGGCACCGAACTTGCGGTCCATCTCCAGCGCGAACAGCGCCGCGGCCAGCACCGGGAAGACGATCAGGACCAGCAGAGCGGTCAGCAGCACGTTCCAGGTGAAGATCGGCATCCGGAACATCGTCATGCCCGGCGCCCGCATGCAGACGATCGTGGTGATGAAGTTGACCGCGCCCAGGATCGAGCCGAAGCCGGACAGCGCCACGCCCATGATCCACAGGTCGGCCCCGAGCCCCGGCGAGTGGACGGCGTCCGACAGCGGGGCGTACAGGAACCAGCCGAAGTCCGCGGCGCCTCCCGGAGTCAGGAAGCCGAAGGCCGCGATCGACGAACCGAACAGGAACAGCCAGTAGGCCAGCATGTTCAGGCGCGGGAACGCCACGTCGGGCGCGCCGATCTGCAGCGGCATGATCCAGTTGGCGAACCCGGTGAACAGCGGCATGGCGAACATCAGCAGCATGATCGAGCCGTGCATGGTGAACGCCTGGTTGAACTGCTCCTGCGACATGATCTGCAGGCCCGGCCTGGCCAGCTCCGCGCGCATCAGCAGGGCCATCACACCGCCGACGATGAAGAAGGCGAACGCGGTGACCAGGTACATCGTCCCGATCTTCTTGTGGTCGGTGGTCGTCAGCCACTCCGCCCACGACGGCCGTACGGTCCGTCCGGTCGTCCCTGCGGCCACGGTGCCCCCGGCTCTCGGCCGCGCGGTCCCCACCTTGTGTATCTGTGCCTGGTCCACCGGACGGTGTCCTCCCCTTCTGCCATGTCAACGACGAGCCGGGAAGTGCCCTGATGCGCGTATGGACCTGGCGCCTTCCCGGCCGCCGCCCCATGATCGTCGGAGGGGTACCCGGGCCGGATAGGGCCGAACAGCCCCGGGCCGACCCACGGATGGGGTCCAACGGCCCCTCTTCGCGTCGCGCGGCGGCAACGGACGTGGATCAGGATGTCTCGGGGCGGACGAGCACGTTGTCGCTGGAGCGCTTGGCGAAGTAGTCCTCGATGTTGGCCACGGTGGTCTGGGCGATCTGCCCGACGGCGTCCCGGGTGAAGTAGGCCTGGTGGGAGGTGATCAGGACGTTGTTGAAGGTCATCAGCCGTGCGAGGCGTTCGTCGGTCATCACCTCCAGCGACCTGTCCAGGAAGAACACGCCCGCCTCCTCCTCGTACACGTCGAGGCCGACACCGCTCAGCCGGCCCGCGCGCAGCGTCTCCAGCAGGGCGTCGGTGTCCACCAGGCCGCCGCGGCTGGAGTTGACCAGGATCGCGTCGTCCTTCATCAGGCCCAGGGCCTCGGCGTCGACGAGGTGATGGGTCTCGGGCAGCAGTGGCACGTGCAGGCTGACCAGGTCCGCCTCGGCGAACAGCCGCTCGCGCGGCACGTACTCCATGCCGAGGGCGAGGCAGTCAGGGTTCTCGGCGACGTCCCAGCCCAGCAGCCGCATCCCGAAGCCGTGGGCGATCCGGGCGAAGGCGGCGCCGATCTTGCCGGTGCCGATCACACCGGCCGTCCGGCCGCGCAGATCGCGGCCCATCAGCCCGTCCAGCCGGAAGTCGAACTCCCGGGTGCGGTGCGCGGCCCGGACGAGCCGGCGGTTGACCGCCAGGGCCAGGGTCCAGGCGAACTCGGCGACCGAGTACGGCGAGTAGTACGAGACCCGGGCAACCGTGAGCCCCAGTTCCCTGGCGGTGGTCAGGTCGATGTTGTTGTAGCCGGTGGACCGCTGGGCGATCAGCCGGGTGCCGCCCTTGGCCAGGGAGCGCAGGACCTCGGCGTCCAGGGTGTCGTTGACGCTGCTGAGTACGACCTCGTGGCCCGCGGCGGTCGGGACGGTGTCCGCGTCGAGGAACAGCCCCAGACACCTCAGCTCATGCCGGCCCGCGAATGACTTGTCGAACGCGTCCCTCAGCAGCGGCTCCTCGTCCGCGAGGACGCCATAGGCGACGATCTCCACCTGCTCTCCTCCCGCCGATCGGTGATCACCTCCACCCTAGGCCGGGGACGCAGAAGCAAAGAGGGCCGATTGGCTCCGGGGGTGGGGGCCCGTCGTCCCAGAACACCGGGCCGCCGCTCGACTACGGAGGTCATGGGGAGAGGACGACGCGCTTCCCCTCCGCGAAAGTCCTCACGCCCGTCCTCACCGGCGGCGCGAGCGTGCCCCCGTTTGGGCGGCGGGAACGAAGGGGCGGGCTGCAGATCCACGCCCCCCCCCCGGTGGATGCGGTTCCGGTCACACGCCCTGGCCTCCTCTCCCACCAGGGGAGGTCAGGGCGAGCCCAGCACGCGCAACACCCGGGCTGCGGGTGGTGACGGTGAAGCCCGGCGGCGCGGGCAGCCCGAACCCGGTCATCTTCGGCGAATGCGTACACGTACGTCGTCGGTGTGCTCATCGCGCTCTCCGGTCTGTCACTCGTGGGGCACAACGGCCAGCGGGCAGCCGACGTGGTGGACGGCGGCATGGGTGACGGGGCCGATGCGCGGAACCGTCGGCCGCTCGGCCAGGCGGCGGCCGACGACGAGGAGGCTCGCCGCGGAGGCGGCCCGGACCAGCGCGGTGGAGGCCTTGCCCTCCACAACGGTCTCCAGGACCTCGGTCCCGGGGTACTTGTCCCGCCACACCTTCAGGACAGCGGACAGGAAGCCCTGCCACTCCTCGGCCCGCTCGGGATCGTTGACCAGAGCGATGTCTCCGGGGCCGAGGCTGATGGCAGAAGGCGGCTGCCAGGCGTACACGACCCGCAGCCGGGCCTGCCGCAACCTGGCTTCCTCGAACGCGAACTCGATCACCTCGTCGCAGGCATCGGCGAGGTCGATGCCGAGCACCACATCGAGGTAGCCGGTCCGGGTGGACGGGCTACCGCCGTCTGCCGGGACGTGCTCGTCCTCCGCCTCCTCCCCTGCCCGTACGAGGACCACGGGACGGATGGCCTTCGCGACCACCCCTTGGGCGACGGAGCCGACGAGAAGCCCGGTGAAACCACTCAGACCGCGCGAGCCCAGCACCAGCAGGTCGGCCTGTTCGGCGGCCTTCAACAGGGCTGCGGTCGCCGGGCCCTCGACCTGCTCATCGGTGAGGCGCACGCCGGGTACGGCGCTGCGGATACGCTCCTCCGCCTGCCGCAGGACCCGGCGCGCCAGATGCCGCTGCGCGGCGTTCGCCGACTCCCCTTCCGTCTGGCGGGGATGCCAGTTCCAGGCGTGCACCAGTCGCAGCGGTCGGTCACGACGCACGGCCTCGCGGGCGGCCCACTCCGCGGCGGCGAGGCTCTCGGACGATCCGTCCACTCCGGCGATGACGGGCGACAGCATGGTGCGCACCTCCTGCGCTTGTTCTGCTCGGTACTGCCAGCGTCTTCCTGAGGGGACCCGGTCGGATATGGGCCGCAAGGGCTCACGCAGGTCCGTTCGGCCCCTGCGCCGGTCCTTGGGCGGTCGGCACGGTGGGAGGCGTGAGAGCGGCTCACTCGTGTGCCAGGGAGGCGATCGTCGTGAGCCGGGTCATCATTGCCTGCGCCAACGGGACAGGCCGTAGTCATACGGTCGTGGAACGGCCGGCGCACGAGGCGTCGCTGCGTGACCTGCCGCTCGAGGTGCGTTACGGCTCACCGCCGAACGATCTGAGGACCACGGCGATGCTCGTGCTCGACCTGTCCGCGGCGGGGGACGACACCACCGGCCTGGCAACGGGCCAAGCCGCATTCGCCGTTACGGCCGCCTCCGCGTGCGCCGTGGTACTCATACCGGACGTCGTCGTCCCCGTCGCAGCTCCGGCGCGCCGGGTCACACAGGTCGCCCCCGGGAATGACGCCCGTCACCCGGCGGAGGGGGCCATCGACTTCGCCTTCGGCGCCGCCCAGGGCCGGGGGATACAGCTGCACGCCCTACATGCCTGGGAACTCCCCTCCTGCGCGGCCGGGTTGCCCTTCGGTGTTCCCGAGGATAACCGTGGCACTTGGGAGGACCATGAAGTGCAACTGCTGACCGACGCGCTGCGGCCTTGGCCGGTGAAGTAACCGCGGGTTCCGGTGCTTGAGGACGTCGTACTGCTCGACCCCGCCCATGCGTTGCTCCACCATGCCGAGGGCGCCGCACTCCTGGTCGTGGTACACGGCTCTGGCGGGGACCTGGGCTTCGTGCACGCCTTGTTGCGCGAAGCCCGGTGTCCGGTGGCCGTCGTGCCGTGAGGCGCAGGCCCGGCAAGGCAGGGAGGTGATGCCCTAAGCAGCCGTCATTTCTTCTGCGAGCCGCTCCGCCCAGGCCTCGATCGCGGGGAGATCGCGGAAGTCGCCGCCCTTGCCGTTGCGTAGGATCATCTGTGCGACTCTGCCCCGCGCGCCCTCCTCCAGGGAGCCGCCGAAGGTGATGTGCTCCCTGACGCCGAGCCGGTCCATGGCGCGCCTGACGCCGGACACGGGCGGGATGTTCCGCTCCGAGGCCGAAGCGTCCAGCGGTCCGCTGCTGAAGAACCACAGCGGGCGTTCGCCCAGGGCGCGGTGGCGGCGGACGAAGCGGCGCGCGTCCTTGTGCCAGCGGCCGGCGTACAGGGCGCCCCCGACCACCACAGCGTCGTATGTCTCGATGCTCGCCACCGATGACGCAGGCCGCGCCTCGGCCGTCAGCCCCTCCTTGCACAGGACCTGGGCGACGGCCTCGGCGATCTGCGCGGTCGATCCGTTCGTCGTCCCGTAGGCGACCAGGACACTGCCGGTCATGGCAGTCCTCCTCCCCTCACAGGCGGCGCAGCCAGTCGTCGGCCACGCCATGCAGGGCCTGCTCGGCGGGCTGGACGTGGCTGTCGTCCAGGCGGTAGGCGAGGTTGTCGACCACCGCGACCACGCCGTCGATCTGCTTGGTCATGGAGACGGCGATCTCCGTCTCACTCTTGCGCTCCATGTGGCCGGCGAGCGTGACCACACCCTCCACCACGGAGACGTCGATGCTCTGCGGCGGCAGCCACAGCGCGCGGCCAAGGACTTCCTCGACCACCTCGTCGCGGATCTCCGTGTCCGGCCGGAGGAAGACCTGGAGCAGGTCCCGGCGGGTGACGATGCCGACGAGCCGGTCCTCGTCGTCCACGACCGGCAGCCGCTCCACGCGCCGCTGGGCCATGGTCCGCGCGGCCTCGACGATGGTGTCCTCGGCGCGCACGGTGACGGGCGGTTCGGTCATCAGCCGGCCGGCGGTGCGGGCCACGGCCTTGGCGGCCCTCCGCCTGCCGTCGCGCGTCAACGCCGCGATGAGCGAGCGGTGCTTCGGCTCGTACGGGTCGGGGGTGTCGGCCTGGCGGGCCATCAGGTCGGTCTCGGAGACGACGCCGATGACCTTCTCGTCCTCGTCCACGACCGGCAGTCCGCTGATCCTGTGGTCAGCGAGCAGCCGGGCGACTTCCTTGAAGGGGGTGCCGTAGGAGGCGCGGACGACGTCCGTGGTCATCACGGAGCCGATCTTGTTGTGCTTCATCTCGGGTTCCTCCTCAGCGGAGTCGGCGCAGATAGGGATCCTGGGGCCGGCGCGGCACCAGCCGCACCCGCGCGTCGAGCACGGATACGTCGGCCGTGGTCGCGAGCACGGGGTTGAAGTCGACCTCGGCGAGCTGCGGCAGGTCGGCCGCCATCCGGGACAGGCGCAGAAGCAGCTGCTCCAGCCCTTCGAGATCGGCCGGCCCGTTGCCGCGGGCGCCGAACAGCAGCGGTGCGCAGCGCGGCGCGGTGATCAGGTCGTGCACGTCGTGGTCGGTGAGCGGGGCCAGTCGGGCCGCGTGGTCGCCGAGGACCTCGGTGGCGGTGCCGCCGAGCCCGAACAGCACGAGCGGGCCGAAGACCTCGTCCTGGACGACGCCCGCGAACAGTTCGGTGCCGCGCGCGGCGAGCGGCTGGACGACCACACCGGTGAGCAGCCCCGCGAACCGGGTCTCGAAGTCCCGGAAGGCCGCCCTGACTTGGGCATCGCCCTGGAGGTCGAGATGCACGGCACGCTGCTCGCTCTTGTGGACCAGTCCAGGCCAGTGGGCCTTCATCACCACCCGGTCGTCCGGGCCGCGCAGCCGCTGGGCCGCGAGCACGGCATCGTCCTCGGTCTCCGCCCACGCCCACGGGATCTGCGGGATGCCGTAGCAGGACAGCAGGTCGGCGCAGGTGCGTGGGTCGAGCCAGGCGCCGTCCGGGTGTGCGGCCAGGAAGGTGTCGGTGATCTCCTGGGCACGGGTGGTGTCGATGCCGTCGAGTTCCGGGACCGTGCCTACGGGCCGGGCGAGCCAGGCCGCGCGGCGGGCGGCGTGGGCCAGCGCCCGTGCCGCCGCCTGCGGTTCGGCGTACGAGGGGATCGTGCCGCCTTCTACGGCGGGCAGCAGCTTGACCGGCAGGTCCTGTTCGAGGCGGACGGCGGCAACCGGCTTGGCCCTGTGCGCGGGGGCGTCGGTGAGTGCCCGGATGAGGTCGTCACCGGTCGCGGCGGCGACCGCCGTGGGTACGAGGGCCACCAGGACGGCGTCGATGCCCGGGTGGTGCGTCAGCCGGTCCAGGCAGTCCGCGAGCTGTTCTTCCGTGACGGCCGCGGTGGCGTCGACGGGGTTACCGACCGCCGCACCCTGCGGGAGCACGGCGAGCAGGTCGTCGACGACGTCAGCGGGCAGCGGCGGCAGCGCCAGTCCCGCCTCCGTGCAGGCGTCGGCAGCGAGGACGCCTGCACCGCCGGCGTTGGTGACGATCGCGACGCGGGTGCCTGCGGGGAGCGGCTGGGAGTTCATCAAGGCGGCGGTTTCGAGGAGTTCGCCGACGGAGCGGGTGGCCGTGATGCCGGCCTGGGTGAACAGTGCCTGCCGGGTCATGGTGCGGGTGGCGGCGGCCGCGGTGTGGGAGGCGGCGGCCCGGCGGCCCGCCTCGGTACGGCCCGCGTCGACGGTCAGCACCGGCATGCGGCGGGTGACGCGGCGGGCCGTGCGGGAGAACGCTCGGGGGCTGCCGAAGGACTCCAGGTGCAGGAGGGCGAGTTCGGTCCGGCCGTCGCTCTCCCACCACTGGAGCATGTCGTTGCCGCTGACGTCGTATTTGTCGCCGAGGGAGGCGAAGGACGAGACGCCGATACCCAGCCGGGACAGCCCGTCGAGCAGGGCGATGCCGACCCCGCCGGACTGTACGGCGACGCCCGCGGTACCGGGGCGGGGGTGGTCGGCGGCGAAGGTGGCGTCCAGGCGCAGGTCGGGGTCGGTGTTGGAGATGCCGAGGCAGTTGGGTCCCACCAGGCGCATGCCGTGGGTGCGGCACGCGGCCAGCAGCGCCTGCGCCTGGTCGGCGTCGAGGCCGGCGGTGACGACGAGCAGCGCCCGGACGCCGGCCTTGCCGCACTCCTCGGCCGCAACCGGTACCACTGCGGCCGGGACGGCCACGACCACCAGGTCGGGGGTCTTCGGCAGCGCGCTCACGGACGGGTACGACGGCACGCCGAGGATGTGGTTCACGCTCGGGTTCACGGCGAACAGGCGGTGGGTGTAGCCGCCCGCCTTCAGGTGGTGCAGGATCGCCCGGCCGACCGAGCCGGGTTTGCGTCCGGCACCGACGACTGCGACCACGTTCGGGCACAGCAGCGGCTCGAGGCTGGCCACGTCGGCGGCCCGACCCCGGGCCTCCACGGCCGACAGATAGGCGTCGTCCGCGTCGAGCCGGATGGTGCAGCGCACCTCGGGACCCTCGAAGCGGCGGGCCGTCCGCAGGCCGAGGTCGGCGAACAGCCGGAGTATCTCGCGGTTCTCGCTGAGCGCGTCGGCGGTGAACGTGGTGATGCCGTCGGCCCGGGCTGCGGAGACCAGGTGCTCGACGAGCAGGGTGCCGACCCCGCGGTGGTGCAGCCCGTCGCAGACGGCGATGGATATGTCGGCCTCGTCCTTCTCACCCGCCGTGTCGTACTCGGCGATCCCGATCACCTGACCATGCGTCTCGGCCAGCAGGGCCCGGTAGCCGGGGCGCGCCGGGGCGCAGGCCCGGTCGGCGGCCAGGGCAGCGGACCGCGGGCTCAGCGAGAAGAACCGCAGACGGAGATTCTCCGGCGACATCTCCTCGTAGAGCCCCTGCACCTGGTCGTGGTCGGCCGGGGTCACAGGACGGATGCACACGGTGGTGCCGTCAGCGAGCAGGGCGTGAACCGGCGGTCGGTTGAGCACGGCGTCCGACATCAGGGATCTCCTCCAAGCTTCTCGATGGTTCGAGCATCCAGCGGACGGCAGGGCCGTCCCAGGGGCTGTCCGGGGCCGGGCGTTGGGCCGGTCGGCCCTGGTTGCGCTGCGCCATGGCCTTGGCCTCGAGCCTGGACGCCGCGTAGCGTCTGACCGTGAACAGGCAACTGCGAAAGAACGTGGTGCTCGTTGCCGCCGGCGCGGTCGTCGCTGCAGCCCTGGCGAAGGAACTGCGCCAACCCCCAAAGGCGCGCACATGGACAGGGCGCATCTTCGGCCTCCCGTACGACTTCCGGCGGCCCACTCCGGAGAAGATCGCCCGCGAGTTCTGGGATCCCGACAGCGACGCCTTCTTCACGCCGCACGCCTTCGGCGTCGGATACGGGCTGAACCTGGCCCGTGTGACCCGTGGGCTACGCCGTTGTCGTCGACCGGGTTCCAGCGGCCACCTACAGCTGCCGGCCGTTGTCCATCAGACGTCGGCGACCAGCGCAGTGAGGTCCAACAGCCGGTTCGTGTAGCCCCATTCGTTGTCGTACCAGCCGAAGACCTTGGCGAGGGTGCCGTTGGCCTGGGTGAGCGCGGCGTCGAAGACGCAGGAGGCCGGGTCGCCGATGACGTCTCGGGAGACGATGGGCGCCGTCGAGACGCGCAGGATGCCGTTCAGCGGTCCTTCGGCCGCCGCGGCGAAGGCAGCGTTGATCTCGTCCGCAGTGGCCTCGCGGTTCAGCACCACCGTGAGGTCGGTGAGCGAGCCGTCCTCCACGGGCACCCGGACGGCGATCCCGTCCAGCGCACCGGCCAGCTCCGGCAGTACGAGACCGACGGCGCGGGCGGCACCGGTGCTCGTCGGGATGATGCTCAGTGCCGCCGAGCGGGCGCGGCGCAGGTCCTTGTGCGGGCCGTCCAGCAGGGACTGGTCGTTGGTGTAGCCGTGGACGGTGGTCAGCAGGCCGCGGTCGATGCCGAAGTTCTCGTCGAGCACCTTGACCATCGGCGCGAGGCAGTTGGTGGTGCAGGAGGCAGCCGAGATGATCCGGTCACGGTGCCGGTCGTAGGTGTCGTCGTTGACGCCCATCACGAGGGTGGCGTCCACGCCCTTACCGGGCGCCGACAGGAGCACTGTGTGGGCACCCGCCTTCAGGTGCAGGGCCGCGGAGTCGCGGTCGCGGAAGCGGCCGGTGGACTCGATGACGATGTCGGCTCCGTGGTCGGACCAGTGCAGGGCGGCCGGGTCGCGCTCGGCGGTGACGGCAATACGCCGGTCGTCGACGGTGATCGAGCTGTCGTCGTGCGTGACCTCGCGTCCGATGTGCCCGAACGTCGAGTCGTACTCCAGGAGGTGGGCAAGGGTGGCGGGCGGGGCGATGTCGTTGATCGCGACGACGTGGACGTCCTGCGTGCCCGCCTCCGCGCGGTCGAGCGCCGCGCGGAGATAGGTGCGGCCGATGCGGCCGAAGCCGTTGATGCCGACACGTACGGTCATGGTGAGGAGCTCCTTCACAGTCGGGGGCCTACCGTGGTCGGAAGTGACTCAGTGAGTCGTCGGTGGTGGAGGCGGCATGGCCGGTAAGAAGGCGGCGAAGCTGCCGCGCGAGGTGTATGAGAAGGAACTTCTCTGTCTGCAGGCCGAGTTGGTGAAGCTGCAGGAGTGGGTGCGGGCGGAGGGTGCCCGGCTGGTCGTGATCTTCGAGGGGCGGGACGCGGCCGGCAAGGGCGGCACGATCAAGCGGGTGGCTGAGCACCTGAACCCGCGGGTGGCGCGGATCGCGGCGCTGCCGAAGCCGACCGAGCGCGAGCGGACCCAGTGGTACTTCCAGCGGTACGTCGAGCATCTGCCGGCCGGCGGGGAGATCGTGCTGTTCGACCGGTCCTGGTACAACCGGGCCGGAGTCGAGCACGTCATGGGCTTCTGCACCAGGGAGGAATACCAGCTGTTCCTGCGCCAGTGTCCGATCTTCGAGCGGATGCTCGTGGAGGACGGGATCCTGCTGCGCAAGTACTGGTTCTCGGTGAGCGACACCGAGCAGCAGGAACGGTTCCGGCGCCGGCTGGAGGATCCGCTGAGGCGCTGGAAGCTGTCGCCGATGGATCTGGAGTCGATCACCCGGTGGGAGGCCTACTCCCGGGCCAAGGACGAGATGCTGGTGCACACCGACATCTCCGAGGCGCCCTGGTACGTCGTGGAGAGCGACGACAAGCGCCGGGCCCGGCTGAACATGATCGCCCACCTGCTCGGGTCCCTCCCCTACCGCGACGTCCCGCCGCCGGTACTGGAGCTGCCGCAGCGGCCACCGTCGACCGGCTACGAGCGCCCGCCGCGCGATCTGCAGACCTACGTCCCCGATCACGCGGCCAGCCTGTAAACCGGTCATCTCGCTCATGCCCGCTGCGGTACGACGGCGACGGGACAGGTGGCGTGGTGCAGCACCGCGTGGGCGACGCGGCCGAGTTGGAGGCCGTAGTGGCCCTCGCGGCGCCGGGCCCCGACGACGAGCAGGTCGGCGTCGGCCGAGGCGTCGAGCAGGACCCGGCGGGCGTGGCCCTCGACGGTACGCCGATGCACCTCCACATCAGCCGGGACGTCCCGCAGGGCCGCTTCCAGCACCTCCGCGGCCCGCTCCTCATGCAGTCGGGCCGGTTCACCCGCCAGCAGGGGGTGGTCGGTCGTCTCGTGCGCGGGGCAACGCCAGGCCCGCACGGCTTCCAGCGGCACGCCTCGGCGCCGTGCCTCCTCGGCGGCGAAGCGCATCGCAGCCGCGTCCACCGGCTCCTCGCCCACGCCCACGACGATGCGGCCGTGCCTGCCGAGTACAGCCCGGTTGTCGTGGCTGCCACGCAGCACGATGACAGGGCAGTGCGCGTGGCCGGCCACCATCACGCTGACGGAGCCGAGGAGCGCCTCGGCCAGGCTGCTCCGGCCGCGTGAACCCAGGACCACGGCAGCGGCGGTGCGGCTCTCGCGGACCAGCGCGTACTCGGGTTCCTCGGGCAGCACGTCGACAGTGATCTTCACGTCCGCCTGACGGCCGTGCGCACGGCGCGTGGCGGCCTCCACGATGTTCTCGGCCCTCACCTGTTCGGAGGGCTTGCCGAGGTCCTTTGCGAGCGCGGTGCCTTCGTACCGTTCCCACAGCGAGGCGTACACCACTCGCAGCGGCAGCCCGCGCAGGGCGGCCTCGTCGGCCGCCCAGTCGACGGCGCGCAGGCTCGGCTCCGAACCGTCGACGCCGACGACCAGGGCGAGTTCCATCGTGCTCACCTTCCCGAGTCCAGGTCGAAGACGATCCGGGCCTTGATCTCGCCGCGCAGCACCGCGTCGATGGACTCGTTGACGGAGGCGAGCGGGCGGGTCTCATAGATGACCTTGGTGCGGCCGGCCGCGTGGAGCTGGAAGACCTCGGCGAGGTCCTGCCGCGTGCCCACGATCGAGCCGATCACCGAGGTGCCGTTGAGGACGGTGTCGAAGACCGGGACCTGGAGTGTGCCGTGCGCGGGCAGGGCCACCATGACGAGCTTTCCGCCGCGCCGCAGACCGGAGTTGACGGCCTCGAACGCTGCCGGGTTCACGGCTAGCGCGATCGCCGCGTGGGCGCCCCCGTGCTTCTTCAACTCCTTGCCGACGTCCCGCTTGCGGGCGTCGATGACGAGGGCGGCGCCCAGCTCGCGGGCGAGTTCGAGCTTGTCGTCGGTGACGTCGATGGCCGCGACGGTGGCCCCGGCGATCTTGGCGTACTGCACGGCGAGGTGGCCCAGCCCTCCGACGCCGGAGATCGCGACGAGTTGGGTGGGCCGGACGCCAGCGACCTTGAGGGCCTTGTACGTGGTCACGCCGGCGCAGGTCAGCGGGGCCGCGTCGAACGGGGTGACGCCCTCGGGCACAGGCTGGGCGAAGTCGGCCCAGGCCAGCATCTTCTCCGCGTACCCGCCGTCGCAGCCGTAACCGGTGTTGACCTGCTGCTCGCACAGCGTCTCCCAGCCGGACAGGCAGTGCTCGCACCGCCCGCACGCCCTGCCGAGCCACGGCACCGCGACGCGCTGCCCGACGGACAGGTGGGTGACGCCCTCGCCGAGCTTCTCGACGACGCCGACACCTTCGTGGCCGGGGACGAAGGGTGGGGTGGGCTTGACGGGCCAGTCGCCGTGGGCGGCGTGGATGTCGGTGTGGCACAGCCCGGAGGCCTCGACACGGATGCGGACCTGACCGGGGCCGGGTTCGGGGTCGGGGCGCTCCTCGATGACGAGGGGCTCGCCGAAGGCTCGTACGACCGCTGCCTTCATGATCTGTTCTCTCCTTTGGAGGGGTGCGGCGGTGGTCTCTCAGTCGTGGGCGACGACGGCGACGGGGGCGGTGGAGTGGTGCAGGACGGCGTGGGTGACGGTGCCGATGTGGGCGCCGACGGAGGAGCGGCGGATGCGGCGGCCGACGACGACCAGGGAGGCCTCGTGGGAGGCGTCGATCAGGAGGAGCGAGGGGCTGCCGTACTGCGACTGCTCGACGACCTCGACGTCGGGGTACTTCTGCCGCCAGGGGCGCAGCACCTCGCTCAGGATGGTGGCGTCGCCCTTCGCCATCTCCCGCTCGACCGCGGGCTCCAGGGCCATGCCATAGGCGTAGTAGGGCGGCGGATTCCAGACGTGCACGACCCGCAGCGGCACCGAGCGGCGAGCGGCGGCCTCGAAGGCGAACCCGAGCAGCGCCTCGTCGGGGCCGGCGACGTCGAGCCCGAGGACGACGGGACGAAACCCTGTGGCCGCGGACGGGATGCCCGCGGGGTCCATCTCGTGCTCGTCCGCGGCCTGCTCGCCGGCGTGGACCAGGACGACGGGCCGTTCGGTGTGCGCCACGACCGCGAGGCCGACCGAGCCGACCAGGAAGCCGCCGATGCCGCTCAGGCGGCGTGAGCCGAGGACGAGCAGTTCGGCGTCCTGCGCCGCCCGGGCCAGGGCCTCGGCAGGGACTCCGGTGAGCTGCTCCGTGGTCACCTCGACGCCAGGGTGGCGCAGCCGCAGTCCCTCGGCGGCCTCGCGGGGAATCCTCCCCCAGCCTTCGGCCGGGGGTACCCCCATCTCGCTTCGCTCGGTCCAGTGCTGGAGAGTCTCGGCGCCGCGATGCGTGGCTTCGGCCAGGTGCTCGGGGATCGGCTCCCAGGCGTGGACGAGCTTCACCGGCAGTCCCCGCAGCTTCGCCTCGCGGGCCGCCCATTCCGCTGCGGCGCGGCTCTCGGGCGAGCCGTCGAGACCCACCATGATGGTGCGGGACATGTTCTCCACCTCCTGAATCGGGCCCCGAGGGGGCCCGATTCCAGCGTCGTGTCGGGGGGTTGTTCGGGACAGGGGCCGCTGGTCCTTCGGCGGGGACCATGGGCCCCGGGAGCGGGTCGGCGGGACGGGCCCGGGGCGAGGTCCGTCCCGTCGCGTGAGGGTCAGCGCAGCCAGGTGTGGTCACGGACGATCGGCAGCCGTGCCCACAGCCGGCCCAGGCCCCAGGTGGTGCCCGCGCCCGCTGCCGCGACGGCGATCAGTGCGGCGGCGTAGATCACGTGGTAGTCGGTGAACGGGTTCGTCGACATGCTCGGCGAACCGTCCGACAGGTGCCTGGCCGGCGGCCACTCGGCGATCCACATCAGCACCATCATCGCCGTGCCCGCCACCGCGGCCGGCCACAGCGCCGCACCGGCCATCACAGCCAGGCCGATGCCGAGCAGGCCGAGCATGAACAGCCAGTCCGCCCACGTGTCGCCGGCCCACGAGTGGAACGTGGACTCCATCGGCCCGGCGGCGACGGAACTGAGGAAGCCCTTCGTCGGCGATCCGCCGTCGATCCAGCCCTTGCCGGAGGCGGTCGCGTAACCCAGGGCGAACGTCTTGTCCAAGAACGCCCAGAGAAAGACGAACCCGGTCAGGATGCGCAGGGACGCGAGTGCGTAAACCTGCGCGGTGTGCGCGCCGAGACGTGCCGACACAGCGGACTTGGTGCCGGTCCTGTTCCAGTGGAAGGCGGCCGCCAGGTGGAAGCCCGGGCTCCGGTGAGGGTGTTCGTGCGCGGCCATGATGGTGATCCCTTCGGGGATGTATGAATCGTCGTCTCCTTGGCGTGTCTCACTCTCGTCCGATGCCTGACGCCACGCCGGATGCCGAAGGTCTCCATCCGTTGGGCTGAACGTCCCTGCATGCCAGGCCCGTTGGGCTGGAGGTGGCGAACCGGGCAGGTTGGACACCGGGCGAGTGTCGCGGTTGATCGCCCAGCCATGGATGCTGGGCCCAGGCAGAGATGGGTGGCATATGGCTGAGGACGCGGGCAGACGGTCTTCGTGGTGGCGTCGGCTGGTACCTGGCCTCGACGCCCTGCTCGGTTACCGGCGCTCGTGGCTGAGAGGCGACCTGCTGGCCGGCGTGACGGTGGCGGCGTACCTCGTGCCACAGGTGATGGCGTACGCGGGTGTGGCCGGGCTGCCACCGGTCGCCGGGCTCTGGGCGATCCTGCCCGCTCTCGCGTCGTATGCGTTGTTCGGTTCCTCCCGGCTGTTGTCGGTGGGGCCCGAGTCGACGACCGCTCTGATGACGGCCACCGTGGTGGGCCCGCTCGCCGGCGGGGACGTGGGGCGCTACGCATCGCTGGCCGCGGCCCTCGCGGTTACGGTCGGCCTGCTGTGCCTGGTCGCGCGGGTGGTGCGACTCGGCTTCCTTGCGGACCTGCTCTCCCGCCCCGTGTTGCTCGGCTATCTGGCGGGGGTGGCGTTGATCATGATGGTGGACCAGCTGCCCAGGCTCACCGGCATACGGACCACCGGTACCGAGTTCTTCGCCCAACTGTGGTCCTTCGTCAGGCACCTGTCGGGCGTCGATGCGAAGACGGTCGTCTTCTCGGCGGTCGCGCTGGTCTTTCTGTTCGCGGCGAAGCGGTACGTGCCGGCGTTGCCGGGACCGCTGTTCGCGGTGGTCCTCGGCACGGCAGTCGTCACCGTCTTCGGCCTCGACCACCGGTACGGCATGAAGGTGATCGGCGCGGTGCCGTCGGGGCTGCCCTCGCTCGCGCTGCCGGCCCTGGGCGAGCTTCCGCACCTCGTACTGCCCGCACTGGGCGTCCTGATCGTTGCATACACCGACTTCATCCTCACCGCGCGCGCCTTCGCCGGGCGCACCGACGACGAACCCGGCCTGGACGCCAACCAGGAGTTCCTGGCGCTCGGAGCGGCCAACCTCGGTGCGGGTGCCCGGCACGGCTTTCCGGTCAGCAGCAGCGCCAGCCGTACCGCGCTCGCCGCCTCGACGGGCGCCCGCAGCCAGGGCTACTCGCTGGTGGCCGGGGCGGTGGTCCTCGCCGTCCTGCTGTTCTTGAGCCCCTTGCTGAGCCGGACGCCCTCGGCGGTGCTGGGGGCGCTCGTCGTCTACGCCGCCGTCCGCATGATCGACCTGGCCGGGTTTCGCCGCCTGGCCTCCTTCCGCCGCCGCGAACTCCTGCTGGCGCTCGGCTGCCTGGCCGGCGTGCTCGCACTCGACATCCTGTACGGGGTGATCGTGGCGGTCGGCCTGTCGGTGGCCGAACTGCTGACGCGGGTGGCGCGACCGCACGACGCGGTCGAGGGGCTGGTGCCCGGGTTGGCGGGCATGCACGACATCGATGACTATCCGAAGGCCCGCACGATCCCGGGCCTGCTGGTCCACCGCTACGACTCTCCGTTGTTCTTCGCCAACGCGGAGGACTTCCGGCGCCGCGCCCTGGCCGCCGTCGACCGACAGACCGTGCCCGTCCGCTGGTTCGTCCTGAACACCGAGGCGAACGTCGAGGTCGACATCACGGCGCTCGACGCGGTGGACGAGCTGCGCCGCGAACTGGTGCACCGGGGCGTCGTGTTCGCCTTGGCCCGGGTCAAGCAGGACCTGCTGGGCGACCTGAAGGCGTACGGCCTGGCGGACTCCGTGGGCACGGACCTCATCTTCCCCACGCTGCCCACCGCAGTGGCCGCCTACCGCGAGTGGAACGGCGAGCGATAGGAACCGTCCTGGACGCGACACGGAGCGGGACCGGCCATCCTCTCTGTCACCCGACCGTGAGGTCCGGCCGGATCAGCGTGCCCGACCTGGCGTGGACGATCTCGTACGCCGCGTCCAGCGCGCCGATCGCGGCCAGGCCGCCGGTGTGCTCGACGAACCGGGCAGCCGCCTCGGTCTTGGGGCCCATGGAGCCGGCCGGGAAACCACCGTGCCGCAGGTCGCGGGGGGTGGCGTCGAGCAGCGGGTGCTGGTCGGGCGTCCCGTAGCCCTCGTAGACGTAGGGAACGTCGGTGAGGATGAGCAGGAAGTCCGCCTTGAGGTCCTCGGCGAGCAGGGCCGCGGTGAGGTCCTTGTCGATGACGGCCTCCACCCCGGTCAGTGCGCCGGTGTCGCGGTCGGCGGTGACGGGGACCCCGCCTCCGCCCGCGCAGATCACCAGGGTGCCGCTGTTCAGGAGTTCGTGGATGGTGTCGGTCTCCAGAATGCGTTCGGGTGCGGGTGAGGCGACGACGCGCCGCCAACCGGTGGTGTCCCGGGCGATGTGCCAGCCTCGCTTGCGGGCCAGCTTCTCGGCCAGCTGGCGGGAGTACACCTGGCCGACGAACTTCGTCGGCCGTTCGAAGGCGGGATCGTCGGCCCGCACGAGGGTGTGCGTAACAAGGGCGGCGATCCGGTGCCCGGGCAGAGCATCATGCATGGCACGGGTGAGCAGGGAACCGATCATGCCCTCCGTCTGGGCGCCGAGCAGGTCCAACGGGTAGGGGGCGCTGAGCGCGGGGTCGGCCTCGCTCTCCATGGCGAGCAGGCCGATCTGCGGGCCGTTGCCGTGTGTGATGACCAGCTCGTGCTCGTGGGCCAGGGCTGCCAGGGCGGTGGCGGCCCGGTCGATGTTGGCCTGCTGGATGGCGGCATCGGGGCGTTCGCCGCGGTGCAGCAGGGCGTTGCCGCCGAGAGCGACGACGATGCGCATGGTTCAGCCCTCCTGGGTGGCGACGAGCACGGCTTTGATGGTGTGCAGCCGGTTCTCGGCCTGGTCGAAGACGATCGAGGCGGGCGAGGAGAAGACCTCGTCGGTGACTTCGAGGCCGTTCAGGCCGTAGGTCTCGAACAGCTCCTGGCCGAGCCGGGTGCGGTGGTCGTGGAGGGACGGCAGACAGTGCATGAACTTCACGTCCGGGTTGCCGGTGAGGGCGAGCGTCTTGTCGTTGACCTGGTAGGGCAGCAGCAGCTCGATCCGCTCGCACCAGGTGCCGGCAGGTTCTCCCATGGACACCCAGACGTCCGTGTGCAGGAAGTCGGCGCCGTGTACGGCGGTCTCGACGTCCTCGGTGAGGGTGATGCGCGCCCCGCTTCGGCTGGCCACTTCACGGCATGTGGCGACCAGAGCGGATTCCGGCCACAGCGCCTGCGGCGCGGCGATGCGCACGTCCATGCCGAGCAATGCGCCCATCGACAGCAGCGAGTTGCCCATGTTGTTGCGGGCGTCGCCCAGGTAGCAGTAGCTGACATCCGTGAGCGGCTTGGTGCTGTGCTCGCGCATGGTGAGCATGTCGCACAGGCTCTGGGTGGGGTGGGCGGTGTCGGTCAGGCCGTTGTAGACGGGGACGCCGGCGTGGGCGGCGAGTTCGGTGACGATCGACTGGGCGGAGCCCCGGTACTCGATGCCGTCGAACATGCGGCCGAGGACGCGGGCGGTGTCGGCGATGGACTCCTTGTGGCCGACGTGGGTGTCGCCGGGACCGAGGTAGGTGGTGCGGGCGCCCTGGTCGGCGGCGGCCACCTCGAAGGCGCAGCGGGTGCGGGTGGAGGTCTTCTCGAAGATCAGGGCGATGTGCTTGCCGGTCAGCTGTGGCTGTTCGGTGCCGGCGCGCTTGGCCGCCTTGAGGTCGTGGGCGAGATCGAGGAGGTGGTGGATCTCGGGGGCGGTGAAGTCGAGTTCGCTCAGGTAGGAGCGGCCTCGCAGGTCGACGGTCATGATGGTGTCCTTACGGGGTCAGGCAATCGGGTCGCGCTCGATGGGGCAGCTCATGCAGCGCGGGCCGCCCCGGCCGCGGCCGAGTTCGGCACCGGCGATCGTGACGATCTCGATGCCCTGCTTGCGCAGGTAGGTGTTGGTGGTGACGTTGCGCTCGTAGCCGACGACCACGCCGGGGGCGAGGGCGAGGAAGTTGCTGCCGTCGTCCCACTGCTCGCGCTCGGCGTTGCGGATGTCCTGGGGAGCCGAGAGCATCCGCACCTTGTCCAGGTCGAGGGCCTCGGCGAGCGCGGTCGCGAGATCGGAGTTCGCGGTGACGTCGAACCCGGTCTCACGGCTGTCACTGGGCCGCAGCGTCCAGGAGCGCAGGGAGTCGGCGAGGCCCGGGTAGATGACGAAGGCGTCGCGGTCGACCATGGTCAGCACAGTGTCCAGGTGCATGTACGCGCGGGCTGCGGGCAGCTGGACGGCGATCAGCCTGCTCGCCGTACCGGCCGCGAAGAGCCGGGCGGCCAGGTTCTCCACGGCCTGGGCCGTGGTGCGCTCCCCCATCCCGACCATGACGGTGCCGTTGCCGAGGACGTGGACGTCCCCGCCTTCGAGTGTGCCGACGGGTCCGTCGAGCAGGGGTGCGGGCGCGACGTCGGCGAACATCGGGTGGAACCGGTAGATGGCCTGCGCGTGCAGGCTCTCGCGTCGCCGGGCGGGCTTGGCCATCGGGTTGACCGACACCTGGTCGTACACCCAGCAGGAGTTGTCCCGCGGGAAGAGGTGGTTGGGCAGTGGGGCGAGGGCGAAGTCGTCGGGCCCGAGCGTGTTCCACACCAGGCTGTGCGGGGTGGCGAGCGGCAGATCGCTCTTGAGGAGCCCGCCGATCAGATAGCCGGCGAGAGTCTCGCCGTCGAGTTCGGAACACAGTTCGCGCACCGGATCGATGAGGGCCGGGCCCACGGTTCCGGGAGTGACAACCCGGTCCAGGAGCCAGTCACGCGCCTCGGGGACGTCCAGGGTCTGGGCGAGCAGGTCGGCGAAGTAGTGGACGCGGGCGCCGTGGTCGCGCAGGACCTGAGCGAAGGCGTCGTGCTCCTCGCGGGCCCTCTTGGCCCACAGGATGTCGTCGAAGAGCAGGGCGTCGACGTTGCGCGGGGTGAGGCGGGAGAGTTCGAGGCCGGGGCGGTGCAGGATCACCTGGCGCAGGCGGCCGGTCTCGGAGTCGACGTGGAAGGTGTTCATAGCGGAGGTTCCTCTGTGCTCGGGGCGGTCAGTCGTGGTGGCGGACGTCGTTGCGCTTCCGGGCTCCGCTGGTGCGGCTGGTACGGAGCCCTCGGGACAGCCGCTGGGCCGGCGGGGGCGTCTCGGGTGCCCGTTCCGGCCGGTCCGCGGTCGCCGCGGTCCTCGGCACCGTGGCCTCGCCGAAGGTGTCCTGTCCCCGCTTCAGCCAGACGTAGACGGGGACGCCGAGCAGCAGCACGAACAGGCCGTAGTAGACGGTCTGGTAGCCGCTTCCCTGGATCGACCAGTAAGAGAAGGCGAGGGCGAGCGCGGCGACGGTGACGTCACGGGCGAGCCTGCGGGGGCTGAGGCTCTCCCGGCCGCGGACCAGCAGCCAGTACAGCTGGGCGGCGGCGGAGAAGAGGTACGGGATGACGGCCGTCAGCACGCTGAGCAGCACGATCTTGGTGAAGACGTCGTCGAAGCGCGTGTAGCTGAACACGGTGATCAGTGAGGCCAGCACCGTGGAAGCGACGATGCCGAAGGCCGGGACACCGCTCTCACCGCGCAGCCGGGCGAAGGCCTGCGGGAACAGTCCGTCGCGGGCGGCCGCGTACGGCATCTCCGCGCACAGCATGGTCCAGCCGTTCAGGGCGCCGATGCCGGAGATGATCGCGGCGACGGCGACGATGTCTCCGGCCCAGCTGCCGCCGAAGATGTTGTTCGCGGCGTCGGTGAACGGCGCGGTCGAGCCGCCCAGCTTGCCGTGTGCGACGGTGCCGAAGACGGCGAGGGTGCCCAGGATGTAGATGACGGCGCAGACGAGCGTGCCGTAGACGGTGGCGCGGGGGACGTTGCGCTCCGGCTCGCGCACGCGTCCGGCGACGACGGAGGCTGCTTCCAGGCCCAGGTAGCTGAACAGGGCGATGGCGCCCGCGGCCGAGATCACGCCCAGCGCCGACTGGCCGCTGGCGTTGAACGGGCCGAAGTTGCGGGCGTCGATGAACAGCAGCCCGACGGTGGCCATGAAGATCAGGGGAACGAACTTCAGCACGGTCGTGATCACCTGGAAGGCGCCCATGTTCCGGATGCCGGTGAGGTTGATCGCGGCGGGAATCCACAGTCCGACCAGCGCGAGAAGCACGGAGGCCCACTTGTCGTGCCCGGTGTTCACGAACACCTCGACGTAGCCGACCCACGCCACGACGATGGCTGCGTTGCCGGCCCAGGCCGTGATCCAGTACGACCACGCGTTGAGGAACCCGGCGAACTCCCCGAAGGCCTCGCGGGCGTAGACGTACGGACCACCGCTCGCCGGAACGCGCTTGGACAGCGCCCCGAAGGTCAGCGCGAGCGCGAGCGCGCCGAGGGTGACGGCGATGAACGCGACGAGGGAGATGGGCCCGTACGGGGCAAGTGCGGAGGGTAGCGCGAACACTCCGGTTCCGATGATGCTGCCGATGACGAGAGCGGAGGCGGCGGGAAGGCCGAGCGCCGTTGTAGGCGCTGTCGCCTTTCCGTCTCCTGTGGTTCTGGGCATGGCTGAGGCTCCTTACGGACCGGTGTGGGTGAGTCGATCCGCAGCTGATCTTTCTGCTCCTCAGCCGCGCACGGTCAGCGGCCACACGGCCCATGCGCGACCCCGATGGTCCCGCTGCCGTGGGCCTGGACAGCCCAACTCGTCCGTTTCCCGGTGCTCCTGGTCACAGGACATGGGTCGTTCGGTCCACGGCATGGCCCGGCCAGCCCCATCGTCAGCACCGTTGCGAACTGGACCATCGAGGGCAGGAGCTACGGCCGACCCGCGACACGGGTGTCGACCGGCCGGGTGCCATGTCCTTACGGCTCGTTCGAGATGGGTGCCGCACACCCCATGAGCCGCGAGGGCTTCCGCGCGAGTCCCGTGTTGGGGAGGCACGGTCCTCGCGCCACGGCCGCCGCCCTCGCCGACACGGGGGCGGCGGCCGTCTTCACTGCCATCTGCCTCGGGGCCGGATGGCCCTGCTCCGGACCCGAGGGCCCCTCCCCCGACTGGAGTCGGCGCCACCCGCTGGAGTCAACCGTTCGCACACCCTGACCGGGAGGCCGGCCATGCCGAGCATGCTGCGCGCGCTGCCCACCCAGCACCGGCAACGGCTCATGCGTCTTGCCCGGGAGGTGACCTTCCCGCAGGGGACGCGCATCTTCAACGAAGGCGGACGTGCGGACCGGTTCTGGATCATCCGCACCGGCTCCATCGAGCTCGACGCACACGTACCTGGCCGGCGCCGCGCGATCATCGAGACTCTCGGCCACAACGAACTCGTCGGGCCGTCCTGGATGTTCGCGCCGCACGTGTGGCATCTGAGCGCCACAGCATCGACCCCGGTACGGGCCTACGAGTTCGACGCCACGGCCGTCCGCTCCCTCTGCCAGGACGACCCGGCACTCGGCCAGGCCGTCACCCGGTGGGCCGGCGACGTACTGGCCCACCGCCTCCGTACCACCAGGACCCGGCTGCTGGACCTCTACGCCCCCTACGGCGCCGCAAGCGCCGTGTGAGCGGGCTGACCGGACGAAGGAGTCACCGTGCACAGCACCCCGCACATCGTCAGCGATGTCATGTCCCACACGGTCGCCGCCGTCGGCCGACGAGCCGCTTTCAAGGAGATCGTGCAGCTCATGCACTACTGGGAGGTCAGCGCCCTGCCCGTCCTGGAGGGCGAGGGCCGCGTGGTCGGCGTCGTCTCCGAGGCCGACCTGCTGCCCAAGGAAGAGTTCCGCGACAGCGACCCCGACCGGGCCACACAGCTGCGCCGTCTCGACGATCTGGCCAAGGCCGGCGGCCTCACCGCAGAGGACCTGATGACCTCCCCCGCCCTCACCGTCCGCGCGGACGCGACCCTGGCCCAGGCCGCACGGACCATGGCGCACGCCAAGGTCAAGCGGCTGCCCGTCGTGGACGACGTGGGCATGCTGCAGGGCATCGTCAGCCGTGCCGACCTGCTGAAAGTGTTCCTGCGGGACGACGACGAGATCGCCGAGGAGGTCCGGCGGGAGGTCGTGGCGCATCTCTTCCCCGCGCCGGTGTCAGCTGTGCGGGTGGAGGTGCGAAACGGCGTCGTGAAGCTCGTCGGCCACGCCCGGGACACCTCCCTGGTCCCCATGGCCGCGCGTCTGGTCCGGGCCGTCGAGGGCGTGGTCGACGTGGAGTTCGAGCTGATGCGCTCCGAAGGCCCTGCGGAGCCAACGGCCGCCCCCGCGAACGGCGGCGAAAACCTGTCTCGGGCCTGACCGGCAACTTCTTGCAGAACAGCGGGATCCTCGCCGGGCCGGTCTGACCCTCCACCACGACGCCCACCATGTCCGTCTCACTGGCCAGGGACGGAGTGGTCCCTGGTGGTGGAGGCGGTTACGAGCCGGGCGCTGAGCACGTTGCCCGGCGATTCGTTCTGGTCCGCGCCGGTTCCGGGATTTCAGTGCCCTTCCTGCCGCTGCCGGTCCTGGACCTGGGTGGCGATGACGGCAGCCTGGATACGGCGCTCGACGCCGAGCTTGGCCAGCAGACGGGAGATGTGGTTCTTCACCGTCTTCTCGGCCAGGTACAGCCGCTGGCCGATCTGGCGGTTGGTCAGACCCTCACCGATCAGAGCCAGGATCTCCCGCTCCCGCTCGGTCAGGCCTTGCAGTCCGTCGGGCTGCTGCTCCTCCTGCCGGCCGCCACGCAGCCGGGCCATCAGCCTGGTGGTCGCACTGGCGTCCAGCAGGGACTGGCCGGCGGCCACGGTGCGTACGGCGGACACCAGGTCCGAGCCCTGGATCTGCTTCAGGACGTAACCGGACGCGCCCGCCATGATCGAGTCGAGCAGTGCCTCCTCGTCGTCGAAGGAGGTCAGCATGAGGCAGGCGAGCTCGGGCATGCGTGAGCGGAGTTCCCGGCACACGGTCACGCCGTCGCCGTCGGGGAGACGGACGTCCAGCACTGCCACCTGCGGGCGCAACGCGGGTACCCGCACCAGTGCCTGCTCCGCCGTGCCGGCCTCACCGATCACCTCGATGTCCGGCTCGTCGTTCAGCAGGTCGCGCACCCCGCGCCGTACCACCTCGTGGTCGTCCATCAGGAAGACCCGGATCGGGTTGCCGGCGCCGGGCTGCTCACTGTCCGCCATCAAACTGCTCCGTTCCGCGTTGCGTACCGATGTCCGCTCGTGGACGGAATCGGCCCTCAGTGTCGAGATCTTTTCTCGCACGGGGCCGAAGGACCAGGGCCGGTCGGCCCTGCTTTCCGCACATAGTGTCCCTCGGCCGTAAGACATCGCTGCCACCAGGGTGCGAAACGGCCAACTGTGATGAACCTGACATTCGCACGGCGAACTCGCCACCCCTGAGAGTGAAGGTCCAATGGCCCCACTGCTGGGGCCCGACAGCCCTGGGCCAGGACCGCTGCCCGCAGAAGTCTGAAGCCGCTGCGAAACGATCAGAAGGAGCGGAGCACATGACTGCCAAGGACACCAGCACCCAGGTCACCAGCGCCGCCGTGGAGGTGCGCGTGGAGGGCGATGTGGACGAGGAGGCCGTCACATACCTCCGGGAGAAGGTCGACGCGGTCCTCGGCCGGCCCGGGGTGCCGGCCGTGAGCGGTGCGGTGAGGATCGCCAGGGCGGTGGCGCACCACGCCGAGCGGCCCTGGTCCGCCGGGGCCGAGCTCGTCGTGGGGAACACCCTCGTGGTCGTTCATGCCCAGGAAGCCACGGGACACGAACTGGCGGACCGGCTGCAGGACCGGCTGCGCAGCCAGATGAACCGTGTCCTGCACCGCAAGGAGGAGGCCCGCAGGTCGGCCACTCCGCCTCCGTGGCGCGGCGGCCCCACCGACAGCGGCCGGGAGTAAAGCCCTTCGTGAGCCTCCTCTGCGGCGCGGTCGCCCTCCTTCGCGTACGTGTGGTTCCTGCGCTCGGCGAGGGAGCTGCCCGGACGGGTCGCCAGGCCTCGCCGGACCAGTGCCGGTCAGCCCCCGGAAGGGACCATCGGCACCTGGGAGTCGGGATCAGGCACGACGAGAGTGGAGGCGTGAGCGGCACCGAATCCCCCGCGGTGCCGCTCCGGTCCGCACACCGTCGGCCACCGCCGGCGGCTCTCGTCAACGGAGGCGCTCCCCAATGACCCGTCATCAGGCCGGAACCCAGGCAACAGCAGCTGCCGACGCGCCGTCCGACATCACCATCGCCGTGGACCAGCTCGTCACGAACGGACTCAAGGCGCTCGCCGACTACGACGCCCTCACCCAGGAGCAGGTCGACCACATCGTCAAGAAGGCCTCGGTCGCCGCCCTGGACCAGCACACCGCGCTGGCCCGCCTCGCCGTGGAGGAGACAGGGCGCGGTGTCTTCGAGGACAAGGCGGCCAAGAACATGTTCGCGTGCGAGCACGTCACGCACAGCATGGGCCCGATGAAGACCGTCGGCGTCATCGCCCGTGACGACATCGAGGACATGATCGAGGTGGCCGAGCCGGTCGGCGTGGTCTGCGCGATCACGCCGGTCACCAACCCGACGTCCACCACCGTCTTCAAGGCCCTGATGGCGCTGAAGACGCGCAATCCGATCGTGTTCGCCTTCCACCCCTCGGCCCAGCGGTGCAGTACGGAGGCGGCCCGGATCGTACGGGACGCGGCCGTCGCCGCCGGTGCGCCGGAGCACTGCGTGCAGTGGATCGAGACGCCATCGGTGGAGGCGACCGGCATCCTGATGCGCCACCCCGGCGTCTCGCTGATCCTCGCCACCGGGGGCAACGCCATGGTCCGGGCCGCTTACTCGGCGGGCAAGCCCGCCCTGGGCGTCGGCGCGGGCAACGTGCCAGCTTACGTGCACAGGAGCGCGAAGCTGCGCCGGGCGGTCAACGACCTAGTGCTGTCCAAGTCGTTCGACAACGGCATGATCTGCGCCTCCGAGCAGGCCGTCATCCTGGACGACGAGATCTACGACGCCGCACTGGCCGAATTCCACACCCTGCACGCCCACCTGGCGACCGCCGAGGAGAAGGCGAAGCTGGAAGCCTTCCTGTTCCCGACCGACCGCACCAACGCGGGCTGCGAGCCCAAGGTCAACGCCGAAGCCGTCGGTCAGAATCCGGCATGGATCGCAGAACAGGCCGGCTTCACCGTCCCGACCGACACCTCGCTGATCCTGGTCGAGGCCGACCGGGTGGGCCCGGACGAGCCGCTGACCCGCGAGAAGCTCTGCCCGGTGCTCGCCGTGCTGCGCGCCGGCTCCGAACAGCAGGGCTTCGACCTCGCCGCCGACATGGTCGCCTTCCACGGCCAGGGGCACACCGCGGTCATCCACACCGAGGACCCGGCGCTGGCGGAGGCGTACGGCCGGCGCATGAAGACCGTACGGATCATCGTCAACGCCCCGTCGTCGCAGGGCGCCATCGGCGGCATCTACAACAGCCTGCTGCCGTCGCTCACCCTGGGCTGCGGCTCGTGGGGGCACACGTCCGTGTCCAACAACGTCTCCGCCGTCCAGTTGCTGAACATCAAGCGGGTCAGCGCGCGCCGCAACAACCTGCAGTGGTTCAAGCTGCCGCCGAAGATCTACTTCGAGGCGCAGTCGCTGCGCTACCTGTCCTCCATGCCGGACGTCCACCGCGTCACGGTCGTCACCGACGCCACCATGACCCGCCTCGGCTTCGTCGACCGCGTCAGTCGCGTCCTGCAACGCCGTCACGAACCGGTCACCCTCCAGATCATCGACAACGTCGAGCCCGAGCCGAGCATCGACTCCGTGCAGCGCGGCGCCCAGCTCATGCGGGACTTCCGCCCGGACACCATCATCGCGCTCGGCGGCGGCTCCCCTATGGACGCCGCCAAGGTGATGTGGCTGCTGTACGAGCACCCGGACATCGACTTCGCCGACATGCGGCAGAAGTTCTCCGACATCCGCAAGCGCGCCTTCCGCTTCCCGGTCCTCGGCACCCGGGCCCGCCTCGTGTGCGTACCCACCACGTCCGGCACCGGCGCGGAGGTCACCCCCTTCGCGGTCATCTCCGACCCCGCGAGCGGCAAGAAGTACCCGCTCGCCGACTACGCACTCACCCCGAGCGTGGCCATCGTCGACCCGCTACTCACCGCGGACCTGCCCCCGGCGCTGGCGGCCGACAGCGGCTTCGACGCCCTCACCCACGCCATAGAGGCGTACGTGTCCGTCTACGCCAACGACTTCACCGACGGCCTGGCCCTGCACGCGATCCGCCTGATCTTCGACAACATCGAAGCGGCGGTGAACGACCGCAGGGGCCGACCCGACGCGCGGGAGAGGATGCACAACGCCGGCACGATCGCGGGCATGGCCTTCGGCAACGCCTTCCTCGGCATCGTCCACGCCATGTCGCACACCCTCGGCGCCACCTTCCACATCGCCCACGGCCGCACCAACGCGGTCCTGCTGCCGCACGTCATCCGCTACAACGGGACTGTTCCGGCGAAGCTCACGGGCTGGCCCAAGTACGAGAGCTACCGCGCTCCCGAACGCTTCCAGGACATCGCCCGCGCCCTCGGCCTGCCAGCGGCCACCGCGCAGGAGGGCGTGGAGTCGCTGGCCCGCGCGGTGGAGCGGCTACGCGATGTCGTGGGCATCGAGCCGTCGTTCCAGGCCCTCGGCGTCGACGAGCGTGCCTTCCTCGTCGCCCTGCCCCGACAGGCCTTGAACGCGTACGAAGACCAGTGCGCGCCCGCCAACCCACGCATGCCGATGCTCGACGACATGCAGGAGATCATGCGCATGGCCTACTACGGCGACGAACCTCGGCGGGCGGACACGGACAAGGGCCGAACGGCCCTGGCGTGAAGAGCCCTCAGGCCGTTCCAATGACCTGATCGAGCCTGCCCGCGGCCGCCCGACCTGGTGCGCCGCGGACAGGCAGCCGCGCAGGCCTCGAAGGGACGTCGCACATGCCCTACCGGCGCACCGCCCGTCGCCACGGTGACAGACCACGTATCTGCCTGGTCACGCCGGCCGAAGACACACAGCAGTGAGCAACGAAACCGCACGGAAGCCACCCCATGACCACTGACACCCCGCAGACTGTCCCGACCGGGCCGCGCCGGAGCATCGAGCTGGACAGCGACGAAGCCCTGCGGCTGCTGGGCAGCGTCTCCTTCGGCAGGATCGTCTTCACCCGCCAGGCACTGCCGACCGTCCGCCCGGTCAACCACGTCCTTGACAACGGCGACATCGTCATCCGCACCTACGAGGGCGCAGCTCTGACCGCACGCGCCGGGCAGGCCGACGGCCAAGGCGTCGTGGTGGCATATGAGGCCGACTCCATAGACCCCGACACGCACCTCGGCTGGAGCGTCGTGGTCACCGGCTACGCCCGACTGGTGACCGACTCGCATGAGCTGGCCCGCTACAAGGCACTGCTCACCCCCTGGGTGAACCAGACCATGGACTATGCGGTACGCATCCGTCCCGACCTGATCAGCGGGGTCCGGCTCACTGCGGACGAGGAGCACGATCCCGCCTGATCGCGGTGTTCGATTGCGACTGAAGGCGGCGTGAGAACTGGAGGGTTCTCACGCCGCCTTCAGTGGGATACGGGCTCTGGCTCGCCCGGCAACCCGTCAATCGTGGGGGACCACCGCGACCGGTGCGGTGGCATGGTGCAGCACCGCGTGGGCGACCGGCCCGATCACCGTGCCGATCGGCGTCCGGCGCAGGCGGCGACCGATCACGACGAGGGACGCGTCGCGCGAGGCCTCCACGAGGTGCGAGCCGGCCTTGCCGATCACGGCCTGCTCTGTCACGTCGACGCCCGGAAACTTGTCCCGCCAGGGCTCCAGCGCCTCGGACAGGGCACGGTGCATCTCCCCGGTGAGTTCGTCGTGCAGTTCGGCGTTGAGGTCGCCGCCGTTGTCGTAGTACGGCAGTTCCGGGCTCCGACCATGGACGACACGCAACCTCGTGGCGCGCTGCAAGGCTGCTTCGAAGGCGAATCCGATCACGGTGTCGTTCGGAGCCGCGCAGTTGAGACCCAAGACTACGTCCCGGAACGCCATGGCCCCGGACCCAACGGCGCCAAGCTGGTGTTCGTCCTCGGAACGCAGGCCACCCCGCACGAGGACGACAGGCCGCCGGCTGCCCGCCACGACCGCCTGGGCGACGGAACCGACCAGGAAGCCGGCTATACCGCCCAGGCCTCGAGAGCCCAGCACCAATAGGTCAGCTGCTTGAGCCGCACCAAGCAAGGCCGTGACGGGTTCTTCGGTAAGACGGTCGGTGGTGATCCGCAGGCCCGGGTGGCGCCGCGCGATCGTCGCTTCGGCCTTACGAAGCATGTGGTCCGCCTGGCGCATCTGCTCGTCCGGACTCAGGGACGGCTGGGATGCCCCACCCAGGGGCGCGTAGGGCTGCTGCCGCCCAAGGGCGTGGACCAAGTGCAGCGGGAGGTCCCGGAGCAGGGCTTCCCTGGCTGCCCAGTCGGCGGCAGTCAGGCTCTCCGGGGATCCGTCCAAGCCTGCGGTGATGGTGCGGGGCATCTCGGCCTCCTTCAAAGTCACGAACTCAGTGTCGAGGCCAGGTACTTGGGGCAGGAGAGGCCTCAGGTCCCTGTACGGAAGCCGAGTGGCCCACACGCGGGTGAACTTACGGCGGAGATCGGCCTACTTACAACGCCCGCAACCCGTGCTCCCGGAACTGCTCGCGGACGCGTTCCGTCAGCTCCGAGTCGGGCACGGGCGTGTCACGTAGCGGGAACTCGATACCCAGGGCCTCGTACTTGTGGGCGTCGAGTTGTGGAAGGGCAGGACGTCCACCCGGTCGACATTGCTCAACCCGGTCAGGAAGGCGCCGAGAGCGTCCACGGCGGACGGGTCGTCTGGCGTGACCTGCCGGAACGTTATGGCTCATGGCAGACGGTCTACACCCGCTTCCGCCGCTACGCCCGCGCACGGGAGCAGTCGGGGTTCACCCCGTGGGGGCGTGCTGCGCAGCACCGTGTTCGGGAACGGCAGTGACGGGACGTCGTGTGCTACAGCCTGCTCCGCGATCCTCGCCCGGACGGCGGGGTGAGGCAGGTGAACCCCTTCACACACGCTTGACGATGCTCCCCGCGTGCCCCTGCCCGGGGCAGGGCCGGCGGGAACCCGTCGCCGCACCGTTGGGCCCTTCGGACCAGGTCACGGCACAGATGCCCAGCGGTCAGGCGGAGAGGTGCAGGCCGTACATCGTGCGGCCCCCGACGAGTTCACGCCCGGTGACCAGTTCCGGCTCGATGCGCACGAAGACCTCCTCGGGCGAGGGAGCCCAGGAGCGCGGGCCGATCCGCTGCAGGCGTGCCGCCTCGGCCGGATCCGTCACGATCTCGGCCCGGCCGATGACGACGACGCTCCAGCCGGAGTGCATCTCCGCATCGGCCGCGTCCGCCTCGAACGCGACGACCGCGCCGTCGACTGCGCGGGCCAGCTCGGAGGCCGCCGAGGTGCGCAGCAGTACCGCTTCGTCGGCGTCCAGGCCGAAGTTGACCGGCACGACCGCGGGCAGCGCCTGGCGCGTGTAGACAATGCGGCCGATGGGAGCCGTCGCCAGCAGGCGCAGGCACTCGTGACGACCGAGTTCACGGAGACCGTCGTTCGGGTACATGAGTCAGCCCGTCCTTCGCCCGGTGGAGGGGATCACACTCCATGCTGAGTCCGCCGGCGGCCGCGGGTGAGGGCCACGGGTCCCGCCTTGGCCGGAGAGCGGCCCGAGGAAACGTGGCGGCGAAGGGGGGCCGGACGGCCCTTCCGGCACGCCCATCGGCCCGGATTTCCTCTGACCATGGTCGAAACCCTCATCACGTCCGCACCCCGCCATACCGACCGTGCCGTCGGCGGGACGACCCTCTTGGAGCTGCGCGGTGAGATCGACATCCTCACGGCAGCGCCCCTTGGAGCACGCCTGGACGATCTGACGGCCGTCGTTCTCGCCGACCTCGTGGTGGACCTCCGTGCCGTGTCCTTCATCGACTGTGCCGGGCTGCGGGTGCTGTGCCGGGCGCGGAACAGGGTCATGGAACGGCACGGTCGGCTGCGTCTTGTCACTGACAGCAACCAGTTCCTTCGAATTCTTCGTGGTGCGGGGCTGGATGGCGTGTTCGAGATGTACGACCACCTGCCCGAAGCCTTGGCTGCTGTGCCCGGCGCGAGCCTCACCGCCACAGCGGGCTGACACTTCTGAGGCAACCCGCAACCACACGAGGCCATCGGAGTGGCCGCGGCTCCGGATCACGGCTACTCAAGCGGCACGGTCGTTGAGCGTCACCACGCCTGATCCGGTGCACGCCGCGGAGTGGCCGGGCCCTCCGGGCCGTACCCGAGGCGAATCAGCATCTGCGCATGCCCGGTGAGGTCCGGGGCGGGGCTCAGGTCCCGACGCAGATCGGGCCACTCCATCGGCTGGTGCAGCAAGGAGGCACGCACACCGTGCGCCGTGGCCACCAACAGGAGGTGCTCCAGCGCCTGCCCGGCGCGCAACCAGTCACCGCGCCGGTCGTGCCCGGTGGTCAGCAGGGCTACCACAGGACGGGACTCGAAGGGCTGGGCAGGGAGCCGCTCAGGGTGCCGTTGCGCGGTGAAGTCACGCATGGGCAGCTGCTCGTGTGTGTCCTGCGGCCCCAGCGCCGTCTGCGGCACGCCGACTTCGCTGGAGTGGTCCGGGCCTCGGTGCACCCATCGGCGGCACTCGACGGCCCGCTCCGGGTCGGCGCGGTTGCGGTGTTCGGCCTCCGTGGCCACGCGCAGCAGCCGTGCCGTTTCGGCGACCCCGGGAAAGGTCAGTGAGGCCCCTTCCGTTTGAGCGGCTTCGGCAAGTTCCGCTCGCACGTTCGGCGGAAGCGGCCTGCCGGAGAAGGGGAACCTGCTGCTGTGCCTGCGCCAGATCATCGGGTAGAGGTCGGGGCGGTGTCCCGCAGTGTGCCGCTGGCCCGTCCCGGACAGCCGAAGGGTGGCCAGCACGCTCGGGTCTTCAGGATCCGACAGCAGGCGTACGACGGCTCCCCAGCCGAAGTGGGCCATCGCGACCCGGAGGTTGAAGACGGCGGCACCCACCGACAGATGCAGAGCCCGGCCGACAGGATCGGCGTGGCGCAAGCCACGCTCTGGTACGGCACGCACCTCCAGCGCGACGTTGTCCGGGTCGAACCGAAAGCGCCACGGCTGGGTGTTGTAGATCGAGGGCGCGGCCCCGGCGGCCGAGATGCAGGCTTCCAGGGACACGGCGTCGACGGGCGCAGTTCGCATGATGGCCTCCTACCGCAAGAAGTCGGACGGGTCCGGATGTCCTACGAGCGTGAGAGCACCGCGGCAGAACGGGGAGGGCCCGATGGTCCCCTTGCCAGGCCCGTACAGGGCACACCGACCACTGCGCACGGGCACAGCACCACGGCGAGTCGACGAAGCCGTACGGGTGCTGGGCCGAACGGCCCACCGCTGGCCTGGGCTCGGCCCGATCGGCCCTCCGCTTCCACCTGACCGGCCCATGCCACCGCAATGCCGCCGCTGTCACCTTCATGTGTGTGACGACGAGGAGGTGCGCAGAGATGCGCGAGGACAATCCCGCGAACCGGAAGCGCAAGCCATCGAGGCTACCGCTGTGGCGGTGGCGCAGTAACCCGATCCGGCGACGCGACGACGTCCTCGAGGCATGGCTCATGCTGGTCACATGGGTGCTCGTCGCGGTGGGTGGCACGGCGGTCGGTGTGGTGACGGCCCATGCAGCCGACCAGGTCTTCGCCCAGCAGCGGGCCGAGCGGACCCCCGTCCACGCCGTTCTCCTCGATGACGTCCCGCGCACCGCGACCTCGGAGATGGGCAGAGAGCTGGCATCGGCAAGGGTCCGCTGGACGAACTCCGACGGCTCCACGCACAGCGGCATGACGCTGGTGAGCACCGGGAAGAAGGCCGGCTCCACGGTCAGGATCTGGATCGACGCCCAAGGGAAGCTGAGTACACAGCCGCCCACGCCCGGCAAGGCGGCCGTCGAGGCGGGGCTTTTCGGAGCCTCCGCCGCCCTCGCCCTGAGCGGCGTGGTATTCGGGATCGGGGGCGTCGGCCGACTGTACCTCGACCGTCGCCGCATCAAGGAGTGGGACAGGGAGTGGTCCCTGGTCGGGCCGCAGTGGGGCCACAAGACCAGTTGACCGTCGGACCCCATGCACGAGCAACCTCGGTCATGTCATCGGAGAGGGACACCACCGCCGAGGTGGCGTCCCTCCGGGCGTTCATCACCTGCAGGCTGTTGATGGTCTGCGACAACATGCTCGTGCCGAGCAGCCTCGGTGGGTAGCCGGCTTGATCCCTCCGGACAGCGACTGCTCCGGAACCGCGAACACCCCTGCCCGGGAATATCGTGACCGAGCGGACGTCGGGCGGCCCGACATCTGGGACCGGTGTTGCCGCAGGGCACTCGGAAAAGTCTGCAGCCGGCGCCGCCACCGCAACCCGGCCATGTTCGCTCTGCGGCATCGTCCAGGTCCGGTCAGTCGCACCCGGGACACGCCTCCCCTCTCCGCCAGCCCGACGCGGAAGCACGCTTCCTGCCAGGCGGCCGCCGAGTCGGCCCGGAAGCGCCGCATCGATCCACTCGCTCATGAACCAGTACGGGTGCCCATCCTCAGCGCCGGCGACACCGCCAAGGCCGCCGCCCTCCACCAATCGGCAAGCCGTAGCGAGCTCCCGCCTGCCGGGCTGGCCCACCGCTGCCGTGTACATCGAAACTCACGCATCTGCTCGACGACGGCATCATCGAGACCTTCCAACAGACCATGGCCGCGGTCGACCGAGCGGAAGAACACGCATGATGCGACGCCGCACGCGCCGCGACACCCTCCCGTCGACCCCACAGACATCGACCGGGGCAAACAGGGCCTGAAATGCTCCAGTATGACGGATGGGTATGGGATCCCCCTCGGCAGGGTTCTCGCCGGAGCGAACCGCCACGACTCCCTGCTACTGGCTCCGAGCCTGGACCGGCTGGCGGACCTGGGACCGCTGCCCGACGACATCACCCTGCACCTGGATGCCGGCTACGACTCGGACAAGACCCACACCGAACTCACCACCCGCGGCTTGCATGGCCGCATCGCACACAAGGGCGAGAAGGCACCGATCCAGGCGAGCCAGCGGTGGCACGTCGAACGCACCCACGCCTGGCAGAACGCCTTCCACCGCCTCGCCCGCTGCCATGAGCGCTGCGCGACCGTCATCCACGCTTTCTTCGACCTCGCCGACACCGTCATCGCGGTCCGTAGCCTGATCCGCCGGGCCTGGACGACCCACCGGTGGGACGACCGCCCGAACCGCCGCTCATGAGCGCGCACCTGTCTGCGCAGCCTTTGCGCTGCTGCCAAGCACGCTTCGGCCCGAGGAGGACCGCCGCTCTGGGAATACGCTTCTTGGGGCGTGCGAGTCGATGCCGTCGCCTGGGAGCTCAGCGCCGCTCACCAGGGCACGGGCGTTCCGTCCCAGGAGAAGAAGCCACCGCTGGGGCCGTCGTCTGGCAGCAAGGCCAGGCGGGCGGCTCCCTGGGCGGCCTCGGCCGGGTCGTCGCCGGCAGCGGCGGCCAGCGGGTTGAGGTCGGTGGCCCGCATGCCGGGGGCGAGCGCGTTGACCTTGAAGCCGTCCTCGGCCAGCGCCTGGGCGTACAGGACGGTGAGGGCGTTGAGGGCGGCCTTGGACGACCGGTAGGCGGCGGCGCCACCGCTTCCCGGGGTGAACTGGGGGTTGGGGTTCGTGCTCCAGGTCAGCGAGGCGGTGCCACTGGAGATGTTGACGATGCGCGGATGCGGGGACCGGAGCAGGGCGGGCAGGAAGGCATTGGTCACCGCCACCACTCCGAAGACGTTGGTCTCGTATGTGCGCCGGAACTCCTCGACGCTCGTGTCGGCCGGCGGGGCGAGTGACGGTGAGATCCCGGCGTTGTTGACCAGCACATCCAGACGGTGCACCTGGGTCGCGGCCCGTGCGATGCCGTCAAGATCTGTCACGTCGAGGACCAGCAGGCGGGCGCCTGCACCGATCTCCTCGACGGCTCGCTGTCCGAGCCCGCGGTTGCGTGAGCCCACGTACACGGTGAGGCCCTCGGCGGCGAGGAGCCGGGCGACGTGCTTGCCGATGCCCTTGTTGGCACCGGTGACAAGAGCTGTGCGATCGTTCATGGCAACTACCGTCCCCTGGCTGTGGGCGCCCTGCCAGGGACAACCTGTACCAGGCAGTGGGAGGAAGCGGCATGGCACGGCAGGAGCTGGCCCGCTTCCTGAGGGACCGCCGGGCGGGCCTGCGTCCACACGAGATCGGCCTGACGGCGACGGGCACCGATCGCCGGACACCGGGCCTGCGCCGCGAAGAGGTGGCGGAACTCGCCCACATGTCGGTCGACTACTACACGCGGCTGGAGCAGGCGCGGGGCCCGCGGCCGTCCACCCGGATCCTGGACGCGTTGTCCCAGGCACTACGGCTCACGCCGGCCGAGCGCAGCCACCTGTTCCGCCTGGCGGGATCGAGCGCGCCGCCCGGCATCAGCGCCGTGCGGCGGGTACGCCCGCATGTGGCCCGGATGCTGGAGCGGTTGCCGGAGACCGGTGCCATCGTCACTGACGCGGCGTACGGAGTCGTCGCCTGGAACCCCCTGGCCCGGGCACTGCTCGGCGGCGATCTCGGAGACGGGAGGACGAACCTGGCCCGGCGCCGCTTCCTTGGCCAGGGGCGGACGTACGAGAGCTCCAGCGCTGAGGAGTTCGGGCACATTGTGGTGGCGCGGCTGCGACGGGCCGCCGGCCGCTACCCGCATGACCCGCAGCTGACCGCTCTGCTGGCCGAACTGCACACCGGCAGCGAGGAGTTCCGACAGATATGGCAAACGCGTCCGGTCCACGCCCCCGGGCACCGCACCAAGATCCTCGATCACCCGGAGACCGGCACGCTGCGGTTGAACTGTGACGTCCTGCTCGTGCCCGAGGATGACCAGGAAGTCGTCCTGATCACGGCCGACCCCGGATCACCTGCCGCGCGGACCCTGCACAGGCTGACCAGGCAGGCGACCTGAAACATAGGACTGGCACAGGTCTCGCCAGCGGTTACAGAGCGTCGCAACTCCATGATCACTGGGGCCTGTGCCCACCTACTTTCCACGCCGCCTATCTGCGCGGGCTCTAAGGCGCACGAATACCACCGAAACGGCATGGCACGCATCCGCACCACCGGCCCCCGCCCGGCGTGACTTCCTGTGGCGGCCACCGCAGGCCCAGTTGGTGGCGAGACCGACCTCGACGGACGCTGCCACGGGCAGGCTCTTAGCATGATCGGATGGTTGCCGATGATGCCCAGAAGAACAGGACAGGACGGGAAGTTGTGTCTGGGGACGCCGTAGCCGGTCTCTCCGGCGGATCACATCATGGCAATGCCGGGGAGGAGTTTCACCCGGTTGCCGACCTGGTCGAGTGGGCGGCCGACCTGGTCGAGCCGGTCAAGCCGAAGCTGCGTGGCTGGCTCCATGCCGCGATGGTCCCTGCTTCGGTGAGCGCCGGCATCGTCCTCGTCCGCCTGGCTCGGACCCAGCAGGCGGCCCTGGCCTGCACCGTGTACTCCGTCACCGCCTGGCTGCTGTTCGGGACGAGCGCCGTCTACCACCTCGGTACCTGGGGGCCGATGGGCGAGGCCGTCCTGCGTCGCCTCGATCACGCCAACATCTTCCTGATCACCGCCGGGACCAGCACCCCTCTGGCCGTGCTCCTCCTGCCTCCCGACCGGCGAAACCTGCTGCTGTGGATCGTATGGACGGGCGCGCTGACCGGTATCGCCTTCCGCGTGCTGTGGGTCAACGCTTCCCGCTGGCTGTACACCCCCTGCTACCTGGCCCTGGGGTGGGCACCGGTGCGTTACCTTCCCGACTTCCTGCACACCGGCGGTGCGGCCGTGGTCACCCTGACAGTGACCGGCGGTCTCCTCTACAGCGCAGGCGCGGTGGTCTACGCCGTCCAACGCCCCGACCCCTCGCCCCGCTGGTTCGGCTTCCACGAGGTGTTCCACGCCTTGACCGTGGCGGCCTTCACCGCGCACTACATCGCCATCTCCCTCGCCGTCTACTGACGGGGGAGCCGTTCGGACACGAGCACCATCTCTGCGCGCCGCAGCCCGGCCACGCGTGGGTGTGACAGCCCGCCGATACCGGCGGGCCCGCTCACCTCAGGCTGCGGCCGACGGACTGGACGATGCGCCGGTGCGGCGGTATTCGGCGTTGATGCGCTGGGCTTCTTCGAGCTGGTCTTCGAGGATGATGATCCGGCATGCGGCCTCGATCGGGGTGCCCTGGTCGACGAGCTCACGCGCGCGGGCCGCGATGCGCAGTTGGTAGCGGGAGTAGCGGCGGTGTCCGCCCTCGGAGCGCAGAGGCAGCCCCACCCATCGTGGACACGGGGCTGCCCTGGCAAGCACCCGAACCCGCGGCTCGCCCTGAGGAACCCGTCGGCCCGTCGCGCTACCTCACCGAGGCCGACCGCATCCGCATCGCTGACCGGCTCCGTGAGAAGGCGTCCGTCCGGGCCACCGGGGCCGAGCTTGGCCGCAGTCCCTCCACCCAAGCCGGGAGATGCGCCGCAACCGCACGCTCATGCCCAACGGCGGCTGGTCCTGCCGTCCGCACGCCGCCCAGCGCCGCGCGGACGCCCGCGAACCGCGCCCCAAGCCCGGCAAGATCGGCCAGAACCCCGAGCTGCGGGACTTCATCCAGGACCACGTGACCCGGCGGTGAAGCCCGGAGCAGATCTGCCACGCTCTACGGGCACGCTTCCCCGACCAGCCGGAGATGCACGTGGTCCACGAGACGGTCTACCAGGCGCTTTACGTCCGAGGCCGCGGGGAACTGAGGCGCGAGCTGACCCGGGCCCTGCGGACCGGACGCGCGATGCGCCGCCCGCACCGGCACTCGGCGGCCCGCCGATCGCGGTTCGCGCACCCCATGGTCATGATCAGCGAACGGCCCGCCGAGGCCGCCGACCGGGCTGTCCACGGCCACCGGGAAGGCGACCTGATCGTCGGCAGGAACAACGGCTCCGCCATCGGCACCCTGGTCGAACGCAGCACCCGCTACCTGATGCTCGTGCACCTCCCACGCGACCACGGTGCCGCCGCTGTCCGCAACGCGCTCACCGCGACCGCCCAGACCCTCCCGCCTGACATGATGCGGACCCTGACCTGGGACCAGGGCATCGAGATGGCCTCCCACCGCGCCTTCACCATCACCACGGACATCCCAGTCCACTTCTGCGACCCGGCCAGCCCCTGGCAGCGCGGCTCGAACGAGAAAACCAACGGCCTGTTGCGACAGTGCTTCCAAGGGCACCGACCTATCCCCCCACACCCGCGAGGACCTGGACGCCGCCGCCACCGAACTCAACAGCCGCCCACGCAAAACGCTCGACTGGGAGACCCCAGCCGAGCGTCTGTTTAAACTGCTCGCGGCTTGATCAACTCACCGCAGTGTTGCTACGGCCCCTGCAATTCGCCCACGCCGGTAGGGCCTCACTGCTCTGTTCGGCTCACACCTGTCCGTACGTCAGGCGGACAGGGGGAGCGCCGAGCGTTGCGGAAGCCGGCCCGTACGGGCCGGCCAGGGGCGCAGATGCGGCGGTAGGGCGGGCGCGGCAGGTGAAGCCGAGTTGGGTCATGGCCCTGGGGACTTCGCCGGTGCTGAAATCACGCCGGTCCTGGCGGGTGACGACCTGGCCGACCTGCTTGGCGGGGTAGTGGCGTCGTCCGATGATGACGAACTCACCGGTGACCAGCTCAGGTGTGACGCCCTTCATCGATTCCACCACGCCGCTCTTGGTCAGGTCGGACGGGAAGCGAGCGATGACACAGCGCACGATGCCTCCAGGGAGAAGAGAAGACGGGCCCGGATAGGGGTGACGGCGGTTCAGCGAGAGAGGGCGAGGACGCCCAGAGCGTTGCCGTGTCCGTCGACCACGGGCGGGGCCCCGAGTCGGCGGCAGCGCATCGCACGCTCGGCTTCGGCCCTCGTGGCCAGCGGCGACGCGAATGGCCCGATGACGTCGGCGATGTCACGCAGGCGGATCCGGTCCGTGTATCCGGAGCCGTCACGAACGGCCGTGAGCCGGTCCCGGGTGACCAGGCCGGTGCACATACCGTCCTCGTCACAGACGACCAGCTGACCTGTACGGGCGGCGGCCATCACGGACAGTGCCACCTCCACGGTCATGTCCTCCCAGACCTGCGGTCCGGCCGCGTCCGCGGGATCGGCCGCCGTCTGCACGGCGTTGGTACGTGTTGAGCGGAACTGCGTCTGGTCCAGCGTCAAAGGGTGCCTCCTGCGAAGTTGGGCGGGCTTCCTGACACGAAGGTTCTATGCCGCCGCACCGGCGGTGGACTGCCCTACGAGCGCGCGGCGGGCCTCCGAGACGGGGCGGCGCCGACCGCGTGAGGTGGCGCCGCGCTTCTTGGGGCGTTCGACCACCGGTGCGGTGATGACGACCGGGATACCGGAGGGTGCCTGGGCGCCGGTGATGCGGTGCAGGGCCTCTTCGCCGACGCGGACCTGGGTGGTCTGCGGGACGATGCCGGCCGCTGCCATGAGGCGAGTCAGGGCGCGGCGCTGGTTGGGGGTGACCAGGGTGACGACACTGCCGGACTCTCCTGCGCGGGCGGTACGGCCGCCGCGGTGGAGGTAGTCCTTGTGGTCGGTCGGCGGGTCGACGTTGACGACCAGGTCGAGGTTGTCGACGTGGATGCCGCGCGCCGCAACATTGGTCGCTACCAGCACGTTGACGTGCCCGCTCTTGAACTGTGCCAGCGTGCGGGTGCGCTGTGGCTGTGACTTCCCGCCGTGCAGGGCGGCGGCCCGTACTGCGCTGTTCAGGAGGTGTTCGGTGAGGCCGTCGACGGCGTGCTTGGTGTCGAGGAACATGATCACGCGGCCGTCGCGTGCGGCGATCTGGGTGGTGGCCGTGTGCTTGTCGGCGCCGTGAATGTGGAGCACGTGGTGCTCCATCGTCGTGACCGCGCCGGCCGAGGGGTCGACGGAGTGCACGACGGGGTCGCTGAGGTAGCGGCGCACGAGCAGGTCGACGTTGCGGTCGAGAGTGGCGGAGAACAGCATGCGCTGGCCTTCGGGGCGGACCTGGTCGAGGAGGGCGGTGACCTGCGGCATGAAGCCCATGTCGGCCATCTGGTCGGCCTCGTCGAGGACGGTGATGGAAACCTGGTTCAGTCGGCAGTCGCCGCGGTCGATGAGGTCTTTGAGGCGTCCCGGTGTGGCGACGACGATCTCGGCGCCGGCGCGCAGCGCGCTCGCCTGTCGGCCGATCGGCATTCCGCCCACCACCGTGGCCAGCCGCAGCCTCACAGAGCGGGCGTACGGGGCGAGCGCGTCGGTGACCTGCTGCGCCAGCTCACGCGTGGGTACGAGGATCAGCCCCAGCGGCTGCCTCGCCTCGGCACGCTGCCCGGCCGTACGGGCCAGCAGCGCCAGCCCGAAGGCGAGGGTCTTGCCGGAGCCGGTGCGGCCACGGCCCAGTACGTCGCGGCCGGCGAGGGAATTCGGCAGGGTCGCGGCCTGGATCGGGAAGGGTACGGTCACGCCTTGCGAGCTGAGCGCGCCCAGCAGCGCCCCGGGCATGTCGAGATCGGCGAAGCCCTCCACGGCGGGGAGCGCGGGAGTGATCGTCTTGGGCAGCGCGAACTCCCCCTGGACCGCGGCGGGCCGGCGGCCGTAACCACCGGAACGGCCCGGCCCGCCGGAGCGGCTCCTGGCCGACGAACCGAATCGGCTGCCGCCCCTTCCGGATTCGGCACTGCCGTTACGGGTGCGGTTGAAGCGGTCGTTCGTGCGTGTGCGGTTCATGCGGAACCTTCCTCGATGCGGCACATATCAAGGAATTCCCGCAGCGATCAGCAGCACAGAGAATTGCAAGAATGGACCGGTGGAATGCGACAGCGAATCTGACCGACGAAAAATCCGTGCGGCACAGGAGCTGGAATGAGTGGCGCGAAGCGGACGCAATGTTCGGGCGTCCGCCGCGATGAAGCTATGAAGGGATGCGTGCACCCCTGCAGGATGCCCCGTATGCGGTCAGCCTACGGGTTTCCTGGTTGTCGTCCGCAGGCGAAACCACTGCGGGAAAATGCGAGTAGCTGGGGCCCGCGCCCCGAAGGACGCGGGCCCCAGCTACAAGTATGCGACAGTCGGCGTCAGGCGAGAACAATGTTCTCGGCCGTCGGGCCCTTTTGGCCCTGCGCGATGTCGAAGGTCACCTTCTGGCCCTCCAGCAGCTCACGGAAGCCCTGGGCGGCAATGTTCGAGTAGTGGGCGAACACATCAGCCCCGCCACCGTCCTGCTCGATGAAGCCGAAGCCCTTTTCCGCGTTGAACCACTTCACAGTACCAGCAGCCATGTCATTCTCCTTTGGGGCAGTGCATCGGGATCCGCACTGCGCGGACCCTGTGTCGCCGCGATGATCACCCCGCCCGGAAAAAGAACCGGATAACAAAAGCGCTTCCAGCGGCACAGATGCCGACCGGACGGCACTTGAAGTTTTGGGAACCACAACTGCAACTGACATCGACAGTAGCACGCCGAAGCGGCCTGTGTACGGTGAAGAATACCACCCCCACTTAATGCAATAGAGAATCTGTCTGCCTGTTCCGTTGAAATCTCAGCTCGCGGGCACAGATATTGACCCAGCCGGAGCGCAACGTTTCGGGAAGCATTGGGGGCGCGCCCAGCGTAAGGGCTGCTCCCCCAAGGTATGGTGCGGGCGGGCGTGGAGATCAGGGTGGCTCCGGCAAGCGTCACGGCCCGTCTCCGGCGCACGCACGGGAGCGGCCATATCGAAGACCATCAAGCACCAGACCGTCGATCAGCTCGGTGGAAACAGCAGCATCCTGGTGCGGCAACGCCGTGAGCACGAGGAAACGGCGGCTGACGGATCAGTACCTGACCCTCGACGACCTTCACCAGCGGGAGCGCGTTCTGAAGCAGGCGGTGCAGCTGGTCTTCAGCCATGCCTTCGTGGAAGAGCCGGTGCTGTGGGCCGCCCTACGAGCCTCAGGCCCGGACGGCGAGGAGCTGACGACAGCCGCAGTCGTTTTTCACAGCGGTACAGGGGCACGCAAGGCGCGCAACACCGGCCTCGTACCCTCGGACAAGGCAGTGCTCTCATCCCGGAATTCCAGTTCGGCGGCGCCACCGACCTGAGCCAACCGCATCTGGGCCATTCCCTCAGGCGAGTCCGCCGGCTACGCCCGCCCGCGACGCGCACACGGGCATGCGCACGTCGCGGGCCACTGGACGGGACGCGCGAGTGGATAGCGCGAGTGCCGGTGAAGCGGTTAGATCGCGGGACTCATCGACTCAGCCGCCACTCTTGCGCCTGAACGACCGCTGGCTCGCAGCCGGGCCGTGCGCCGAACGCACCTTCGACGCATCGGACTTGGCGGCAATATCAGCGGCGTCCGCCTGCGCACCGCGCTTGCGCGCCAGGGCTTCGCGGAACTTGCGCTTGAGGTCATAGTTGCCGTCGCTGTCCGGCTCCAGAGGGGACGTCTCGGGGGCAGCCGGCTCCGAACCTTCCGTAGATACGGGCTCTGCGGTCATGGTGATCTCCTGGGTTCGGGGATGGGCAAGCACAGCTTGTCATGCTGGGCGCAGTGCGAGGCGCCGGCAACATCATTCTGCTCCGTTTCGGCGGGTATCCCTCTCGCGGCCAAAGGCGTTGACTTCGTAGGTGAGGCGCACATGACGGCTTCGGGCCGGGCCGAGGGTTGCCGATCCCGTGGCCAGGAGATTCGCCGCCAGGGCAACGGCTCTCAGCCGTTGCGACGCACGAGGGCGGCCTTGCGGGCCTCGGCGAACTTGCGGGCCTCGCCGGCCTTTCGGGACTTACCGCCGGCGCCGCAGGAGGTGCCCTTGCTGCTGCCGAGGCCGCGGAAGGGAGCGTTGGTGTTCTTGGGTCGGGGGACGGCGGGCCCGCCGTCGAGCGGGATCCCGGAGGGAGTCTTGGCGCCGGTGATCCGGCTCAGCTCCGCCTCGCCCGAGCGCACCTTGGTGACGGTCGGCTCGATGCCGTCGGCCCCGGCCATCATGCGGCTCGTCTCGCGGCGCTGGCCCGCCAGCACGAGCGTGACCACGCTGCCGGACTCACCGGCGCGGGCGGTGCGGCCCGCCCGGTGCACATAGTCCTGTCGCAGCTTCCGCGACCATGAACAGCCTGCGGACGAGAAGCCCGTGCGCCCCTCGGCGGGGGCAGGCATCGCCTCAGACGCCTCCCGGAGCGTTCGACTTTGCAGGGGCGAAGGCTATGACTGTTGGTCGCCAAGGGCCCCGGCCGGATTTGCCGAGCACTCGACGCGAGGGCGCAGGGAGGAGGACCCGGGGGCAGCGGTGCCGACGCCGGAGCTGCAGCACACCCGCCCGGAAGCCCCCGCCGGCCGCGCCTGTAGGAGCTTGCCGTCGAACGAGCTCTCGCCGGCGCTCTCACACGTCTGTCACCAACTACGTCGACTCCCCCGGACCGCAGTGCCTGACCTGCTGTTACGCGCCCGCCCTGGACTGACGTGGACGCCCGAAGACGGTCTCTACAACCTGTGCCATGTGGTACCCAGTGAGGGACCCAAGATCAGGACCGGAGCGTCTTCTGGCCCGTCAAAGCGGTATTGCAGGGTGTTCGGGGGTGTCTCACTCACGCCCCAGACCCTCTCACGTCTCACGGACGCCCCTATAACGCGGGGGCGCGGGAGATCGGTCTGACCAGGTTGAATACCTCCCGGGCGGCATATCGCTTGAGGCACCGAATGATCTCACGTCGGGTCTTGCCCTCCTGGGTGCGGCGTTCGTAGTACGCCTGGGTGCGCGGGTCGTGGCGCAGGCGGGTGAACACGATGCGGTGCAGGGCGGCGTTGGCCTGCCGGTCGCCGCCGTAGTTGAGCCGGCGCGTGCTCCGACGGCCGGAGGAGTACTCGATAGGGCTGACTCCGCAAAGGGCAGCAAAGGACGCCTCGGAGCACAGCCGCTCGGGATTGTCCCCCATGGTGATCAGGAGAGTGACGGCACTGTCCGGGCCGATGCCCATCGGTACGAGCAGTTGCGGCGCGTGGCGTTCGACGAGCCGGGTCAGGCGTTGGTTCAGCTCGTTGATCTGCCCGGTGAGCTGTTCGATGCGTTCGGCGAGCATGCGTAATGTCATGTGGGTGGCCTGGGCCACCGCGTCCTCGTCTCCCCCACCCTCGGGAGAGCCGAGGCGCGCGCAGGTGCGGAACAGCTCGGCATTGCCCAAGCTCGACAACCGTTCTCGCAGGGCGGGGTCGGCGATCACTAGGACGGCCTTGAGCTGGTTGATCGCCTGGGTGCGAGCCTTGACCGCGGAGTCCTTGGCGAGCTTGAGCAACCGGGCACCGTGCACGGGACCGTCGCCGGACTTGGCCCGGGCGCGGCCACTGAGTACGGCCCGCGCGGCGGCCTGTGCGTCGATGGGGTCCGACTTGCCGAGCAACCGGCGGGCCGTGCGGTCAGGCCGATTCACCTCGTGCACCTGGACATGCTGGGCCAGCAGGTAGCGGGACAGGCCCGCGCCGAAGGCACCGGTGCCCTCCACACCGGCCCGGCGCACCGTCCCCCGCCTGCGGGCCCACACGAGCAGCCGCCGGTAGCCGGCCACCGTCGCCGGAAAGGACTCCCTACGTTGTCCTGCGGGAGATGGTGAGCCCTTCGTATGGTTCACCCACCCAGGGGTGCCGGGTGTGGTTCAAAGAGCTCTGCCGCAGGTGGCTTGCACTGATTGGCCGCCCGGTACCCCACGACGACTCGGCTGCCAATTAGGAATTGCGAATGATCGCTCTGTAGGGAATCGACAGCGAGGTCGTCCGTGGGAGGCATCAGCAGCACACCGCACGGAGGGGCCCATGGCAGCGATCTGGGCCGGCATCGACGCAGGAAAGACCCACCACCACTGTGTTGCGATCGACGACAGCGGCCGTCGGCTGTTGTCACGCCGCATCGCCAACGACGAGCCCGAACTGCTCCAACTTCTCGCCGATGTCCTGGCTCTCGGCGACAACGTGACCTGGGGTGTTGATCTGGCCGACGGCGGGGCCGCCCTGGCCATCACGATCCTCCTCAACCACGACCAGCCAGTGCACTACATCTCCGGCCGGGCCATCCACCGAGCCTCCGAGACCTACCGCGGCGAGGGCAAAACAGACGCCAAGGATGCCGCCGTCATCGCCGACCAGGTCCGCGTCCGCCGCGACCTGCACCCCTTACGCACCACCGAGGAAACCGTCACCGACCTCAAGATCCTCACGGGTCGGCGCATGGACCTTGTCGCCGACCGCACCCGCACGGTCAACCGTCTCCGAGCCCAGCTCACCGGCGTTTTCCCCGGCCTGGAACGAGCATTGGATGTCACCAACGTCGGCCCGCTCACCTTGCTGACCGGCTACCAGACCCCCGCCGCCATCCGCCGGATCGGCAGCAAGCGGCTGGAGACCTGGCTGCGTAACCGTCACGTCGTCCGCCCCGACCGGCTCGCCGAGATCGCCGTCCAAGCTGCCGAACGCCAGCACACCAGCCTGCCCGGCGAGAAACTGACCGCCCAGCTGGTGCACACGCTGGCGAAGGAGGTGATGGCCCTCAACCAGAAGGTCGCCGAGCTCGACAAGGACATTGAGGCCCGGTTTCGCGACCACCACGCCTTCCACGTGATCACCAGCGTGCCGGGCCTGGGCGTCATCCTCGGCGCTGAGTTCCTGGCCGCCACCGGCGGCGACATGACGGTCTTCGGCACCGCTGACCGCCTCGCCGGCTTCGGCGGCGTCGCCCCGGTGCCCCGCGACTCGGGGAAGATCAGCGGCAACCTGCGACGCCCCCAGCGATACAACCGCCGCCTCCAACGCGTCTTCTACACCTCCGCGCTGTTCAGCATTCGGCACTGCGACGAGTCGCGCCGGTTCTACGATCGCAAACGCGCCGAGGGCAAGCGGCATACCCAGGCCGTCCTCGCGCTCGCACGCCGCCGCGTCAACGTCCTCTGGGCTCTCCTACGCGACGACCGGTGCTACGAGCTGTCGCCGCCCAGCGCCCTCGCAGCTTGACAGACCGCATTAGGAATCCCTAGCAACTCGGCAAAGGCACCGGCGAGTGCTTGGGAACTCGGTCTACTCGAGTAACGGGGAACAGCAGCACCGCACGAAGGGGCGCCCGCATGGAAGGCATGGCGCATGTGGGCGCTGCCGGACCCGATGCTCGCGGCCCCCGTCACCGACCCGGCGCCGCCCCTGATGTCTCATTCGCGTTGGCACCGTTCACCCAGGTCACGACTGGTCCTTCGTGCGTGCGGCTGAGGCTTGCCGGGTGTCTGCGCCGCTGCTGACGTGCCGCTGGGTCTCCTGGGGGCCGTGCCAGTCCAGGCAGACGGCGGTGGCATCGTCTTCGAGCCGGCCGTCGGCGGCGTCCCGGACCGCGGACGTCAGCGCCAGCACGGTCTCCCTCGGGTGCAGATTCCGGGTGCGCGCCAGCAGGGCGGGCAGATCGACCTTCTCTCCGTGACGTTCGAGCATGCCGTCGGTGAACATGAGCAGACGGTCACCGGGCCGCAGGTCGAGGTCCTGCACACGGTACGGGTGGGGAGTCAGCTCAGACAGCCCGAAGGGATGGTCCACCTCGCAGGTGATCGTCTCCACAGCCCCGTCGCGCATGCGCAGCGGCCAGGGATGACCGGCGTTGACGAGCCGGGCCCGCCCGGTATGGAGATTGATGCGCAGGAGCTGCCCGGTGGCATGACCGTGGCCGTGTTCGATCAGTGCCTGGTCTGCCCGGTGGGCCTGTTCGGCCAAGCCGGTGCCCGCCCGGCGGGCACCGCGCAGGGCGCCCACCAGGACCGTGGCGGCCAGGGCGGAATCCATGTCGTGGCCCATGGGATCGGTCACCGACACGTGCAAGGTGTCGCGGTCCACGGTGTAGTCGAAGGTGTCGCCGCTGAGGTCCTCGGAGGGCTCCAGGTTCCCGCACAGGGTGAACTGTGCGGCCTCGCACGACAGCGACAGGGGCAGCAGCTGGTACTGGATTTCAGCTGCCAGGGTGGGGGGCTTGGAGCGTTTGCCCCAGGTGTAGAGATCGGTGAAGCGGCCGTTGGCGATCACGATGTAGGCCAGGATGTGGGCGGCTTCCCCGACTGCGTCGAGCACGTCCTCGCCAGGGCCGGTCGGCAGGAGCAGTTCCAGCAGCCCGATCGTATCCCCCCGGTTGGTGACGGGCACGATCACCCGCTGCCCCTCGCCGGTCGCGTCCTGATACAGGCGCTGGGTACGGATCACCTCCTCGTAGACACTGCCGAACAGGGGAACCCGCTCGGCCTGCCGCCCACCTTGAGTGGGAGCGGTGGACAGCCGAGCCACCGCCTTCCCTGTCAGGTCCACGACGAGGAAAGAGACCTTAGTGGCCTCGAAACGCCGCCGCAGGTCCTCCGCGATCACGTCGACGGCGTCCGCCGGCGCCGCTGTCTCCGCTGCTGTCAGCAATCGGGTGAGCCCACTTTGTCCACCGCTCACGACCGCAGTCCCTTCCGCAACCCCCCCACCAGCTTGGTAATAACCGCAGTGAGCGTCAATCCGTGAACAGTCACGCTCCGGCGTTCGCCCGCGGACGGGGCCGCCACGGCTGCTCTGTACAAAAGCGGCTCGACGGGCCCATGCCTTGGGAGACACGCCAGAGTCTGGATAACGATGGCTGGAGAGCGCTGCTCTCTCTGGATGCCGGGCGTTTGGTGTTGCGCTCGCGCAGGGACAGGAACCTCGCACCTTCCTTCCCCGAGGTTCGTTCCGGGCACGGTCCAGCTGCCGACGCGACGGCCCTGGACGGCGAGCTGGTCGTACGGGAAATCCAGCAGGCTCGCCTTCGAGCGGCTCCGGGGTCGCCTCCAGCGGCGCGGTGCCGGCACTGCCCGGCTCGCCGAGCAGTGGCCCGCCCACTTCGTCGCCTTCGACTTGTTGCGCCTGGCGGGCACCGACACGACCAGGTGGCCGTACGCGGGCGCCAGGGCGGCTGCTCCGGAACGCCTTTTTGCCGAACAGAACCTCACCACGCCGTGGGCGCTGTGCCCGTCGTTCCCCCCGCTGACCTGGGGATTCACAAAACTGCGGACAGGGCCCTGAAAGCGGCCAGGGCTACTTGTCGCCCCAGCCGGACGGGAGCCGACCCGCAGGTCCACCGCGGCCCGGTCGGTGAGGCGGGGAGCAAGGCTGCGGCTCAACCGGGCGAGGGCCTCGTCCACCTCCAGAGTCTGACCGAGCACGTCGGGACCAGCCGTCCGTCACCACGCAGGCATCTGTCGTCGTCCCCGCGTGCCGCACGCCTCCCGGCCAGCGCCCACAACAGCGGGCAGCGCTCCCGCGGGACGAGGGCACCTCCCGGGTCACGATGGCACAGATCGTGCGTGGAACTCCCCGTCGCCACCCGCCACACCAACGGCGGGGCCATGGGCGCCATCGCGGGGCGCCGTCACTGCGGTCACGTCAGCGGCTCCCCCGGCTCGTTGGCTGAACCGGAGGAGCCTGAGTCGAGCCGGCCCCATGGATGCGCTGCTGAACGCGGCCCACCTCCGGGTCCCCCTCCCGAGTCCCCCGCACCCGAATGCCTGCCGCGATGTGCTGCAACGGATCGGACGCCTCCTGCGCGGTCGGCAGCCGCCCGGCCGACAACAGGAGCGGGCCAGCGCCGCGAAGCACCCGGGACAGCGGGCCCGTCGCCGTCTCCGGCACCGGCGGCAACGGTCCCGTCAGGCCGGTCAGGGCCGCGTCGGGGTCACGGTGTGAGAAACAGACCCGCTCGGCGGCGCCGTCCTCGTCCACCAGACCGGCCGCGGACCAGTCGGCCAGTCCCGGCACCAGCACGCGGCACACCCGTCTGAGCCCCTCGACCGCGTCCAGCGTGCTCGACAGCGCCGCCGCGCTCCGGGTGGCGAACGCCAGCTGGTCGAGCGCCGCTCGCAGCGCCGCGGCCGCGTCATCCTCGTCCATGGCGACCACCTACCCGCCTGAGCGCTCTACGGCCGCTTCCGCCCTGGGAAACCAGCTTGCCGAACGACGGTTCGTGGGGCCTGTGCCCGCGCCGCCGCTCATGCCGCGTCGCGCCAGGCGGCGATACCGGTCACCGTGACCGCGACGGTGACCGGCTCCGCGGCACCGTGGGTGGCGAGGTGGGTGACGAGGGCGGCTGTCACCCGGTCGTGGACGATTCGGGCGATGTCCAGCGCCCGCCGACCCTCCGTCATGACGCAGCGCACCTCGATGTGCCATCCGGAACCGTCCGGCGCCCGGTCGGCGCGTACGCCGGCCTCGGGCGGCGTGGTGTCCGCCCGGGTGGGCGCGGCGGCTGCCGCGAGGCGCCGGGCGAGGCGGGGCTGCAGGGCGGCCACGCCAGGAACCGCGAGGGCTGCCTCGGCCGCGACGCCGAGGAGCGCGGTGGTCCCGGTGGCGGTCATCATGCGCCACCGCCCGTCGGGAGGCGGGGACCGAGGGTCGGTCCCGGTTCCAGTACGTCGGCCACGGTGATGTCGACGGCTGTCACCGTGAGCCCCAGGTCCTGTCCGGCCGAGTGGAGGACCGATCGGCGTACCTGGTGGACCCGGTCGGGCAGCGGGCGGTCGAGGGCGGCGGCCAGGGTCATGGTCACCCGCACGTCGGTGCCGTTGCCCTCGGGTACGAGCCGGCAGGTCGCGGCCCTGGCACCGGGGACCGTGTCCGCGGCCCGCCTCAGCACCTTCGCCGCGGCGCTCTCGGCGATCCGCAGGTCCCGGTCGGGGTCGGCCAGGGGCAGCAGCCGCCCGAACCGGACCTCTGCCCTGACGACGTCCATGACCCGGTCGGCGAGTGCGTGCAGGCCCGGAGGGTCCTCGTTGCGCAGCGTCCGGGCGGCCGCGTTCACCGTGGCCAGTCCCTCGACCGCCTCTCGGCAGTATGGACAGGACGCCGGGTGCGGGTCCGCGGCCGGTGGTGCGTCCCGCGCCTGTTCCCAGACCCGGCTGAGCAGGCGGCCGCAGGGCAGTACCTCATCGCCTGCGATCGGGGGCACGTCGGCGGCGGCCCAGCCGTTGCGGGGCCCGTCGGCTCCGGGCGGTTCGGGAGGCCGCGTGTGCGGGTCGTCTAGCGCCATGAGCCCATCGCCTCCTGCAGGGATCGGCGTGCCCTGAACAGTCTGCCGCGTACCGTCTGCTCGTCGGTACGCGTCACGTGCGCTATCTCCTTGTAGGGCAGGCCCTGCACCTCCCTCAGGATCCAGCAGACCCGCTGTCCGGCGTCCAGCTCGGCGAGCGCGCGGAACAGGGCGGCCATGGCCGCGTCCTCCTCGGCGGTCCGGGCGGGCTGGCTCCACGCGTCGCCCGCCGCGGGTTCGGCGACGGTGTCCAGGGAAAGAGGCGGCGGCCGTCGGTGGCACATGCTCTGGCAGCGGTTGACGGTGATCCGGTACATCCAGGTGTGGAACTCCGCCCTGTGGCGGTATTCCGGCAGGTGGCGCCAGGCGCTGACGAAGGCGTCCTGAACGGCCTCCTCGGCGTCCTGGGGGTTGCCCAGAATGCAACGGGCCAGGGTCAGCAGGGACCGGCTGTGCCGCTGGACGAGGACGGCGAAGGAGTCCTCGTCTCCCTCGGCCGCCCGTACCGCCAGCAGGCGGTCGGGCAGGTCGCACCCCAGTCGTGGGGAAGCAGTGCGTTCGATCATGACGCTCCCACGCAGGCTCGGAACGATCGTGTACCCCCGATACGAGTTGTGACGCACATCACACGCCAGACGCGTGAGGATTGTGCCGCCCGGTATGTCCAACGTTCGACGGGCACCATTCCGGTGTCCGGCCGACCGATCGAGGCGACCGCCATGACGGACAACATCACCAGCGTCGGCGGGGGCAGCCGACCCGAAACAGGCACGAGCGCGCTCAGGGGCCGCACAGGGGCCGGGGCTCCGGCCGAGACACGGGGCAGGACCACCATCGCGGACGGTGTGGTGGCCAAGATCGCGGGCATGGCCGCCCGCGAGGTACCGGGCATCCACAGCCTGGGCGCCGGCATGGCCCGCGCCTTCGGAGCCATGCGGGAACGCGTCCCCGGCGCAGGCGGAGGCGGAGGCGGAGCGGTCACCCGCGGCGTCAAGGTCGAGGTCGGGGAACGGCAGGCCGCGGTGGACCTGGACGTCGTCGTCGAGTACGGCGTCTCCATCGTCGACGTCGCGGGCGGCGTACGCACCAATGTCATCAGCGCCGTGGAGCGGATGACGGGCTTGGAGGTCGTGGAGGTGAACATCGCCGTCGACGACGTCCACCTGCCCGACGACGAGGAGCAGCAGACCGAACCGGAAGAGGGCCGCGTGAGATGACCGCTGCCGGGACCACCGCCGTGTCCTCGGGCCCGAGCGGATGATCACGGCGAGAGGGACGCTCGCGAGACGGGTGAGTGCGCGATGAACACAGCAACGACGGGACTCGCGGCCGGCATGGCCCTCGGCTTCGCCGGCTACTTCGGCGGCTTCTGGGCCTTTCTGCTGGTGCTGGTCCTCGGTGCGGCGGGGCTGATCGTCGGCCTCGTCGTACAGGGCGACCTGGACCTCCGGACACGGAGGCAGCGGTGAAGACCCGGCCCGGTTCCCCTGGCGAGGGGTCGGGCCCGCCGGCGCCGGCCGCCGGGCTGCCGCCCCCGGCCGAGCGGGGCGCCACCGTCATCCCGGACAGGGTGGTCGCCCGTATCGCCGCGCAGGCCGCGCGCGCGGCCCAGTCGCGGCGCGCCGCCGTACCGCCCGATCGGGGCGGACCTGCGGCACCCCACGCCTCCGCCGCCGTCCGTACCGGATCGGTGCGCCTGCATCTGACCATGGACCTGCCATACCCCACCGACATCCCCCGTGTCTGCGAGCGGATCCAGCGGGACGTCGCCGAACGGGTCGCCCAGCTGACCGGGCTGCGGGTGGGAGAGGTCCTCCTCACCGTCCGGCGGCTGGTGACCGCCGCCGACTCGAGCCGGGGGCGGGTCCGGTGAGCGGCCGGGCGGCCCGGGTCACCGGGCACGCCGTGCGGGAAGGGCGATCGCGATGACATCCGATCCACGTCCCCCGGGCCACGGCCCCGCGTCGTCCACGCACCGTGCCGCAGTGCCGCTGACGAAGGAGCCCGACCCTCCCGAACGCGACGTGTCCACCTCGGACCTCACAGCCGGTGAGCGCGAAGGAGGGCACCGAACCCGTCGCAAGTGGTCCGCGCGCCGCATCACGGCAGCGCTGGTCGCCACCGTGATCCTCGTGGCCGCGGTCGCGACGCTGGTCGACGTCATCGCCGTACGGGCGGGACATCCGGCGGCGGCCTGGCGACGGCATCTGGCCGACGAACTGGCCACCCGCCCGGTGGACGACGTGTGGATGCTGACGGGAGCCGCTGTGGCCGCCGCCCTCGGCGTCTGGCTGATCGTCCTGGCCCTCACCCCCGGTCAACGCCGCTGGCTGCCCCTGCGGTCACCCGCCGGCTGCCCGCGAGTGCGGGCCTTCGTGGACCGCGGCGGAGCCGCCGTCCTGCTGCGCGACGCCGCCATGCGGGTCCCCGGAGTCGGCGCGGCGCACGTCCTGGTGGGCCGCCACCGCATCAAAGCCCGCGCGGACGTCCGCTTCCGCGACCCCCGACAGGTGAGGGACGACCTCACCGCCGTCCTCGACGAGGAACGCGACCGGCTCGCCCTCGCCCGTCCTCCCCGCATCGCCCTACGGGCGCGGCGACGCACCCACTGACCCAAGACCCGCAGCACCGGAGCCCGCCATGACGCCGCGATCCGCACTCAACCGCACGCTGCTGGCCCTCGCCGGACTGGTCCTCCTCGGCGGCGGACTGCTCATCCTCTTCGCCGGGCTCGATCTCTACCGGCGGCACGATCTGGCCCCGCCCGCCGGCTGGCCCCTGACCACCCCGGCCGACGTCCTGCTCGGCTCCGCCGACCGGGCCCGCTGGAGCAGCCAGGGCTGGTGGTGGTGGCCCGCGGTCATCGCCACCCTCGCCGTCGCCGCCCTGCTCGCCCTGTGGTGGCTGCTCGCCCAGCTGAGCCGACGCCGCCCCGGCTCACTGCCCGTCGGCGGCACGCCCCCGCAGGAGGGCGTCGAACTGCGCGACCGCGCACTCAGCGAGGCGATCGCGAACGAAGCCGGTGCCCTGCCAGGGGTAGGCCATGCGGCCGTACTCATCACCGGCCGACCGGCCCGCCACCGCACCCGCATCGACCTGACCCTCACCCCCGAGGGCACGCCCGGCGCCACTCTCGGTGCGCTGTGCGAAGGCCCGCTCGGCACCGCGCGTCGGTCCACCGGCCTCATCGACATGCCCGCCGAGGTCCGGCTACAGGTCAGCCGCCACGGACCACACCGCGTGGAGTAAGGAGGAGAGAGATCGGCCGTTCCCGCCGACGCCCTTGCGGCCCACAGCAGTTCGCGGGCGAGTCGGCACCACTCCCCAAAGGAGAGACCATGATCATCCTGGGCGTCATTCTGCTCGTCGTCGGCTTCCTCACCGGCCTGTCCATCCTGTGGACCATCGGGATCATCCTGCTGGTCGTCGGAGCCATCCTGTGGATCCTCGGCGCGATGGGACACGCCGTCGCCGGTCGACGCCACTACTGGTAGGCGGGATCATTGCCCTGCATGGCAGTGATCCAGGCTGCGGGCAGGCCGGCAGACGGCGCGGACCCCACCCAGGCGGCCGCGGCAGTGGACGACGACGGCGGAGAGGTCGATCCGCCTGAGGCCGGTGCCGGTCAGCCGCCGCGGCTCGGACGCGGGGCGCCCGGTGGCCGTTGTGCCCGTCCTCGCCGCACGAGCGCACGGCCGACTCGACGGGGAGTCGGTGGATCGACCCCCACGATCCGGGCGAGAGTTCCCCACCGCGTCGACCGGTGAGTCTCCGTCGGGAGTTCGTATGCACAGCACCTTCGTGAAGATCCGCCAGAACGTCCCCCTGGGCCACGGCGATGACGGGCGGTGAGGGGCAAGGACCCGCGGAAGGCTCCACCCGGTCGGAGCGCTTCGGGGAGGAGTTTCTGGGAGTCCTGCTGGACCAGGGGCACGAGTTGCCGCCGCACCAGCTCGGTCCGCTCGTCGCACGGCAGATCGGCAGGCTCGACGGCCGTGAGACCTCGCTCTTCCTGCAGGACTACGGCCAGGTGTGGCTCGTCCCCCTGCCGGGCGACGGGCTGGCAGCCGGGGAACCGCAGCCGATCGACGGCTCCGATGCCGGTCGCGCCTTCCAGGAGGTGCGTCCCGTCGAGGTGCCGCAGGCAGGCGGTGTACGGGTCTATCTGCCCCTGCTGGACGGTGGTGACCAGGTGGGCGTCATCCTGCATGTGGCCATGGTCGACGCGATGGGCCACGGACTGGACGCCGCCACGATGGCCACGGTGGTCATCGGAGCCTACCGGCATGCCCGGCGCATCAGCGTCGGCCTGTCGGAGATCTATACGTTCATGGACCGGGCCGTCGCCGAGCAGTTCGGCCCCGACCACTTCGTGACCGCTCAGATGATGCGGCTCAACACGGCCACGGGCAGGCTTCAGTGGGTCAACGCCGGACATCCCGCTCCTGTGCTGATCCGTGGACACCGTGTCGTACGACGGCTGGAGGGCCCGACGACGCTGCCCCTCGGCTTCGGCGGTCACGAGCCCCGGATCAGTGAAGTGGCTCTCACCCCCGGCGACCGGATCCTGTGCTTCACCGACGGACTGATAGAGGAGCGCGATCTCGGCGGTGAGGAATTCGGTGAGGAGCAGCTCATCGGGTGGGTGAACCGCCTCGAGCCCACGGCGCAGCAGATCCGGACGGTGGCGCGCTCCCTCTCCCACACGCTGCAACGAGCGCGGGGCGGGATCACGACGGACGATGCGACGCTCCTGCTGATCGAATGGCGCGGGAGCGCCACCGACGACCTCGCCCTCCCGGAGTGAGCCCGCCTCCCGCCCCCGACGGCACGCAGCCTTTCCCCCACCGCCGGTCTCTCACACTCCTGCTGCCGCGGTGGGCACGTGACGGGTGACCGGTCCGTCAGGAGTGCGTGAGGCGGGGTGGGGGGCGTCGTGTCCGCCTTCGGAGTCCCAGACCGCCTCCCGGAGCGAGTCCGAGTCGGCCGCTGCCTCTGCCGCGGCCCGGAAACTTTCGGCCTCACGGATCAGGCCGCTCGCCGGGAGGCTCCGTGACGGGTCGGTGGCCGTGGCCATGAGCCGGGCCGCGGTTGCCGGCCCTGTCTCCGGTGGGATCACCAGCAGGCTCCAGCAGCCGAACGTGTAGGACAGCAGCAACAGTTTGTGCGGGTCCTGCCCGGCGTTGGACCAGCCGACGCGCACCATGTGGCCGTGCGCGGGCACTTCTCCCGGGATGACCGGCCAGAACGTGCGGCTCACCGCTATCCGGGTGATCCGCCCCCACAGCGGGTCGAGACATTCGACGAGCGCCGGGAGCTGCTCCGTCAGGTTGCGCGAACGGGGCCACCAGGCACCGTCGATCAGGGCCGGAGGGGCACCGGCCGACGCCAGCGTGAGTCGGAGCGGTGACGAAGAAGGGGCCCGGTTTCCGACTGCGGGTGTGAACGGAATGGTCGCGGTCATGGCGCGGACCCAACCCCGGGCCGGTCACGGCCGGCCCGGTTGTCATGAATCGCCGAGAACGACCCGGCGTGGAAGCCGGTGTACGAGATGCTCTCGGTAATCACCAGGATACTCCTCGCCGAGGCCCGGCGGACCGGCGGGGAGCGACGGGCTGAACGGAACACGAGGAACAGCTCCCACGTAAGACAGCCAAGGAGTGCTGGGCCTCTGGGCCAGGGGCATGCGGGCGTCGGGCGCGGGACCGGTCCGGGAGCCGGCATACGAAGGGCCCCGGCACCGGCGGCCCACTGCCGCCGGTGTCGACAGCCGTTTCCGGAATGCGACGGCGCCTCCACAACCGCCCCGGCGTGTGCGGAGTACCGTGGACAGCACCGAGGGCATTTCGCACACCGGCTTCCACGCCGGGTCGTTCTCGGCGAGAGACGAAACCCGGGTCGCCGCTGAGGCGGCCCGGAGACGGGTCCGCATCATGTCGGCGACCTTGCACGAACCCCTGCCACACCACGAGCCCGTCGCAGCCCCGGCCGCGCGTCTCGCGCTGAAGACCGACGGCCCGTCGCGCGGCCTCCTGGACGGTGCCTGGTGGCCCCGCTCCCGGGACCTGCTGAGCGAGCTGCCCGCACTGACCGATGTGCTGGACCCTCTGTGGGGCCGCATCACCCGCATCGCCGTCAACCCGAAGTACTGGCCGGTCATCCCGCACGAGATCGCCGTGGGCGGTCATGTCGTCAAGGTCGGATGGTTCAGCCCGGAGATCGACCCGCACAAGCTGCTGCTGCTCTCCTACGGCACCGGCCGCTGGGATCTGCTGGTCGTCCCACCCGAGACCGAGACGAAGTCGGCGGCCCGCCTGATGGCGGCCGCGTCCGACTACGACGGCCCACCGCTGACCGCAAGCGCTCTCATGGCCGCGGACGAGACCCGGCACGCCGTCTCCACCGCCGACCGGCCACTCGAACCGGACGAGGCAGGGAAGTACGGGGACGGCCCCGCCTCAGCGGCCGTTCCGGCACGGACCGATCGCGCCAGTCGCCTGGTCATCGGCATGTGAGACGGCCGCCACGACCGGTGCCTTCCCGGGTTCCGGACCTGCCTCACGAACCGGCGCAGGCACATGCAGGGGTCTCGACCGGCGGATCCCCACCCCCGGTCCTCGTCCCGAGGAGCAGCCCACGCAAGCCCTGAAGGGAGTGCTGTTCCGCTTCGGCGGACTCGTCGGAACACGCTCCCCGGGGCTGCGGTTCATCAGCCCGTTCGTCGACGCCCTGCACCGGGTGTCGCTGCGGGTCGTCACCATGCCGATCCAGTCCCAGGGCATCATCACCAGGGACAACGTGAGCGTGGACGTGTCGGCGGTCGCCTGCTTCCGGGTCGTCGACGCCGTGAAGTCGGTCGTCGCCGTGGAGAACGTCAACGCGGCGATCAACCAGATCGCCAGACCACTCTGCGGAAGGTCGTCGGCCGGCACATGCTCGGCGAGACGCTTTCGGAGACGGACGGGATCAAACTCAACCTGGACATCCGCCAGATCCTCGACGTCACCACCGTCGACCGGCGTGTGCAGGTCACGCTCCCTGGCGCTTCAACTGCGCAATCTCCAGAGCCTGGTGGAGATCGGTGTCGACCAGAACACCACCGTCGTCTTCCCGGCCCCCCTCATGAGCACGATCGGCGAGCTCGGCTCCTTCCTAGCCCGGGAAACCGCGGCCGCCGCACCCGCCGCGGCAGCGCCACCGGCCGGCACCGGCCGCACCGACAAGTCCCTCAGCGCGGCAGGCAGCGCGCCCGGCACCGCGGCGTGACCCGACTACGGCCCGAGCGGTCCGTGGCACCAGGGAGGCTTCGTGACCGTCGCCTGTCGCGCGTGTCCTCCGGGCACCGGCTGATGATGGGAGTACGGCCTAACACGCGGAGCTGATCATGACGGGTTGGCGGGTCAGGGACTACACCCAGGACGATCTCGAAGCGGTGATCCGTGTCGACATGCAGAGCGGCACGACCGAGGAGCCGCCGCTCTTCCGGCTCTCGGACGCCGTGACGGCCCTCCAGACCCGCCACCCGGCCGTGGTGGCCACGGCCGACGACGTGCTGATCGGCGCCGCGGTGAGCAGGGTGGAGGGCGAACGGGCATGGATCCTGCGCATCTGCATGGCGCCCACCTGGCGGCAGCGCGGGCTGGGCAGTGCCCTGATCACCGCCCTTGAGCAACGGCTCTTCGCCGCCGGCGTCCGCGCGGTGCACGCCGCCCTGCCCGAGGGCGAGACCGGTGCCACCGCCCTGCGCAACTGCGACTTCGGTGCCCGCCCCGGGCTGGTCTTCTTCGAGAAACGCGGACCGGTGACCCCGCAGTCGGCCGGCACGCTGTCCTCGCTCGGAGCGGAGCTGCCGCCAGGGGGGCTGTGGCAGAAGGTCGCGGGCATGCAACGGGAGAAGCAGCTCATCGAGCGGCGCCTGGTCCTGCCGCTGGCCCATCCCGAACTGGCCGCCCAGCACGGAGTGGAACTGCCACGGGCGGTGATGTTGTTCGGCCCGCCCGGGACCGGCAAGAGCACGTTCGCGCACGCGATCGCCGGCCGCCTGGGATGGCCCTTCCTCGAACTGTTCCCCGCCCGTCTGGCCGCCGAGTACGGCCTGGCGACCGGGCTGAGCCGGCGCTTCGACGAGATCGCCCGGCTCGACCACGTCCTCGTCTTCATCGACGAGGTCGAGGAGGTCGCCGGCGAACGGGGCGGCGCGGACGCCACCGCTGTCGGCGTCGTCAACGAACTGCTCAAGGCGATCGTCCGGTTCCGAAGCCAGGACGGACGGCTGCTCGTCTGCGCCACGAACAACGTGACCACGCTCGACTCCGCGTTCCTGCGGCACGGCCGCTTCGACTACGTGCTGCCGATCGGCCCTCCCGACCACACCGCCAGGACCGCACTGTGGGAGAGCTACCTGGCCCGAGCGGGCGCACGGGCCGACAGCGCGGTACTCGCGTCCGCCAGCGAGGGGTTCACCCCCGCCGACATCGCCCACGCGGCGCGCACCGTCTCCCAGGCCCAGTTCGAGCGCACCTTCGACACCGGAACCCGGACCACCCCCACCACCGACGACTACCTGGACACGATCCGCGACACCAAGCCCACGGTCAGCGCCGCCATGGCCCGGGAATTCGCCCAGCAGACGGAGGAGTTCGCCCGCATCTAGCGTCCAGGCCGATGGGGAGGCGATCTGCGACGGACGTGTCAGGCCGGCGTAGGTGGCGTGTCGCTGCCCGTTTCGATGAGGATCTGCGTGGCCTCGGTGACGTTGTCGGCCCGTACGGCCCTGGCCATCGCGGCGCGTGCCGCGTCGGGCGACGTGTCCGGAGGGACCAGCATCAGGGTGAAGTGGTCCCGGTCGCCCCGGGTGATGAGGACGGTGTCGTCACCGACCGGGAAGGAGTCGACGTGCACGACCCGGTCGTCGACCATCACCCGGGTCGGCAGTTCGTCCCAGGCGCTGCCGTCCAGACCGACCCGGGTGACAGGCCCGAGATGCTCGGTCAACGCGGAGAGCAGCGAGGGCAGCTCGGCACCGATGTCCCGGGACCGCGGCCACCATGCGCCGTCCAGGATTCCCTCGCGTGCGTGTGTCGTCTCCAGCCGCAGCAGGGCCGTCCCGGGGTGCACCGACCGGTGGACGGCGTCCGGCAGGAGCCTGGGGATGTGGTCGGGGGTGTCTGAGTCGGCCATGGTGTCCGCCCGTCCGTAGAGAAGCGGGCGACGCAGAGCGTGCGACCGCGATACGACCCTGCCACCTCACCGTACTCCGCACGACGCTCGCGCGAGCGCCTCGCCGCAGGGCGCGGTTGCGGAAACAGGCAACGGCTCCGGCGTATACCCGCCGGAGCCGCCCTTCCGGGTCATCGCACGTGAGCGTGCGCCGACCCGCTTTCCAGGTTACGTCAAAGGGATTAATCCGCCGTAAGCAATCCTTGCGAGGGTTCACTTCGGTCCGAGAAGCCGACGCGGCGGCTCAGCCACGCCCTTCCTCTTCCGTCTCCATCTGCCGGATCCCCTGGTGCGTCAGCGTGATCATCGCGGGCGTGTTGCCCCTCTCCCAGTCCACGACGACCCAGCCCTCACCTGCCAGGTACATACAGGCAGCGGCCATGTCCTGCTCAGGGATACCGAGTTCCGTGCGGAGCTTCGCCCCATCGACGCCCAGGAGGCGATTGCCCTCGGCGGCTTGGTACAGAGCCTGCATGATCCTCTCGCGATACGTCTTCCGGTCTCGCAATATCGCCATCACGCGCCTTCCTCTACTGCCCACCGTCGGGCCGAAGTCGATGTCATCCGCGGTCGCCGTCGCGGTGGGGCGCGTCGGAACGGTCGCGTCCACCGCCGACCGACGGTGCCTTCGGAGACGCCCGATCCCCGGCAGAACATCGCTGTAGTGGAAGGCAGCGATCCGTTCGGCGTGCTGGCCGTTGAGCCGGCGGATCAGAACGACTCCGACGGCGATCAGAAGGAGCAGCGCGGCCGCGGCGATGACAGTCATGGTCCTCTCACCTCCGTCGAACGGTGGGCGAAGGGCCTGCCGATCCGATATACCGGGGCAGGCACGACGGCCCGACCGGCTCCGCCGTCGGTCTCCCACGCTTCTTCCCTGATCCGGGCGTCGATCCTGTCTGCTGCTTCCTCCCGTGCCGGGGCCTCGGTGCCGTCGCCCGCCATCAGCTGCGCGGCTGCCTCCGCACGGGTTTCCGGCGGAATCACCAGCACGTCTCGGCGACCGTCGGGCAGGGAGAGGGTCAGTCTGTGCGGATCCTGGGTCTCGGTGGACCAGCCCACCTGCACGGTACGCCCGGCGACGGACACCCAGTGCGGGATGACGGGCCAGTGGGTCGGGTGCACGGTGACACCTGTGATGCGGCCCCACTGTTCGACCAGCGCGGCCGTCAGGGCGGGCAGCTCACGGGTGAGGGCACGGGAACGCGGCCACCACATGCCGTCCAGGCCGCCCGGTGCGGGCGTGAGGGACAGCCGGGCCGGCTGGGGCGGCGCGCGCCTACTCGATGTCGTACGGTCAATGGTCACGGGCATGGCGCGGACCTGTCCCCGGGCTCGTGGGTGCGGCCCGGCGTTGTCGATCACCGGAAACGGCACCCGCAGCGGAGCCGGTACGCGAAGAACTCCCGGTGCTTTCACACTACTCCGCTCACCGGCCCGAGAAGCCGGGGGTGACCAGGTATTTCCTGCCTTCGGCCTGGTCACCCGCGCCCGGCACTGGGCCGGTCAGAGCCAGTCCTTGCGCTTGAACGTCAGGTACAGCACTGCGGACAGGATCACGATGACGGCCGCCGATGTGATGAATCCGGACTGCCGGCCGAAACCGGGGTAGGGAAGATTCTGGCCGTAGTAGCCGGTGATCGCGGTGGGTACGGCGATGATCGCGGCCCAGCTCGTCACCTTCTTCATGATCAGGTTCATGCGATTGGCCTGGACCGAGAGGTTCGTCTCCATGACCGAGGCCACCAGGTCCCGCAGTGATTCCGTCCATTCGGTGGCACGCAGCACATGGTCGTAGACGTCCTGGTAGTACGGGACGAGAGGGTCGGTGATCACGTGCAGGCCGGGCCGCATGAGTCCGTTGACCACCTCACGCATCGGGAGCACGACGCGGCGCAACCGGACCAGCGATTTGCGCAGTGCGAAAACCCGGTGCTGTACAGCTTCGATCTCACGGCGCCCGGCCGCGAAGAGCAGGCCCTCCAGCTCCTCGATGCCGTCGTCCAGCTGCTGGACCGCGGCGAAGTGGCCGTCCACGAGATGGTCGAGCAGACCGTGCAGCAGGAATCCGACGCCATGGCCGGCCAGGTCCGGGCTCTCGTCCCAGCGGGCGACGACGTCCTCGATGTCGAGACCGTCGTCCTTTCGGACGGTGATCATGGCCTGACCGGTGAGGAACACGGCGATCTCGCTGTATGACAGTTCCGCACTGTCCGGGCTCACGGTCACGGAATAGGCGCTGAGGAACTCGTGGGTGCGATAGCGGTCGAGCTTCGGCCGCTGCCCACGCTGTGCGGCGTCCTCCAGAGCCAGTTCGTGGATGCCGAACTCCTGGCCGAGCATGGTCAACTCGGCAGGCCCGGGCCGGTACAGGTCCAGCCACAGTACCGACGCCGGATCGGCGAGATGCGCGGAAACGTCACTGGCGGGAAAGTCCTCCAGGACGAGAGTGCCGTCGTGATACAGCCGGGTGCGCGTCACCATGGCCCGAGGCTAGTGTCTTACACCTGGATCATGGCGCTTCGCCCGCATTGATCCTGACCGGCAATGACCGCCCCGACTTCCCGCGCCGCCGGGTCCTCACCGCACCCTGGGCGGCCTGTGCACCCCTGCGCGAGGGATCTGGCACGGGAGGGGTGGGCGGGAGCGGATCAGGCGTCCAGACGGCGTTCGGCGAGCCAGGTGACGATCTCGGGGTCGCGGTGGTCGAAGAACAGGGAACGTCCGGTGTCCAGGGTGGCGATCCGGGCCATCTGCTGGTCGGTGAGCTGGAAGTCGAAGACGCCGGCGTTCTCGGCCATGCGCTCGGGACGCACCGACTTGGGGATGGCGACGACGCCGCGCTGGATCAGCCAGCGCAGCACGACCTGCGCGACCGACTTGCCGTACTCCGTGCCGATCTCGGCCAGCAGCGGGTTGGTGAACAAGTCGTTCCGGCCTTCGGCGAAGCCGCCCCAGGACTGGATCTGCACCCCGTGCTGCCGCATGAGGTCCTGGTAGTCGGCGCGCTGGAAGAACGGGTGGGTCTCGATCTGGTTGACCGCCGGCACGATCTCGTTGTTCACGATCAGGTCGATCAGCCGGTCCGGATAGAAGTTAGCGACGCCGATCGCTTTGGCCACGCCCTCGCGGTTGAGCGCCTCCATGGCGCGCCACTGGCCGTAGACGTCGCCGAAGGGCTGGTGCATCAGGTACAGGTCGAGGTGGTCCAGGCCCAGCTTGTGCAGGGACGTCTCGAAGGCGCGGCGGGTGTTCTCCTCGGCGGGGGCGTCCTGGACCCACAGCTTGGTGGTGACGAACAGGTCCTGGCGGGCGATGCCGCTGGACTTGATGGCGCGGCCGACGGCCTCTTCGTTGCCGTAGGCGGCGGCCGTGTCCAGCAGGCGGTAGCCGGCGGCCAGCGCCTCGGAGACGGCGCGCTCGGTGTCCTCGGCGGGGATCTGGTAGACGCCGAAGCCGAGGAGCGGCATCTCGACACCGTTGTTCAAGGTCACGTACTGGATGAGGGGGATGTCCTTCGCTGTGCGGGCGTGAGCAGGGGTCAGGGGCGGATGAGGGCCTTGAGGACCTGGCGGTCGGCCATGGCCCGGTAGGCGTCCGGCGCCTGGTCGAGGGTGAAGGTCTGGTCGAAGACGCGGCCGGGGGCGATGGTGCCGTCCAGGACGTCGGGCAGCAGCTGCTCGACGTAGGCGCGGGCGGGGCTGGCGCCGCCGGTCAGGGTGACGTTGCGCATGAAGTCGGCCGGACCGATCGGCCCCTGCTCGTACTGGGGGACGCCCAGGCGACTGATGGTGCCGCCGTCCCTGACCGCGCCCAGAGCGGTACCGAGGGCCTGGCGGGTGCCGACGGCCTCGATCACCTTCTCCACGCCACCGGTCACCTCGCGGATGCGGGCGATGCCCTCCTCGCCGCGTTCGGCGACCACGTCGGTGGCGCCGAACTCACGTCCCAGGTCGGTGCGCGCCTCGTGACGGCCGGCGAGCACGATCCGCTCGGCGCCCAGCCGCTTCGCGGCGATCACCGCGCACAGACCGACCGCGCCGTCGCCGACCACGAGCACCGCGTCGCCGCGTGCGACGCCGGCGGTGACGGCGCCGTGGTGGCCGGTGGTCATCACGTCCGACAGCGCCAGCAGCGACGGCAGCAGCGCGGAGTCGGCGGACACCGGCAGCTTGACCAGGGTGCCGTCCGCGTACGGGACGCGGACGGCTTCGCCCTGCCCGCCATCCACGCCGTCGAAGCCGTACCGGCCGCCGTTGCGGCACGAGATGGGCAGGCCCTTGGCACAGTAGTCGCACGTGTTGTCGCTGTACGTGAAGGGCGCGACGACCAGGTCGCCCGGCTTGAGCCCGGTCACGTCCGCGCCGGTCTCCTCGACGACGCCGAGGAACTCGTGCCCCATGGGGCGGCCGGCGTCGGTGGCGGGCATCGACTGGTAGGGCCACAGGTCGCTGCCGCACACGCACGCGGCCAGCGTGCGCACCACGGCGTCGGTCGGCTGGACGATCTTCGGGTCGAGCCGGTTCTCGACGCGGACGTCGCCGGCTCCGTACATCACTGCTGCACGCATGAAAGGTGTTACTCCGAACGAGGGCGGGAGGGTGCCACGACAAGCGCGGCATGGCGGGGCTGGGTCAGCGTTCGAGCATCTGCGCCTGGGCCGCGTTGTGGGTGTCGCCGGCGGCGGGCGGCAGACTGCTCAGCCGGTGGAGCTGCTCGGCGGTCAGCGTGACCGTGTCGGCGGCGGTGTTCTCCTCGACCCGGGCCACGCGCTTGGTGCCGGGGATCGGGGCGATGTCGTCGCCCTGGGCGAGCAGCCAGGCCAGCGCCACCTGCGCGGGCGTGGCACCGACCTCGGCGGCCAGTGCCTGCACCTCGTCGGCGAGCGCGAGGTTGCGCCGGAAGTTCTCGCCGGTGAAGCGCGGGTTGCCACGCCGGAAGTCGTCCTCGCCGAACTGATCGGTGGAACGCACGGTGCCCGTCAGGAAACCGCGTCCCAGCGGGGAGAACGGCACCAGCCCGATGTGCAGCTCGCGCAGGACCGGCAGGATGCGCTCCTCGATGCCGCGCGTCCACAGCGAGTACTCGGACTGCACCGCGGTGACCGGCTGGACAACGTGCGCGCGGCGGATCGTTTCCGGGCCTGCCTCGGAGAGCCCGAAGGCGCGGACCTTGCCCTCGGTGATCAGCTCCTTGACAGCGCCGGCGGTCTCCTCGATCGGCGTGTTCGGGTCCACCCGGTGCTGGTAGTACAGGTCGATGTGGTCGGTGCCCAGCCGCTTCAGGGAGCCCTCGACCGCGGTGCGGATGTTGGCCGGGCCGGAGTCCAGGTTCCACGCGCCGTCGCCGCCGTGGGAGACCAGGCCGAACTTGGTGGCCAGCACCACCTTGTCCCGGCGGCCCTTCAGCGCCCGGCCCAGCAGTTCCTCGTTGGTGTAGGGGCCGTAGATCTCGGCGGTGTCGATCAGCGTGACGCCCAGCTCCAGCGCCCGGTGCACGGTCCTGATCGACTCGGCGTCGTCGGTACCCGAGCCGGTGTAACCGTGGGACATGCCCATCGCGCCCAGCCCGATCCGGGAAACCTCCAGGTCACGCAGCTTGATGTACCGCATTTCGCCCTCTCCGCATCGTGGCGTCGCCCGGCGCCCGTCGCCCGGTCTGCCACGTCGTACCGGTGGTGGCGGTGGCCGGGGCGCCGGCGCATCTTGCTCATTCACCCTCGCCCGGATCGCGTCGGTGTGGCAGGGCGGGCTCTTCCGGGGTAATGACAGGACCCCCCTCACCCCCGTGCGGCATGCACTCAGCGGGTGAGACTGGAGACATGCCATCCGAGAGCGCGAACAGCGAGGGAGCCGAGCTGGGCCGCTACCTGCGCGCCCGCCGCACCCAGACCAGCCCCGAACACGTCGGCCTCACCGTCGGCGCCGGCATACGCCGCACCCCCGGGCTGCGCCGCGAGGAGCTGGCCACCCTCGCCGGCATCAGCATCGACTACTACGTACGCCTCGAGCGCGGCAAGGAGACCCGCCCCAGCCCCACCGTCCTCGACTCCCTCGCCCGCGCCATGCACATGGACGACCAGGAACACCAGCACCTGCGTGAGCTCGCCGCCCGAGCCGCCCGCTACGCCCCCGAACCGGCGCCCGCCCCCAGCCGGACCGTGCGCCCCCACCTGAAGCTGCTGCTCGAATCACTCCGCCCCAACCCGGCGTACGTCATCAGCCGCAGCATGGACCTGCTGGCCTGGAACCCCGGCGGCCTCGCCCTCTACACGGGCCTGGACGACTGGCCCGCCAAACAGCGCAACCTCGCCCGCTACCTGTTCCTCCACCCCGCGGCCCGCGGCCTCTTCACCGACTGGGACCGGCAGATCACCGCATGCGTCGCCCGCCTGCGCGCCATCGCCGGCACCGCCCCCGACCTGACCAACCTCGTCGGCGAACTCCTCCTCAAGAGCCCCGATTTCGCCGGCCTCTGGGAACGCTACGAAGTCACCGGACGCAGACCCGCCCACAAGACCTTCCACCACCCCCAGGTCGGCACGGTCACCCTCACCTCGCAGTCCCTGCACGTGGAAGGCACACCCGGCCAGCGCATCGGCGTCTACATCGCCGAACCCGGCACCCCCGACCACGACGCCCTTCTCCTGCTCGACATGACCGCGCCGCGGCCGCCGCAACGCCCCGCACACACCCCGAGGGCCACCGGTCAACAGCCGTAAGCCGCCGTACCCGTCCCAGACCTTGCACCGCGTCGCGCGCAGGGCTGCGCCGGAAGAAGCCTCGCCCGCAGCCAGCCGGCGTCCACCCACGAACCGAGCGCATCCTCGCCGGATGTGCCTGCCCGTGCCGCCGGACGGGCCGGACCCACGCACTCAGCTCGCGAAGTGACCCTGCTCCGGCGTCAGTCCCACTGCGGACACGAGCGATTGTGCGGCCTGCTCGGTGGCCTCCGGTGGCACGACCAGCAGATCCCGGCGCCCATGGGCGGGGGCCATCAGCACGATGGTGCTGGGCGTGCGCGCCGTGGCGGTCCTGCGCAGCCGGACGACCTGGTTGCAGACGAGCATGCGGCCCGGGACCCCGGCCCACCCTGTGCCGTTCACCAGGACACTGACGATCTGGCCCCAGGCGCGGGGCAGGCCGGAGAGCAGTGACGGGAGTTCCGCCAGGAGGTCGTAGGTTCGCGGCCACCAGGCCCCGTCGATACGGCGTGGCACGGTGCTCTCGGGCGCGAGGTACAGGCGAAGGAGGGGCGGGGCCGGTGGCGGGCGCCGCAGCTGGTCGCTCATGAGGTGTCCTGTCGGGTGGTTCGGCGCGGCATGTGGTCCCCGGCCGGGCGGTGCGTCCCGGCGGCCGGCAGTGCGCTCGCGGGGAGGCGGGAGTGCGGCGTCGGCCGTTCGTCCCTCCCAGGCGTCCTGTGCGCTCGCGTAGGCGGGGAAGCGCTCGAGCAGGCCGGTGTGGCGGAAGACCAGGTCGGTCATGTGGTTGCCGTACACGATGCGTACCCAGCCGCGCCGGGCGCGGCAGTCGGACCACGCCTCGCACAGCGCAGACAGGACGCTGGAGTCGGAGAAGGTCACCTCGCTCAGGTCCACGATCAGGAAGAGCCGTCCGGGCCGGGCCGCTCGGGCCTCGGCCAGGGCGCGGACCAGTGGGGCCGCGGATTGCGTGTCCAGTTCGCCGTGCGTGCGGACGATGCGGCACTCCTCGAAGAGCGCAGAAGTGTCATTCAGAGTGGGCAACGGCTCACGCGAGGATGGTGGTTGAGGCCGGCCGGTCGTCCCTGTCGCGGGCTTCCAGGGGGCCCCGTGCCTCATTCCGCCTCCCCGGCCGCGCCCACCGGGCGACCCGCATCGGCGAGCGCCAGCATGCTCGCGGCGGTCAGTGGGTTCTCCGGGTCTGCAGCGGCGGCCAGCAGCCGGACGGCTGTTCCGGCGGGCTCCTCGGGCGGGACGACCAGGAGTACCCAGCGTCCCACGGTGCCGCAGTCCAGGGTGATGACGTGCGCGTCGCTTCCGGGTCCGGTCGGTTCCACGGCGATCACCCGGCCTGGGGCCATGACCGTGTGCGGAGCGCCGGGCCACCCGGCGGGGTCCACGGTGACCCGTATCACGGCCCCCGACTCCGGCTCCAACAAGTCGACGAGCGAGGGAAGTTCGAGCTCCAGCGCGTCGCAGCGCGGCCACCAGGCACCGTCCAGCGGGCCGTGGCTGACGTCCGAGGTGAGGGTCAGGCGGGGCAGGGGCATGCGGTACGTGTGCGCGTCGGCACCGGACACGCCTTCGGCCGGCGTACTGCTGGGTTCCATGGTCCGGTCCCGTCCGGGAGCCGTAGGACGACTGCCCGTTTCGTCCCTCGCCGGGAACGGCACCGCCGGAAGCGCTGCGCGAAAAGCTCTCGGTACGGTCAGGCTACACCTGCGCCCAGGAGAAGCGGCCTTGTCAGCCGTCCGGCGCCGTCTTCTCTGCCCTCCGCTATTCCTCTTGTTCTTCCTCCAGCTCCTCCATCAGGCAGATGCCCTCGTGCGTCAGCGAGACGGCCGCGGGGGTCCGGTGCGAGGTCCAGTCCACGCTGATCAGTCCCTCGTCGGCCAGATAGGCGCAGGCGGCGGAGAGGTCCTCGTCGGGCAGGCCCAGCTCGGCGCGGAGTACCGATCCGCTTACCTCGGGGCGATTGCGTTCGACGGCACCGTAGAGGGATCGCAGGACCGCCTCCCGGTTGTTCTTGCGTTCGCGGAGTCCTGTCATGGCTGTCGTTCTCCGGCGTCACGGCCGCGGGGGACGGACACGCCGGCGGATCCTCGTAGCCTCGCGGATCCGGGTCGTACCTCGTCGGCGTGAGCGTGCGCGTGCTCTGTCGATTTGCTGGTCGCGAGCCGGAGCGTGCGGGTTCCACGGCGTGCGCGGTGTCGAGGGTGAGATGGAGCCGGGTTCCTCCTTCGCGACCGGCGGGGTAGCTGCTCCATACGGAGCTCCGGACGGGAGACGAGTACGAGACGTACGGACCACGATTCGGGTCACTGCCCGACGCAAGCGGGCGACGGTGTGGGGGCCTGCGTCGCGTTTCCACGGCAGCCCCCTCTGCAGGGTATGCCGGGTACGGGTGGCCGTGCGTCCCATGACCGGCCGGGCGGCCGGCCGCCTGACATTCGCCCGGCCGAGCCCGGTGACCACGTGAGCCGGCCTGGACCGGAGGACAGCGACCGCACGCGGACGGTCGGCGCCGTTCCCGGTGCCGGCGACCACCGGGCCGCCGGGGCGGGCCCGGCCCGGAGTACGGTGGACACACCGAGGGCACGCCGCGCACCGCCTCAGGCACCGGTGCCGTTCTCGGGGATCGACGATGCCGGGGCGGCTTTCGTCCGTGCCCGGGGGCAGGGTTGGCGATGACCGCGCAGGTGCTCCCCCCGACGACCTTGGCCCTCCCCGCTCTCCGGCCCGCACGGGGCAGGCCGCGTACCCGCGCACAGGGCCCGCCGCAGAGGGAGCGCACGTCCTCGCCCCAGATTGCAGATCGGATCCATCGGCTGACGCGTGGTCAGGTCGCGGACCGTCTGCAGGAGCTGGGCGACCTGTACGCGGAAACCTCCGGTGGCGACCCGTGGGCGTGGAACCAGGCACGTGGCCCCTTCCTGGGCCATCTCACGGCCGACGCACGACGGCCGGGGTTCTCGCTGCTGATCGCGGAGACCACCGCCCTGACCGGTTACGCCTATGGCTTCCCCACAGGCGGCTCGGGTCCATGGTGGGCGGGCTTCGACGGGCACGTCCGGGGAGGTCTGCTCCGCCGCGCCGCCTCCGGGCGGCTCTTCGTCGTCTCCGGCATCGTCGTCCCGCCTCGCGTGCGCCGGGAGTACCGGGACCACGTCTGGAACCTCGCCCGGCGCCTGCAGCGGCGACTGCTCGCCGACCACGGCGCCGCGCTCGGCGTCGCACTGGTGGACGCCCGGGACGGCAGGACCGTCGAGACAATGCGGTCCTGGGGCTGGCGGTACGCCGGAGACGACGGCCTTCAGTCCGTGTCGCCCGGTCCGTTCCGCATTCTGGCGCTTGCTCCGGGGACGTGAACAGCCGCGCCCCGTCATGGATCACGCCTCGGCCCGGTCAGGGCACGGGCAGGCGCAGGGCGAGAAGGGCGACGTCGTCCGTGCTGCCCAGGGGCATGCGGGCCGCCAGCTGGTCGCACAAGATGTCCAGAGGTTCGTGGGCGAGGGCGAGAGCGTGGCGACGCAGTCGGCTGAGCCCTCTGGTCAAGTCGCTGCCGGGGACTTCGATCAGGCCGTCGGTGTAGAGCAGGAGCGTGGACCGCGGCGGCAGCGCGTGGGCGGCGCTCGGGCGAGGATCGCCGGCGCACGGGTCGGTTCCGAGGATGAGTCCCTGCCCGGCTTCGAGGTACTGCGCGTTCCCGTCGGGGGTCAGCAGCAGGGGCGGCGGGTGCCCCGCACTGGTCCAGTGCAGCGTCCAGGGGCCGTTGTCCGGACCTTCGACCCGGGCGAGGACGAGGGTGGCCATCCGCACGATGGTGATGGCGTGCATGGCGTCGTCGAGGCGGTCCACGACGGCACCGGTCGGCTCGGCATGGTCCCAGGCGAGGGAGCGCAGGATGCCGTGCAGCTGGGCCATGCCGGCCGCGGCGGTCAGATCGTGCCCGACGACGTCGCCGATGACGAGGGCGAGCGTGCCGTCCCTCAGCGCGAAGGCGTCGTACCAGTCACCACCGACCTGGGAGCCGGGCGGAGCGGGCTGGTACCGGGCGGCCAGCTGGAACCGGCCGTGCGCGGGCAGCGGGGGAAGGAGGTTGCGCTGCATGGCCTCGGCGACCGCGCGCTGCCGGCCGAACCGGCGCGCGTTGTCGATGACCAGACCGACCCGGCGGCCGATGTCGCCGGCCACGTCGAGATCGCCGGTGTCGAAGGGCCGGGCCGGGTCGGTGCGGACCAGCGTCAGGGCACCGGTGACCTGCCGTCTACTGCCGAGCGGCACCGTGATGGCGGATGCCGCGCCGATCGCTCCGAGGAAGGCGTCGTGCACGCTGGCCAGCGGGGAGTCGGGCGGTGCGTTCAGGTCCACCCGCTTCTGAAGCACGGGAGCGCCTTCGTTCAGTACCTGGACCAGGGGCGAGTGGGTCGCCTCCCCGACCGGGGGCAGATGACCGCGCCAGTCCTCCTTCCCGGCTGCACGGCCCTCCGGACCGGTCACGGCCACTCGGTGCACCTGACGGGAGCCGACCCGCAGGTCCACCGCTGCCCAGTCGGCGAGGCGGGGGACGAGGACGCGGCTCAACCGGGCGAGGGCCTCGTCCACATCCAAGGTCTGACCGAGCACGTCGGTGATCTCCGCGACGAGTGTCAATCGCTCGGCGAGACTCTCCAGAGCGCTCCTGTGAGCGGCTCGTTCCGCCCGTTCCACCCGTTCAGACTGCTCGGCGCGTTCCGCTCGTTCCCTACCGGCACGGCGGTCCGCCGCGGTCTCGACGATCAGCACGACCATGCCCAGGCAGACGCCGGACACGCCGTCCGCCAGGGGGGTGGCCAACCAGGAGATCGGGACCAGCCGCCCGTCACCACGCAGGCACCTGTCGTCGTCCCCGCGTGCCGCACGCCTCTCGGCCAGTGCCCGCAGCAGCGGGCAGCGCTCCCGCGGGATGAGGGCACCTCCTGGGTCGCGATGGCACAGGTCGTGCAGATCCCGCCCGTACACCGACCCTGCTGCGCGCTGCAGAAGCCGCTCGGCGGCCTGGTTGACAGCGACGATCCGCCCGGCCGGATCGATCACGGCGAGGGCCGTGCCCAGCTGCTCGACCACCTGCTGCCACAGAGCCGGCTCCACCGCGGACAGCCGCTGCTCGTGCCCTGCGCCGGACTTCAGGCCCTCCGCCACGTCGCCGCCGTCCTTTCCGCACGGACCCACCGCGGTGCGCGGCCCCCGGGCCGGCGGGTCACAGAGACCTCGGCACCCCGATGGGTTCCTCTTCCAGTACCCCGCACCCGCGAGTAGGTCGCCGCCCTCGCCCGACCGGCTTCGTCAGCCCGTGGCAGGCGAAGCGCTCGACCGCGACCGCGCACGGGTGACCCCCGGGACGAGAAGTCTGCGGCCGGCCTCCCATGCGTGGTCGCCGTCTGAACGCCCACCCACATCCAGTCGGAACTGGCCGTCGCCACCCGCCACACCATCGGCGACGCCATGGGCATCGTCGTCGGTCGCCACCACTGCGATCCTGTCAGCGGCTCCCCCGGCTCATTGGCTGAACCGGAGGAGCCTGAGTCGAGCCAGCCCCATGGATACGCTGCTGAACGCGGCCCAACCCCTGGGTGCCCCCTCCCGAGTCCCCCACACCCGAATGCCCTGCCGCGATGTACGACAGGCGCTCGATCGTATGGTCGTGAGCCGTGATCCGCTCCCGCAGGATCCTTGCAGTCCATCGGGCAGCCGCGACCATCAACCGAGCATCCGCGACCCGAGTGGTGCCGATCGTCCGAAGGGCAGGTGCACCACCGCCCGGGCCGCGTTGAACCCTGAGTCAGGTCCACACCACCGGCCGCTGCGCGCCGTGGAACGGGATGCACGAAGACAGCATCCGGGGTAAGAGTCGAATTGTCGTCTTCGCAATTCCGTACGGCACGGCGACCCGGGCGGGAGACCCGCGGTCTGGGATGTGATCATGATGGAGAACTCTCGAAACGGCACCCTCACGCGGCTCGAGGAGCACTTGCTTCCGGGACGGACACCGCTCCTGAACAAGATCAGCGAGTTGCAGACGGAAATCAGTCAGCTGCAGGAGGCCGTCGTCTCCCACACCGTGGTCGACCAGGCGATCGGCGTGGTCATCACCCTCGGTGGCCTGCATCCCGAGCAGGGATTCCAAGTGCTGCGAGAGGTCTCACAGCACACCAACACGAAACTGCGGCAGGTATCCGACTGATCGTGGACTGGGTGCACGGCGAACAGCTGCCGGACGAGATCCGCACCGCTCTGATCAAGGCACTGGCCAGGGCACGGCCATCTGAACGCAGCACAGCTCTGCCGCCCGCGTTCTGAGCCGGACGGCAGGGCGGGCGGACGAATGGAATGCCAGCTCACTTCCGAACCCGCACGCGACACGACCTCCGCCCGACGTGTCCCCGAACCCACCTGGCCAAAACGTCCCACCCCAGACTTCCGGCGGTCGCTGACCACGCCCTGGAGCTCTTGATTTCGTTCGAGTGGGTCGCGGAAGGGTTCGGGTTGCCTCTGACCCGGACGGGCAGGCCCGGACGAGCGAGCACCTGGAGCGAGATGCCGTACGTGTACGTACGCGGGCCGGTGCCGCCGAGGCCGCGTACGAGCACCGGGCGGCAGGCCGGAACGATCAGCCGCTCAGGATCCCTGGGACGCTGTGCGCTGGAGATCCTCCAGGGCGTCCAGGATGACGGTCCGTCGGTGCCATGCCAGCCAGCGGCCCACCACGTCGGCGGTTTCGTGCAGGGCCGCGAGCTGGCTGCGGGTGAATCCGGCGATTGGCCGGGCGTGGTGCGACGAGACCACTCCCAGCAACGCGCCACGCTCGTCGAGCAGCGGAACGCTGTGACAAGCGCGGCTGCCGGCGTGCAGGATCACGTGCCGGGAGTCCTCGTCGAAGACGGTTGCGGTGGCGACGTCGCGAATGGTCACCTGCCGGCGGTCCCGGGCGACCTGCGCGCATGCGGTGCCGGAGTCGTCGACGAAGGCGAAGAAGTCCGTGAACCGCCGACCGAGCCCCGAGTGCTTCTCCAGGCGCAGCAGTCCGCCCTCGGCGAGCTGCACATTGCCCATGGCGGTCTCGGTGATCTCCAGTACGCGGCGCAGCCCCGCGCCGAGGACCGCGCCCTGCGGAGCCGTCGAGCTCGTGCTGCCGGACAGCCGGAGCCCGGGAAGCCGGGGAGCGCCGGCCCGGGCGCGGTGGGGAAACCAGGCGCCGGTGTGCTCGTCCGGCCCGGCGATGCGGTTGACCGCGTCCGCGAGAGTATGGAGCTTGACGTTGTGCCGCTGGGAAGTACGGCGCAGCAGCTCGAACCCCTCCTCCAGGGAGGCTAGACGGTATCGCTCCTTGAGGATCCCCTGGGCGGCGGCCACGGCCGCGTGCGCGAGCATCCGATTGCGCAGTGCGACGTTCTCCTGCCGAAGCCGCTCGACCGGATCCGCCTGGCCGGACGGACTCGGATGCGTGCTGACGTGAATGTCGATCTCCTGGCCCACGAGTCCTCGCCCTCCTCGCTGCTCGGGCAGGCCGCCCCACATGCTCCCGGGTCTTGCATCGTCTCCTTGCCGGCGCGCGCCCACGTAGGCGTCACGGTCTCAGGAACATCGCGTACGGCGGGCATTCGACGTGGCCTCAGGGCGAGACGCCGTCGTCCGACTGTGGCAGTCGCAGGGCGAGCAGGGCGATGTCGTCGTGGGCCCCTGCCACGAGTGCGTTCATCAGCTCGTCGCTCAGCTCGTCGATGTCCTGGTCGACCAGGGCGGCAGCGTGCTGCCGGAGCCGGGTCATGCCGTGATCCATGGATTCGCCGCGCCGTTCGATCAAGCCGTCCGTGTACAACAGCAGGGTGCTGCCCTCGGGCAGGGGCAGGCAGGCACTGGGCCGTTCGGCGTGCGGGTCGACGCCCAGCAGCAGGCCGTGTGCTTCCCAGAGGTAGGTGGTGTCGCCGTCCGCGGTGACCAGCAGGGGTGGTGGATGTCCGGCACTCGCCCACTCCAGCTGGTACGGCCCTCCTTCCTGGCCCTTGAGCAGTGCGTACACGCAGGTGGCGGTGCGGTGGCTGTAGAGGGCGTCGACTGCGAGGTCCAAGCGGCGCAGGATCATGCCGGGGGGCTCCCGGCGGTCGCAGGCGATGCCACGCAGCATGTTCCGGATCTGGCTCATGGTCACGGCGGCATGCAGATCGTGGCCGGTGACGTCGCCGATGATCAGAGTGGTGTCACCGCTTTCCGTCAGGACGAAGCTGTCGTACCAGTCACCGCCGATCTGCGCGGTGGCGAGCGCCGGGGAGTAGCGGGCGGTGATGCGCAGACCCGGTACGACGGGCAGGTCCGGCAGCAAGGAGCGCTGGAGGCGCTCGGCGACGGCCTGGGTCTCGGCGTAGAGCCTGGCGTTGTCGAGGGCCAGCGCGATGCGGTGGGTCAGGTCCTCGACCAGCGCCAGGTCCGCCTCGCCCCACGGCGGGTGTCCCTCGCCCCGGACCAGGGTCAGCGCGCCCAGCACTCGCCGGCGTGCCCGCAAGGGGGCCACGATCGCGGAGTCTCCCCCGAGTCGGGCGAACGGTCGCATGGTTGCCGTGTGCAGCGGATCGGACGCCTCCTGCGCGGTCGGCAGCCGCCCGGCCGACAACAGCAGGGGGCCGGCGCCGCGAAGCACCCGGGACAGCGGCCCTCCTGGCGTCTCCGGCGCCGGCGGCAACGGTCCCGTCAGGCCGCCGGTCAGGGCGGTGTTGGGGTCACGGTGTGAGACACAGACCCGCTCGACGGCGCCGTTCTCGTCCATCAGATCGGCCGCGGCCCAGTCGGCCAGCCCCGGCACCAGCACCCGGCACACCCGCCTGAGCCCCTCGACCGCATCCAGCGTGCTCGACAGCGCCGCCGCGCTCCGGGTGGCGAACGCCAGCTGGTCGAGCGCCGCTCGCAGCGCCGCGGCCGCGTCATCCTCGTCCATGGCGACCACCTACCCGCCTGAGGGCTCTACGGCCGCTTCCGTCCTGGGAAACCACTCCTCGGGTAGTGCACTGAAGCCGTGCACGGCAGAAGGGCCCAGGCAGGTACTTACCGAGGTCCTACCGACCCTCGTGGCTTGTCTGTCGGGCACCCTCTGGACGCCTCCCGGCCCCGTTGCAGTTCAGGTCTCGGGCCTGACCGACGTCCAGTCGGCACGGCCACCCGCCCCGAGGACTTCGACATCGGCACCGAGCTCGTCGGTCGATCCCTCCCGCAGTTCGCGCCGGGTGATGCGGCCGACCACGAACGGGAAGAGCGGCCGCAAGGGCTGGCACCAGCGCAGCCACGGGGGCGCGTAGATGTTGCGGACGCGATGCGTGATGCCGGTGGCGAGCCAGTCGGCCACCTGCGCCGGACTGTGGACCCGCCGAGCGAAGGACGGCTGGTGCCGACGGAGGGCTCGCAGCACCGGGTGCTCGTCCATTCCGGCGATCATGTCGGTGCCGGTCCAGTGCAGATAGGCGATGCCGACGGCGACCCCCTCCGGGGCGACCTCACCCCGTAGGGCCAAGGCGAAGGACTCCGCACCTGTTTTGGACGCACAGTACGCGCTCATCATCGGAGCGGAGCCGAACGCTGCGGTCGAGGCGATCTGGAGGAAGTAACCTCCGGTCCGCGTGAGTTGAGGAAGGAAGGCCCTGGCGGTGTTCGCCGCCCCGACCAGGTTGACGTCGACGACGCGTCGCCACAGCTCGGCATCGGTGCGGCTGAAAGGCCCGCCTACAGCGATGCCGGCGTTGGCCACCACGACACCGGCCGCTCCGAGCCGCTCCTCGACCTGCCGCGCGGCACGGTCGAGCGCGGCCTGATCGGTCACGTCCGCCTCGATGCAGACGGTCAGGGTGGCCAGCGACGCCGCCACCTGGGACAGTGTCTCCTTCTCACGACCGAGCAGGGCGATCCGCATGCCCTCCGCGGCCAGGCGCCGCACCAGTGCCTCGCCCACGCCGCGCGCCGCCCCCGTGACCACGGCGACCCGGCCCCGCAGTGGGCTGCCGCGCAGGGCGGTAGGCGGGCGGCTGCCGACAGTACGCATGCGAACCTCATCTCTCCTGCTGCCGTGGTCGGCCGCTTCCCCGCGTACCCGAAACTCACAGCTGGTCACCCTCACACGTGGACCGGGCCACGACCACCCAGGTCTGGCGTAGTCGAACCGGGGCAATCGTGCTGGTGCAGACGACGCACAACCACGCTTCACGGGCCGCCCACACGCTGCGGCACTGCCTCCCCGCTGTCCCGGAGAACCGGGTCGGCCTCCGCGGGCAGCCGGAAGTCGACGATCTCCGTTGCTGCTGGAGAGGATGCACCCCTCGCACGGACGAGTGAGTTGGTGCGTCTGCAAATCAAGCACCCGGGAGAGCCGCAGGCACACGGACCGCACGAGGCACCGACCGCGGCGTGCGAGCCATCGCACTCGATCCCACGGCGAAGCCGCATCGGAGTGCTCCGGTGCGGCTTCGCCGTCTCACGCATCCGCGCAGAACTCCTGCCAGGGACGGACCTCGGTGGGGCTTCGCCGTATCACCCGCGTATCACACAACCATCACCAACTGGCCAGACTCTCCCGGACCAAGAGGCTCCGACCTGCAATTCTGTGCCCGCGTTGGACTGGCGTAGACGTCCCTGGACGGTCTCTGCAACCTGTGCCATGTCGTGCCCAGTGAGGGACCCAGGATCAGGACCGGAGCGTCTTCTGGCCCGTCAAAGCGGTATTGCAGGGTGTTCGGGGGTGTCTCACTCACGCCCCAGCCCCTCTCACGTCTCGCGACCGCCCCTATAACGAGGGTTGCAAGTGCACAGGTCTGACCAGGTGAAAGACCTCTCGGTCCGCGTAACGCTTCAGACTTCGGACGATTTCACGTCGGGTCTTGCCCTCCTTGCTGCGGCGTTCGTAGTAGTCCTGGGTACGTGGGTCGACGCGCAGGCGGGTCTGAACGATCCGGTGCAGGGCGGCGTTCGCCTGACGGTCGCCGCCGCGGTTGAGGCGGCGCGTGCTCCGACGGCCCGACGAATACTCGACGGGGCTGACTCCGCAAAGGGCAGCAAAGGATGCTTCAGTGTTCAGCCGCTCGGGGTTGTCTCCCATGGGGCTGGCCGGTGTCGCTGTCCAAGACCTCGCACGTCAGCACCCGGTGCTGGATGAGCCGCAGGCGGCTGGGGTCCGGCATTCTGCCCACTTATGATGAAATCATCAGATAAAGCAGCTCCATCGTCAAGTGCCTCAAGACTGATTGAATGATCACTTGATGTTGACGCGCGGGTTTCGCCGTTGCGTGGGTCACGGAGCAGTCATTCACGGTCGCCGGACCCGTCGGCGTTCTCGGGGCTGTTGTCTGCGCTCATCGGCAACCGAAGCGGCCGACCCTTGCGGTGGGCCCAGAGGTCACCGAGGACGACCTGGATGACGCCGGTGACCGGAATGGCCAGCAGGGCACCGAGGATCCCGGCGACCTCGGCGGCGATCAGGATGGCCAGCAGCACGGTGAGGGGGTTGAGTTTCACCGTCCGGGACAGGATGAGCGGTTGCAGCAGGTGGTTCTCTGCCTGCTGATAGACGATGAAGAAGACGATGGCTCCGATGCCGGCCGGCAAGGAGTGGACGAACGCCACCGCGGAGGCGACGACAGCCCCTATGGTGGCGCCCACCAGGGGAATGAGGTCGGTCACGGCGACAAAGAGGGCCAGCAGGCCGGCGAACGGCACTCCGGAAACGAGCAGCATGACGTAGGTCAGGAGCCCGCAGATCAAGCTGATCAGCAAGTTTCCGGTCAGGTAGCCGTTGACGGTACGGGCGCACGCGGCTCCGACGCTGCGTATCCGGGCCGCGGACGCCGTGTCCACCAGGGCCAAGGACCGCTCTATGGCCTTGGGGCCCTCCAGGACCATCAGATAGGCCAGGACGAAAATGGTGAGAGCGCCTGTCACTGTGGTCGCGGCACCGCGAATGAACTTCAGGGCGGGCGTACTCAGCCCGGTGACGAACGCGCGGATCTGTGCCTGATGCCGCTGGACGTACTGCAGAGCGTGCGTCCGCTGAAGCAAGTTACCGACAGGCCCGCGACCGGCCTGGGCGTCCCTGATCATGGCGGGCAGGCGACCGGCGAGCCGGCTTCCCTCCTGAGCCAGGGGGATGACGAACAGAGCGACCACCGCGCCGACGGCCACGGCGGCAGCCAGGAAGACCAGCAAGGTCGCCACCGACCGTCGGCATCGCGGCATCCGACGCTGCAGCGCCTCGACCGCCGGATGAAGGGAGACGGCCAACAACAACGCGATGACCGCCCAGATCAAGACCCGACGCGCATGCACCGCCAGTTCTAGTACGACGTAGGTGGCGAGCACCAGGCCGATGGTGGCGAGGATGGTTCGCACCGGAACCGGACGCGACGCCATGGGCACTGGGTGCCCCGCCCCAGTCACCGGAAACGGGTGAGCTCCTCGTCCGTGAGCCCTGGTGTCCTGCGCTCTCGCCACTGCCCCCCTCTGCCACTGGCGGCGGCGAGTCGGCTGTGGCGGCTGGCGACGATCACGTCCCGGGCATCGCCCCCCTCCGACCACGGCACACGCAGGTTGCGGGAACGGTGTGGCCAAGCGGTGATGGAGGCGCTGCGCAGACCGGTCCGCAGGGCGGTGGGCGTGCACGGCGATGACGGGGCCACGCCCGTCCCAGGTGCGGATGCCCAGACAGAGCTGCAGGCTGGTGCCGCAAGCCGTAACTGCCGAAGGAAGTGTCATGGTGACGCTGGCCGCAGGTGCAATCGCAGGTCCGTCGGCCCGGTGGGAGACGGCGCCGTCAGCCGCAGGCGTGATCGCTACAGTCCTGCTGTCGCCGGTGATGTGCGCCGAGCTGATGCATGCGGCCTGGCGGTACGTGCCATGAGCGAGAGCGCGTCGCGGCCGGCGACCGGCGCGCGGCGGCCCTACCTGATCGTGAATCCGCGTTCGGGGGGAGGGAAAGCCGGCCGCTTCCGGATCGCGGAACGAGCCCGGGCGTTCGGGGCTCAGGTTTTCCTGATCGATCCTTCCCTGCGCCAGGACCTGGCGGCTGTCGCCCGACGCGCGGTGGATGACGGTGCGGATCTGCTGGGGGTGGCCGGCGGAGACGGCACGCAGGCGCTTGTCGCCGCGGTGGCCGCGGAGAGCGGCCTGCCCTTCGTCGTCGTTCCGGCGGGTACCCGCAACCACTTCGCGATGGATCTCGGCCTGAACCGTGAGGACCCTTCGGCCGCGCTGGAGGCCCTCACGGACGGCGTCGAGCTGCGCGTGGACCTCGGGTACGCGGGCGACCGGGCGTTCGTCGACAACGTGTCGTTCGGAGCGTACGCCGCTCTGGTGCAGGACCCGGCCTACCGGGAGGACAAGATCGGCACCATGGTGAGGATCCTCCCGGAGTACCTGGCCCGCCACGAGGGTCCGGAGCTGGTGGTAGGCGCAGGACTGCTCACGGTGGACCGGCCGGATGCCGTGCTGGTGAGCAACAACCCCTACCAGGTCGACGACCCGGCCGGACTCGGCAGGCGGGCGCAGCTCGACTCCGGGCTCCTGGGAGTACTGGCCGCCAGGGCGGAGACGCCCGCAGAGACGGCCGCCAGGCTGCGAGGCGGGCAGACGCATGGCCTGACCCGTCTGGCGACACCCGACGACGTCGTCATCCACGCCGACGCCCCGGTCGTCCCCGTCGGGCTCGACGGCGAAGCAGTCACCCTGCCCACTCCCGTACGGTGCCGGATCAGTCCCCGGACGCTACGGGTATGGGTTCCCCGCCATCGACCGGGCGCCGTGCCCACCGGATGGCGGCCGCCGGGATGGGCCGTCGTCCGGCGGGCGGTCTCATTCGTCGGACGGTCTCACTCGTCGGACGGTCTCATGGCCGTCACACCGACTGACCCGAACGCCGCTCACCGCTGCCAGCCGGTCAGTGCTGAGGGTGCGGACGCGCGTGGAACAGAGGACGCCGCTGGGCGGCCGTGCCCGAAGCGAGATGACCGATCTCGACGCGCGTCCTGATGGCGCGGACCACCTCGGTCAGGCCCACGATGATGGCCATGACGCCCACCACCAGGGTGAGTGTCGCGATCGAGGCGAACGGCATGACGATCATCACGATGCCGGCCAGAGCTCCGACGATCCCGAAGGCGACGTGCCAGCCGCGCCCCGGCATGGCCGGGGCTGAGGCCGCCGCGGCCATCTCCGTGGTGCCGCGCAGCAGCCAGCTGAAGCCGATCCACAGGGCGAGCAGCAGAATCGACTCAAGGGTGCCCCGGAAGCAGATCAGTCCCAGCAGGATGGAGGCCGCGCCGGTGATGAAGTGCAGCACGCGAAGGTGCCGTGGGACGTGGGTGCCGAAGGCGGCGGCGAGTTGGAAGACACCGGTGACCAGTAGGTAGACACCGAAGAGAATGCCGAGGACGCGCAGCGTCGCGCCCGGCCAGACCAGGGCGATGACGCCCAGGGCGACGGTGGCGAGGCCCATCGTGAGCAGGATCTGCCAGCCCATGTTCGCCAGGGCGGCCATCCCTTCTGCCACGGGCCTCTCTTCTGGCTCGGTGCCGCGCGGGGGAACGGGGCCCGGGGAATCGGTGGGGGATGTCATGGCGCCTGCCTCCTCCTTGGAGCAGCGTTGTCGTGTCAGTGCATGTCCGTCGTCACCCGGCCACGACGCATGTGCGTGTCGGTCGCGCTGGTGTCGGTACTCATGCGTGGGGGGTGATGACGGCGCGTCCTTGAACCTGGCCGTCGTGCAGGAGCTGGTATGCCTCGTCGGCGCGTTCCAAAGGGAAGTGCTCGACCAGCATCCTGATCTTTTCCTGCTGGGCCAGGGTGATCACTTCCATCAGTTCGGGGAGGGTGCCCCAGTAGGGCGAGGCGACCGAGCACTCGTGCGGCGGGCTGGTGAAGTTGACGGGCAGGGCTCCGCCGCCGAGGCCGACCATGGTCAGGTGGCCGAGCACCCTGGCCACCTGAGCAGCCATCCGCAGAGTCGGGTCTATCCCGACCATGTCCAGCACGAGTTCAGCGCCCAGCTGTCCCGTCAGGTCCTTGATGCGCGTGATCGCCTCGTCGCCCGAGAGAAGCGCCTCGTCGGCGCCCATGTGCTTGGCGGTTTTCAGCTTGCCCGTGTCGGTGTCCACGGCGACTACGGTGGTTGCCGTGGTGAGCGCGCGCAGGATCTGGATGGTCATCTGACCCAGACCGCCCGCCCCGATCACGACCGCGGTCGACCCCGGCCCCAGCAGGTGCAGCGACCGTTTGACGGCGTGATAGCTGGTCAGTCCGGCGTCGCTGAGCGGGGCGGCCTGGCGGGGGTCGAGGGTGCCGAGCGGAATCAGGTACCGCGGCGCCGGGACGAGCAGGTACTCGGCCATGCCGCCGTCGTGACCGCCTCCAAGGCCGGGGCCCTGACCGCCGAGGTTCTGGCAGTAGTTCTCCATGCCCTGGCGGCAGTTGGCACACACCCCGCAGCCCCAGCAGCCATAGACGATCACAGGGTCCCCGGGCGTGTACCCGGTGACGCCCGCTCCCAGCCGTTCCACCCATCCCGCGTTCTCGTGGCCGAGGGTGAAGGGCAGTTCGGTGACGAGCCCGGGTGGTGGCCCGGGTGCCTCCATGATGTGCAGATCGGAGTGGCACGCACCGGCACCCGCGACCTTCACCAGCACCTGTCCCGGTCCGGGCTCGGGAACCGGCACCTCGCGCAGCTCCGGCGGATGCCGCCACCCGACCAGTCGAAAGGCCCGCATTGCGATCCCTCACACACACGCGCTCAGTCGCGGATGCCGTCGATGTCGACCAGGACGTGGCGCGGTCCGCGGAAGATCTGGTTGTGCCGGTACGGCGGCGGGTCCTCGACGAGCCGGGGGTTCTCCACCCGGCGGACGAAGTCGCCGACGGCGATCTGGACCTCGAGTCGCGCGAGCGGAGCGCCGAAGCAGAAGTGGATGCCCTGGCTGAATCCGAGGTGCTGGTTGTCGCGGCGTTCGAGGTCGAGTGCGTCGGGGTCGGTGAACCGTTGCGGGTCGCGGTTCGCCGAGCCGTACGCCAGGAAGATCGGCGCCCCCTTCGGGATGGTGGTGCCGGCGATGTCGATGTCCTCCACGGCGGAGCGGGTGTGCCAGAACTGCACCGACGACTCGAAGCGCAGCAGTTCCTCCACCCCCGGCACGATCAGCTCGGGCCGGCGGCGCAGCTTCTCGAGCGCGGCGGGGTGGCGCAGCAGGGTGAGCACGCTGTGGGCGATGAGGTTGACCGTGGTTTCGTGTCCCGCGAAGATCAGGAGCAGGGCGTTGCTCGCGAGCACACCCTTGGACATCCGTTCCTCCGGGCCGTCCTCGTTCACCATGGCCGAAAGCATGCCCGGGCCGGGCTGCCGGGCGTACCGGTCGAGCAGATCCGCTGCGAACTGCTCGAACTCCTGCACGGCCTGGCGACCCCCGGCCAGCCGGTTCTGCATCTCCTCAGAGGCGGCCTCGGGGCCGAAGTCCAAAGCGTCTAGGGCCGTCTCGATCCAGTGGTGGAAGCGTCGCTCGTCCTCCAGCGGCACGCCCAGGACCTTGCAGATCACGGTCACCGGCAGGGGGTAGGCGAAGTCGTCGACGGCGTCGATCCGGCTATTGCCTCGCATGTCGTCCAGGAGCCCGGCCACGATGCGATGGACCTCGGGTTCAAGGTCGGAGATCAGGTGAGGGGAATGGGCAGGGCCGACGAAATGCGGCATCATCATCCGACGATCTCGATCGTGCTCGGGTGGATCCTGGGTGATGATGTTCGGCTCCAAAGAGATGACCGCCTCCGTGATCGGCTCCGCCTCCGCCGCTCCCTCGGCCGGGGCTGCGGCCGGGACGGGACACTTCCGTGGATCCGAGCTGACCCGGGGGTCGTGCAGCAGCGTGACGATCTCCCGGTAGGTGCTCACGACATAGGTACCGTCCGGCTGCCGCGCCACCGGTGTCTTGCGCAGTTCCTCGTAGAAGGGGTACGGGTTGGCGCGGTTGGTGTAGCGGAGGGCCTGCTGCCAGGGGGTTTCCTCGACCACGAGGCTCCCCTCCTTCTTCATGTCGATGCTGTCCGCCTACAGGCTTGGCCCGGCGAGCGCGTCAGTGATGGCGCATCCGGAACTCGGCCGTCCGCTCGCTCGGGGCGTGGCCGGTCAGGACGACGTCGGGGATCGCCGTCGGGACCCTCGGATCCGGAAACTCGGCCGGCACCGGCTTGGCGTCGGGCGGTTGGTCCCAGCCCGGCGGCGGAGGCGGGAACGGACCGGAATGCTCGATCAGCTTCCCGTAGTACTCCAGCCACTTGCCGTGATCGAAGGTGACGGCCGCGACGATGCGGCCCCGGTGACCGTAGGCGGCGGCGAAACGGCGCTCCTCGACGGACCCCTGGGTGAAGACGATCTCGTCGCCGAAAGGCGGCACGCCGACGGACTTGATGTTCACGCCGAACTGACCGGACCAGAAGCCGGGCAGCAGCAGATGCGGGCGGTAGTGGGGCTCGAGGTTCACCATGTTGTGGGCCGCGGCCTCCGCGCCGAGCACCGCGTTGTCCCAGTGCTCCATCGCCAGGAACTGATACTCGTAGAGCACATGCGGCGCACGTGCCACATCCCCTGCCACGAAGATGCTGTCGGTGACCACGCCGTTGATGTCGAAGGCCCGTCCGCCGGCATCGCATCCGACGCCCCAGAAACCGGCCGCCAGCCCGGAGCCCTCCAACCATTCCACGTTGCGGATCGACCCCAGCGAAGCCACCACCACATCGGCGTCGACGGTCGAACCGTCCGAAAGCTGAGCACGCCGCACGTGCCCGCCGGAGTCGCCCTCCAGCGACGACACGCCCAGACCGCAGCGCAGGTCCACGCCGTGATCGCGCTGCAGCTGCGCGGCGATCTCCCCGATCACCCCGCCGAGCGCGCCGACCAGCGGCGCCGAACCCCGCTCGACGACGGTCACCGGGATGTCCAGTTCCCGGCAGACAGAGGCCACTTCCGAGCCGATGAACCCGGCGCCGATGACCAACACCCGCGACGGCGGCTCGGCCAGCTCCTTCTGCAACCGCTCCGCATCATCGCGCGAGCGAATCGTGTGGACCCCGTGCAGGGCGGCCTCGGCCGGGTTGGGCCACTGCCGCGCGCGGGTGCCCGTGGCGATCAGCAACCGGTCGTACGGGACCTGCTCGCCGTCGGCCAGGCGCACCTGCTTGGCGGCCCGATCCAGCCCGATGGCAGCCACCCCGAGTCGCCAGTCGGCATCCGCTTCCCGCATGCGGGGCAGCTTGGTGTGGTCGGCCGGCACCCAGCCCTTGAGCACCTGCTTGGACAGCGGCGGACGGTCATACGGCTCGTACGGCTCGTCCCCGATGATGGTCAGAGAACCGGTGAAGCCCTCCTCGCGCAGAGTCTCCGCGGCCCGCAGCCCGGCCAGAGAAGCACCCACGATGACGATCCGGCCGCTGGCCCGGAACGCGCGCACCAGCTCCGCGACCGTTGCCCGCAAGGTCATGACGTCTCGCCCCGCTCCTCGCCGTCCAAGCGGTCGATCACGATCGCCTGCACCGGGCACGCCGCAGCGGCTCGCTCGACCTGCAGGCGCCGCTGGTCATCAGGGTTCGGCTCGTAGGTGAGCGCCTCCTGACCGTTCATCCTGAAGACCTCGTGCGCCAGATACACGCACTGTGCGTATCCCTGGCAGCGATTCAGGTCCACGACGATCCGCATGGCCAGACTCCTTCCGCTCTGCCGACCGCCCTACGGCGGCGACCACCGACGCGGTCATGCGGCTGTGACGGAGCCCAGGCCGTCTGCAAGGTGAGCCGACCGCAGGTGTTACCCGTCAGCCCGGAACACCGGCTGAGCGGGTCCGGTCTTGTTCGCTGCGCCGCCGCTTCACAGGTGACGTCTGTCGGAGTGTCGCAGCGCGAGGGCGCGTCCCTCCTCCCATGGCGCCGGCATTCAGGGCTTGGCCCGGCCGTTGCGCCCCTAAGAAAATGCTCGCGCCGTCTTCCGACGATCGCAAACCGCCGTTCGGGGCGCAGCGCGTCTCGAGGACGGGGCAGCTCTTGGTCATTGACGGGGTGCCTGCGGGTCAGGGGCTGCCGGAGAGCAGGTCCGCGAGCAAACTGCCACCTGATCACGATGGTCTGCGGATACAACACGGGCCTCGGCCGACCGATCCCGACCCAAGCCGCTGATCACACCGGGCGGGGCCCGATCACCAACGTCGACGACACGCTCTCGCGAGAGCTGTTCAGGGGCCTGTGGTGTGTGTCACCGTCCCCATCCGCAGCATTTCCATACGCCGTATGGTAATCCTTGAGAGGTGCTTCCATACGACGTATGGAAAAGTTTGATCGAACAGGGTCCAGGCCCTGAACTCCGCCTGCACGAGAGGCCGTTGGCGCTAATCGCGCCAGCCGGAAGGAAAGATCATGAAGAAGCTCACGAAGCGGTTCCCTGTCGCTGTTTCCTCCGTGGCGATCGCGGGTGTCGTCGTCGTCGGTGCCGGGGGCACCGCTTCGGCCGCGACTCCCTCCGCCGCCCACGTCCAGCGGCCGGCCGTCGGCGTCAACCCCGCCGACTACCGTTGGGACCACGGCATCGGCTACCTGATCGAGCAGGGCTACTGCTGGGACGAGAACCGTGGCTGGCACCACGACGAGCGTGTCACCGACTCGTCCTGGCACAGCCGCGACGGTCGCTGCTACTGGAGCGACGAGGGGCGCGGGTGGAAGTCCGACAGGTCGTACCGGCACAGCTGGAACCGCTACGAGCACGACGGCCGGGACCGGGACCGCCACGGCGGGTACCACGGTGACCGGAACTATGGCGGCTGGGACCACTTCGACCGGAACCACGGTGACCGGTGAGACAGGTTCTGTCTGTGCCCATGGGCCGAGGCTGCATCCCTCGCCCGATGCCTGCCGGCGGCAGGGACACGACCGCTGTTCAAGGATCAACGGTCCCCTGACCGCCGCCCCAGGCGGGCGATTGAGCGAGGACCCGCTCCTGTCGAACCTGCCTGCCGACACCGACCTCGTGTCGCAGGCACGCGTCGCCCATCTGCCGCGACGCCACGAATCGCGCGGTCTGCCGATGCCGTCCCGGCGCCCGGGCCCTGCTGCAACACCTCTTCCTCCGATGCGTCTTTACCGCCGCGAGCGGCGGGCGCAGCCGAGGGAGGGGCGCCTTGGAGTGAATGTCGATGGAGTCTTCGAGGACTGTGGTCCAGGGACTGACCGCCCGGCTCGTCGTCGCGCGGGTCTACTCGCTGCCCCTGCGTATGCGTCTGCGGTACGAGCCCGCTGATCCCTATGTCGTTCGTGCGACCTTCTTCTCCCACAGTGACAAGCCCGTCGAATGGGTCCTGGGGCGTGACCTTCTCGCCGATGGCCTGGAGGGCTGCGCCGGTCATGGGGACGTCCGGATCTGGTCGGCCGTCGGTCGTGGCAACCAGGCGATGTACATCGCTCTCGGGTCGCGCGCGGGCGCCGCCCTGCTCGAGGTTCCCGTGCGGGACGTCAAGAGCTTCCTGGAAAGCACGGAGGCTCGGGTGCCACGGGGTACCGAGGCCGGACGCATCGACTGGGACACCGAACTGGCGTACCTGCTCTCCCAAAGTTGACCGCTGACCATCCATGCCGAGACAGAAGAGGAATGAGCGTTCATGTCCCAGTACCAGCTTCGTGTCTACACCCTGTCCGGCCCGGAAGCCCTCGTCGCCTATGAGAACGTCTGGTCCCAGCACATTCCCGGCATGGCGAAGCACCGGATCACCACGCACGGCGTCTGGACGGTGCCAGCGGCTTCCGGGAGTGAGACGCCCCAGCTGTACGCCCTCGTCTCCTACAGGGACACCGACGACGTGCAGGAGCGGCTGCGGGCGTACCTGGCCAGCCCGGACTTTCGCGCCGACATGGAGGGCTTCGACCTCAGCCAGATTGTCGGCATCGCCGAGACCGTGCTCACGCCCACCACCGACTCGCCCCTGAGCTGACTCAGCGGCTCGGCGCAACTCGGCCAGGTGACTGTCAGTCCAGCGATGGGCGTGGGCGGCGGCCGGGCCCCGCCGTGGGCACCAGTGCGCCGTGCGCCACCTGGCGGGGACGGTGTCAGGTCAGCCAGTTGTGGACGGGAGAGGTCCCCCAGCGTGGGACATGAGGTGCGGCCGGTGCAGGTGGCGCGCGGGGGTGCGTAGGTGCACGCTCCGCGCGTCGCTCGCTGTCGAGGTCGGTACGGATCGTGGACTGGTTCGGGGCGGTGCTGCTCTCCACACGCCTCTCGGTACGAGCGAGTCTGCTGTAACCGCTGACCGGGCTCGGAACGCAGGAAGCTCGGACAGCGCGGGAAACGATCTCTTCCGGCCGCAGCGCCCCGAGCTCGCCCGCCACGGACGAGCCTCAAGCCGTAGCACCTCGAGCCGCGGACTCAACGGCGGCCGGCGTCCTGGCTGTCACGGTCGGCGGTGAGCCGGCTTTCCAGGCCCGTGATCAGCGTGTCCATCACGAGACGGAACATGTGGTCCCGATCAGGGCCCGCAGTCCCTGCACCCGTGGAGCCAGGTGCCGCATCCGTGGGCCCGTCTCCGCCGTCGGTATCAGGGCCGGGGGGCTTGAGGTTCGCCCACTGGTGGAGCGCTCCGTTGAGTTCGGCGCTGAGGACACCGACGACGACGGCGACGATCAGCGCGGCGATCTCAGGGACCTCTGACAACGGCACGCCGGCAGCGGCCACGGTCGCGGTGAGGGCCGTCCAGAACGGGTCGTCGTGCTGGATGAAGTCGGGCTGGTGGCTGAACGAGTACGCCATCAGCTCGGGGTGCCGGTGTGCCAGCGTCCGGAAGTCCGTGGCGAGCAGCCGGAGGCGCTCCGGCCAGGGAGCGTCCTGAAGCGTCACGGTGCGGAACTGGGCTCCGACCATTCTCGTCACGCCGCGCAGCACGGCTTCCTTGTTCGGCACGTGGTGGTACAGCGACATCGGGTTCGCATCGAGCACGGTCGCGAGTTTGCGCATGGTGAGCGCCTCGGCCCCGTCCTCGTCGATCAGCCGCAGGGCGGCGGTGTAGATCCCGGCCTCGGTCAGAGGCACGTCTCTCTTCCTCGTTCCCCGCGGGGGACGTCTCACCTTTTTTTCCATACCTCGTACGGTATCAGCGCCCATACGGCGTACGGAAAATGACTCCGATCACGGCACCCCTCCCCTCGGCCGGGGTTGCACCGAGTTTCCATACGACGTACGGTACTAATCCATACGGCGTATGTTTCCGTGGTGCGGCGCGGCACCTACCAGCGCAGCGCGCCCTTGCCCACCCCCTCCACTCCATTCACGCAGAGGAGCACGTCATGACCACGCACGCCGCGAACGACCTTCGCCCCACCCGCCCCTCGCACGGGATTCCGGTCCTCGACCCCGCACCGCCGCTTCCGGACACCAACCCGGTCGCGTTCTTCGGCGAGCTGTCCAAGCAGTTCCCGGAGGGCATCTTCAGCCTGAACATCGCAGGCCAGGACAACGTCTTCGTCTACGACCCGGACCTGGTCACCGAGGTCAGCGACGAGACCCGCTTCGGAAAGCCGATCTTCGCCCCGCTGAGCCATGTCCGCGACTACACGGGAGCGGGCCTGTTCACGGCCCACGAGCTCGACGACGGTGACGCCTGGGGCATGGCCCACCGGATCCTCATGCCGGCCTTCAGCCAGCGCGCCATGAAGAACTACTACGGACAGATGCTGGAGATCGCCCAGAACCTCGTGGGCAAGTGGGAGAGCAAGGAGGGTGAGCCGGTGAAGATCACTGACGACTACACCCGGCTGACCCTGGACACCATCGCCCTGTCCGGCTTCGGCTACCGGTTCGACTCCTTCGCCGAGGAGGAGCTGCACCCCTTCCTCAACGCCCTGCTGGAAGCGCTGGTGGAGTCGATGCGGCGCACCCAGGAACTGCCGGAGATGACCGCGCTGCGCACGGACGACGACAAGCGCTACCGCACGAACATCCAGCTGATGCGGGACCTCGTCGAGAACGTGATCAAGGAACGCCGTCAGGGCAGGAGCAGCGGGGAGGACGACCTGCTGGGCTTGATGCTTCAAGCCACCGACCCGGAGACGGGCAGGCCGCTGGACGACGACAACGTCCGCGACCAGGTAGTGACGTTCCTGATCGCCGGCCACGAGACCACCAGCGGTCTGCTGTCGTTCGCCACGTACTCGCTGATGCGCAACCCGCACGTGCTGGCCCAGGCATACGCCGAGGTGGACCGCCTCATGCCGGGTGACACGGTCCCGGACTACGACACGATCATGAAAATGGACGTGATCCCGCGGATCCTGGAGGAGACCCTGCGCCTGTGGGCTCCCATACCGCAGATCATGAAGGCGCCGCTCGAGGACACCGTCATCGGAGGCCGGTACCAACTGAAGCAGGGCACGAAGACGAACCTGCTGATGGGTCCGCTGCACACCCACCCCAAGGCATGGGAGAGGCCGTACGAGTTCGACATCGACCGGTGGCTGCCGGAGAACCGCGCCCGGCACCACCAGCACGCCTACAAGCCGTTCGGCAACGGCCGGCGCGCGTGCATCGGCCGCCAGTTCGCCCTCACCGAGGCCCGCCTGGCGCTGGCGCTGGTGCTGCAGAAGTTCAAGTTCTCCGACACCACCGACTACAAGATGGACGTGCGGGAAGCCCTGACGCGCAAGCCCGGAGACTTCGAACTCGTCATCCGCAGGCGTCAGGAGCACGAGCGGGCCGTGTTCGGCGCCGTCGCCCCGCAGAGCGACGACGAGCGGCAGCAGGCCGCGGTGAGCGGCGTCGGGGTGAATCTGACCGTCGCCCACGGATCGAGCCTGGGTTCGTGCGAGGACCTGGCGCGCACCATCGCCGACCGCGGTGAGCGCTCCGGGTTCGGCACCACGCTGATGAGCCTGGACGAGCTCGGTGACAACCTGCCCACCGAGGGTCTGCTCGTGGTTGTTGCCGCCAGTTACAACGGCAAGGCCCCTGACAACGCGCAGCGCTTCGACGACCTGCTGGGCGCCGGTCTGCCGGAGGGCTCTCTGTCGAACGTGCGGTTCGCGCTGCTGGGCGCCGGCAACACCCAGTGGGTGGCCACCTACCAGGCGTTCCCCAAGCGGATCGAGGAAGGGCTGCTGGCCGCCGGCGCCACTCCGGTCGTCGAGCGCGGCATCGCGGACGCCGCAGGTGACTTCGACGGCATGGCCAGTCGCTGGATGGACACGCTGTGGGCCACCCTGGCCGAGGAGTACGCCGCCGACACCTCCGAGGCGAGCGGCCCGCGCTACGAGGTCCAGCTGCTCACCGAGTCCGACGTGCGTCCCGCGATCGTCTCCGAGCAGGCATATCCGCTCAAGGTGGTGGCCAACGAGGAGCTGGTGGCCGACGCGACCGGCCTGTGGGACTTCCGGATCGAGCCGCCGCGCCCGTCCGCGAGGTCCATCACCTTCGAGCTGCCCGAGGGCGTCACCTACGACACCGGCAACCACCTGGCCGTCTTCGCCAAGAACGAGCCTGCCCTGGTGAACCGCGCGCTGAAGCGGCTCGGTGTCGAGTACGACCAGGTGCTGCGCCTGGACCTGCCCGCAGGCGGCCGCACGCACCTGCCGGTCGGCGTCCCCGTCACCGCGGGCATCCTGCTCACCGAGTTCCTGGAACTGCAGGACGTGGCCACCCGCTCCCAGATCCAGACCCTGGCCGAGTACACCCAGTGCCCGTGGACCCGGCCGCAGCTCCAGGCGTACACCGCCGACACCGAGGAGGCCGAGGAGCGCTACAGCAAGGAGATCCTCGGCAAGCGGGTCTCGGTGCTGGGCCTGCTGGAGCGCTTTCCGGCGGTCGAGCTGCCGCTGGCGGTCTTCCTGGAGATGATGGGCCCGATCCGTCCGCGCTTCTACTCCATCTCCTCCGCCCCGTCGGCCAACCCACGGCAGGTGCGCCTGACCGTCGGCCTGCTGGAGGGCCCGGCCCTGTCCGGCGACGGCCACTACCGCGGCACCTGCTCCTCCTACATCGCGGGCCTGGAGCCCGGGGACGTCGTCTACGGCTACGTCCGCGTGCCCTCCCCGACGTTCGCCCCGCCCGCCGACCCCGCCACGCCGCTGATCCTCATCGGCCCCGGCACCGGCATCGCGCCCCTGCGCGGCTTCCTGGAGGAGCGGGCCTGGCAGCACGAGCACGGCATCCAGGTCGGCCTGGCGCAGGTCTTCGTCGGCTGCCGCCACCCCGAGCACGACTACTTCTACCGTCAGGAGATGCGGGACTGGGAGCAGGCCGGCATCGCGCAGATCCACACCGCCTACTCCGCGGTGACCGACCACCCGGCCCGGTTCGTGCAGAACGCCATCGTGGGCGCCGCCGACACGGTGTGGCAGGCCATCGAGGACGGCGCGTACATCTACGTCTGCGGTGACGGCCGCCGTATGGCGCCCGCCGTCCGCGAGGCCCTCGCCGCCATCCACCGTCAGAAGACCGACAGCGACGACGAGACCGCCCAGCAGTGGCTCGCCCAGCTCGAAGCGGACGAGCGCTACCAGCAGGACGTCTTCGCCTGACCGTTACAACGTCGTCAAGGCGTGTGACCTCCCGACGCCGGGAGGCGTGCGGCACTCCCCCGCTGCCAGCCGTACGCCTCCCCGCCACCACAAGTCATCGCACACCTCAGGGCACCGCTGAATCCCCAGTCATCGCACACCTCAGGGCACCGCTGAATCCCCATGATCGGTGCCGCTCACAGAAAGCAGTTCCTCATGGACACCATGCTCGCCGGACGCTTCCACGTGGACAGCAAGAAGTTCGCCATGGAGGAGGTCCCCATCCCCGTACCCGGACCTGGTGAGGTCCTCATCGAGGTGAAGGCCGCAGGCGTCTGCCTTTCCGACGTCCACCTCCTCGACGGCTCCCTGCCTCCGCTCTTCCTGGACTCCGACACGGTCACCGTCGGCCACGAGGTCTCCGGTGTCGTCCACGTCCTCGGCCCCGACCTCAAGCGGGACCTGACCGTCGGCACCCGCGCCACCCTGGAGGCGGGCAAGGCGTGCGGCAAGTGCGAGGGCTGTGTGCGCCATCGCGCCTGCGCCCAGGTCCGCACCGCCGGCATCGACTACGACGGCGGCTGGGCCGAGTACATGGTCACCCCCGAGGAGACCGTCGTCCCCATCCCCGACAGCCTGCCCTTCGACCAGGCCGCGATCATCCCCGACGCGGTCTCCACCCCCTACGCCGCCGTCGTCGCCACCGCGGGCGTCCGTCCCGCCCAGTCCGTCGGCATCTGGGGCGTGGGCGGAGTCGGCGCGCACAACGTGCGCCTCGCCCGACTGGTCGGCGCGGCACCCATCATCGCCGTCGACCCGCTGCCCAGCGCACGTGAGCGTGCTCTCGCCTTCGGCGCGGACTTCGCCCTGGACCCGGCCGCCCCGGACTTCACCGACCAGGTCCGCGCGGCCACCGGCGGACGCGGCCTCGACTTCGCCTTCGACTGCGCCGGCGTACCCGCCGTCCGCGAGCAGGCCGCTTCCGTCCTCGGCCTGGGCGGCTCGCTGATCCTGGTCGGCATCACCCCGAGGCCGCTGACCATCACCGAGGGGCTGACCTTCAACTACATGCAGAAGCAGGTCCGCGGCCACTACGGCGGCACGCCCGACGGCGTCTACGAGCTGGTGCAGCTCGCCGCAGGCGGACGCCTCGATCTGGCCCCCTCCATCACGGACCACATCCCGCTCGTCGACGCGGCCGGCGCGGTCAACCGTCTGGAGAACAAGATCGGCGACCCGATCCGCCTCATTCTCGTCCCCTGACGCCCGTCAGCAGGACAACAGCCACCCTGGGCAGGGGTGAGTGGGCGCCGGTGCGTGAGGGAGCACCGGCGCCCACGGTCTTTACCCAGCCAGAATTCGCGGAGAGGAGAGGAGCCATGCACCCGCACGATGCTCCGGGCCGCTTCGCACCGCAGAGACGCTCGCTCGAACCGCCGACGCCTTCTCGCCACCGCCCAACAGAAACTGCGCGACGACCCCGATGCGAGTCTCGACGGCATCGCTTTGGCGGCCGGCGTCGCACGGCGCACCCTCTACGGACACTTCCGCAACCGGCAAGCGCTGGTCGGCGACCTGACGCAGGAAGCGGCCCAAGCGCTGCAACAGGCGTTCGCCTCAGCCCGCATTCCGGGTGCCGATCCGTCGGCGGCGATGGCACGGATGGTGCTGGCGGCATGGTCGGTGGGCGACCAGTACCGCATGCTCCTCTCTCTGGGGCGCCGCGGTGTGGGACAGGAGGCGATCCGCACCACCTTGGCGCCGGCGCGCGAAGAGGCCGTCGCGGCCCTACGGCGTGGCCAGGACGAAGGCATGTTCGCGGACCATGTCCCCGCGCCTGTCCTCGCCCAGGCACTGGAGGCCCTGATGCCGGCCCTGGCCGAGGAGACCACCGAGTCCACGTGGGCGGATCCCAGAGGTGAGGCTGCGGCAACCGCGTTCCTCGTCGCCGCCGGCGTGGCACCGCGGGTCGCTGCGCGCCGGGTTCGGGACCTTCTGCTTGATGGAGAGGTGGGTTGCCGGTCAGTCGAGGCCGGGCAGCGGGCGACGGGTGACCTCGTGCGCGTCGTCCGCGGAGAGGCCCAGCATGCGCAGGACCATTGCGGCCATGTCGGAGGCGGTCTCGTCGCCGTCGAGGTCGGGGCGGGCCAGCCGTAGAGCCACCAGGGACAGCAGGGTCCCGCCCAGGGCGGACAGGGCCGTGGTCGGGTCGGTGCCGGTGAAGCGGCCGGAGGCGATGCCGCGTTGCAGATCACGAAGCGCTCGGGGGGACAGGCCACGCTCGGAGTGGATGTGGGCCAGGCCGCGGTCGCGCAGGATCCGCATGAGTTCGGGGTGGGAATCGGCCATCCGCGCGGTGAGCCGGAATCCCGCGGCGACCAGCTCGGCCGGGTCGTCGATCCCTTCCACACGCTCGTCGATGACCTGGCCGAACTCCTCCAGAGCGTCCGTCACCGCGGCGTCGAACAGCTCCGTCTTGGACTCGAAGTGGTTGTAGAAGGAGCCGAAACCGACGTCCGCGCGCTCGGCGATCGCCTGGATGCTGGCGCTGGTGTCCCCGGTCTCCGCGAGGATCTGCCGCGCCGCACGGATGAGTGCCTGACGGGTCTCGGCGCGGCGCCGTTCGAAGCGGTTGCGGGGCGGGGCTGACGTCGACATACGACCGAGTCTAACAACCGGATCGATGACACCCGCATGACTGATGATTTCCTCAATTCTTTGGGTCTGCTCTATTGACGGTGAGCAACGGCAAAGTTGATGATTTCCTCATTACGGCAGTGTTGCTTGGAGGGCACCATGTCCCACACCCCCGTTAACAGGGCCGATCTCCAAACGCCCCATCAAGATCTCCACAGTGAGCTTGGCGCCCTGCGCGGTGAGCATCCCGGCCGGTCCCGGAACCCCGTCATCAAGGTGGCGGACCTGGCCTGGCTGGAGTTCGAGAAGCCGGACCTGGACCGGGCCGAGGTGTTCGCCCGGGACTTCGGGTTCGCGATCGCCGCCCGCACCGAGCGGGAGCTGTGGCTGCGCGGCACCTTCGCCGGCTCACCGTGCATGGTCATCCGGCGCGGGCAGGCGTCCCGCTTCGTCGGGCCGGCGTTCCGTGCGGCCGAACGGGCCGATCTGGACCGGCTGGCCCGCGCGACCGGCAGTGACGTCCAGGGCATCGACGTCCCCGGTGGCGGACAGTCGGTCGCTCTGCTCGATCCTTCCGGCTTCCCGGTGCGGGTCGTGCACTGCGCCGAGCAGCTGCCCGCTCTGCCCGAGCAGCAGCCGCTGATCCTCAACACCGGCGCCGAGCACCGTCGTACGAACGCCACCCAGCGGCCGCCCCGCGAGCCGTCGCGCATCCAGCGGCTCGGTCACGTGGTGCTGGAGACGCGGGTGTTCATGCGGGCCCTGGACTGGTATCTGGACACCCTCGGGATGATCGTGTCCGACTTCCTGTTCCTGGACGGGCAGCGCGGGCGCGGGCCGACGATGGCGTTCATCCGCTGCGACCAGGACAGCACGCCCGTGGATCACCACACGCTGGCCCTGCATCTGGGGCCCGGTACCGGTTACGTCCACTCGGCCTACCAGGTGACCGACCTGGACTCGATCGCGGCCGGCGGGGAGTACCTGGCCGAGCGCGGCTACCGGCGCAGCTGGGGGATCGGCCGGCACATCCAGGGCAGCCAGCTCTTCGACTACTGGCGCGACCCCGACCGCTTCATGCTGGAGCACTTCGCCGACGGCGACCTGTTCTCCCGCGACCTCGAACCCGGCTGGGCTCCGATGTCCGCGAGCGGCCTGGCCCAGTGGGGCCCGCCCGTCACCCGCGACTTCCTCGGCGCCAACCCGTCCCCCGCCAAGCTGCGCGAAGTCATGCATGCCCTGCGCGGCGAAAACGAACTCGACCCCGCACGCCTGCTGGGCCTGATGAAAGCGATGAGCTCATGAGCACCAACGTTCTGCGCACCCCCGACGGCTGGTGGACCGTACGCGACGAGCGCGCCATCCGCATCGAGACCAAGGCCGTCACCACCGCCGAGTTGCTCGCCGACCGGGAGGCGGTCCGCGAGGCCGCCGCCTCCGGCGAAAGCGGCACGCCGGTCGCCGACCTGGTGGCACTGCCCCCGGTCACCACCCCCTGCCGGGTGGTCGCCCAGATGGTCAACTACCGCAGCCACGCCAAGGATTCCGGCTTCACCGGCGACATCCCGCCCACCTTCTTCCGCAAGGCCTCCGGCTCGGTCAGCGGCCCGCACGACACGATCGTCCGCCCGGCGCACGTCAACTTCCTCGACTACGAGGTGGAACTCGGCCTCGTCATAGGCGCGACCCTGCCCGTAGGCACCGTCGTGGAAGAGCGGGACCTACCGCGCTACGTCGCCGGGCTGGTCCTCACCAACGACGTCAGCGCACGCGACGTGCAGCTGACCAAGACCCAGTTCTACGAGAGCAAGTCGTACCCGACCTTCACGCCGACGGGTCCGTACCTGGCGCTGCTGGAGCCCGAGGACTTCGCCCACCTTCTGAACCTGCGGCTGCGGCTGAATGTCAATGACGCCCCGCGCCAGGACCGCACCCTCGCCGACATGATCGTACGGCCCGCCCAGGCCCTCACCCTGCTCGCCCGCTTCCAGACCCTCGACCCAGGTGACCTGCTGCTGACCGGCACACCCGGCGGCACCGCGCTTAAGGCCCCGCCCAAGCCGGTCGCGAAGATCAGTGCGCTGCTGCCGCCCGCGGTCAGGTGGAAGGCGTTCTTCAAGGGGCAGGCCAAGAACCCCCTCTACCTGCGCGACGGCGACCTCATCACCGCCACGATCGCCACCCCGGACGGGCGGATCGACCTCGGCGAGCAGCGGAACGCCGTGGCGGACGCGAGGTGAGCGCCGCAGCAGCCCGCAGACCGGTGGTGATCATCGGCGCGGGACCGGTCGGGGTCACGGCCGCCCTCCTGCTCGCACGACACGGAGTGCCCAGCCTGCTCCTCGAACGCCACCGGGACATCTACCCCCTGCCACGGGCCGTCGTCGCGGACGACGAGATCTGCCGGATCCTGCAGAGCGTCGGCGTCCACGAGGAGTTCGCCGCCGTCGCCCGCCCGGCACCGGGCCTGCGGCTGCTGGATCCCCGGCGCCGCGTGATCACCGAGTTCCCGCGCTCCCCGCACGGCCACCACGGCTTCGCCCAGACCAACATGTTCGACCAGCCTGAACTGGAACGCCTGCTGCGCGATGCCCTGAAGCGCCGCCCCGAGTGCGAGCTGTGGAGCGGCGCCGAGGCCGTGTCCGTCACGCAGCCCGCCGACGGCACGGCTCCGGTACGGGTGGCCTTCCGCCGCGACGGCAGCGAAGAGGAGGAGTACCTGTGGGCCGACGCCGTCCTCGGCTGCGACGGCGCGGGCAGCATCACCCGGGAGGCCATCGGCGCCGTCTGGGAGGACCTGCGCTTCGAGGAGAGCTGGCGGGTCATCGACGTGCGCACCAGCCGCCGGGTGAGCAGCTGGGACGGCGCCGAGCAGATCTGCTGCCCCACCCGTCCGGCCACCTACATGCGGGTCGGCGAGGACCGCTACCGCTGGGAGTTCCGGCTGGACGACGACGAGCACCTGGACGGCCCGCAGGGGCGGGCACGCCTGCGGGAGCTGGTAGCCCCCTGGGTGGATCTGCCGTCCGACGGGTCGGAGGACGACGACTTCGAGGTGATCCGGCAGGCGCAGTACACCTTCCGGGCCCGCCTCGCCGACCGCTGGCGCCGCGGACGCGTCTTCCTGCTGGGCGACGCGGCCCACCTCACCCCGCCCTTCATCGGGCAGGGGCTGTGCGCGGGCCTGCGCGACGCCCGCAACCTCACCTGGAAACTCGCCCGCGTCCTCCAGCAGGGCGCGGACGAACGGCTGCTGGACACCTACGAGCTGGAGCGCAAGCCGCACGCCCGCCACATGATCCGCCTCGCGGTCGCCGTCGGCTGGGCCATGACCGGCGGACAGGACCGCGGCGCGGCCATCCGCCGGGCCGTCGTGGGCGCGGCCTGCCGCATCCCCGGCGTGACCGCGACCGTCAGCCGCGACCTCAGCCCCGCCCTGACCGCCGGTCCACTCATACGGCGCCGCCCCCGGCTGACCGGACGCTCCCTGCCCGGCACCTTCTGCCCCCAACCCTGGGTACTGCGGGGCGGCAGGCAAGTGCGCCTCGACGACGTCCTGGGCGACTCCTTCACCGTCCTGGCCGCCGTGCCGCCGACCGCGCAGATGACGGGCGTGGCCACGGCACTGGGCGCGCCCACGGTCCACGTCGGGGACCTGAGCGACGACGGCACCTTGGCCGCCTGGCTGGCCCGCGGCCGCGCCGACGCCGTCCTGCTGCGCCCCGACCGCGTCGTACTGGACACCGTCCCCACCGGTGCCGGCGGCTTCACCGACACCGCAGCCTGGGCCCCGCTGCTGCACACCACCCGCCGCCCCGCCGAAGCCCGGCCCGCCCCCTGACGAGGAACACCACACCATGACCACCCCGCACTCCACGCCCTATCCGGAGCCCTTCCTGCCGCCCGACCCCCAAGCGGCCGCCGGCAGCCGCATCGCGGACTTCGCCCGCTGGGCCGCCCGGCACCATCACGCCGAAGGGCTCCAGGACCCCACCGACTACCAGGCCCTGCACCGCTGGTCCGTCACCGACCTGGAAGGATTCTGGGCCGCGGTGTGGAAGTACTTCGACGTCGACGCCACCACCGCGTACGAGCGGGTGCTGGCCGAGGAAGCCATGCCCGGCGCCCGCTGGTTCCCCGGCGCCACCCTCAACTACGCCCACCACGCACTGCGCAACCTGCACCCGGACGCCCCCGCGATCACCGCGCTGGACGAGACCGGCGCCTGCTACGAGATCACCGGCCGGGAACTGCGCGGCCGGGTCGCCTCCGTCGCGGCCACCCTGCGCGACCTCGGCGTCGGACAGGGCGACCGGGTGGTCGGCTACCTGCCCAACACCCCGCACGCCGTCATCGCCTTCCTCGCCACCGCAAGCCTGGGCGCCGTGTGGTCGGTGTGCGGCCAGGACTACGCCCCCAAGGCCGCAGCCGACCGCTTCGCCCAACTCGCACCCACGGTGCTCATCACCGCGGACGGCTACCTCTTCAACGGCACCCGCCACGACCGCCGCGCAGCCTCCCTCGACCTGGCCGCCGCCCTGCCCACGCTCAAGGCCACGGTACTCGTGGATCACCTGGGCCTCGCGTGGCCCGCGACCCGGGCCGCGAGGCTGACGGTTCCCTGGGAGGACGCGGCCGGCCGCACCGAGTACCTCGCCATCGCCCCGGTTCCGTTCGACCACCCGCTGTGGATCGTCTTCTCCTCCGGCACCACCGGCCTGCCCAAGGGCATCGTCCACGGTCACGGAGGCGTCCTGCTGGAACACCTCAAGACCCTCGGCCTGCACTGCGACCTGGGCGTCGGGGACCGCCTGCTGTGGTACACCACCACCCACTGGATGATGTGGAACCTGGCCGTCTCCACCCTGCTGACCGGTGCCGCCACCTGCACCTACGACGGCAGCCCCGCGCCGGTCGCGCGCCCGGACATCCTGTGGGAACTGGCGGCCCGCCACAAGGTCACCGTCTTCGGCACCAGCCCCCAGTACCTGCTGGCCATGGCCAAGCTCGGCATCGAACCCACCGCGCACGACCTGTCGGCGATCCGCGCCATCGGCTGCACCGGCTCCGCCCTGCCCGCCTCCGCCTACCCCTGGGTCCGCGACCACGTCGGCGCCGACATCCAGCTGGCCTCCACCAGCGGCGGCACGGACGTCGTCTCCGGCTTCGCCGGCAGCGCCCCCACCACCCCCATCTGGGCGGGTGAACTGTCGGCCCCCAACCTCGGCGTGGCGCTCGCGGCGTACGACGACGCGGGACGGCCGGTCACCGACCAGGTCGGCGAACTGGTCGTCACCCGGCCCATGCCGTCGATGCCGCTGTACTTCTGGAACGACCCGGACGGCAGCCGCTACCGCGACACCTACTTCAGCGCCTACCCGGGTGTGTGGCGCCACGGTGACTGGGTCACCGTCACGGGTCACGGCTCGGTGATCGTCCACGGCCGCTCCGATGCCACCCTCAACCGCAACGGCGTACGCCTGGGCAGCGCCGACATCCACGACATCGTCGAACGCCTCCCCGAGATCACCGAGGCCCTCGTCATCGGCGCGGAGGAACCCGACGGCGGCTACTGGATGCCGCTCTTCGTCGTCCTCGCCGACGGGGTCGGTCTGGACGAGTCCCTGTGCGAGAAGATCCGAGACGCGATCCGCACCGGCGCCTCACCCCGCCACGTTCCCGACGAGATCCTCGCCGTACCGGCCATCCCGCACACCAAGACCGGCAAGAAGCTCGAGGTCCCGGTCAAACGCCTCCTCCAGGGCGCCCGCGTCGACCAGGTCCTCAACCCCTCCGCGGTCGACAACCCCGACCTGATCGCCTACTTCGCCGGCCTGGGCGCCGAACGCCGCCAGGCCCACCGCCCGCACACCCCCGAAGGCGCCTCGTGATCCTCTCCGCCTCGCTGACCTGTCTCCTCGCGCTGATCTTCGCCCTGCTGGGCGCGGCCAAGATCCTGGCCCTGGGGCCCATGCCCGGGTTGGCCGCCCACGCCGGCTTCACCACCGCGGCCTACCGGGTCATCGGCGGGCTGGAGCTGGCGGGCGCCATCGGCGTGGCCCTCGGCCCGGTCGTACCGCTGTGCGGCGGCCTGGCCGGCATCGGACTGCTGACGCTGCTCGCCGGTGCCGTGACCACGCACGTGCGCAAGGGCGACGGGCTGCCCAAGCTCATCCCGGCGGTGGCGTGCGCGGCCCTGGTCGCGTGGTATCTCGTGCTCCTTGCCGCCCTGTGAACCGTTTCGGGGGATGGTCGGCGTCCACTCGTCCTGTTAGCGAGCCCATGATGGGGCTGGCAGACTGAGTCTGTGGTTCCGCTGACGGTCGCGGCGGATCAGATCGCGTCCTCATCGCTCACCGGCGCCAGTGTGGTGTCAGCCTGCGCACTGCTCTTCACCGTCGCGTCGTTCTGGTGGCTCCACGCCCGACAGGGACGCCTGAAGGCGTGGGAGCCTCATGCCTTCGCGGCGATCGTCCACGGTTCCACGGCACGTCTACGGCTGCCGCTCATCCTGCACAACACCGGTCCCAAACCGATCGTCGTACAGGACATCATCCTGACCTTCCCCGATGAGCCCGCCTCCCATCTGCCACTGCTGTGGGTGTCCTCGTCGTCCCGGCTCCAACCGGGGCCGGACGAGGAGGCGAAGCTGCCCGCCGGATTCGTCGTGCCCGGCAGAGAAGCGCAACAGCTCTTCCTCGAGTTCGAGGCACCGTTCTCCGGATTCCTCCCGGAGGCCCGTGACTACAAGGCCCAGCTACAAGTTCGGGTCGGCCACCGCAAGGGTTGGCGCCGTCTGCTGACGTTCAGCTTGAGGGCCGCCAACATCATCGATCCAGATCGCTACACCGTCTACGACAACGCACCGGTCGAGCTGACGAAAGAAGACCAGAAAAGAGCGGACGCCGCGCTTCTCGAGCTGCTGGAAGAGCACGGGGACGGCTCTCCTCCGGGCGGCAGGAGACAGGGAGACCCTCCGGATGACGAAGGTGACGCCGACACGAGCCGCTGACATCGCCGTCCTTCCTCTGACGTGGACAGCGGTGGCACCGGCCCGCCGGGCCGCCACAGCCACCGCACCGCGACGAGCTGATCCACATCGCCGACCGGTTCCGGGAGAAAGCGACGGTCCGGGCCATCGCCGCTGAGCTGGGCCGCAGCCCGTCCACAGGCAGCCGGGAGATACGCCGCAACGGCATGCCCCTGCGCGGCAACCGCTCCCGCTGGGCCTACCGACCCCATGCCGCCCAGCGCCGGGCCGAACAGCGCCGCCCGCGCCCCAAGCCCGGCAAGATGGGCCAGAACCCCGAGCTGCGCGACTTCATCCAGGACCACCTCACCAGGCGGTGGAGCATCGAGCAGATCTGCCACGCTCTGCGCAGGCGCTTGCCCGACCAGCCGGAGATGCATGCACCGCCAACCCGGTGAAGCGCGCCGGCGCGGGGGTGCCGCTGCCGCACACCGTCCCGGTGCCCTTCGACGACCCCTCGGACGACGACGAGCGGTCGGTGGCGCGGCCGGCCCGGTCGCTGGACGACGCCGACGAGCACGGACCGCTCGCGGCCGTGGTGGTGGAGACCGTGCAGGGCGAAGGCGGGGTCAACCCCGCTCGCCCGGCGTGGCTGCGCGCCCTGGTCTCATGGGCACGGGAGCACGGCACGCTGGTCGTGGTGGACGACATCCAGATGGGCTGCGGGCGCACCGGACCGTTCTTCTCCTTCGAATCGGCCGGAATCGTCCCTGACATCGTCTGCCTGTCCAAGTCCATCAGCGGGTACGGGACGCCCATGGCTCTGACGCTGATGCGCCCCGAGTACGACGTGTGGAAGCCGGGCGAGCACAACGGCACCTTCCGCGGCTACAACCCCGCGTTCGTCACCGGCGCCCGCGCGCTGGAGGTGTTCTGGTCCGACGGCGCGCTGGAGGCCCGGACCACCGCACTGGGTGAACGCGTGGGCCGTGCCCTCGCCGGGAGCGCCCGCCGGTACGGGCTGCCCGCCCCGCGCGGGCGCGGTCTGGTGTGGGGCCTGTCCTTCGACCGTCCGGGCGCGACCGGCGAGGTGTGCGGCGCCGCGTACCGGCGCGGTCTGCTGTTGGAGACGGCCGGGCCCCATGACGAGGTGGTCAAGGTCCTGCCGCCGCTGACTGTGACGGACGAGCAACCGGCCGACGGCCTTGGGAACCTCGACGAGGCCGTCGCCTCCGTGGCCGGCCGGCGGACGCTCGCGGCCTGAGCGGGCCGTCCACCAGCCCCTTGACGAACGATCCCTGGACCACGAGCAGTCCCCAGGGCCAGCGAAAGGGAGAGCGGATGTCGGTCGACCTCGTCGGCTTCCTCGGTGTGGTACTGGTGGCCTATGTGGTCCCCGGCCCGGACTTCCTCGTGGTGGTCAGATCGGCCACCGAGCATCCCGCCAAGGGGCGGGCGGCGGCGCTGGGCGCCCAGAGCGGACTGTGCGTGCACATGCTCGCCGCCGCCATTGGGCTGTCGCTGATCGCCGCTCGCTCGCCGCTGGTCTACGACGCCATCAAGCTGCTGGGCGCTGCCTACCTCGTCCACCTGGGGATCCGGGCGGTGCTGGCCGCCCGGCGGGCCGGACGCGAGCGGCGCGCCGGACGCGAGGTGAGCAACGATCCGAAGGGTGTCGCCACCCCGCCGAGTGAGGCGGAGGGCGGACCGGGCCGCGGCCGGTGGCGGTCCGGTTTCACCCAGGGCTTCCTCACCAACGTGCTCAACCCGAAGGCGGCGCTGTTCTTCCTCAGCATCCTGCCGCAGTTCGTCCACGGCGGCGGCTCCACGGCACGGCAGATCTTCTTCCTCGGCATCCTCGACATTCTGATCGGCGTCGCCTACTGGTTCGCCCTGGTCGCCGTCGCCGCACGGTTGCGCGAGCTGCTCGCCCGCCCGAAGGTCCGCCACCGCTGGGAACTGACGACCGGCTGGCTGTTCATCGCCATCGGCATCGGCGTCGCCGCGGCCGCTTGAGCCTGACGTGGCGGACGACCCACCGCGTCGGGCGTCACCTCACGCCTCACCGGGGACGCCCAGGCCCGTCAGCGCGCCGACCGGATCCGGGTCGGGTGTGCCGCGCGGCCACCAGTCGTCGTGGTCCGGCTCCGACTCGTAGGCGTACCACAAGCTGTCGCGGCCGAACCGGAGTTGGACGTGTCCCCGGGGGTGGGTGAGGCGGTTGCGCCAGGGGCGGAAGGCCGGGAGGTCGGCGGCCAGCAGGAGTGGGCGGGCCCGGTCGAAGCGGCCCGCGGGCGGGTCCCAGGGCTCCTCGAGGACGGTGAGCCCCTCCAGCCCGCCCTGCCGCCAGGCGGCGACCGCGCGCGCCAGCTCGGCCGGGGTGCGGCCCGCGGCGGCGGCCAGCGCGGCGTAGAGCGCGCGGGTGCCGGCGGTCAGCCCGGAACCGGGGCGGGCCGCGGCCTGGCGCACCGCGTCCTGCCAGAGGGTGAGTTCGCCGACCGGGTCGCGGCCGGTGGTCAGCAGGGTGTGGGCGCGGGCGGCGGCGTCGGTCGCCAGCTGGTCCAGCGCGAAGGGGTCGGGGCCGCCCGGTGCCGCCGGGTACACCGGGGGCTGCTGGGGGTGCGGGGGCGCGGGCAGCGGCGGCGGGAGCGGCGGCAGGCCGCGTGGGGCGAGGGCGTCGGTGGCGCGGACGCCGGGCGGGGACGCCGGCTGCCGTTCCCGGTCGGCGCGGGCCGCGCGGGCGGCGCTGCGGCGGGACAGCGCGTCCAGCAGGTCGCGCTCGCCGCGGCCGCGCAGCAGGAGCAGCACGAAGGGGTCGGCGTCGAGCAGACGGGCCGTCTGGTAGCACAGGGCCGCCGCGTGCTTGCAGGGGTAGCCGGAGTCGGGGCAGCTGCACCGGGGCGCCAGGTCGCCGGGGCCGGGCAGCAGGGGGACGCCGCAGTCGGCGAGGGAGTGGGGCAGCTCCTTGTCGAGCAGCGCGGCGATGTGTCCGGGCCGGTCGGCGGCCGTGTCCAGGAACCGCTCCCAGTCGGCCTCCTCCAGCGTGCGCAGCCGCACCTGGACGCGGTACGGCCGGGGGCGGCTGCCGCGCACGTACGCCAGCACCAGCCCGGGCGTCACGGTGATCGCGTCCACGTGCCCCTGCTCGGCGTAACCCCGCCCGCGCGCCAGCCGCTTCACGTCCAGCGCACCCTGCTCAAGGGCGTCGACCCAGGCATTGCCCCACCAGGTCTCGGCGAACCGGGCCTCTTGCGCCGGGCGGGGCGGGTAGGCGGGGAAGGTGCGGCGCAGGTCGTGGTCGCGGTGGGGGGTGGCCATGGTGTGGGGGACGGTCGGGAGGGGCGCGGCCGGGAAGGGCTGTGCCGTCTTCGAGGGGGGCGTGGTGGGCGGTGCCGGGGTGTCCGGGGGTGCGGCCGCGGTGGGCGGGCGGTCCGGCGGGCCGGGTACGGTCGCCGGCGGCGGGTCACCGGCGTCGGCCGTCCCGCTCGGCTCGCCCGACATGGAGGGCATCCGGAAGGCGGTCGCGAGGAACTCCCTCATGTCCTGGGCCACCTTGCGCCGATCGACGTGCTGCGGCGCGGCGGCGCGGGCCGGGGCGGCCGGTCGGCCCGGGGAGCCGACGGCGTTCGCGGGCTCCGCCTCGCGAGTCGCGCGGCGAGCGGCTCGCAGGGCTTCCCGGGCGATGTCTCCCGGGCGTCCGCCCGGCTCGGCCGGACCACGGTTCGTCGGTGCCGCCTGCGGAGCCGGACGGTCTGCCACGGAGTCCGGTGCCGGGTCCTGCGGGGGACTCGCCGGCTCGGCGGGCGCGGCGGGCGCGGGGACGGGCGCGGCGGGCGCGGCCGGTCCGGAGCCGTACTCGGCGGCCGCGCCCGCACCCCGGCGGGCGGCGACGGCCGACCGGAGCGCCGCGCGGGCGGCATCGCCGGGCCTCGGCGCGTCGCACCCGGGCGCGGACCCCGCCCGGTCGGCCGCGCCTTCCGGTGACGGCTTCTCTTCCGGGGCCGCGCCCCGCGGCGACGGCTCCTCGTCGCGGGCAGCCGCCACCTGAACACCGAGTCCGAGCCTCCGACCCTGGTCGCCGGCCCCGGGCCCGGTTTCGGACACGGTCCCGCCCTCACCCTCGGCCGCCACGGCCCCGTCCTCGCTCCCCGGCAGAGCGCTCCCCGGCGGACCGCTCCCCCGCTCCCGGGCGTCCAGCGCCTCCCGCAGGGCCCGTCGCGCCACGTCCGCCGGGCGCCCCTCCCCGCCCGTCACGACGGCCTCCTCAGCGACACCAGGTCGGACAGCTCACGGTCGGTCAGTTCGGTCAGGGCCGCCTCGCCGGAGCCGAGGATCGCGTCGGCCAGGGCGCGCTTGGCGGCGAGCATCTCGGCGATGCGGTCCTCGACCGTGCCCTCGGTGACCAGGCGGTGGACCTGGACGGGCTGGGTCTGGCCGATGCGGTAGGCGCGGTCGGTGGCCTGTTCCTCGACGGCCGGGTTCCACCAGCGGTCGAAGTGGATGACGTGGCCCGCGCGGGTGAGGTTCAGGCCGGTCCCGGCGGCCTTGAGGGAGAGGACGAGCACCGGGGTCTCACCGCTCTGGAAGCGGTCCACCATGCGTTCGCGTTCGGGGACGGGCGTGCCGCCGTGCAGCAGGTCGACCGGGACCGCGCGGGCGGCGAGGTGGGCGGTGATGAGACGGGCCATGCCGACGTACTGCGTGAAGACCAGGGCCGAGCCGTCCTCGGCGAGCAGGGTGTCCAACAGCTCGTCCAGGAGCGCGAGTTTGCCGGAGCGGGCGGCGAGCCGGTCGTCGCGGGCCTCCTCCTTCAGGTACAGCGCGGGGTGGTCGCAGATCTGCTTGAGGGCGCCCAGCAGCTTCAGCACCAGGCCCCGGCGCGCGATGCCCTCCGCGGTCTCGATCGCCAGCATCGACTCGCGCACCACCGCCTCGTACAGTGCGGCCTGTTCGCGGGTGAGGGGGACGGGGTGGTCCGTCTCGGTCTTGGGCGGCAGTTCGGGCACGATGCCGGGGTCGGACTTCTTGCGGCGCAGCAGGAAGGGGCGGACCAGGCGGGCGAGCCGCCGCACCGCTTCCTCGTCCTCGCCGTTCTCCACGGCGCGGGCGTGCCGGGCGCGGAAGGCCTTCAGGGGGCCGAGGAGTCCGGGGGTGGTCCAGTCGAGCAGGGCCCACAGCTCGGAGAGGTTGTTCTCCACCGGGGTGCCGGTGAGGGCCACGCGCGCGGGGGACGGGATGGTGCGCAGCGCCTTGGCGGTCGCCGAGTACGGGTTCTTGACGTGCTGGGCCTCGTCCGCGACGACCATGCCCCACGGCTGGTCGGCCAGGCGGGTCACCGTCGAGCGCATGGTGCCGTACGTGGTGAGGACGAAGCCCGCCTCGAGGCCGTCCAGGGTGCGATCCGGGCCGTGGAAGCGGCGGACGGGGACGCCGGGCGCGAACCGGGCGATCTCGCGCTGCCAGTTGCCCAGCAGGGAGGCGGGGCAGACGACGAGGGTGGGTTCGGTGCGGGCCCGCTTCAGGTGGAGGGCGATCACCGTGATGGTCTTGCCCAGGCCCATGTCGTCGGCGAGGCAGCCGCCGAGGCCGAGGGAGGTCATCAGGTCGAGCCAGGCCAGGCCGCGCAGCTGGTAGTCGCGGAGCGTGGCGTCGAGGCCGGTGGGCGGCTCGGCGGGCCGGATCCCGGCCGTGAGGCGGTCGCGCAGGGCGGCCAGCGCGCCGACGGGCACCGCTTCCACGGTCTCGCCGTCGACCTCGGCGCTGCCGGTGAGCGCGACGGACAGGGCGTCGACCGGGTCGAGCAGGCCCAGTTCGCGTTTGCGGGCCTTGCGGACGAGGGCCGGGTCGACGAGCACCCAGCGGTCGCGCAGCCGGACGACCGGGCGGTGGGCCTCCGCGAGGGCGTCCATCTCGCCCTCGGTGAGCGGGTCGCCGCCGAGCGCGAGCTGCCAGCGGAACTGGAGCAGTTCCTCGCTCTCGAAGAAGCCGGTGCCGTCGGTCGCCGAGCCCGGCGCGGGCCGGACCACGGCGGCGGCGCTCAGATCCTGCGCCAGGTCCCGCGGCCAGTGCACGGCGACCCCGGCCGCGGCGAGTCTGCCGGCCGCCACGCCGAGCAGTTCGCCGAGCTCGTCCTCGGACAGGGCGAGTACGTCGGGCACCTCCCGCTCGGCGAGCCGGTCCAGCGGCGGCCACACCCGGGCGGCGCGGCGCACCGCGAGAGCCGCGTCCACGCGCGCGCGTGGTCCGAACGCGGCGTCGGCCTCCCCTGCCCACAGGGCCGCGGCGTCGGCCATCAGGGTGGGGTCGGCGAGGCTGTGCACCTGGACGATCGCCGCGCCCGCGCCGCGCGCCCCCGTGTGGTCGGCGTCGCCGTCGAAGAGGTCGTACGCGGTCAGGTCCAGGCGCAGTGAGATCCGTACGCCCGCGTCCATGCCGGCGGCGACCTCGGCGGCCCAGTCGTGGGCGTCGGGCAGCGACTGGGGTTCGCGGGCGGCGAAGGGCCTGCCGGAGGTGTGGGGCGCGGCCGGGGTGCGGGGCAGGGTGTCCGCGACCGCGTCGAGGAAGGAGCGGATCAGCGCCTCCGGTTCGGGCAGCCGCAGCGGGCCCGGTCCGGGCAGCGGCACGGCGTGGCCCTCGGCGGGCAGGGCGGCTGCCACCGCGCGCAGGTGGGCGATGTCGTCGGGGTCCAGGGGGCCGGCGCGCCAGGCGTCGTGCCCGGCGGGGGTGAGGCCGGGCAGCAGGCGGCCGCGGGCGGCGAGGCGGAGCGCGTGCAGGGCGGCGGCGCCCCAGCAGGCCGTGGCCGGGTGGGCGGCCGGGTCCCGGCGGGCCCGCACCAGCAGTGGGAGTGCCTGTTCGAGCGGCAGGGAGAGGGCGGGCACCTGCCTGCGGCGCACGCCCGGGCCGTGCCGCCGTACGACCGTCAGCTCGTCCCGGCGCACGTCCGCCGGTGCCCGGGCCGCCTCGGGTGTGGCCGGTGTGTCGTCGGGGTCCCAGAAGGCGATCCGGCCCTCGCGCGGCAGGGGCGCGGGCAGGTAGACGGCGGCGAGCCGCAGCGGGACGGCCTCCCCGTGCTCCGGGGGTCCTCCCGCGCGTCCGGCCGTCGCAGCCGTGCCGCTCATACGTTCTGCCACCTCCCGCCCGTGTGTCGGATCAGACGTCTCCGACTGTACGGGCGGGGTCTGACAATCGGCCCCGGCGACCGTCCGGGGTCCGCTGTCAGGGGACGGTGCGGGAGACGACGTAGACCATCGGGAAGTTCGGATCGGCCAGGTTCACGATCACGTCCTCGGTGGGCGCCGGGTTCTTCTGCTTGTGGGTGAGGCCCCACCAGGGCCCGGGGCCGGTGAAGGTCCAGCCGGTGATCTTCTGGTCGCGGGCGCTGATGCTGACGTCGCCCTTCTTCAGGTCGTCCCGGCTGACGTCCATGCTCTCGAGGAAGCTGTCCAGGCCGGCGCTGTTGGTCCGGAACTGCACGTAGAGGCGGCTGGTCTTCCAGTTGTTCGTCTCGTAGTAGGCGATCTGGTCGGCCGGGTGCGGGACGGGCACCCGGTAGAGGCGGCGCTGCACCTTCGACGGCCAGCCCGCGGTGAGGCCGGTCGCCGAGTACTTCAGCTCCTTGTCCTTGCCGCTGTTGCGGCTCTGGTTGGCGGAGATCACCAGGTAGCCGGCCGGGACGCCGATGAGCAGCACGATGATCAGCAGGGTGAGCGCCCTGCGTTTCGCCTTGTGGCGCGGGTCCTCGGCCGGACGGTGCGACTGCTCGTCCGGCGGCGTGGCCTGGCGGGGCAGCGAGGCGGTCACGCGGTGTCCTGGGTGCGGCGGGCCTCGGCGTACCGCTCGTAGCGCTCGTAGCGCTCCACCCGGCGCCGCTTGGCGCGCCGGAAGCGGCGGGCGACCAGGCGGGCCAGGTCGGCGGCGCCGACCATGCCGGCCTCCGGGCCGAGCTGGGCGCGGGTGATGCGGGCCTCGGGGCGGTAGCCGCGGCCGGTGAGGTGGCGCTTGAAGGCGTCGCGGGCCGGGCCGATCAGCAGGTCGTCGGCGGCGCTGACGCCGCCGCCGATGACGAAGCAGGACGGGTCCAGGGCGGCGGCCAGGTTGGCGATGCCGACGCCGAGCCACTGGCCGATGTCCTGGAGCAGTTCGACGCACATGGCGTCGCCGTCGCGGGCCAGCTCGGTGATCATCGGACCGGTGATGTCGCCGATGTTGCCCTTGACGTGCTCGATGATCCCGTAGGCGACCGGGGAGTCGGCGGCGGCCAGTTCGCGTGCCTCGCGGACCAGCGCGTTGCCGGAGCTGTACTGCTCCCAGCAGCCGCGGTTGCCGCACGGGCAACGGTGGCCGCCGGGCACGACCTGCATGTGCCCGAACTCGCCGGCGACGCCGTACTTGCCGCGCTTGACCTGGCCGTCCTCCAGGATCGCGCCGCCGATGCCGGTGCCCAGCGTGATCATGACGAGGTGGTCCTCGCCCCGGCCGGCGCCGAAGCGCCACTCGGCCCAGGCGGCGGTGTTCGCGTCGTTGTCCACGAGGACGGGGACGGACAGGCGTCCCGACAGGCGGTCGCGCAGGGGCTCGTTCCGCCAGGACAGGTGGGGGGCGAACAGGACGCGGTTACGGTCGGCGTCGACCCAGCCGGCGGCGCCGATGCCGACCGCGTGCACGTCGTGCCGGTCGGACAGGTCCAGGACCAGTTCCGCGATGGTGTCCTCGACGACCTTCGGGCTCTTGGACTTGTCCGGGGTCTCCGTGCGGACCTTCTCCAGGATGTTGCCGTCGGCGTCCACGACGCCCGCCATGACCTTGGTGCCGCCGATGTCGATGCCGACCGTGGGCACGCGGGGCGCGGTCAGGAGTGACCGGCGCTCTCGTGTGCCCACGGTGCGCAGCACGGTGGCCCGGCGGGAGCCGATGGGGGCGGTGAGGTCGCGGTAGGTGCTCATCGGCCCCGATTCTGCCTCACCCCGCGGGGCGGTGCCGTATGGGGGAGATAAGGACGGTGCGCGGCCGTCGCCGGGCGCCGGTCACCGCCCGGTGCGGGTCGGCGCGTCCCTCAGGCCCGCCGGAGTTCGTGCCCTAGATCGTCCAGATCGGTTCCGCCCGCCATCTGCCGGGTCAACTCGTCCAGGGTCGTCTCGTCCCGCGTGTGGCTGCCCACCATCGTGCCGCGCTCGAGGAGCACGAAGCGGTCGCCCACGAGGTGGGCGTGACGAGGATTATGGGTGATCAAGACAACACCCGGTCCCTCGTCCCGTGCCGCCGCCACGCACGGGCGCGCGCCGCCGGAGAGGGTGCCGATGGGCTGGTCGACGTCGCGATGCCCATGAAAAGACGCCTCAGGGCGGGGAAGAACTTTCGGTCATATTGTCCGGACATATAGCGGAGACGGACGATGCAGACGAATGGCGGCCGATGCGGCCGTCCCGGTGTCAGGGCCGTACGAGGAGCTGGAACTCGAAGGAGTAGCGCGTGGGCCGGTAGGTGTGGTCGCCGAACTCGACCGCGCGACCGGTGTCGTCGAAGGTGGTGCGCTGCATCGTGAGCAGCGGTGCGCCCTCCGTCTCGGCCAGCCGCTCGGCCTCGGCGGCCGTGGCGCCCCGGGCGCCGATGGACTGCCGGGCGCTGTGCAGGGTGATCCCGGCGGAGCGCATCAGACGGTACAGGCCGGTCGCCTCCAGCTGGGCGGTGTCCAGGTCGAGCAGGCCGGGCGGCAGGTAGTTGATCAGGTACGCCATCGGCTCCCCGTGCGCCAGCCGCAGCCGCTCGATGCGGTGCACGTCACTGTCCTCGGCGACGCCGAGCGCCGCCGCCACCGCGGCGGACGCCGGGACGACGGTGTTGACCAGCACCTTCGTCGCGGGGCGCTGCCCGGCCGCCTCCAGGTCGTCGTAGAGGCTGCTGAGCTCCAGCGGACGCTTGACCTGGCTGTGCACGACCTGCGTGCCGACGCCGCGGCGGCGGACGAGGAGGCCCTTGTCCACGAGGGACTGGATGGCCTGGCGGACGGTGGGCCGGGACAGGCCGAGCCGTCCGGCGAGCTCGATCTCATTGCCCAGAAGGCTGCCCGGGGTGAGGTCGCCGTGCTCGATCGCGGCCTCCAGCTGCTGGGAGAGCTGGAAGTACAACGGCACCGGCGAACTCCGGTCCACACTGAGGTCGAGCGACACTGTGGGGTCCACATCTGGTTTCGGCACGGGCCGAGCGTAGCTCCGTGGCTGGTTGACGGGAAGTTGTGTAGTCCGATTGTCCGGACATACGCATTGACAGCGTACGGGGTCGGCCCTCACTTTGTTTCCATGCGCATCGGGGTCATCGGGACGGGCCGCATCGGCACCATTCATGCGAACACGCTCAGCCGCCACCGCGAGGTCGGTTCCCTGATCCTCACGGACACGGAACCGGCGCGGGCACAGGAGCTCGCGCACCGCCTCGGCGAGACGGCGGCGCCGGGAGTGGACGAGATCTTCAGGTGGGGTGTCGACGCCGTGGTGATCACTACGGCCACCTCCGCCCACGCCGACCTGATCGGCCGGGCGGCACGTTCCGGCCTGCCCGTCTTCTGCGAGAAGCCGATCGCCCTGGACCTGCCGGGCACGCTGCACGCGCTGGCCGAGGTCGAGGCGGCCGGCACCGTCCTCCAGATGGGGTTCCAGCGGCGCTTCGACACCGGCTACGCGGGCGCACGCGAGGCGGTCCGCTCGGGACGGCTCGGGCGGCTGCACACCGTACGGGCGCTGACCTCCGACCAGTCCCCGCCGCCCGCCGCCTGGCTGCCGCTGTCCGGCGGGCTGTACCGGGACACACTGATCCACGACTTCGACGTGCTGCGCTGGGTGACGGGGCGGGAGATCGTCGACGTGTACGCGACCGGATCGGACGCCGGGCCCGCGATGTTCCGGGAGGCCGGCGACGTCGACACGGGCGCGGCCCTCCTCACCCTGGACGACGGCACCCTGGCCACGGCGACGGCGACGCGGCTGAACGGCGCCGGCTACGACGTCCGCATGGAGCTCGCCGGGGAGCTGGACCAGATCGTGGTCGGCCTGGACGACCGCACACCCATCGCGTCCACCGAGCCGACCGGGCCGCCGGCCGCGGACAAGCCGTGGACCGGCTTCCTGGAACGCTTCGGCCCCGCCTACGAGACCGAACTGTGCGCCTTCGTCGACGTCGTCCGCGGCGAGCGCGCCAACCCCTGCGACGGCCGTGAGGCCCTCCAGGCCCTGCGGGTGGCCGAGGCCTGCGAACTGTCCCGGCGGGAGCGGAGGCCGGTACGGCTGGCGGAGATCCCGGGCGAACGGGAGTGGGCGTCGGGCTGACCCGGTCGCGGTGACCGCCGCGCCCATATGATCCTTCGTATGTAACATTTCGGACATATCCCCGGCGAAGGGCATGACATGAAGGTCGCAGTCATCGGCGGTACGGGGCTGATCGGATCGCAGGTCGTCAAGAAGCTGGACGCCGCCGGGCACGAGGCGGTGCCGCACTCGCAGTCCACCGGGGTCGACGTCATCAGCGGCCAGGGGCTGGACGAGGCGGTGGCGGGGGCCGACGTCGTCGTCAACCTGACGAACTCCCCGACCTTCGACGAGGCCTCGCTGTCCTTCTTCCAGACCTCGATGGACAACCTGCTGGCCGCGGCCCGCGAGGCCGGCGTCGGTCACTTCGTCGTCCTGTCGATCGTCGGCGTGGACCGGGTGCCGGAGCTGGACTACTACCGGGCCAAGGCACTCCAGGAGAAGATCCTCGCGGCCGGGCCGATCCCCTACTCGATCGTGCGGGCCACGCAGTTCATGGACTTCATGGACGCGGTGCTGTCCTGGACCGCTGACGCCGACACCGTCCGGCTGCCCGCCACGCCCATCCAGCCCATCGCCTCCAGGGACGTGGCCGCCGCGGTGGCGGAGGTCGCCGCCGGCGCCCCGCTGAACGGCATCCGCAACGTCGCCGGACCCGAGATCCTCACCCTGGACGAGGTGGGCCGGATCACCCTGGCCCACAAGGGCGACAACCGTACGGTCGTCGTCGACCCCACCGCCGGCATGTTCGCCGCCGTCAAGGGCGACGTCCTCACCGACAAGGATGCCCGCCTCGCCCCCACCCGCTACACCGACTGGCTCGCCTGATCCCCGTCGTCCAGCAGTCCCGCGTCATAGGCCAGCAGGGCGATCTGCACGCGGTTGTTCAGGTCGAGCTTGGCCAGGATGCGGGAGACGTGCGTCTTGACGGTGGCGATGCTCATGAAGAGCCCGGCGGCGATCTGGGCGTTGGCGAGCCCGCGGCCGACCGCGACGGCGACCTCGCGTTCGCGGTCGTTGAGGGCGGCGAGCCGCGCACGCGCGCGTGCGCGCCGCGTGTCGGCGGCCGAACCGGCCGCGTGCGCCATCAGCTGGCGGGTGACGGTGGGCGACAGCACCGGATCGCCGGCCGCGACCCGGCGGACCGCTTGGACGATCTCGGCGGGCGGGGTGTCCTTGAGGACGAACCCGGCGGCGCCCGCGCGCAGCGCCCGCAGCACCTGTTCGTCGGCGTGGAAGGTGGTCAGGACGACGACCTGCGGGGCGTCCTCGCGGGTACGCAGCCGCTCCGTGGCGGTCAGTCCGTCCACCGCGGGCATGCGGATGTCCATCAGGACGATGTCGGGACGGGTGCGCTCGACCAGCGCCTCGACCTCGGCGCCGTCGGCGGCCTCCCCCACGATCTCGATGTCGTCGGCGCCCCCCAGCATCAAGGACAGGCCCGCCCGCACCAGGGGGTCGTCGTCGACGAGCAGCAGTCTGATCGCAGCCATGGCCGTCACGAAATCACAGCTCTGCCCACGGCAACCAGGCCCGCACCTCGAAGCCGCCGCCCCCCGTCGCCCCGTGCTCCAGCCTTCCCCCGGCGAGTGTGGCCCGCTCGGCCAGACCGATCAGGCCCTGGCCCGAGCCGGGAACGGGCGGCACGTCGGCCCCGGGAGCCGGATTGCGTACGGTGACCGCCAGGCCGTCGCCCGGGGCGCCCGCGACGGTGACGGTGACCTCGGTGCCGGGGGCGTGCTTACGGGCGTTGGTCAGGCACTCCTGGGCTATGCGGTAGGCGGTGCGGCCGACGGAGGCGGGAACGGCGGCGGAGTCCGTGACCCGGGCGTCGAGGGTGACCCGCATGCCCGCCGCGCGTGACTCGGCGACGAGGGCGTCCAGCGCGCCGAGCGTCGGCTGGGGCCGGCCCGCGTCGTCCCGCTCGCCCGCCCGCAGCACCCCGATGATCTCCCGCAGGTCCTGAAGGGCCTCGTGCGCGCTCTCCCGGATGACACCGGCGGCCCGGGCGACCTCCTCGGTGGGCGCGTCCGGGCGGAACTCCAGGGCGCCCGCGTGCACGCTGAGCAGCGTGAGCCGGTGGGCCAGCACGTCGTGCATCTCGCGGGCGATGGCCTCCCGCGCGAGCCGCTGGGCCTGTTCGGCCCGCAGCCGCGCCTCGGTCTCCGCGCGGCGGGCACGGTCGCGCAGACTGAGCATCAGCTGCCGTTTGGAGCGGACGAACATGCCCCAGCCGATGACCGAGAGGGTGAGCAGCACGCTGAACGCGACGATGCCCGCGAAAGGCATGTCGGGGTCGGGGCGCAGCCAGAAGAAGACCGGGTCGAGCGCGAGTTCGATGCCGCCGATCCAGGCGACGTACCGGAAGGGCCGGTGCACGGTGAGGGTGAACAGGGCGACCATGGCGGCGCCGCCCGCGGTGTCCGACAGGAAACCGCCGGGAACCATGGCGACGGCCAGCCCGACCGGCCACCGGCGGCGCAGCCAGATCGCGGCGCAGGCGAGCGCGCCGAGCAACTGGTCGACGACGGCGAGCGCGTGGGGCGTGTGGGGGTCGTGCCGCAGGGTGTCCGCCGCGGCCAGGCCCACGGCGACGGCGAGCAGGAAGCAGCAGAAGTCGACGAGCCAGTCGCGCGCGGTGCGCCGGGGCCGCCGCCCGGCGGCGGCGGGGTCCGGGTCCAGCTCGTGGATCAGGGCGGACGGGAACAGCCAGCGGCGGCCCGCGAACGCCCGCGGTGCCCCGGCCGGCATCTCAACCTGCGCCGTCGACGACTTCACGGTCGGCAAATCTATGCGGCCACGGGACGGGCCACCGCCCGGTGCGCGGGATCGGCGACGAAAGTCGGACGAGCGTGGACTTTCGGCGGCCCGCCGCGGCGGCGGCGCAGTCCTCCGGCGGGCCCTGCCCGCCCCGCGGCCGATGCGTGCGGGGAGTCCACGGGGCCAGGATCGGGGCATGAAACAGGTGCTGGAGATGGTCGGATTCATCGCCCTCGTCCAGGGCGTGCTGGGCCTGGTGCACGAGTTCACCCACTGGCACGTGGGTCTCGTGCAGCGGGTCGGCTTCCTCGACGGCTACGAGGTCTTCGCGAGCATCGCGCTCCTCGTGCTCGCGTTCGCCCTGTTCGCCGCCGCGGAGAGCCGGAGCTCCGGCTGAGCGGCGGCCGACGCATGTCGCCGGTGGGAGCAAAGGTGCCCAGCGGGTCAGGCGCCGCGGTGGAGCGGGCCGCCGTGCAGGGCGACCGCTCGCTGTCCAGAAGCCGGGAAAAGGTCTGAGCGAGGGCCGGTTTTGGACGCCGTCGGCCAAGCCGGTGCGAGCGCCCCGACCAGGCCGCGAAGGGCCCGATTGAGCGGACCGGGACGGTCCCGGTCACCGTCTGGTGGCAGTACGCCGGGAGCCACCCGCGTACGCGGGCCCGGGCACTGCCGCGCGACTGCGCCGCCGAGGTCGCCGGGGCATCCCCGGCCGGCATCCGCGTCGGACTCCTCCTACGCCGCCGGACAAGGCCCTGGTTGGCGACGTCATCGCCGTCCTTTTGGCCGCATCCCGGGAGGGTGGGCCGCCGCCCCGGGAAGAGACACAGTGCGCGATCACCATCCATCTGATCCCGAGGAGACTGAGCCATCGTGCGCAAGGTGCTCATCGCCAACCGTGGCGAAATCGCTGTCCGCGTGGCCCGGGCCTGCCGGGACGCCGGGATCGCGAGCGTGGCCGTCTACGCCGACCCGGACCGGGACGCGTCGCATGTCCGCGCCGCGGATGAGGCGTTCGCTCTGGGCGGTGACACCCCGGCCACCAGCTACCTCGACATCGGCAAAGTGCTCGGTGCCGCCCGTGAGTCCGGCGCGGACGCCATCCATCCGGGCTACGGCTTCCTGTCGGAGAACGCCGAGTTCGCCCAGGCCGTACTCGACGCCGGCCTGATCTGGATCGGCCCGCCCCCGCAGGCCATCCGCGACCTCGGCGACAAGGTGGCGGCCCGTCACATCGCCCAGCGCGCCGGCGCCCCCCTGGTCGCCGGCACCCCCGACCCCGTCTCCGGCGCGGAGGAGGTCGTCGCCTTCGCGGAGCAGCACGGCCTGCCCATCGCGATCAAGGCCGCCTTCGGCGGCGGCGGCCGCGGCCTGAAGGTCGCCCGGACGCTGGAGGAAGTGCCCGAGCTGTACGAGTCGGCGGTCCGCGAGGCGGTCGCCGCCTTCGGCCGCGGCGAGTGCTTCGTCGAGCGCTACCTCGACCGGCCCCGCCACGTCGAGACGCAGTGCCTGGCCGACAC